>NZ_JBFRCG010000015.1:0-272122 GCF_040965595.1 Paraburkholderia sp. EG287B
TTCCATCAGGGCCAGCGGATCATCTTGATCCGCACCACAGGCCGGATATAAGTCTGCAGCCTCGTCCTATCAGTCACACATCGAATATCACCTGGCAAACCGGGAGGCGTCCATATAAGACACCATGGAACGGAGAAACGTCGCCTCGGCTAACCGCTGGTAGCTGGTGACTTTAGCATTCTTGCTGCAATCCTCAAACGGCCCGATGGGGCCGGATATCGAATCCGCATGAACCGCTGCCCGGGCGCCGTGAGCCGGTTCGAAGACTCGTAAACTGCCTGCAAGGTAGCGACGAAATGGCAGACGGCGCAGGGCTAAGGCAAACCCTGATGCCGCGACGCCAGGTTAAGTTCCGCGACGGCACGATAAGCGCAAACGTTTCGCCGGGTGCTATCGTCATCTCGCTACGTAGGGTAATTCAACATAAAACTAGAAGAAAAATGTAGTCCGATTACGGTCCCGCAATCCTGCGGGTCATCGCTCATGCAATCGGCAAAACAGGAGAGACACCGTGAGGAATGCGAAGCAAATAGCGGTTGCGGTCGCCGGCGCATTGTGTGCCGGCTCTGTGGCGTATGCGGATCAAGCCGCCACCGGCAACACATGGGGCGCCAGCCCATTTTCGATTGTGGCCCAGTTCTTTTCCCATGATTCGGGTGCGTCACAGCCGGCCTTCGACTGGAAAGCGAAGGGCGACCAGGCCGACAGGCGCGCGGCAGTGCTGGTCTCGCAACTGACGCTCGACGAAAAGATCCAGCTGGTGCACGGGACGGGCATTCCCACCGTCGGACTCGGTGGCCCGTTTCCTTCGTGGGTGCAGGGCGCCGGTTATATCCCCGGCGTCAGCCGTCTGGGCATTCCGCCGTTGGCCACTGCGGATTCGGCGGGCGGCGTGAACGTGCAGAACGCGCATACCACGGCCTTTCCCGCGCCGATCGGGCTCGCCTCGAGCTGGGACGTGGCGCTCGCGGGGGCCTACGGGGCGCGTATTGCCCGTGAGCTGCGCGTGCTCGGCTACGCGGAAGGACTCGGTGGCGGCGTCAATCTCGCACGTGAACCGCGCGATGGCCGCACGTTCGAGTACATGGGCGAAGACCCCGTTCTGAGCGGCACGATGAGCGCCGCGCGCACCATGGGAACGCAGTCGCAGAACGTGATCGCCACGGTGAAGCACTACGCGATGAACGACCAGGAAACCAACCGGATGACGAGCAATTCGGTGGTCGACGAAAGGACGATGCGGGAAACGGAGCTGCTCGCCTTCGAGATTGCCGTGCGCGAGGGGCATCCCGGCAACGTGATGTGCTCGTACAACCTGATCAACGGCGTGTATGCGTGCCAGAACCCGGAACTCCTCACGACCATCCTGAAGCAGGAGTGGGGCTTCAAGGGCAAAGTCCAGTCGGACTGGACGGCCAACCACACGACTGTCGCCTCCGCGATGGCGGGTCTGGATGAAGAGCAGCCAGGCGATCTCGGCACGGCAGGGGCGGGCTTCGGCATTCAGTCGTATTTCAGCAGCGCGCTGAAGGCCGCGGTCCAGGCCGGTACCGTTCCGGTCGCCCGCCTCAATGACATGGTCTTTCGCAAGCTGCGCACCATGATTGCCCTTGGCGTCATGGACAACCCGCCCACCCCTGGCGGCTCGGTCGACCAGACGGCAGGCAACCGTGATGCTCTCGCGGTGGCGCACGAGTCGATCGTTCTACTGAAGAATGGCGCGCCTTCCGGCAGCAACCAGCCGGTCCTTCCGCTCGCCGCTGGCGGCCTGCACTCGATCGTCGTGATCGGCGGCCATGCCGATGTCGGCGTGATGTCCGGAGGCGGGTCGGGAGGCGTGCCCGCGGCAGACGGCAATGCGGTGTCGGGATGCCAGTCCGGCAACCCGCTGCTGTCGAGTTGCGCGACCTGGTACAAGTCCTCGCCGTACAACGCGATCAAGGCCAAGGCGTCTCAGGCCACGGTGACGTACTTCGACGGCACGAACGCCTCCGCCGCCGCTAGCGCGGCCGCCAGCGCCGATGTCGCGATCGTGTTCGCCACGCAATGGGAAAGCGAGGGCACGGATCTGGCGAACCTGTCCTTGCCGGACAACAAGGCGGACCCGAGCAATCAGCTTTACGACCAGAATGCGCTGATCAACGCGGTGGCTGCGAAGGCCAAGCGGGTCATCGTCGTGCTGGAGAACGGCAGTCCCGTCACGATGCCGTGGCTCGGCAGCGTTCACGGCGTCGTGGAAGCGTGGTATCCCGGTGTGCAGGGCGGCCAGGCGATCGCGGACATCCTGTTCGGCGACGTGAATCCGTCCGCGAAGCTGCCGATCACGTTCCCGCGCCAGGAAGCCGATCTGCCGCAGCCGACCATCGACCCCAACAACCTGAACGTCGTCTATAGCGAAGGACTCCTGATGGGATACCGCTGGTACGATGCGAAAAACATCGATCCACTGTTCCCGTTTGGCTATGGTCTTTCCTATACGACGTTCTCGTACTCGGGGCTCAGGACGCATACCGATCAGGGCGGCAACGTGATCGCCACGTTCACCGTCGCCAACACGGGCTCGCGTGCCGGCGCCGAAGTCGCCCAGGTGTACGCCACGCTGCCGCCGGGTCTGGGCGAGCCGCCGCAGCGCCTGGTGGGATGGACGAAGATCGCCTTGCGGCCCGGGCAGTCCCAGCAGGTGAGCGTCGTCATCCCGGCGCGGCGCCTCGCGACGTGGAACGTCACGAAGCACGCGTGGCAGGTGCATGGCGGAAGCTACGAGATTCGCGCCGCGTCGTCGTCGCGTGATACGAACGCGTTGTCGGCACGCGTTGTCGTTGGCGATATGCACTGAGGTCGCTGCGGCCTGGGCGCAGCGCGCGCCCAGGCCTTGCGGACGAGCCGGGACACCCAGCAGCCGGGACACCCAGCATCCAGACAAAATCGGCAGATGCAATAATGTGCCGGCCTGCGGCACTGCCGATGCGCTGCGGGCTCCTTCATGTGCGATGATCGCCGCGGGCGAGTTGACGCCGGCGGCCGTGGCGCGAGGCTACGCGCGGGTTCAAACCTTGATGCGCGAAATGGCCGATGGCGCTACACGAGGCTGGTGCGCCTTGGCTTCGAGCCGGCTCAGGCGAAGCAACTTGCGGCGCTGCATACGCGCAATTTCATGTAGCGGCGGGTTACGGCCGCCTCATCAGCAACGACGTGTCAGTCGCATCGATCACCTGGAACCCAAAGCGCTGGTAAAGGGTGATTGCCCGATTGCCTTTCAGCACGCTGAGTTTGACAGGGACACGAGCGTCGTCGGCCCGACGCAGAAAATCACCGAGCAGCTGGGCCGCGATACCGCGACCCTGATGTTCGGGCAGGATCTGGATTTGTACGATGGTCCATTCATCCGGGTCGCGAAAGAACTTGAAGAGTCCGAGTCTTTCCGATCCGCAACAGATGACATTCGCGTCGTCGTAGCGATAGCGTAGACGCGCCCAATGCGCTTCCTCGTCGGTCGATTCGCCGGCACGTTCCAGATGCCCGGTCATCGTTGCCCTGCGTAACTCGAACAGAAATGGTTCGTCGGCGGGCGTCGCTGCGCGCAGCGTGAATTCAGGTTGATTCATACGTGGCGATGGAAACTGGCATTGACGGGCCCGGTGATTGTTGACCATCTCAAGGGCGTTGTCGACCTCGATGCCGTGGTGGCTCGTGCTGTCGTGCCTCCTGCACGAGCCACCGCGTCAGGTCATACGCGCGAAGTTTGCTATCAACCGTGGACGTGCCCGGGTCTCTTACATTCCGTTGTCCGGATGCCCGGGACTAGTAATTTCCCGATGAAACAAGCGGTCTCGCGAGGCTATTCTTGAACTAGACTTTGACTGTTAGTCTTACTATATTCCAGAGACTTTTCTATGTAAGTTGATGCGGCGATCGATAAGCAAAGGGGAAAGTTTTATGGCTATCGTCGTACACAACATCCCTGCAGGTCATTCGCGCTGGAGCGTAGCGTGACGGCGAGCGATGCCGCGCGCGCTGCGAGCGACTGGCGGCATATCGTGCGCGCGCAGGGCATCAGCCTGTCCTACGGCAAGATCCGCGCGCTTTCCGGCATCGACCTCGCCATTGGCCGCAACGAGATCGTCGGCCTGATCGGCGATAACGGCGCGGGTAAATCCACGCTCATCAAGGTGCTGACCGGGGTCGTGCGGCCGAGCTCGGGCAAG
This sequence comes from Paraburkholderia sp. EG287B, assembly GCF_040965595.1. Lineage (NCBI taxonomy): Bacteria > Pseudomonadati > Pseudomonadota > Betaproteobacteria > Burkholderiales > Burkholderiaceae > Paraburkholderia > Paraburkholderia sp. EG287B. The sequence continues at coordinate 4,206 of NZ_JBFRCG010000015.1, forward strand.
CTGTTCATCCGCGACGAAGAGGTCGACTGGAGCCGCTTTTCCGTGCGCGAGGCGCACCGGTTGCGCTTCGAGACGGTCTATCAGGAGAAATCGCTCGGCGAGAAGCAGCCGCTGTGGCGTAATTTCTTTGTCGGGCGGCAGATCACCAACCGCTTCGGTTTTATCAATGTCGCCGAAGAACGGCGCATCGCCAACGATATTCTCAAGCAACAGCTCGGTTTTCGCGGCGTGGGGATCGACGCGGATTCGTTGATCGCGAAACTTTCCGGCGGCGAGCGCCAGGGCATCGCGATCGGACGCGCGATGCATTTCGACAGCGATCTGATCATTCTCGATGAACCCACGGTGGCGCTTGCCATCAGCGAGGTGCGCAAGGTTCTCGACTTCGTGCGCTCCATTAAGGAGTCCGGCCGCGCCTGCATCTACATCGAACATAACCTCGCCCATGTGCATGAGCTCGCCGATCGACTGGTCGTGCTCGATCGCGGCCGGATCGTCGCGGATATCAAATCCGGTGAGATGAGCCTCGAGGATCTCACGCGGTTCCTGATTTCGCTTCAGCAGAGCGGGCACGGACCGGCGCCGGTTGCGGGGACAAGGACGTGAGCGATCCGATCAAGGAAAAGCGGCCGGTGCGCCCGGTAGGTTTGCGCCTGCCGGGTTTCGCCCGCATGGAGGGCTTGCCGAGCCTGGTCGTATTTGCGCTGGTGGTCGGCCTGTTCATGGCGACCGCGCCACGCGTCTTTCTGGGCTGGCCAATCTACTTCTCCTTCCTGACCACCGTGCCGCCTCTCGCGGTGTTGGCGATCGGGCTGACGCTGGTGATCGCGGCAGGGGAGATCGACCTGTCGTTCCCCTCGGTGATGGCCTTCTCGGGCTTCCTGTTCGCCTGGTGCGTGAACACCACGGGATCCGCCTGGCTGGCCATTATTGCGGCGTTGGCGGGCGGTGCGCTGGTCGGCGTGGTGAACGGGGTGCTGGTCGCGGTGGTCGGCATGCCGTCCATCATCGTGACGATCGGCACGCAGTTCCTGTGGGCCGGTGTGGCGTCGATCCTTTCCGGCGGGCTCTCCTATGCGCTGCAGCAACTCGCCAGCGGGTCAGCGTACGCGGTATTCACGGGCACGCTGTTCGGTCTGATCCCGATGCAGGCGCTCTGGGCGCTCGGCCTCGCCGTGTTCATGTGGTTCATCCTCAATCGCCACCGTTTCGGCGAGCACGTGCTGTTCATCGGAGACAACCGCAACGTGGCGAAGGTCGTGGGCATCAACGTGCTGCGCGAGACGGTGAAGCTGTTCACGCTGATGGGGGTGCTGGCCGGCTTCGCCACGGTCCTGCTCACGCTCGAGAATCTGAACTACTTCTCGACCCAGGGGCAAGGCTATCTGCTGCCGGCGCTAGCCGGTGTGTTCATCGGCGGAACCTCGGTGTTCGGCGGCACGGCGACGATCGTGGGCACCTTCTTCGGCACCTTCGTGATTGGCATGCTGGAGGCCGGCATCGTTGCGACCGGTATCGCCGGCTTCTGGGTCCAGGCGATCGAAGGGGTGGTGTTCATCGTCGCCGTGATCCTGCATCTGTTGGTCGAGAATCCCGCCAGGCTGCGCGCGTTGCGCGAAAGACTCAGGCTTGGGCGGCGCTAAAGCCGTTAAATCAGGAGATAGGAGCGGAAATGAACAAGATCATGACTGGGTTTCTCCTGGGGGCGGGCGTGCTTGCGTTCGGCCTCTCGCCGAACGCTGGTGCCACCGATCCGACCACGTCAGGCCAGCTCGGCGCCGGTATGACGATGTATATGCAGATGGGCGGAAACCCCGGCGACGGCGCCACGCTGCCGCGTCAGACCGGGGCGGCGGATGCGGGGCATGCCTTCGGCATCAAGGTGATCGAGCAGTTCTCGGCCTGGAGCCCGGAGACGATGCTTGCGCAGTTTCGCCAGGCGATGGCGGCGAAGCCGACCTGTATCGGCATCATGGGCCACCCGGGCGATCCGGCCTTCGCCCCGCTGATCAAGCAGGCGGTGGATCAGGGCATCATCGTGACCGTCGGCAATACGCCGCTGCCCGACAACCAGAAGCTCTACGACGCGAAGGGCTTCGGCTACGCCGGCGTCGAACTCTACGTGGGCGGCCAGATCACCGCACAGGCCATGCTCAGCGCCGGGCTCAAGAAGGGCGACGAGGCGCTCGAATACGGTGTCTTCAACGAGAGCGTGCGTAGCCAGTCCGACCGCGGACTTGCCGAGACGCTGGAGAAGGCCGGCGTGAAGGTGACCCGGCTCAATATCTCGCCGCAGGTGGATTCCGATTCATCGCTCGCCGTGCCGATCCTGGTCGCCTTTATCCAGGCGCACCCTGGTCTGAAGGCGATCGGCACCCAGCACGGCGGCGTGACCGGGTTCATTCCGCAAGCGCTCCAGCAGGCTGGCAAGAAGCCGGGACAAGTCATCGTGGGCGGCATCGATCTGGCGCCTGCCACGATTTCCGGGCTGCAGAGCAAATTCATCACCGCGACGCTCGATCAACAGCTTTATCTGCAGGGTTTTCTGCCGGTCACGCAGTGCGTGCTCTCGGCGGCCTATCACTTCGCGGGACTGACCATCAACACCGGCGCAGGTGTGCAGACGCCCGCGACGATCGACTCGCTCATTCCGCTCATCAAGCGCGGGATTCGCTAAGGACGCGTGATGCGAGATGGAGTGGCCCGGATGCCGTCGTCATATCGAACCGATCTGGCGCAGGTATCCCGGCCTTCCGCGCCTTTCATGAGCCGATCAGCGCGTCGTCGATCGCGGCGCATCTCGGCTGCAACGCGGCCGGTCAGTGGTCGTGCTCAAGGGCGCTGCACACAAGCGCGAAATCGATCCGGACTGGACGGGAGCGCTCTACCGGCCCCTGGCTGAAGCGGCCGATGCAACGCCGCGCCACGGTGCCACCTTGATCGCCATTCCTTACTTCGCCTGGCATCACCGCGAAAGCGGACCGATGAAGGTCTGGCTGAACTACCGTGGGGAGTGAAGCTGGCGAAGCGCGTAACGACCCTTCGCGACCGTAAGCGAGGACAGGCTTTCGTTCACTCGAGGTCGAGCCTCGCCCCCATCTCGACGACACGGTTGGGCGGCACCTTCAGGTGGTTGGTCGCATCGAGTTCATTTTTGCGCAGCAGAATAAAGACGCTCAGCAGCAAACGGCGCGCGGGATTGAGATTCCTGGATACCGTGAGCGACTCGCGCCCGAGGTAAAACGACGTAGTCATCGGGTCGTAAGCCTCTCGTCCGGCTTTCTGCAACGCTTGCTTGAGCAGCTCAGGAACATCGAGCGACTCCATATAGCCGTAACGACCCACGACGCGAATGAAGCCTTGATCGAAGCATTGCACATCGAAGCGGTCGTCCTGCGATACGCGCGGAATTTCCTCGGTCAGCAAGGTCAGCAGGATCACCTGCCGGTGCAGGACCTGATTGTGCTTCAGGTGATGCAGCAGCGTCGTGGGCACCGAGTCACCGGCGGCCATCAGAAACACGGCCGTGCCCGTCACCCTGTATGGCGCGTCCTGCGCGAGACTGGCGATGAAGACGTCGAGCGGCAAGCCCGAATCCCCCCGTGAACGGCGCATCGTCCGCAGCCCGACGAGCCAGGACGTCGAGACCAGAAACGTCAGGCCGCCGATGGCCAGCGGCAGCCAGCCGCCATCCGCAAATTTCATCGCGTTGGCGGCGACGAACGATGCATCCACCACCATGAAAACGCCGGCGACGAGTGCGACACGCCACACCGGCCACTTCCATCGCACGTGCGCGAACGCCGCGAACAGCAAGGTGGTAATCGCCATGGTGGTGGACACCGCAATGCCAAAAGCGGCCGCAAGACTGTCCGATGAGCGGAAGAGCAGCACCACGCCAATGGTGCCGGCCATGAGAAGCCAGTTCAGGCCGGGCAGGTAGATCTGTCCGGCCGTGCTCGATGAAGTGTGCCTGACCGTCACGCGAGGCGAGAGACCGAGTTGTCCCGCTTGTCGCGTGAGTGAAAACACTGCGGAGATCAGGGCCTGCGACGCGACGATGGTGGCGAGCGTCGCCAGCACCACCATGGGATACAGCCCCCACGTGGGGACGGTCGTATAGAAGGGCCGCGCCGCTGCGCCGGGATCGCGCAGCAAAAGTGCGCCCTGTCCAAGATAGCTGGCAGTCAGGGCAGGCAGTGCCAAGCCGTACCAGGCCAGACGTATCGGCCTGGCGCCGAAGTGCCCCATGTCGGCATACAGCGCTTCGCCGCCGGTCAGGCACAGCACCACGGCTCCCAGCGCGAGAAAGCCCCGGAAGCCGTTGTGCATGAAGAACGTGATGCCGTTGATCGGGTTGAACGCCGCGAGAATGGCGGGCGTGCCCGCAATGGACGCGACGCCGAGGATAAAGATCACGACAAACCAGATGGCCAGTATCGGCCCGAACGCCACACCGACGCGGCCCGACCCGAGTGGCTGAACGGCGAACAGCGCCACGAGGATCACCACCGTGACCGGCACGACGTAGTGCGAGAAGGCCGGCGTGGCGACCTCGATGCCCTCGACCGCGCTCAGCACGGATATCGCGGGCGTGATGACGCCGTCGCCATACAGCATGGCCGTGCCGAACATCGCGAGGAACACCCAGCGCAGGGCGGCCCGCCGCATTTCGCGTCCGGTCCGCTCTCCCACCAGCAGCGCGAGGAGTGCCAGCAAGCCGCCTTCGCCATGGTTGTCGGCCTGCATCAGAACGAGAACGTACTTGACGCTCACCATCAGGATGAGGGACCACAGAAAGAGCGAGACGATCCCCACCACGTTTTCCGGTGTCGCGGCCACGCCGCGCGCGCCATTGAAAGCTTCCTGCAATGCGTAGAGCGGACTCGTACCGAGGTCGCCGAAAACGATACCGAGCGCGGCGAGCGCCAGCGATGCCATTGCGGTGGCGCCGCCCGCGGACGGCGGCGCATGAGGATGACTCGCGTTTGTCCCGCGCGGGTCAGCCGGATCGACGCTGGCATTGGTCGGGTTCGACATGTTGGCTAAGGTCGTGTGGTTCGGGTCGCTGCAATTCGCAGACGTCGGTGCGCGGATTTTGCATCAGTTTTATGACGCCGTCGTTCGTAGCGTAGGTCACACGAGAAAGATTTTGCAGGCGATCCAGTCATGTCGAGACCCGGGGCCGATGAATTAAACAGCTTACGCAATGGAACCCGGTGACGCGACGGACACGGATGTGCCGACGACCGCCTTTTTCCATGGCTTCGATATTTACACCTTTTTTATTCGCGGTTTCCTAGTCTTGACAAGGCCAGTAGAAGGGGCCGACTTCACGTCGTGATTTCCGATCGTTTGCGGAGCATCGATATGGACCTGATCTACATCGCCGGCATTGTGGTCTTCCTCGGGCTCAGTGTCGCGCTTGTCATGGGTTGCGAGAAGCTTTACGGGCATGCACCGGGAGGCCGGCCATGACCGCATGGATGATCTGGCTCGCCGGCGCCGCGACGCTGCTCCTGCTCGTGTACCTCGTGTACGCGCTATTGCGCGCGGAGGAACTCGAATGAATACCTACAACCTGCTCCACGTCGTGCTTTTCATCGTAGTCCTGACGGCTGTCTCCATTCCGCTCGGCCACTACATGACCTCGGTGCTCGACGGCTCATCGGTCGTCGTGCGCAAGATCGGGCGGCCTGTCGAGCATTCGCTGTATCGGCTTGCGGGCGTGGACCCCGATGCCGAAATGACATGGAAGCAGTACGCGTTCGCGGTGCTGCTGTTCAATGCGCTCGGTGCCCTGGCGGTATATGGCTTTCTGCGCCTGCAGCAATGGTTGCCGGCGAACCCGCAGGGCTTCGGTCCCATGACGCCCGATGGCGCCTTCAATACGGCCATCAGCTTCATCACCAACACGAACTGGCAGAACTATACGCCGGAAAGCACGGTCAGCTATCTCACGCAGATGACGGCGCTCGCCGTGCAGAACTTCCTTTCCGCAGCGACCGGCATTGCCGTGGCCGTCGCGCTGATCCGGGGGTTTGCGCGCCACACGACAAAGACGATCGGCAATTTCTGGGTCGACCTGACGCGCTCCACGCTGTACATCCTCATGCCGATCGCGTTCGTCATCGCGCTGGTGCTCGTGAGTCAGGGGGCGATCCAGAACTTCAAGGCGTATGTGGACGTGCCGACGCTGCAGGTCACGACCTACCAGGTGCCGAAGACCGATGCGCAGGGCAATCCGGTCAAGGATGCCAAGGGCAACCCCGTGATGCAGGACATGAAGGCCGACAAGCAGACCATTGCGATGGGCCCGCTGGCATCGCAGGAAGCGATCAAGATGCTCGGCACCAATGGCGGCGGATTCTTCAATGCCAATTCCGCGCATCCGTACGAGAACCCAACGCCTCTGTCGAATTTCGTCCAGATGATCGCCATGCTGTGCATCGGCGCCGCGCTGTGCATCGTCTTCGGCCGGATGGTCGGCGACAACCGGCAAGGCTATGCCGTGCTTGCGGCCATGACCATCGCGTTTGCGGTCGGCTGCTGGGGCGAGATCTCGGCGGAGCAGGCCGGCAATCCGCTGTTCGCCTCGCTGCGCGTCGACCAGATGAGATCGGCGCTGCAGACCGGCGGCAACATGGAAGGCAAGGAAGTGCGATTCGGCATTGCCGATTCCGGCATCTTTACGGTCGCCACCACGTCGGCGTCGTGTGGGGCGGTGATCAATGCACACGATTCGCTCACGCCGATGGGCGGCTTCGTGCCGATCCTGATGATGCAGCTGGGCGAGGTCGTCTACGGCGGAGTAGGTTCGGGGCTGTACGGGATGCTGGTCTTTGCGCTGCTTGCGGTGTTCATCGCCGGGTTGATGATCGGTCGCACACCTGAGTACATCGGCAAGAAGATCGAATCTTACGAGATGAAGATGGTATCGATTGCGGTCCTCATCATGCCGATGATCGTGCTCGTCGGCACGTCGATCGGCGTGCTGTCTCCGCTCGGCACCGCGGGCATTGCCAATCCCGGCCCGCACGGCTTCTCCGAAATTCTCTACGCGTTTACCTCGGCCACGAACAACAACGGCAGCGCATTTGCGGGGCTCTCCGTCAATACGCCGTTCTATAACGTGCTGCTGGCCATCGCCATGTGGTTTGGCCGGTTCGTGCCGGCGGTCGCGGTGCTCGCCGTCGCGGGCTCGCTCGCCGAAAAGAAGCGCATTGCGGTGACAGAAGGGACCTTGCCCACGCACGGCCCGCTGTTCGTTGTGCTGCTGCTGGGGGCCGTGCTCCTGATCGGCGCGCTGACGTTCGTGCCCGCGCTTGCGCTCGGACCCGTTGCCGAGCATCTGTCGATGATTGCCGGTCACTGAGTACGAGGAAAGCATGTCTACGCCCACTCAACCGCCTGCCCATCGTCCCGACAATCTTGGCCAGGCACGCACGGCCGCACGCTCGATGTTCGACCCGGTGCTCGTGAAGCCCGCCATCGCCGAGTCGTTCAGGAAGCTCAAGCCCCGTACGCAGTTGCGCAATCCCGTGATGTTTTGCGTGTACGTGGGCAGCATCCTGACGACGATCCTCTGGTTCGCCGCGCTCGCCGGCCAGGCCGAGGCGCCGGCGGGCTTCATCCTCGCCATTGCGCTGTGGCTGTGGTTTACCGTGCTGTTCGCCAATTTTGCGGAAGCGCTCGCCGAAGGCCGCTCCAAGGCACAGGCAGCGTCGCTGCGCAGCGCGAAGCACAACGTGATGGCGAAAAAGCTCAACGACCCGCATCCGAAATCGCCCGTCACGGTGATGGCCTCCACCGATCTGCGCAAAGGCGATGTCGTGCTGATCGAAACGGGCGACACGATTCCGGCCGACGGCGAAGTCATCGAGGGCGTCGCGTCCGTTGACGAATCGGCCATTACCGGCGAATCCGCGCCCGTGATCCGCGAATCGGGCGGCGACTTTTCGTCGGTGACGGGCGGCACGCGCGTGCTTTCGGACTGGATCGTGGTGCGGGTTTCGGTCAATCCCGGCGAGGCTTTCCTCGACCGGATGATCGCGATGGTCGAAGGAGCCAAACGGCAGAAGACCCCGAACGAGATCGCGCTGACGATCCTGCTGGTGGCGTTGACACTCGTGCTGCTGTTCGCCACGGCGACCTTGTTGCCGTTCTCGATCTTCTCCGTGGCAGCCGCACAGGCGGGCCATGTCGTGACCATCACGGCCCTCGTGGCCCTGCTGGTGTGCCTGATTCCCACCACCATCGGCGGGCTGCTCTCCGCGATTGGCGTGGCGGGTATGAGCCGCATGATGCAGGCCAACGTGATTGCAACGTCGGGGCGCGCGGTCGAGGCGGCGGGCGACGTCGACGTGCTGCTGCTGGACAAGACAGGCACCATCACGCTGGGCAACCGGCAGGCATCGACCTTTGTGCCGGCGCCCGGCGTCTCGGAGCAGGACCTCGCCGACGCGGCGCAACTGGCGTCGCTCGCCGACGAAACGCCGGAGGGCCGCAGCATCGTCGTGCTCGCCAAGCAGCGCTTCAATATCCGCGAGCGCGACATGAGCGCGCTGCACGCCACGTTTCTCGGCTTCACGGCGCAGACGCGGATGAGCGGGGTCGACCTGCCGGAGCGCGAGATCCGCAAGGGCGCGTCGGATGCGGTGAAGCTGTATGTCGAGTCCCATGGCGGCCGCTATCCGGGAGAGGTCAACAACGCGGTGACGGATGTCGCGCGACGCGGGAGTACGCCGCTGGTGGTCGCCGAAAAACCCGGTGGTCACGGCACGGGCGAAGGGGGGCCGGCGCGCGTGCTCGGCGTGATCGAGCTGAAGGACATCGTGAAGGGCGGCATCAAGGAGCGCTTTGCCGAACTGCGCAAGATGGGCATCCGCACGGTCATGATCACCGGTGACAACCGGCTCACGGCCGCGGCCATTGCCGCCGAAGCCGGTGTCGACGACTTCCTCGCCGAAGCGACGCCGGAAGCCAAGCTCAAGATGATCCGCACGCATCAGTCGGCCGGGCGCCTCGTCGCGATGACGGGCGACGGCACCAACGATGCGCCCGCGCTCGCACAGGCCGACGTCGCAGTGGCGATGAACAGCGGCACGCAGGCGGCGAAGGAAGCGGGCAACATGGTCGATCTTGATTCGAACCCGACGAAGCTGATCGAGATCGTCGAGATCGGCAAGCAGATGCTGATGACTCGCGGCTCGCTGACGACGTTCTCGATCGCGAACGACGTCGCGAAGTATTTCGCGATCATTCCGGCGGCCTTCGCCTCGACTTATCCGAAGCTGCGCGTGCTGGACGTGATGCACCTGACGTCCCCGTCGTCGGCCATCTTGTCTGCGGTGATCTTCAACGCGCTGATCATCGTCGCGCTCATTCCGCTTGCGCTCAAGGGCGTGAAGTATCGCGCGCTCGGCGCCGCTTCTGTTTTGCGCCGGAACCTGCTGATCTACGGGCTTGGCGGCATCCTGTTGCCGTTTCCGTTCATCAAGCTGATCGATGTCGTGCTTACCGCATTTGGATGGGTGTGAACCATGAACAATTCCGTGCGCCCCGTGCTGGTGTTGTTTGTGTTGCTGACGGTGATCACGGGCGGCATCTACCCGCTCGTGGTGACGGCGGTGTCCCAGGCCGTGTTTTCGCATGACGCGAACGGCAGCCTGATCGAAAGGAACGGCAAACCGGTCGGCTCGACATTGATCGGCCAGCAGTTCGACGCACCGTACTATTTCTGGGGCCGCGTCTCGGCCACGACGCCGAATCCCTATAACGCGCAGAATTCCGGCGGCTCGAACCTCGGACCGACGAATCCGGCCCTTGCCGACGAAGTGAAGGGGCGCCTGGCGGCGCTGCACGACGCCGATCCGTCGAACACGGCGCCACCGCCGGTCGATCTCGTGACGTCGTCAGGCAGCGGGCTGGACCCCGACATCACGCCGGCCGCGGCGGCGTATCAGGCCGCGCGCGTGGCGAAAGCGCGTGGACTGCCGCTCGACCAGGTCGACGGACTGATCGCGCAGCACACGTCTGGCCGGCAGTTCGGCCTGTTCGGGGAGCCACGCGTCAATGTGCTGGCGCTGAATCTCGCGCTCGACGAGATCAAGCCGATGCATTGAGGTTTTGCAGGCGCGGCGTGACCTGGCCAACGCCCGCCCCGACAGCACGACCATGGGATGACTCGCAAGGAGACGTGCGATGAACCGGCCCGATCCCGACGAACTGCTGGACCGGATGCAGCGTGACGAGGAGAAAAGCCAGCGAGGACGGCTGAAAATATTTTTTGGCGCATCGGCCGGCGTCGGCAAGACATTTGCGATGCTGCAGGCAGCTCGCCGCCGCAAGGACGAAGGTGCCGACGTCGTCGTGGGGATCGTCGAAACGCATGGACGCAAGGAGACGCTCGCACTGATCGAAGGCCTGGAGGTCATCGCACCCGCGCGCATCGAATATCGCGGCCGCCTGCTTGCCGAATTCGATCTCGACGCCGCGCTCGCGCGCAAGCCGCAACTGATCCTCGTCGACGAACTCGCGCATTCGAACGTCCAGGGCAGCCGGCATCTGAAGCGCTGGCAGGACGTGCAGGAACTGCTGGCTGCCGGCATCGACGTGTTCACGACGGTCAACGTCCAGCATCTCGAGAGCCTGAACGACGTGGTCGGACAGATCACGGGCATCCGCGTGTGGGAGACGGTGCCCGACCGCGTATTCGATCTCGCCGACGAGGTCACGCTGGTCGATCTGCCGCCCGAGGAACTGCTTGACCGGCTGCGCGAAGGCAAGGTCTACATGCCGCAGCAGGCGGAGCATGCGGTCCGCAATTTCTTTCGCAAGGGCAATCTGATCGCGCTGCGCGAACTCGCGTTGCGCCGCACGGCCGACCGCGTCGATGCGCAGATGCGCGAGTACCGCGCCGATCAGTCGATCGAGCGCATCTGGCAGGCGCGCGAACGCATCATCGTGTGCGTCGGTGCGGGCCAGGCGAGCAGCAATCTCGTGCGCGCGGCGGCGCGCCTCGCTTCGAACCAGAAAGCGGACTGGCTGGCGGTCTACGTCGAGACGCCGAAGCTCGCGCGGCTGCCCGACGCCATTCGCAAGCGCACGCTCGAGGCGCTCAAGCTCGCCTCCGAGCTGGGCGCGGAAACCGTCACGCTGCAGGGCGACGAGGTCGCGACGACGGTGCTGGCTTACGCTCGCATGCGCAACGTATCGAAGCTGGTGGTGGGCGCGTCGTCGGTGCGGGGATGGCGCGCGCGCCTCAGTCCGTCCGTCGCGCAGCAGATGGTCTGGTCGGCGCGCGATATCGACGTCACGGTGGTCAACTCCGGCGCGGTGCGCGAAGCCGCCGAGCGCCACGATGCCGTGAGCGGGTTTGCGGGGCCCGATATGGGCGCGCACCGCTCCGCACCGGTCTCCTACGCCTGGGCACTCGCGATCTGCGCGGCCATTACGGCGATCGCCGGCATGCTGCTTGACCGGATCGCGCAGACCAATCTCGTGATGCTCTATCTGCTCGGCGCCGTCTTCACGGCCGCGCGGCTCGGGCGCGGGCCGGGCGTGCTGTTCTCGTTTCTCGGCGTGGCGGCATTCGATTTCTTTTTTGTGCCGCCACGCATGTCGTTCACGGTCGCCGACACCCAATATCTGCTCACCTTCGCCGTGATGCTGATGACCTCGCTGATGATCAGTCACCTGACCGCGAGCCTCAAGCGTCAGGCGCATCTCGCCACGCTGCGCGAGCGCCGCACGGGCGCCATGTTCGCGATGACGCGCGAACTGGGTGGCGCACTGATGACGGACCAGATCATCGAGATCGGCATGCGTCACGTGAGCGAAGTGTTCCAGGCACGCACGGCGGTCCTGCTGCCGGATAGCGCGGAGAAGGTGCGGCCCAAGGTCGAGAATCCCGATCCGGCGACCGCACTCGACGACGTCGATCTCGATATCGCCCAATGGGTCTATGACCAGCAGAAACAGGCCGGCCACGGCACGGAGACCCTGCCTGCCGCGACGGCGCTGTACCTGCCGCTGAAGGCGCCGATGCGCACGCGCGGCGTGATCGCGCTGCTGTCTGAACGGATGGCGGAGTTTGCCGTGCCCGAGCAGCGGCGCATGCTCGACACCTTTGTCGCGCAGATCGCGCTCGCGCTCGAACGGGTGCACTACGTCGAGATCGCACAGGACGCGCTGGTCAGCATGGAATCGGAACGCCTGCGCAACTCGTTGTTGTCCGCGATTTCCCATGACCTGCGCACGCCCCTCACGGCGATCGTGGGTTTCGCCTCGGTGCTCGCCGAGCAGGGCGCCGCCGTGACAGGCGGGCCCAGGGCACAGGAGCTTTCGGAGGCGATCCGCGAGGAGGCGCTGAGAATGAACGGGCTCGTCGTCAATCTGCTCGACATGGCGCGTCTCGAGGAAGGCAGCATGCGGCTGAACCGGCAGTGGTCGTCGATCGAGGAGGTGATCGGCTCCGCGCTGGCCGGCTGCCGGCGCATGCTGGGCGAACGCCAGGTTGAGGCACGCGTGCCCCCCGATATCCCGCTCGTGCAGTTCGACGCGGTACTCGTCGAACGGCTCTTCGCCAACCTGTTCGAGAACGCGGCCAGATATACGCCCGCAGGGTCGCCGCTCACCATTGGTGCGTCCATGTTGCACGAGGAGGCACACCGGTACGTGCGGGTCGAAGTCCGGGATAGCGGGCCGGGGCTGCCTGCGGGCATGGAAACACGGGTGTTCGACAAGTTCACCCGTGGCGAGAAGGAATCGGCACTGCCGGGCATGGGTCTGGGGCTTGCCATCAGCCGCGCGATCGTCGAGGCGCACGGGGGCAGGATAGGCGCGTCCAACCGCACCGATATGAACGGGAACGTGCTCGGCGCGTGTTTCTGGTTCATGTTACCTGCGGACGAAACACCGCCTGCGGAAACCGAAGTCCCGGAACTACGCGGGGCGGGGACGTCCCAGAACCGGTCGCCGGACGCCTCCGGTAGTGCCGTGAATCGCCTGGCCATGCCATGAGCGATCCGGGCGTTACGGTTGTCCTGATCGGGGACGACCGGCAGATTCGCCGGTATGTGCGAGCCGCACTCGAAAGCGAGGCGATGCGCGTCTTCGATGCCGGCACCGGGCAGGAAGGGCTCGCCATCAGCGCCAGCGCCAGGCCCGATCTGGTGATCATCGACCCGGGCCTGCCGGACATGGAGGGTGTGGACGTGATCCGGCAACTGCGCGCCTGGTCCGCTGTGCCGGTCATCGTGCTGTCGGCACGCGCCCGGGAAAACGACAAGGTGATGGCGCTCGACGCGGGCGCTGACGACTACGTGACCATGCCGTTCGGCATCGCCGAATTGCTGGCGCGCATCCGGGCGCACCTGCGCAGGCAGGATCGCTCCGTCACCGCGGATTCGGCCAGGGTGTCGTTCGGCGCGGTGACGGTCAATCTGGCAGCCAGGTCGGTAGAACGCGACGGCGAGACGATCCATCTGTCACCCATCGAGTATCGCCTGCTGGTCACGCTCGTTCGTCACGCAGGCTGTGTGCTGACCCATCGCCAACTCCTGGAGGAGGTTTGGGGACCCGCCCATGCGCAAAATGCGAACTATCTGCGCATCTATATGGCGCACCTGCGCCAAAAACTCGAAGGGGATCCGGCCCGACCCGAGCATATCGTGACGGAGACCGGGGTTGGATATTGCCTCGTCGGCGTAGGCTGTTGATGAGATTTTTATACGTTGCCCCGCGACTTTTACGTCATTCTGGCGAGGTCCGTGCTTCAATCAGGCTGGAAATGACGAATGGGTGTGGACTGGAGGTTGGCTGTGCTGAAACTGCTTATTCCCGTGCTCGGCGCCAAAGGGGCGACCGAAGCGGCGCGTCACGGAGCATTCCTGTTTTCGGAACGATGCGTATCCGAGGTCGAGATCGTCGAAGTGCTCGACGATGTGGCACGAGGCCGTGCCGTAGCGTTCCATTCGCCGGCGGCGTTGCACAGGCGGGAGAAGCAGGCAGCACTCGATGCGCTCATGCAGACGCGGGCGATTCTCGATGACGCGGGCGTGCCGTATACGTGGAAACGCGTGTTCGGGCCGGCGGAGCGGACCATCGCACAGTGTGCAGAGAAGGGGCATGCGGATATCGTGGTGCTCGATGCAAGCCACCTCGGCTTCTTCCACAAATGGGCCGTCCTCGCCAGGCTATGGCGCCTGACTTCGACACCAGTGACGATGCTCCACTGAAATCTGCATGCCGCTGGGCGCAGCGTCACACGACTCGCAAGCGCCGCAGCAGCACTGTCATCGTGGTGCCCTGAACGAAAATCGAAAAGGCCACCACGGCAAACGACACCGTAACGATTTCCTCGCGACGCGGCACGCCGGGCGGCAAACCCATGGCGAGCGCCAAAGCCAGCGCGCCTCGCATGCCCCCCCAGAACAGGATATGTTGATGCCGCACGTCGATGCGCAGCGATGAGCGCGCGAACAGCATGCAGCACGGGTAGACCGCCACCGCGCGGGCCAGCATCACGACGACCACGGCGATGCCGATCGAAGCCCACACTGTTTCGTACTCCCGCTGGGCCTGCTGAATGCCGATGAAGAGAAAGATGAACGAATTCGCGGCGAATACCGCGTATTCGAGTACGTTCTCGACGGCTTCGCGGCCTCTCTTCGTCATTGGATTGACCGCGTTGCGCGTCCCCATCACGAGGCCTGCAACCAGCGTTGCGAGCACCCCCGAAAGATGAAGGTTCTCGGCGAGCAGAAACGAGCCATAGGCCGCGATCATGGCGAACGCGATCTCGACGAGATGATCGTCGGTACGGTGTAGCAGCGACAGCACCACGTTGCCGATCAGCAAGCCGCACAGGACCGAGCCGAGAAGCACGACGCCGGTGATCTTCAGCACGTCGAGCGGATGAACGTGCGCGCCGCCGACGAATGCCAGCACGACGCGAAAGCCTGCGGCGGCCGTGCCGTCGTTGAAGAGGCTCTCCGCCTCCATCAAATTCCTGAAGCGGCCCGCCACGCCGGCTTCCCTGAAACTGGCCAGGACCGAGACGGGATCCGTCGCGGCGATCAACATGCCGAAAAGCAGGCCCGAAATCCAGTCCCAGTGCAACAGGTAATGCATGCCCATGGCCGTCACGCCAGCCGACACGAGCACGCCGACGAAAGCTAACGTCTGGACGACGGCAAAGTCTCTGCGAATTTCCCCCCAACGCATGTGAAACGCCGCTTCGAAAATGAGCGGCGGCAGCAGTACGTTGTAGATGAAGTCTTCGTTGAGAGGGATAACGGGAAATCGGGAAGAGGCGAGAAAAGAGAGGGCGATTCCAGCGATAACCAGACCGACGCTGTACGGCATGTGCAAACGCCGCACGAGCATTGCCACCAATGCCGAAACGAGCAACAGCACTTCGAAAAGGCCGACGTTAAAGTCCATCCGGACGGCTCCGGTCGAGGGAGGCGGAAATTTCGCTGCGGCTGGCCCGATCTCGCCAACGCCTTGTGTTGCTGGGCGAATCCCGCAGTATAGGCGCTGCGCTGTTATCAGATCATACGCAGGGAAAGGTCCTCGCTGCTATGCGTGCCGGCCTGGACGATGTGGACATCGACGCGCCTCCTGTTCGTCGCCAGGGCGTGACGATATAGGCGGTGGCATGCCCATTAGAATTGGCGTAGCTGGCGGCATCTCATCGGCCATGGCACGACGCGTCCAGCGGACCCGCGAACGCTGGCTTCCCGCGCGAAAGGCGCACTGCGGCGTATGATTCCAGTCATAGTCCGAGCGAAACGCCGGCGCTAAACTGCTTGCGACTTTCGACTGGAGCACCCCATGAAATGCCCTTCAACCACCGCATTCGCGACATGGACTGCCGTGCTGCTCGGCGCCGCCGTTCTTTCGTCTCCCGCCACCGCCGAAGTCACGGCACGACAGGGAGACGTTGCGCAACAGGGCGCAAAGGTGATGCCATTCTCGCTTGCCGCCACCACTCACATCTTTACGAAGACCGCAGACGGTGGGATTCAGCAGGTCGTCACGAAGCATCATGATCCGAAGCAGGTCGCGCTGATCCGCAGGCATCTGGCCGGGATCGCCCAGCGGTTCGCGGCGGGTGACTTCGAGGCGCCGGAGCAGACCCACGGCAGCGATATGCCCGGCCTCGCTGCCCTGCGTACAGCCCAGCCGGGCGAACTGAAGATCCACTATCTCGACTCGCCCAATGGCGGCGAAATCGTGTACCGCTCGGAGGAGCCTCGCCTCGTCGCCGCGCTGCACGTGTGGTTCGATGCGCAGCTGTCCGATCACGGCCAGGATGCGATGGCGGGGCACGAATCCGGCATGATGCATCATCATTCGATGAACGCTTCGACAGCGCAATAGACCGCACAGGTGAACACGACCGATATTTCCGATTCCTTCAGTGCATATGCGGTGGCGGACCTGCAGACGTGGCCGGACGCGCTGCGCAATTCAGCCCTGTTGCGTCGCTACGATCGGGGCGCTTACGTATTCAAGCGCGGACAGCGGGTCGAGTCGGTCTACCTTGTTCAGAAGGGGCAGGTACTCTTGCGACGTGACGAAGCGCACGGCGAATCCCTCACGCTGCAAACTGCGCGTCCTCGTGAGTTCCTCGCCGAAGCGAGCCTCTTCAGTCCGCACTACCACTGCGATGCATTTTGCGCGAGCCCGAGCGAACTGCTGGTCTTTCCAGCGAAGACGCTGCTTGCGTGTCTGGAGGGTGATCCATTGTTCGCGGTCGACTGGATCCGGCTCCTGTCTCGGCAACTCGTGCGCAGTCGCGCACGCGAGGAACGCCTGACGTTGCGTTCGCCGCGCGATCGCGTCCTGCATTGCCTGCGTCTTGAGCACGACACTCACAAACGGTTCACGGCACCCGGCACGCTCATGCAATGGGCGGGCACGCTCGGAATCGCCCATGAAACCTTGTATCGCATTCTGGCTCAGCTGGAACAGCAGGGCCTGATCGTGCGCGACGGGACTCAAATCGTCCTCACGGAGCGTCAACGGGAGAATGCCGGACGATCACGCCGAACGCAAAGCCGTTGAGAGCGAGAAGGAAAGGTTTTCGGGCGTCAATTATTTTTGAGTTTTCGTTATCGAGCCAGGTGGACAGGCTCGGTGCTTTTCGGGAGCGTGCAAGATGATCTTCGTAAATCAGCAAAGACTCTGGGATGCGCTGATGGAGATGGCGGCAATCGGCGCGACCGCGCACGGCGGTAGTTGCCGGCTGGCGTTGACCGACAAGGACGTGCAGGGCCGGCGGCGCTTCATGCGCTGGTGCGAGGAAGCCGGCTGCGAAATCCGCATCGATCCGATCGGCAACGTGTTCGCGCGACGGCCAGGCACGCAGCCCGACGCCCCCGCCGTGATGTGCGGCAGTCATCTCGACACGCAACCGCTCGGCGGCCGATTCGACGGCGTGTACGGCGTGCTCGCGGGTCTCGAGGCCATTCGCACGCTCAACGAGCTTGGCATCGCGACGCGGCATCCGATCGACGTGGTGGCATGGACCAATGAAGAGGGCTCGCGCTTCACGCCGGGCATGATGGGCTCCGCGGTCTACGCGGGCACGCTGGATCTCGATACCGCACGCGAGCGGCCCTGTATGCAGACGGGCGTGCGGCTCGGCGAGGAACTCGAGCGCACCGGCTTTGCCGGCAGCGCGCGCGAGCGGCAGATGCCGAAAGCCTACTTCGAAGCCCATATCGAGCAAGGCCCGGTGCTGGAGAACGCCGGCGTGCCGATCGGCGTCGTGACCGGCGTGCAGGGCATGTACGAACTCGATGTGACGGTGACCGGCTTCGAATCGCACGCGGGCACGACGCCGATGAGCGCGCGCAAGGATGCGATGGGCGCAGCGGCCGCGATGATCGCCGCGATCATCGAGCACGGCCATGGCTTCGATGCCGACGCCCGCGTGACCGTCGGGCATGTCGCCTGCCAGCCGAATTCGCCGAGCACGATACCAGGGCTCGTCAAGTTCAGCCTCGACGTTCGCCACCCATCGCGGCCGGCGCTGCAACGGCTCGTCGCCGACATTGAAGCGATCTGCCTGCAGCGCACCGCGCTGCGCGGCACGAGTGTGCAGGTGCAGACGGTCGCCGAGTATGAACCGGTGCTCTTCGACACCGAGTGTGTTGCGCGCGTGCGCGAGACGGCGACCGCCGCCGGCTACGCGTGGCTGGAGATGTGCAGCGGCGCGGGGCACGACGCGGTGAACCTCTCATACGTTGCGCCGAGTGCGATGGTGTTCGTTCCTTGCAAGGCCGGACTCAGCCACAACGAGGCGGAAGACGCCGACCCGCTGCATCTCGCGCAAGGGGCGTCGGTGCTGGCGAATCTGCTGGCAGATTGCGCGCGGTAAAGGAGTGGGGCGTGAAGCAGTTCGCTCACCGCGCGCATACCGGGATCGTACCCTTGGCGCGAGGTTCGCGCGCCTCAACAGCCCATAGTTCGGGCATGGCGTATGCGAACCGGGAGTCTCACGCGGTTACTGGACGGGAGCAAACCTATGACAACCACTGTCATTGCCATGCTGAACGAGTTGATCGAAACATCAAAGGACGGCGAGCAAGAATTCACGAAAGCAGCCGACGAGGCACAGCACGCAAGCGTGAACGAAGCACTGCTCGAAAGTGCCGTGCACTGTTCGCGTGGCGCGCGCGAGTTGCAGGAGCTCGTCGTCAAGCTTGGCGGCAAGCCGGAAAACGGCGGCAGCGTTGCGGGTGCGTTGCATCGCGGCTGGCTCAATGTGAAATCTGCGGTTGGCACCCGCACCGACGACGCCATCCTGGCGGAATGCGAAAAGGGTGAAGATACCGCGGAGAAGCGGTTTCACGTTGCGCTTGAAAGGAATCTGCCCGCTGATGTGAACGCCGTGGTGGCGCGGCTATATAGCGATGTGGCACAGGATCTCGATCGCATCCGCGAGCTGCGCGTCCAGTTTGCCGAGACGAAGCCCTGACCTGCGGTCGCGCGGCCGTTGCATGGTGACTTTGCATGGTGACCCGTGCCGCCACTGCGGCGGCAAACAGCGAGACCGGGCCTTCTGGCGATCAATGAAATTTGGCGGTGTGGCGACGGTGCGCGGTCGCAAGGAGCGTATTGTCGGCGTGGTCGACGTGGCGCTCCTGCGCGCCAGGTTCGGTCACGACCACCCGCACGTCCTGCGCGAAGGCGTCCTCGAACCGGATGCGCGCCACTGTAAGACAATCCGCGGGCGTGCCGGCTCCCAGACGTACCGCGGTCTGGGCAGTGGCCTTCGCGGCAAGGCCAAATACAGCGACCGCCTCATCCCATGTGAGGCCCGTCGTCATCACCTCCTGAATGAGCCTGCCCGCCACCGCCTCGATCTTCACTCTTCGTTCCTTATTCATCACACTACTCCCGGTATTGCACGTAGTCGCTTCAGGTATGGAAACAGCGCAAATTTCGGGCCTGGTGCGAAGCCGGGCTTGCTGCGGGGCAGCTACCTCAATCGATTTCAGTGTTCTTGAGCGAGCGCCCCTGGAGACGGCTACGTTTTCACTTCCGAGTGTTTTGCGATAAAACGACTGCCTTGTGATAATAAAAATTATCTTTACAGATGTGTCGTGGATCGCTTTTCCGACGAATCTCCAACAGTTCGTGTCCTACGGTCGCCGGGTTACCCTGCTCCGCGCGACACGTTATTCGACACGACAATTGCATCGCGTGAGCTTGCGAAAGATCTGAAGCGCGAGCCCGCCGATCACCACGATCAATGCACGACCGATACTCGAATCGACACTCGCCATGACCTCGGTGAAATAGATCGCGGCGCCTGCTACCAGGGGATGAAAGAGCCCCTTATCATGAAGTTCATCCATTTGAACTCTCCAACGTATGGACCGCCGACGGACGGCCCGTGCAATGTCTTTCCACTTGATACCGAAGGCGGTTCTCTCGCTGATTCGCTGCGATGCTTCGCATACCTTATTTCGTGTTTCCATGATCGACCACTCGTCCTGTCTAGCTAGTGCACCGTTCTTGTTCCTCTTTTCCGAGGATCCAGGGGAATCTTGGCGATCGCATGAGCGCGATTCAATTACGTCACGGGTAATCGAGAAGCTTCGAGGAAGCGGGGGCACGCTATCGTGATCGTTTAGTCAGCCATCACTCCCACATGCACCGCATCTTCGTAAGCCTGCGATAGCAGGTCCTCAGTTCCGAAGAAATCGTTGGCACTTTCGTCCAGCCAGGTACGGCTTAGCCCTCCATCGCGCTTGCACGAAGAGACGAATTGGTAGGGGAACGAAGGTGCGGTCGATGGATTCACGTTGTTCATGATTGGCTCTTGTCCTTAAATCGGCGCACACGATTACCCCACAGGGTTGATGGGTCTGTACCCTGGCTTAGAGGAACCGGAGGATCAAAGACCCTTTCCCGAAGGGGAAAGGGCTTGAACGAGGCATTCTGCGGCGGCGGGTTTGGATGGTGCTCCCGCCGCTCAAACTCACTTCACGCCTTCCACGCGTAGGGCTGGAACATGTCTTCGAGGGGCGGCTGGGTGACGCTCGCGGTGTAGTTCGTGATCGTCGAGGCGGCGACCACGAGGATGACGTCGAGCACCAGTGCCTGATCGAAGCCAGCTTTGGTGAACGCAGCGATGTCGTCATCGTCGACATGGCCGCGCTTTTCGATCAGCGTGCGTGCCAGGCGCGAGAGCGCCGCGAGCTTCGGGTCCTCCGGGAGGCGGCGCTCGCGGATCGCCTGCACGTCGGCCTCGCTCAGGCCTTCCTTGAGACCGAGGCACGAGTGGAATGCGACCGGCCAGGTGGCGCCATTGGTCACCGCATTGGTGAGCAGCAGCGTCTGGACATGCGCTTCGGAAAAGTTGCCGCCATGCGCCTGCTGAAACAGGCCGACGAGGCCATTGATCAGCTTCGGCGAGCCGGCAATCGCGCCAGCGATATTGGGCACCATGCCGAAGGCCTGGGCGAGCCCGTTCAGCGCGGGCTTCGATTGTTCAGGGGCGGATTCGAGGGTATAGATGGGGAAGTGAGCCACGGTATTTCCTTGAGAGTTGAAGGTATCGCTGATATCGATCAGGCGACAAGCACAGGTTAGTGAGAGAAACGAGCCTCGCCAATTACATGGCTGGTAATCGGCGAGTCAAATCATTCCCGGGCCGCATCGAGCAGGGCGATGTGCCGCGCTTCGGTTGCGTCGTCGGCGGGAAACATGCATTCGATCCGCAGTTCCTGTGCGGCGACCGTCAGCGGTGTTCCGACCGTTGTGATCATCGAGAAGTAGTTGAGTACGGCGCCGTCGTTGATGAAGCCCATCGGCACGATCGGCAGCGTGGACGCAGAACCGGCCATCCCTTGCGATCGCCATTCGGGGCGCACGCCGGGGTAGGACAGCAGCGCGTCGAGGAGCTGTTTCGTCTGAGGATCGACGACGTGGCCCACCGATTCGCGTTGCACGCGCTGGATAAGGCTGTGCGCCACCGCCTCCCAGTTGGCCATATGGGGCCGCAAGCCGCGGGGATCGAAGATCAGGTGCAGGATGTTGCGCGGCCCCGCGCGTGCCGCCATATCGACGAAGCGGTTGAAGAAGTCCGGCGCGGCACGGTTGGTCATCAGCACGTTCCAGTACCGGTCCATGACGATCGCCGGATACGGCTCGTGCTGCTGCAGAACACGCCTGGCCGCGCCTGTGACCAGCGACATCTCCTGGGCATTCCACGCCGCTTCCGAATACATGGGTGCGTATCCGGCCGACAACAGCAGAACGTTGCGCTCGCATAGCGGCACATCGAGCGACTGCGCGAGATTCAGCAGTGTCTGCCGGCCCGGCACGCTTCGGCCGCTCTCGATGAAGCTGACCTGCCGCTGCGAGAGGCCCGCGTCGAGCGAAAGATCGAGCTGGCTGACGCCTCGCACTTCTCGCCAATAGCGAAGCAATCCGCCCAGCTCCTTCGATACTCGCTGGTTGAGGTCCAATGTGCTCATGGTCTTTCCGTATGTATGAGAACAAGCGGTCCGTTGCGATCGATGTACAACCGCGTTCGACCGGATAGCGGAAATTATCGATTCGTGACCATTTCGAGCAATTACGTCGCATGTAATCATTACGGCGGCGCGCCAACTGCCGCGAAATGATGTTCGGAAATGTTCCGCTAAATGGACCTTATCCCTTCGAAGGACCTTCAAATACCGGCATCAAAGCCTGTGACATCTGCACGGGCGATCGGTCTCTCGCGTGTGCGACGAGAAGCTATATTGAGCAGTGACGACATCCATACACGAGCATGTCGGGTGTTCGTCCTATCGTTGCTCGCGCTGTTGGGCTCACGCGAGAACGTTCGTCGCGAGGTGCCGTTCTAAAACCGCCCTGGAGGGAGCATGAGAAGTCGCCTTGGAGGACAAGTCGTCGGTGCCGCACTGGTATTTGCCATCGCAGGCGGCGCGACCTGCGCCAGCGCGCAAACAACTGTAAGTCCGCCTGTCGAGACGTCCGCGCAAACGGCGGCGGCTGCGCCGGCCGCGCCGCGACGGAGGTCCGATACCATGCTGGCTGGCGACGTCCGTCGAGCCCTCGTGCGCAATCCTGGGGTGAATTCCATGAATATTCACGTACAGGTGCGCGGCGGCATCGTTACGCTGACTGGGTGGGTACCACAGCGCTCGCAAATCGAGCGGGCCAGTATCGCGGCAAGGTCCGTTCGCGGCGTCAGAGCGGTTTCGAATCGTTTAACGGTACGAACGGGGCACGGCGGTGGTCGTTGAGCACGCCGACTGGGACGGCACGCCCATACCCGACAAGCGCGAACTGCTGACCATTTTCGGAACCACAGTGCAGAGGGCGGACCGCTACGTCTAGCCCGCGTTACCCCGCGCCTTGCCCCCAAGATCAACCGTATCGACAAAGTCCTCAGTCACACGAGGCAGCGTCCGACCGCGCTTCTTGACGAGCGCAATCGGGCGCACGAACGCCGGATCGTCGATCGGCCGCATGACGAGACCTCGCTCCGCATGCACTTCGCGCGCGGACTCCGGAAGAACCGAGATCCCGAGGCCGCCGCGCACCATCGCAACGGCGGTCATCATATACATCGGCTCGCACGCGATATCGGGCGTGCAACGCGCGTTCGACAGCGCGGCGTCCACGACCGCACGCACGCTGGTTCCAGGCGCGGTCAGCACGAGCGGCATCGATGCGAAGTCGTCGACCGTCACCGTGCGCTTGCGGGCGAGCGGGTGGGTCTTCGGGCACACGATCACGAGGCGATCCTCGCCCGTCTGCAGGACATCGAGCGTCGCATCGACGCTGTGCCCGCCCGTCAGCCCAATATCGACCTCTTCATTGCGCACGAGCGTGTTGACAGCGCTCGCGACGACATCGCGAACCTGAAACCGCGCCTGTGGCACGCGCCTGCGAAACGTCTGGATCAACTCGGGCAGCGCGCTCGCGGCGAAGGTCGGCAGACACGCGAGCCGCACCGTGCCGCTCGACCCGTCGCCAAGCGCGCGCGCATCTCTGAGGGCCTGCTCCATATCGCTTAGCGATCGCGTCAGGATAGGCAGCAATTCGCGGCCCGTCTGGGTCAGCGCGACGCTGCGGCTGTTGCGATCGAACAAACGCGCACCCACCGTTTCCTCGAGGCGTCGAATCTGCACAGTCAGCGCGGGCTGCGACAGATGCAGCCGCGCCGCCGCGCGCGTGAAGTTGCCCGCGTGCGCCACGGTCACGAACGCACGAATGTCGCGGAGATTGAGATCCATAACGAACTGTGATTGCTGCGATCAATTCATTTCAATTGTGTTATTGCAGCGCCGAACTTACGCTGGTCCGCACTAAAAGACAAGACTGGAGACAGAACATGCTGCCGTTGCTGGGGCTCGTGACGATCGTGGTGCTGCTGGCCGCGATACTTTCAAAACGCATGTCGCCGCTCGTCGCGCTCATCATCGTGCCGATCGTCGCGTCGCTGATCGGCGGATTCGGCTTGCAGACGAGCAAGTTCGTCATCGACGGATTGAAGGGCCTCGCGCCCGTCGTCGGCATGTTCGTGTTCGCGATTCTCTATTTCGGCACGATTACGGACGCGGGCACGCTCGATCCGATCATCGACCGCATCCTGCGCACGGTCGGCACCAAACCGACGCGTATCGTGATGGGCACGACGCTGCTCGCGCTGCTCATTCACCTCGACGGCTCGGGCGCCGTGTGCTTTCTCGTCACCATCCCCGCCATGCTGCCGCTGTACGAGCGCCTGAACATGGACAAGCGCGTGCTGGCCGCGGCCGTCTCGATGGCGGCCGGCATCAACTTCCTGCCATGGACGGGGCCGATGATCCGCGCATCGGCGTCGCTGCATCTGCCGGTTTCGGCGCTGTTCAATCCGTTGATTCCGGTCCAGGCGATCGGCCTCGTGTTCGTGTTCAGCATGGCCTGGTGGCTCGGCCGGCGCGAGGAAAAGCGTCTCGGCTATTCTTCCGCCAGCGGCACGCTTGCGCTGCCCAAACGCGAACTCACACCCGAGGAGCAGGCGCTGCGCCGCCCGCAGAACTTCTGGTTCAACATCGTGCTGACGATCGTCGTGCTCGGCACGATGGTCGTGATGGGCGAGAAGATTCCGCCCGCGATCATGTTCATGGTGGGCCTGTGCATCGCGCTGATGGTGAATTACCCGAACGTCGACATGCAGCGCAAGCGCATCGACGCCCACGCGCGCGCCGCGCTGATGATGGCGGGCATTCTGCTCGCAGCGGGCGTGTTCACCGGCATCATGCAGGGCAGCGGCATGCTCAAGGCGATGGCGCAGGCGGCGGTCGGTTTCGTGCCGCCTGCGTTTGCCGGACGCATTCCGGTCGTGCTCGGCGTGCTGTCGATGCCGCTCTCGATGCTCTTCGACCCCGATTCGTTTTATTTCGGCGTGCTGCCGGTGATTGCCGAAGTGGCGTCGCAACTCGGCGTGCCGGCGGTGCACATCGGCCAGGCCGCGCTGCTCGGCCAGATGACCACCGGCTTTCCCGTGAGCCCGCTCACGCCCGCGACATTTCTCGTCGTCGGCCTGTGTGGAATCGATCTCGCGGATCATCAGAAGTTCACGTTTCCGCTGCTGTTCGGCGCGTCGATCGTCATGACGATCGCGTGCGTCGTGCTGGGCGTGTTTCCGCTGTAAAGAGGAGTGGTAGAAGTCATGAACCGTATCGAATCACCAAGGCGCATACGGATAGGCGCGGGCGCAGGCTATTCGGGCGACCGCATCGAGCCCGCTGTCGAGCTCGCGGAGCACGGCGCGCTGGACTACCTCGTATTCGAATGCCTCGCGGAGCGCACGGTCGCGATCGCCCAGCAGACGCGCCGTCACGATCCCGCACTCGGCTACGATCCGCTGCTCGAAGCACGCATGCGCGCCGTACTGCCGGTCGCCGTGAGGAAGCGCGTACGGATCATTTCGAACATGGGCGCGGCCAATCCCCGCGCGGCGGCGATCAGGACGGCGCAGATCGCGCAGGAGCTCGGACTCGGCGGACTGAAGATTGCCGCCGTCACCGGCGACGATGTGCTCGATGTCGTCCTGCGTTCCCAACTGCGCTTCGAAGAGTCCGGCGACGATGTCAGCCGCTACACGGACCGCATCGTTTCGGCGAATGCGTATCTCGGCGCCGCGCCTATCGTCGATGCGCTCGCGGCGGGCGCGGATATCGTGCTGACGGGGCGCGTCGCGGACCCGTCCCTGTTCGCGGCGCCGCTCATCCACGAGTTCGGCTGGCGCATGGACGACTGGAACACGCTTGGGCAGGCAACCGTCGTCGGGCATTTGCTCGAATGCGCCGGGCAGGTGACTGGCGGCTACTTCGCCGATCCCGGTTTCAAGGACGTACCGGATCTCGCGCGGCTCGGTTTTCCGATCGGCGAAGTGAGCGCCGATGGCAGCGTCGTCGTGACGAAGGTGCCGCATGCGGGCGGCCGCGTGACGGAAGCGACATGCAAGGAACAATTGCTCTACGAGATTCACGATCCGCAACGCTACTTGCAGCCCGATGTCGTCGCTGATTTCAGCGGAGTGCGTGTCGTGGAAGAGGCAAGAGACCGCGTGCGCGTGACGGGCGGACGCGGCAGCACACGCACCGGAACGCTGAAGGTGTCGGTCGCCTATGTCGACGGCTACATCGGCGAGGGGCAGATTTCCTATGGCGGCCCGGGCGCGGTCGAGCGTGCGCGACTCGCGCTCGACATCGTGCGGGAGCGGCTGGCGATCACGGGCGTCGACACGAGCGAACTGCGCTTCGACCTGATCGGCATGAACGCGCTCTATGGCGATGCCCTCGCGGCACGTCACGACGCGCCGTACGAAGTGCGCGTTCGCGTAGCAGGGCGCGCGGCCAACGCAAAGGAAGCGGCGCGCATCGGCAACGAGGTCGAAACGCTCTACACCAACGGCCCTGCGGGCGGCGGGGGCGTAACGAAATCGACTCGCGAGGTGCTCGCCGTGCAGTCCGTGTTGCTGCCACGCGAACAGGTGAATCCGGTTTTCCAGGTTGTCGAGGCAAGCGATGAAACTGCGTGAACTGGCCCATGGCCGCACTGGCGACAAAGGCAATACGCTGAATATCTCGGTGATCTGCTACGACGCGAAGCACTACGCCCATCTGCGCAACGTCCTGACGCCCGAACGTGTCAAGGCTCACCTCGCCGACGTGGTCAAAGGCGAGGTCGTGCGCTACGAACTGCCGCTGCTGGGCGCGTTCAATTTCGTGCTCGGCAACGCGCTCGGTGGGGGCGTCACGCGCTCTCTGGCGCTGGATGCGCACGGCAAGTCGATGAGCATGGCGCTCCTCGATCTCGAAGTAGACGACCTCCCTGAATGACCGCATTGCGGCGCACTTCTCAGCGCCGCGCGACACCCGGGCTGAGCTTTAAGGGTTCTCCCCAATGCAGACCCATGTCCTAAAATTTGTATGATGACCCTATGACATGGCAAATCTGCTGATATGTTCGAGAAAATTCCCAACCGGGCGCTGAGCGACACCGTCGCGCAACAGCTGCTCGCACAGATCGACAAGGGCACGTTCGCGCGCGGCGGCAAGCTGCCGACGGAAGCCGTGCTCGCCCAGGAGTTCGGCGTCAGCCGCACCGTGATACGCGAGGCCATCTCGCGCCTGAAGAACGAGGGCGTCGTCGAGCCGCGTCAGGGCAGCGGCGTGTACGTAGCCGCGCATGGCGCGATCCGGCCGCTGCGCATCGACTACGCGGAAGCGATGGAAGGCGGCTCGGTGCTGCAGATTCTCGCGGTGCGCCGCGCGATCGAAGCCGAAGTCGCGGCGGAGGCCGCGATGCGCCGCACCGACGCCGACATGATGGCCATCGACGCCGCGCTCAGAAAGATCGACGAAGCCGTCGCCGAAGGCCGCGACGGCGTTGCCGAAGACGTCGCGTTTCACCGCGCGATCGCCTCCGTGACGGGCAATCCGTACTTTCTGAAGACACTGACGTTCCTCAATCAATACCTCGAAGCGGGCACGGTCATCACGCGCCGCAACGAGGCGCTGCGCGAGGACTTCTCGCGCCAGGTGCGCGACGAACACGCCGCGATCGTCGCGGCGATCCGCGCTGGCGATCCGATGGCCGCGCGCAATGCCGCGCAAACGCACATGTACAACGCGGCGCGCCGTCTGGCCGAAGCCGGTATCTGCTGAATTTGCAGACGCATTCGCCGGTGCAATCCGCGCGCGCAGTCTGCAGCACTGTTCGTAAAGGAAAGGGTATGTCGAGAAATGTCGGAGTGATCGGTCTCGGTGCGATGGGCATGGGTGTCGCGCGTTCGCTGTTGCGCGGCGGTTTCAACGTCCATGCATGCGACGTGCGCCGCGAAGTGCTCGACCAGTTCGTCGCCGCGGGCGGCACGGCCTGCGCGAGTCCCGCCGAGCTTGGCGCGCAGTGCGACGTGGTCGTCACGCTCGTCGTCAATGCCGCGCAAACGGAAACGGTACTGTTCGGCGAGCAGGGCGCGGTGCAATCGATGAAGCCGGGCGGCGTCGTGATTGCGTGCGCGACGGTTGCGCCCGACTTCGCGATCGACCTCGGCCGCCGCGTGGAAGCGGCCGGCCTCCAACTGCTCGATGCGCCCGTCTCGGGCGGCGCGGCGCGCGCGGCATCGGGCGAAATGACGATGATGACGTCCGGGCCCGCCGCCGCGTATGCCGCGTGCGAGGACGTGCTCGCCGCGATGGCCGGCAAGGTCTACCGGCTGGGCGAGCAGCACGGCGCGGGCTCGAAGGTGAAGATCATCAACCAGTTGCTCGCGGGCGTGCATATCGCCGCCGCCGCCGAGGCGATGGCGCTCGGTCTGCGCGAAGGCGTCGATCCCGACGCGCTCTACGACGTGATCACGCACAGCGCCGGCAACTCGTGGATGTTCGAAAACCGCGTGCCGCACATTCTCAACGGCGACTACACGCCGTTGTCGGCCGTCGACATCTTCGTCAAGGATCTCGGCCTCGTGCTCGATACCGCGCGAGGCTCGAAGTTTCCGCTGCCGTTGTCGGCGGCTGCGCATCAGATGTTCATGATGGCGTCGACGGCCGGTCACGGCGGCGAAGACGATTCGGCCGTCATCAAGATTTTCCCGGGCATCGATGTGCCCGCGAAGCGCTGAGCGGGAAGGGCGCAACGACATGACGAACACGAACGCCTCTGCCGGCAAGCCGCTGCTCGGCTGCATCGCCGACGATTTCACGGGCGCGACCGATCTCGCGAACATGCTGGTGCGCGGCGGCATGCGCACCGTGCAGACGATCGGCGTGCCCGGCGCCGACACGCGCATCGAAGCCGACGCGCTCGTGGTCGCGCTGAAGTCGCGCACGATCGACGCCGCCGACGCCGTGGCGCAGTCGCTTGCCGCACTCGAATGGCTGCGCGCGCAAGGCTGCCGCCAGTTCTTCTTCAAGTACTGCTCGACCTTCGATTCGACCGATCGAGGCAACATCGGGCCCGTGGCCGACGCGCTGCTCGACGCGCTGTCGCGCAAGGGAGGCGACGCGCCGTTCACGATCGCGTGTCCCGCGTTTCCGGAAAATGGCCGGACGATCTATCGCGGGCATCTGTTCGTCGGCGACCTGCTGCTGAACGAGTCGGGCATGGAGCATCATCCGCTCACGCCGATGACGGACGCGAACCTCGTGCGCGTGCTGCAACGTCAAACGCGCTCGAAAGTCGGCCTCGTACGCTACGACGCTGTGGCGCGAGGCCCGCAAGCCGTGCGCGCCTCGGTCGACGCGTTGCGCGCCGACGGCGTGCGCATGGCAATCGCCGATGCCGTCTCGGACGCCGATCTCTATACGCTCGGCGAAGCGTGCGCGGACCTGCCGCTGATCACGGGCGGCTCGGGTGTCGCGCTCGGTTTGCCCGCGAATTTCCGCCGCGCCGGGTTGCTCGCCGACGCCGCCGATGCAGGCGAGCTGCCGCATATCGACGGCGCGTCGGCGGTGCTGGCGGGCAGTGCGTCGAAGGCGACGAACGCCCAGGTTGCCGCATGGCGCGAAACACGCCCCGCGTTCCGCATCGATCCGCTTGCGGCGGCGCGCGGCGAGCCCGTCGTCGAGCATGCATTGGCCTTCGCGCGCGAGCACATGCACGCAGCGCAGCCCGTGCTGATCTACGCGACGGCCTCGCCCGACGAGGTGAAGGCGACTCAGCGCGAACTGGGTGTGGCGCAAGCGGGCGAACTGGTCGAACGCACGCTCGCGTCGATCGCGCGAGGGCTGCGCGATCTCGGCG
This sequence comes from Paraburkholderia sp. EG287B, assembly GCF_040965595.1. Taxonomy (NCBI): domain Bacteria; kingdom Pseudomonadati; phylum Pseudomonadota; class Betaproteobacteria; order Burkholderiales; family Burkholderiaceae; genus Paraburkholderia; species Paraburkholderia sp. EG287B. Next base: position 33,987 of record NZ_JBFRCG010000015.1, read on the forward strand.
TGCGCAAGTTCGTCGTCGCGGGCGGCGAGACCTCGGGCGCCGTGGTGCAGGCGCTGGGCGTCGCCATGCTGCGCATCGGCAAGCAGATCGATCCGGGCGTGCCCGCCACCGCCACCATCGCTGCCGAGCCGCTTGCGCTCGCGCTCAAGTCCGGCAACTTCGGCGCGGTCGACTTCTTCGCGAAGGCGCTGCGTATGCTCGACGGAGGCGCGCAGTGACGGCGGCCATTCACACCAGCGGCGAGGCGAAGGTCCGCGAAGAAATCTGCGTGACGGGCGCGAGCCTCTACGCGCGCGGCTACACCGTCGGCAGCGCGGGCAACATCAGTGCGCGGCTCGACGACGGCTGGCTCATCACGCCGACGGATGCCTGCCTCGGCCGCCTCGACCCCGCGGAGATCGCGAAGGTCGATCTCGACGGCAACGCGGTGTCGGGCGGCAAGCCGTCGAAAACGCTGGCGCTGCATCGCGGCGTCTACGAGTGCAATCGCGAGGCGCGCGGCATCGTGCATACGCATTCGACGCACCTCGTCGCGCTGACGCTCGCGGGCGTCTGGAGCGACGCCGACGTGCTGCCGCCCATCACCCCGTATTACGTCATGAAGGTCGGGCACGTTCCGCTGATCCGCTACCGGCGTCCCGGCGATCCGCAAGTCGCGCAACAGATCGCCGCGCTCGCCGAGCGCGTGCGCGGCGTGCTGCTGGAGCGGCTCGGACCGGTCGTCTGGGAGCGTTCCGTTTCGCAGGCTTCGTACGTACTCGAAGAACTGGAAGAGACGGCGCGCCTGTGGCTGACGACGAACCCGCGTCCCGCGCCGCTCGACGACACCGCGCTCGAAGAGTTGCGCACGGTGTTCGGCGCGCGCTGGTAGCCCCCTCGATCCCATCGAGCGTTCCGCGCCCCCATGCGGACCCTCCGTATCACCCACCTCAGGCAAAAAGCCGGAGGGCCGTCCGGTATGAAGCGGGCGGCCTGCAACCGGCGCCAACCCGAAGGAGACAAGCGCATGACAAGCTATCAGGCGGCATCCGTTCGCCCCGCATCCACCGCCGACGCTGCCGGGCAACCCGGCGCGGCCGAAATCGAACGCACCTACGGCAAGGTGTTCTGGCGCATCGTGCCGTTTCTGATGCTGTGCTACGTGGTCGCGTATCTGAACCGCGTCAACGTGGGCTTTGCCGAGCTGCAAATGTCGCAGGACCTCGCGTTCAGCGAGACCGTCTTCGGTCTCGGCGCGGGCGTGTTCTTCGTCGGCTACTTTCTCTTCGAACTGCCCAGCAATATCCTGATGCATCGGCTCGGCGCGCATCTGGATTGCGCGCATCATGATCACGTGGGGCCTGCTTTCCGCCGTGTTCGTTTTCGTACGGACCGATGCAGTTCTATGCACTGCGTTTCCTGACCGGCGCGACGGCGGCTGCGGGCATCGCGATCATCAATTCGATCGGTAATCTGGCGGGCTTCGCCAGCCCGTACATGATCGGCTATCTTAAGGATCTCACGCACAGCACACAGACCGGCATGTACGTGCTGGCCGCGATGCTCGTCATCGGCGCGCTCGCCGTCTGGCTGACGCCCGCGCGGCTCGTGAACCGCTAACCGTATTCAAGGAGTCGCTTCGATGCCACGCTTTGCCGCCAATCTTTCGATGATGTACAACGAACACGCGTTTCTCGACCGTTTCGCCGCCGCCGCGCGCGACGGTTTCGAGGCCGTGGAGTTTCTGTTCCCTTATGAGTTTCCGGCCGCCGACATCAAGCAGCGTCTCGATGACAACGGCCTCACCCAGGCGCTCTTCAATGCGCCGCCGGGTGACTGGGCAGCCGGCGAGCGCGGCACCGCGTCGCTGCCGGGCCGCGAGGACGAGTTTCGCCGCAGTATCGACACCGCACTCGACTACGCCCGTGTACTCGGCAACGACAAGCTGCACGTGATGGCCGGGTTGATCAAGCCGGAGCAACCGCGCGCCGCGCATCGCGAGGTGTATCTGAAGAACCTCGCTTACGCGGCGCAGGCCGCCCAGGCTCACGGCATCACCGTCGTCATCGAGCCGATCAACACGCGCGATATTCCCGGCTTCTTTCTGAACCGGCAAGACGACGCGCAGGCCATCTGCGCGGAAGTGGGCGCGCCGAACCTGAAAGTGCAGTTCGATCTCTACCACTGCCAGATTGTCGAAGGCGATCTCGCCGTCAAGCTCAAGCGTGACATGAAGGGCATCGGGCATATCCAGATTGCCGGCGTGCCTGAGCGGCACGAGCCGGATCTTGGCGAAGTGAACTACCCGTATCTGTTCTCGCTGATCGACGCACTCGGCTACGACGGCTGGATCGGTTGCGAATACCGGCCGCGCGCGGGCACTTCGGAAGGGCTTGGATGGATCAGGCCGTACGTGAAGGCGCGTAGCTGAGCGAAAGTACCTGAGCGCATTCGACGAACACACTGAGGAACAACAGCGACATGAAAGTACTGATCACGGGCGGTGCGGGATTTCTGGGCCAGCGTCTCGCGCGCGAACTGCTCGCACGCGGCGAACTGAAGGGCGCAGATGGGCAGCGCGAGCCGATCACCGAACTGGTGCTGCTCGACGTCGTCGCGGCGCCGGGGCCGGCTGACGAACGCGTGCGTGTCGAGGTCGGGGACATTGCCGAGCGCAGCGTGCTCGAACGTGTAGTCGACGACAGGACCGCGGCGATTTTCCATCTCGCGGCGATCGTCAGCGGCCAGGCGGAAGCGGACTTCGATCTCGGCATGCGCATCAATCTCGACGCGTCGCGGCTGCTGCTCGACGTGTGCCGCGAGCGCGGGCATCGGCCGCGCGTCGTGTTCACGAGTTCGGTCGCCGTCTATGGCGGCGATCTGCCCGACGTCGTCCTCGATGAAACCGCCTTGAATCCGCAGTCGTCGTATGGCGCGCAAAAGGCCGTCGCCGAGTTGCTGCTCAACGACTTCTCGCGACGCGGTTTCGTCGATGGCCGCGTGCTGCGTCTGCCGACCATCAGCGTGCGGCCGGGCAAGCCGAATGCGGCGGCGTCCTCGTTTGCCAGCGGCATCATTCGCGAGCCGCTGAACGGCGAGCCGGCCGTGTGCCCGGTGAGCGGTTCGACGCGGCTGTGGCTGCTGTCGCCGCGCAAGGCGATCGAATGCCTCATTGCCGGATGCGAGATCGACGGCGCGGCGCTCGGCAACCGGCGCACGGTGAATCTGCCGGGCGTCTCGGTGACGGTCGACGAGATGATCGCCGCGCTGCGGGAAGTCGCGGGCGATGCCGTCGCGGCACGGATCGAATTTAAGGCGGATGAACGTGTGGAGAAGATCGTCGGCAGCTGGCCCGCGCAGTGGGACATCGCGCGCGCGTCCCAGCTTGGCCTGCAAGGCGACGCGTCGTTCAAGGATATCGTGCGCGCGTTCGTCGACGATGAACTCGGTGGGAAGACTGCGCAGCGTTGATTGCCTGCCCGGCTTCTTGCGCGAGAAATAACACACGCCGCCTTCGCAGACCTGAGTCTTTGCGAGGCGGCGTTCTCGTTTTACCGCAGTTGGAGACCCTCGCGATGCTGCGGGCCGCGCGGACCATAGTCGAGTTCGGCGCCCAGATTGCTGCTTCGCGTGATCGCCGCGGGTGCATCGCAGGCGTCCATGATCGATTCGACAAAAATCAGTTTGTCGTTCGGCGCGGCGAGGGCGTTTTGCAGATCCCCGCAGGTCCTGGCCACGAACGACTGCACGGAGGCGCCGGGATGGAGCACTTTCGGCAGCTCCGCGTAGGCCCAGTTCGCGATGTCGTTGTAGGGCTCGGTTTTGCCGAGATAGCCGCGTTCGATGGTGTAGCCGCCATTATTGATCAGCAGGATCGCCGGCTTGTGATCGTGATGCAGAATGGTCGACAACTCCTGCGCCGTGACCTGGAACGAACCATCGCCGATGAGCAGCACGTGGCGGCGCTCAGGGGCCGCAGTCAGCGCGCCGAGCAGGGCGCCGACCGAATAGCCAATCGACCCCCAGTTGATCGATCCGATGAACGTGCAGCCCGGCGGCAGCTTCAGGCCGAGAAGGGAAAACGACGTGCCATTGTCGACATACAGGACGTCGCCGGGCCGCAGATAGTCCTGCACAGACTGCCAGTAAGCGGCTTGTGTCAGCTTCGCGGCAGCCTCGACGTGCATCCGTGCGGCGGGCGCATCCACCGGGCGTTGCACGCGCGTCGCCACCTGCGGGATCGCATCGATCACGCCCCGTAGCACTTCCTTGAGCGTCACCGCCTGATAGTTGTCTTCGCCGATGTCAACGGCGTGCGCGCGCGCGTGGATCGTGCGGGCCGGAAGCGTTGCCGAGAAATCGCCCGTGGTCACTTCGATCGGCCGGTAGCCCACGGCGAGAAGGCAATCGCTGCTCTCGATCGTTTCCTGCACCCCAGGCTCGCTGCCCTTGCCGGCGTAGATGCCAACGTATTGCGGGTGCGATTCGTCGACCACGCCCTTGGCGGCGTTGATCACCGCGACCGGAGCCTGCAGCTTTTCCGCCAGCGCCACGAGTTCGGGGACGACGCCGAACCGGTCGGCGTCCGTATCCACGAGGATCGCCGGTGCGGTTGCCGCGGAAAACTGTTGGGCGAGCGCGGCGATGCACGTTTGCAACCGTTCCGGATCGCTCGGAACGTGGGCAGGAACGAGCGGCGCGGCCGGCACCTCGATCTCGAGGTAAGCGATGTCGGAAGGCAGTTCCATATAGACCGGGAGCTTTTCTCGCCAGGCGGTGAGGATCAGCCGGTCGATCTCGACGACGGCGTTGCGCGGCGTGATCCTCGCCTGGGCGACCGTCACCGGCGCATAGGCGCGCAGGAAGTGGTCGAAGTTGCCGTCGGCCATGGTGTGATGCATGCCGAGGCCGCGATCGATGGAGCGCAGCGGGATCGAACCGCTGATGCAGATGACGGGGACGTGCTCGGCATAGGCGCCCGCCACACCGTTGAGCGCGCTCAAGGCGCCGACGCCGTTCGTGACGAGCAGCGCGCCGAGGCCATTGAGACGGGCATAGCCGTCCGCAGCATACGAGGAGGTCAACTCGCCCGTCGTGCCGACCCATTCCAGCTCACCGCTATCCTGGAGTTGCTGCAACAGCGTGAGATTGTAGTCGCCCGGGACACCAAACAAATGACGAATACCGGCTTCCTGGAGACGGCGCAGCAGGAAGTCGCCAATCGTCATGCGTTGGGTGAGTTTGGCCGTGTTTTGCGTGATTTCCATGGAGGACTCCTAAGGTGGGTCATTGGAGGAAGGGGCGGTACCGGTGATCCATTGCACTCCGCGGAAACGGCGCTGCGTAAATCGGTATGCGGTACAACGGAATCGAAGTCTAGGCGCCCTGCAAAAACAAGAGCGTGACCGGGCCATTACAAAAAAATATCAGGGAGAGAACACGCTGCACTTCGTCATTTCTCTGTAATGATTGAGTAACGGCCCTGTTGGAACGCACTGCCTAGACTGCTATCACGCCTGGCTGGCATAGGGGCGCAAAACGAGCACAGAATCAGTGACACGCGCATGAGAGTGCAGGGATCGACGCCATGAAAATCCTCGTCATCGAAGACGAAGCCAAGACCAGCGAGTACATCCAGAACGGCTTGACGGAAGCCGGCTACGTGGTGGACGTGGCCACGAACGGCATCGACGGGCTGCACCTCGCACAGGAGATGGCTTACGACCTGATCCTGCTCGACGTGATGATGCCGGAGATGGACGGCTGGACCGTCATGAAGAAGCTCGGTGCCCGCATCAAAACGCCAGTGTTATTCCTGAGCGCACGCGGCACGCTCGAAGACCGGCTCAAGGGCCTCGATCTCGGCGCCGACGATTATCTCGTCAAGCCTTTCTCGTTTGCCGAGTTGCTGGCGCGCATCCGCATCATACTGCGGCGCGGCCAGCCACAAAAGCAGGAGGAGCAGGTCTTCGAAGTCGGGGATCTGCGGGTCGACGTGCCGAAGCGGCGAGTCGACCGGGGCGGCGTGCGCCTCACGCTCACCAACAAGGAATTCAACCTGCTGGCGTTCTTTCTGGAGCATCAAGGTCAGGTGCTGTCGCGCGCCCTGATCGCTTCGCGCGTCTGGGACATGAACTTCGACAGCGATAGCAACGTGGTCGATGTTGCGGTGCGCCGGCTGCGGCAGAAGATCGACGACCCGTTCCCGATTCGTCTGATTCATACGATTCACGGCGTGGGATACCGTTTCGAGTACGAAGCATGAAGCGGCTTTCGCTCACCACGCGCCTTGCGGTGTTATACGCGCTCATCGTTTTTACCGCGATGGCGTTGCTCGGCACCTTGCTGTATCGCGGGCTGGAGCGGCAACTGATGGTGCGCGACGACGCGGCGCTGGTGACGCGCGTGGACCAGCTTCGCACGCTGATGAACGATGTCGACGTGCGCGAGCTGATACGCGACAAGCCCCATCTCTTCGCGAACATGCTCGGCAATACGGAATCGCTGCTGATCGTGGGCTTTCCGGGTGAAGCGCCGCTCATTACGGTGAATCCCGGTCACCGGGCGGTGCCGGACATGAAGCCGGTGCCGGTGGATATGCCGCTCACGCTGGGCGCGGTCCAGCATACGGTTGCGGCCGATGGGACGCCGTTCATCTACGTCGCCGCTGCGGCGCACGACGTAGCCGGAAAACAGGACCTGCAGATCATCTCCGGCCGCTTGCTGACCGAGCGCACGCAATTGCTGCGGGCATATCGGAACCAGATACTGCTATTCGCCTCCGCCGGCGCAACTATCGTCGCCTTGCTCGCTTTCGTCCTCGCGCGCCGCAACATGCAGCCGTTGCGTGTGCTCGCGGCGCAAACCGGGGCGATCGGCGTCAGCACGCTTTCGACGCGCATCGAGCAGCGCGCCACGCCGCCCGAACTCGACGCACTGATCGCCGCATTCAACGGCATGCTCGACCGGCTGGAGCGCGGGTTCACCCAATTGAAACAGGTGTCGGCCGACATGGCGCATGACCTGCGCACGCCCATCGGCAATCTGCTCGGGCAGACCGAAGTCGGCTTGAGCCAGACGCGCGACACCGCGTATTACCAGCGGCTGCTCGGCTCGAATTACGAGGAATTGCAACGTCTGTCGAAGATGATCGACAACATGCTGTTTCTCGCGCGCACCGAGCAGGCCGATAACGCCATCGAGCGCAAGGACCTGCCGCTCGCCGTGGAGTTCGAGCGCATGCAGGAGTATTTCGAGGGTCTCGCGGAGGACCGCAACGTGAGCCTCGAGTGGCGCGGCGAAGGCCACGTATGCGCGGATCCGGATCTGCTGCGCCGTGCGCTGGGCAATCTGCTTGCGAATGCCTTGCGCTATGCCGAACCGGGGACGGCCATCTCGACCGTGGCGCAGCAAGGACCGGAGGCGACGACGCTCCATGTCGAGAATCGCGGGCCGACGATCGAGCCGCATCATCTCGAACGGATCTTCGACCGCTTCTATCGGGCCGATCCGTCACGGCACCGCTCGTCGGAGTCCAGCGGGCTAGGGCTTTCGATCGTGCGCAGCATCATGTTGCTGCACGGCGGAACGTGGCAAGCGTCCAGCAGCAACGGCGTGACGCGCTTTACGCTCGTGTTCCCGCGGCAGCGCGAGCGGCTGGGCCAGTAGGCGCCCCAGGGGCGGCGGCTCGACAAACCGCGCTATGATGGGTTGCCTTGAATTGGGGAATGCGGGACGCAACCCGTCGATGCGCGCGTGGGTTGTTCGTACGAGTGGAATTCAGCATCTATTCCAGTCATGAAGCCCAGTCATGAAGCGTAGAAGAAGCGATGAAACAACGTACATGGCCCAGACTCGTTGTCGTTTGTTCATTCCTGGCTTTCATGCCGCTTGCGGGTTGCGCGGCCCGCGGCGCGCCGTCCTGGTCGCTCTTCGGTGCGTACTTTCCGTACTGGCTCGTGAGCGCCGTGATCGGCATCGTGGGCGCGCTCGTCGCGCATCGCGTGTTCATCTCGACCGGCTGGATTCGCGTGGTGCCGTACCAGCTGTCCGTCTGCACCGCGATCGGCATCGTCGCCGGGGTGCTCGTCTGGCTGTGGGGAACGGGGCAGCTCTGACATGAAAATGGCCGGCCAGAATCCTCGACATGCATGGAAGGGCCGCGCGATCGCCATCGTGATCGTCCTGCTCGGCGCCGCGGCGCTCTGGTACGCGTATGAGCGGTCGTCGCGCTATCCGTCCACCGACGACGCGTCGATCGACGCGGACGTCGTCCACGTCGCGTCCCCCGTGGGCGGCCGCATCATACGCGTGCCCGTGGAGGAGAACCAGCATGTTGCCAAAGGCGACGTGCTGTTCGAAATCGATCCGGTGCCGTACCGGCTCGCGGTCGCGCAGGCGCAGGCCGAAGTCGAGCTGGCGCGCGCCGCGCTCGCCACGCGCCGCCGCACGCTGATCGGCGAGACCTCGAACGCGACGATCGCGGCCGACCAGACCCGTCGTGCGACGCACAATTACGACCTCGCGACGCGCAGTGTCGACCGGCTGCGGCCGCTCGAGGCGCAAGGCTATGTGTCCACGCAACAGCTCGACCAGGCGGTCGTGGCGCAGCGCGATGCGAGCGTCTCGCTCGCGCAGGCGAAGGTGCAGCAGCGCTCCTCGGCGCAGACGATAGGCGACGACACCGACGCCATCGCGGCCTTGCACGCGCGCGAGGCCGCGCTGGCCATCGCGCAGCGCGCGCTCGACGACACGGTCGTGCGCGCGCCGTTCGAAGGCTACGTGACGGGACTGACGATCCTCGCGGGCGAGACGGTCGCGCCGAACCAGTCCATCTTCACGCTGGTTCACTCGGGCGAATGGTTTGCCGTGGCGAACTTCCGCGAGACGGCGCTCGGCGCCATCGAGGTGGGCGACTGCGCCACCGTGTACTCGATGATCGACCGCAGACAGCCGATGAGCGGCAAGGTGATCGGCATCGGCGCCGGCATCATGGATACGGACCGCGTGAACCTGCCGCGCAGCCTGCCGTACGTGCAGCAGTCGGTGAACTGGGTGCGCGTGGCGCAACGCTTCCCGGTTCGCGTGCGCATCGACGCGCCGGTCAACAAGCTGGTGCGCATCGGCGCCAGCGCGATCGTCGAGGTCCGGCATGGCCAGTCTTGCCGCTGACATCAGGCGGCCCGGTCCGCGGGAAATCGCCAGGCTGCTCGCGCCGTTTCCGGGCCGCGCCGCGATCGTCACACGCATCGCGCTGATCTGCGCGCTCACGGTGCTCGTGACGGTCGGCTACGGCACGCCCGATGCCGCGACGGCCGTCTATATCGTGTTCTTCCTGAACCGGCCCGACCGCATGACGAGCGTGGTCATGTCGTTCGCCTTGATGCTGCTGGTGACCGTGATCATCGGGATCGTGATGATCTTCGCGATCTTCACGATCGACCAGCCGCCGCTGCGGGTGGCGAGCATGGCGCTCCTGTCGTTTGGACTGCTATTCGCCACGTCGGCAAGCAAGCTTCGTCCGATCGGCGCGATCCTGGCGATGATCGTCGGCTTCGGGCTCGACGAACTCGGCCTCGCGCCGCTTGGCGAAGCGGCGACGCGTGGCCTGATGTACGCATGGCTGATGGTTGCGATTCCGATCGGCGTGGCGATCGTCGTGAATGTCGTGATCGCGCCGTCGCCGCGCCGGCTTGCTACCGCGCAGCTTGCGCGGCGCCTGAGGCTCGCTGCGCGCCGCCTCACGGGCACGGCGACCGATGAGGAGCGTGCCGCATTCGAAGCGAGCCTGCGCGAGGGCGACCATCAGATCCTCACGTGGCTCAAGCTCTCGACGCTCGAAGGCACGTTGGTGCCGGCCGACGGCGCGGCGCTGCGCCAGGCGGCGGCGTCCACGACGGCGATCCTGGTCGCGACGGATTTTGCGGCGAGCGAGCCCGGCGCGCGCCTGCCCGACGCATGCACGGCGCAGCTTGCCGAAACGATGACGCAAATGGCCGCGATGCTGGAGGCGGGCGGCTATCCCGTGGATGTCACGCTCGACGTGCCGGACCTGCCCGAGGGAGCCGCGCTGCCAGCGCTCGTGCTCGCCGACCTGCGCGCCGCGCTGGAGGGCTTCGCGGTGCCGCCTGCAGAAGGCGCCGCCGCGCCGGTTCCGGCTTCCGAAAAAGCCGCCGAGGCTCCTGCAAGCAGCGGCTTTTTCGACGCCGATGCCTTCTCGAATCCCGATCACGTCCGCTACGCGTTGAAGACCACGGCGGCGGCAATGTTCTGCTACGTGCTGTATCAGCAGCTCGACTGGCAGGGCATTCATACGTGCTTCATCACCTGCTATATGGTGTCGCTCAGCACCACGGCCGAAACCGTCGAGAAGCTGACCCTGCGCATTGCGGGCTGTCTCATCGGCGCGTTGTTCGGCACGGCGGCGATCGTGTTCGTCACGCCGCGATTGACCTCGGTGGGCGAGCTGATGGCGCTGGTGTTCGCCGGTGGCTGGCTGGCCGCGTGGGTGGCGATGGGGTCCGCACGGATCGCCTACGCGGGCATGCAGATCGCGTTCGCCTTCTTCCTGTGCGTGATCCAGGGCGCGGCGCCCGCATTCGACCTCACGCTCGCGCGCGACCGCGTGATCGGCATCCTGATCGGCAACGTCGTGATCTATCTGATGTTCACGCGCGTCTGGCCGGTGAGCATCGCCAGCCGGATCGACGCGACGTTCAAGACGCTCGTGGCGCAATGGAGCCGCATCGCGCGCGCCGCGGACGCCCGCACGCGCCGCGCGCTCGCGGCAGGCGCGCTCGCCCAGTACGGTGGACTGCGCCAGGATGTCGGGCTGATCCATTACGAGCCCTCGTGGGTGCGTCCCGAGCCGGAGTGGGTGGCGAGCCGGCGGCGTGCGCTTGCGGAAATCGAGGCGCTGGAGGCGCCGCTGGTCCTGGCGGCAGGGCGCGCGGGCGCGTCGCGGCTGGGTGAGATCGCCGAGCGCCTCGCTGCCGGCAACGACACGCAGGGGCAAGCCGCACATCATGCCGCCGACATGCAGACGCGAGACGCCGGGGCCACGGAGGACCGCACGGCCGACCCCGCGCTCGATGCGCTCCAAAGCGTCATCGCCCGGCGGTTCCGACAGATCGCCGAGATCACACGCCCAGCTTCGGCCACGGAGACGACGACCGATGCGCGCCCCTGAACCGACGCCCCGGCTCATCGTATTGGCCGCCACGCTGGCTGCCACATTGGCTATATCGGGACTCGAGGGTTGTGCGACGTCGTCGATCGATCTTGCACCTGCCGCGCCGGACCGCCCCTGGCCGCCGCAGACGGACGCCGGCGGCAACATCGTGCCCGGGCCGCCGCGCAGTGCCAGCGAGGCGACGCAGGCGGGCTACACGTTGCCGCGGAGCGCCGCGCTCGCTTCGATCGAACCCGCGGCGGCGCTCGATGCGAACCACGCGTACACGCTGCCCGAGCTGATCGATCTCGCGGAGTCGACGAACCCGCTCACGCGCATCGCCTGGAACGACGCGCGCAATGCGGCGCTCGCAGCGGGCATCGCGAAGACCGCCTACTTGCCGCAGCTCACCGCCACCGCCATGGGCGGATACGAGGCGGCGAGCGGCGCGGCATCGACGCCGCTGCTCGGCACCACATCGACCAACTCGAACATTCACGGCACGGTTTCGGTGCTCTCGCTGCAATGGCTGCTATTCGATTTCGGCGGCCGGCGCGCGCACCTCGACGCGGCCAAGCAGCTTTCCGTGGCGGCGAACGTCGCCTTCACGTCGGTTCACCAGCACGTGATCCACGACGTGAGCATCGCGTACTACACGTATGAAGCCGCGAACGCGCGGGAGCATACCGCGCAGCAGGCGCTCGACAACGCGGACGGCATTCTCAGCGCCGCGCGCGCACGGCGAAAGCAGGGCGTGGGCACCGTGGTCGAGGTCGCGCAGGCCACGCAGAACCGCGCCCAGGCCAATCTCCTGAAGGTGCAGGCGGACGGCGCGCTGAGCGACAGCTATCTGAGCCTCGTCTCCGCGCTCGGTATCTCGCCGTTGTCGAAACCGCTGATCGCCCCGTTGCCGACGCGTACGCTCACGCCGGCGTTGCACCAGAGCGTCGATGAGATCGTGGCCGATGCGATTGCGCGACGGCCGGACGTGCAGGGCGCCTATGCGCTGGAACAAGCCAACCAGGCGAAGATCCGCGCGGCCGAATCCGCCTTCATGCCGAAGATCTTCCTCTCGGCAGCGGCCGCGTATGGCACCGGCACGACGTCGATCACGGCGATTCCCCCGGTCGGCGATCAGGCGGCGACGGTGAACCTGAACGGCAGCCGCCGCAGCGGCAGTATCTTCCTCGGCGTGACGATTCCCCTGTACGACGGCGGCTTGCGTTCCGCCGTATTGATGCAGGCGCGCAACGATGCGGACAGTGCGTCCGCGCAATTGACCCATACGAGGCAAGAAGCCGTCCGGCAGGTCGTTGCCGCGCAGAACGGGCTTTCGACTAGCCTCGCCTCGAACGACGCCGCGAAGGCGCTGGTCGAGGCCGCGCAGACGACCTACGATGCGGCGTTCGCCGCGTACCGGCACGGCGTCGGTACCATCACCGATGCGCTCCTCACGCAGAATCAGCTGCTCGCCGCGCAGAACGCCTATGCCGACAGCTACAGCGCCGCGCTTTCTGCCGCGGCAACGCTCGCCCTGGCAACGGGCGAGATCGGCTCGCCGTCCATGGAAGGCGAGCCGTTTCAACAGGATCACTAAATACCGTTCGCCGGCGATTCAGCTGCCAAAATACGTCATGCAATAACTGGCGGGGCCAACACAGGTGGACGGTGCGGGCGTATGCGTACGCGAACCCGCAGCCGAGCTGCCCGCCATCGATACGCCACCCATGTCGTGTTGCGCCGAATCCTGCGCGTATTGTGCAGCTGCCACCTTGGCCTCGGCGGCCTGAATGTCAGCCGGATAGTCGATGTCGTCGCCGCGGCCCGGGCTGTAGCCGGCTTGCTCGACACGCACGAGATCCGCACGCACTTCGGCGCGGGTCAGCGGTTGAGTGGACTGCGCGAAGCTATATGCCGGGACGGCGACCGCAGAAGCTGCGACGAGAATGCTGAGAAGAAGCCTGGACATGATCAATACTCCTATATACCCGCAGAGCGGACGAGTCGGGAAGGAAAGCCGCAGCATCGACTGTGCATGGACGCGAAGACAGGCTTAGGAACGGGCGACTTGAAACATGGCTAAGCGAGGCAAGGCGTTACTGCGTGGTTGCAGTGTAGGTAAGCGATCCGGTCGCCAAGGTTACCCAGTCATTACAAGAAAATAACGAATCTTCCGTCCCTTTGATTCGATGCCCCGGCGCCGGCACGTCATTTTTTCGTAATGACCGGGTAACCCTCCCGTTCGAGGCGGCTTTCTAGACTGGCCGTGTTGTCAATCGATTCGTACTCACATCGCGTCATTCCGAGGAGCTGCCATGTCTTTCCCTTCTTTCCGATCTGCCGTTGCCCATGCAGCAGCGGCGCTTTGCCTGGTTGCCGGCGCCGCTACGACAGCGCAGGCCGCGCCCGTCAAGAATGTCGTCCTCGTGCATGGCGCGTTTGTGGGCGGCGCCGGATGGCGTCCGGTCTACGACATTCTCACAAAGGACGGCTATAACGTGACGCTCGTGCAGGAACCGCTGACGTCATTCAAGGACGACGTGACGGCGACGAAGCGCGTCATCGATAGTCTGGACGGCCCGTGCGTGCTCGTCGGCCATAGCTACGGCGGCGCCATCATCACGGAGGCGGGCAACGACGCACACGTGAAGTCGCTCGTCTACATTGCCGCGCATGCACTCGATGTCGGCGAGACCGAAGTCTCGAATGGCAAGCGTTATCCGAATGCGACGCCCCACGAGGACATCGTGAAGACAGCCGACGACTATCTGTACCTGAAACCCGCCGATTATCCGCGCGATTTCGCCGCCGACCTTCCGATCGCGCAGGCCGAATTCGAGGCCCATGAACAAATGCCGACCGCGGCAGGTGTATTCGCGTCGGAGATCCCGGATCCGGCGTGGAAGATCAAGCCGACGTTTTATCTGGTCGCGAAGGCGGACAAGATCATCAACCCGGACCTCGAACGCATGTACGCGAAGCGTGCTCACGCGCAGACGGTGGAAATCGATGGCGCGAGCCATTCGGTTTATGAGTCGCATCCGAAGGAAGTCGCCGCGTTGATCGAGCAGGCGGCTCAGCAGCAGGGGCAATGAGTCGGCGTGCGCGCGTCGGACCGTCGCCGTCGCTCGCGGGATGAATCCAGCGCCCGAAAGCGCGGTTGCGCCAGGACTCAGTCCCGAAGCGTCTCAAGGGGGAGCGTAAAATTGCGAGGTGAGGTCCACCCTCACATCGGCGGCACCACGCCGTCCTTTTCGACCACGACGCGCTGCGCAAGGCGACGCGCCCGTCCTGCGTATTCCTGGAGCTTGTAGACGCAGTCCAGGTAGGGTGCGTCAGCCGACGTTCCCACGTGGGTGCCGAACCTCCCGCTGTTGATGCTGACGTCTTCCCTGGTGCCGCTTTGGCCTGGAAGGACGATAGCGTTGTCAGCAATTGCCGTACCTTTGAATGGCTCCGCCTGCGGCATGAACGTTGCTGTTTTTTTTACGGAACCGCTATTGGAGTATGAGATGAGACACAGCATGACAGGGATTGCGCTTGCGGCGCTGGTGGCACTACTGTCCGCAGCTGGATGCAAACGCGCCGACAATACCAGTGCCCAGAGCGGCACGGGCATGAGTAGTTCGCCTGCTGCGGCAAGCAGCGCTGGCGGTGCCAGTCAGTGAGGAAAGGCGCACCCCTTTGGGATGTATTTTCAGCGGTGAGTCGAGCGACGTCAGCCTCCGGACGATGCCACGTCGCTTCGGCCGTGTGCGGCCGGTGAATCTGGCTGGTACAAGTTGCAACGGGGCTGCAGGTCTTACAAGGGCGTAGCGGTGCTGGCCGGGGCGTTCTGGCCGGTGCCACTGCCGGCGCGAATGCCACCAACGCTGAATATGGGCGGCGGAGTTCAACGATTGGTGCGCTCGCGCATGACGGATGCCCGAGACTGGCCGGCATTGAAGCCATTCTGTTCCGAAGTGCTTCCCCATCGAGGGACCCTATGAAAACCGAACACGTTACCGAATACCGCGGTTGGCTGATCCGGTCCGTTGTAACGCCCGCTGAAAGCGGCCGCTGTAAGGCGGCTGCCATCGTGACGGACCATGCGGGTGAAGCCAGGACGCTTGGCGTCGACGGCGACTTTGCGCAGGCCGATGACGGTCTCGTCCAGGCGACAGAACTCGCGATTGCATGGATCGACCAGCGTCACGTCGTATCCGCTCGCTATGTGCGCCACAGGTAAGCCGGAATTCTCCCGGCGAATATTCGCCCCGCAGCGCGTATTGCCTGTATCGCCCCATCCTCACGCGTGCAGGCTCAGCTTGGGTCCAATGGACGCGGGATCGCGCGTCATCGCTTCTGCAACCATGGTCATGATCGGCGCCTTCCGGTTTTGACGATGTCGGCCAACGCAGGCGAGCATCGCTCGTTCCAGACGCACGCGGGCGCATTCGGAGCGCCTGAACCGGCGAGAAGTCGTGCGCCTCGTCAGGACCGCAACGTTCACGCTTGCGGCGCCACGGACACGCTTCAGGACATACGTCAATCGGGTGGTGTTCTCTCCGTTCGTCGGAGTTCGAGCAGACCATGACAGCGCAACAGCGCAGCCGAAAACAACGTAGCCGCTCCCAAGCGAGCCGATCCCCTCGGGAAGTGCGATCCGGGTCGATAACAAATACGTATCGACGCGAAGCCGACATCGCGGCGTAGCCGGCATGCGCGATGCTAGACAAAGGCTGACGAGGTCATCAGCCCGCCTGAATTCCTGCGCTTCCTGCAATGCCGGAATAGGCGGTTTTCAATTTATCGGAACGTTTCCGTCCCTGGTAACGAAGTCCTCGCCAGTCGGCGTGAGACCCCGAAGCGATGAAGGGCAAATGTTGCCTTTTACGGAGCGCGAAGATGAAAGTCAGGATCGCCAACGAAGGAGATGCGCCCATCTCGCTGATTGTGGATGGCGACGAAGAACTGCAGGAAACGGTCGAGGCGGGTGCGGAGTTGCTCGTGGATGGCGACCAGGTCGAACTAAGGGATCCAGAGGCCGGACAGTACATGCTTCCGGACGAATGACGCATTAACCTGCATGTTGCGTGTGGCCCATGTCCCGGAATCCATCCGCTCGAACGGCCTGGCGTGCGTTGCTTTTTGGCCATATTTTTGTCAGGGAGGACATCCTATGAAAGCAGGTAGGGCGGTCTTCATTTCGGCTGTTCTGTTGGCAACGGGCTCAAGCGGTGTCGTGCTTGCGCAGCGGAATCCGGACGCGGCAAGCGGCGGGACCGGAAACGGCAACGCGTCAGGCGTCCCAGGGAACGCTGTCGTTGGGCCAACGGCAACCACGAATGTGCCGGCCAGGTCGACCACATCGCGTGAGGAAACACTGGGGAAGCACCATACGCACGCGAAGAGGCCGATGACGACAGAAAGCAGGGCAACGAACGCGGGCAGCAACTCGAACGGACAATGACCATGCCCGTGTCGCGAGATGGTAGCTATGCAGGAGCTAACCATGTATTCAGTGGGTGAATACTTCGTGGAATGCGTTGCGAACCACGTACCCGGTGACGGATGGACAGCAACAGCTCGCATCTCCCGTAAGGAAGACTGGCGGAAGTTAATCGAAACGCCGAAAGCGGTATTCGCACTGTCGTTTGATCATCCTACGAAGCGGGACGCCGAACGCGCCGCTATCCGGTGGGCTCGCGAGCGCGTCTCCAGACACGGTGACGCTATTGAAATGGCCCTCAACGAATGCACACGGACGTTGCAAGACCGGTTCCAGGCCCGCATAGGGCACAACTAATGGCGATCTCACTACGGCTAGCCGGAAAGAGTTCGTACCGTGCGGCAATGGGGCGACGCTTTGCTACTCGGCCGCATTGGAAAGGGGCTATGATGCGTCGCGGAACTCATACATTGCTGGCGACTGCGAAAGAAACCGGCGCAGGCTTCACTGGATCAAGCGCGGCGGCGTACACCCACGCGGCGGTAACAGTCACTGTACGGGAATCCGAGGCAAAGCCCTACGACGAATCCGTGATCCCGGCGTTGGTAGAGGTCAACATCGACGAAACGTTTACCGGAGATATCGAAGGCGACTCGCACGCTCGCGCCTTGCAGGTTCGACACGACGATCAATCTGCAAGTATGGTCAGCGTGCAGAGAGTCCGCGCAAAACTGGGGGAGCGCAAGGGCACCTTCGTGCTGCAGGGCTCCGAAAATATCGCAAACGGCAGGATCACGGCGACATGGTTCGTTGTGCCCGGCTCGGGGACCGGCGCGCTTGCCCGATTGCGCGGCAGGGGCGGCTTTGAGGGCGCATTCGGAAAGCAGTCCGAGGCAACGCTGGACTACTGGTTTGAATGATTTCACCCTGCAGGCGTGATGTTCGCGGCTCCGTCAAGCATTTCGCTAATCACGCGATCGGCCGCCAAATGCCTGCAGCCCGGGACTCCCGATTTCCCGGTTGCTCAGTGCAGGCGCACGTCCGAATCGAGCCCGGTGAGCAACGCCACCATGGCGTGCGCCGACGGGCCAAACTTCGTGAGGCCCGGTATCAGGTTGTCACGCAGGAGGCCGACGAGGTCGGCCTCCTGGCGCAGCGCATCGAATTGCACGCCGCGTTCGGGAACGACGCCGCGCTCGCGCAAGGCTTGCGCGAGCAGTGCCTCGCTGCGAGCCTGCGACAGGATCGTCATTCCGTAGCGCGGATGCGCGCCAGCGAACTCGAGTTCCGCAATCAGTTTCCAGTCCTCGTAAAAGCGCGTGCGGTGGATGGCGCGCCCTTGCGCGACCATCGCCTGCGCGACGCCCGTGGACTCCAGCAGTTCGAGCGCGCGGGGATTGACGACCTGTGCGCGCGATTCGGTGGCAGCCTGCGGCGCGGCATCGACGATGCGGGTGCGCATGCCCTGGTCAGCAAGAAAAAGCTTTAATGGAGGACGTTCAAGGTCGCTCTCAGGGAAAGTGATTCGGGCCCGCTAGCGGCGCCCCTTGTAATACGCGTCAGCCTTGATCACTTCGACGCCGCGCCAGCCCCAATACACGCGATGGCGACTGATCCGGCCGTTCTCAATGTCCATCGCTTCAACAAAGTCCATTTGCTCGCCGTGGGGCGTCGCACGCGGATATTCCCATATCAGCCGGCGTCCATTCGTAAAATAACCGTCGCGATGGAACGAGCGGGCATCAGGTTTGCGTGGCGCCGCGCTGTCAAGCAGTGAACGGATTCGCTCGCGCCCTTCAAGGACACCGTCGCTGCCGCCGAGCAGGTGAGGAACGAGTGGGCTTTCGAGGATTGCCTCCGGTGCATAGAGCGCGATCATCGCGTCGAGATCGTCGGTCGACCATGCGCGGTCCCATTGCCGATAGATGCGTTCGACCTCTGCGGCCACATCGGGCGGCAGGTCTGTTCGATTCAGAATGTCAGTCATCGTGAACTCCGATTGAGCGGCGCCCCGACGAGGTGCGTGTCAGCTAGCGTTGATCAATGATCGCCACGCGTGCCTCGTTCCGGCACCTGCGGCGCGCGGAGCAGGCTGCAAGGGCCTGATTTTCGCTTCTCGCCGCAATTCAGGAGGCGCGCATCATCTGATCCTGCCAGCCGCGACTCTCACTGCAAGGAAAGGTGCGGAACGCGTACCTGACGCCGGAGACATTTGATCCCGGGCATGTATCACGAAGCAGCTCTCACAAAGCTTGGCTGGTTTGAGTGCGCGCTGACTCGCACGTCAGTCCAGACGCGCCTGGAAGATGCCGGCCCTTCGAGTTCTTTTCTTGCCAGCATTGACCCGCGTTCTGGCGGCGCTAGTCGCCCTTGCCGGACGATGACGCGCTGTTCAGGGCCGGCGATGCCCGCAGGTAACGAAGATGCGTCGCTACGGACACCGGAACTTTGGGCGAAAGCATGCGCATGCCTACCGTCGTGTGGAGATCCGCCGCATTCTGACGTTAGGTCTTCTGAGGCTTGTTGACCTGAAGTCCCGTCTGCGGATCCAGAAACAGCCTGCGTTGAGAGAGGGCTTCGCCGTCGCGGCTGAAATCGAACATGCCCATGATGCTGCCGGCCTTGCTGTCGAACGATCCGCCGCCGATGCGTTCTCCGTCGAGCCAGTTGTCCTCGATGAAGCGAACGATCGACGACTGGTCGATTAACGTATGGTCGACGTAATTCTCCTTTGCCCAGGGTGAAATGACGAGAAACGGAATGCGTGCGCCCGGGCCGCAGCGACCGTTCACGGGCTTACCGTTCAAGCCATCCTGCGCCGGGCCGGTACCGCACTTTCCCTGGCCGTTCAGGCGGTCGGCGACCGAATCGTATGACGCGCTCGTCGGCGACGCGTACGCATGGTCGTACCAGCCATCCGAGTCATCCCACGTTACGACGATGGCGGTGCTGGTCCAGTCCGGCTGGCGCTCCAGGAAGTTGACGACCTGGGTGATGAATACCTGTTCGTCGAGCGGATCTGAATAGCCCGCATGACCGTCCTGGTATGCGGGGGCCTTGAGAAAGCTCACGGCCGGAAAGTTCCCGGCGCTCACCGCGGCAAAGAAGTCGTCGCAATCGTACTGATGATTGGCGGGGTCCGGAGTTCGGCCATCTCTTTCCAGCGTATGCCCGATCGCCTCGATCGAACTCGGGCGCAGATGCTTCGGGTTCGACGTCGACGCGTAATACTGGAACCAGTTATGGTGTGGGATGTAGTCCGCCGTGGCCGCACCGACGACTGCCGATAGCGTGCTGCGCCTGCACCCGGTCGTGCCGTTGCTGTTCACGGTCTCGAGATTGAAGCCGCCCATGAAGCCGCCCCACGAGATATTGCGGGCATTCAGGAGGTCGCCGATATTTCGGCCCGTCATGAGGACGGTGTCGCGCTGGCTCGAGCATTGGTCGAAGGCAGGGTCGACGTCGTCGATCAGCGTGAAGCCGCCCTGTCCGTCGTTCACGTAGTAGGAGCCCGGGGCCGACGGCTGTTTCGTCGTGCGCACGGGCTTCACGCCGTTGGTTTGACCCGAGACCACCTCCAGGGCACCCGGCGTCGAGGGGCCATAGGTCGATGTCCATGCGTTGTCGCTCATCGCGAAGCGCTGCGCGTAATTCCATAGCGCAGTGACCGTATTGCCGTCGTAGTAGCCCATCACCTCGCCAGGCTTTTCGGCTATCCCGTCGTTCGTACCGTTACCCGTGTAGCGCGGAAAGAGGTCGACCGCACCGTTGTCGTAGGCTTGTTGTTCCGCCGCGTACGCGTGCCTCTGGTCAGCGGTGACCGGCTGCGTACGGTCAATACGAAACGGGTTCGACGCGCCCGCACCATTGGCTGGATTCGCGGCATTCGGATTTCTGTAGAGCAGGGTGTGCGAAAGGCCATTCACTTTGGGCGTGCCGGGTCGCGCGTTGAACGGCGGCTCATCAGAAGGATTCGCCGCATATGGATAGGTCGCGAAGTAATGATCGAACGAAACGTTCTCGCTATAGATCACAACCAGATGCCTGATCGGGGTGGCGGTATGTAGGTCATATGGCCGATTCGTCTGATCGTTGTCGCCCGCACTCCACGCAACTGAGAATGACAATGCCGCCGCTATGAGCAGACCACGTGCTAGATGACGCCAACGCATATACGACTCCTGGCAGGTTTTGCTTCTTGATTGAGCAATGGAGGTTCCCACCTGCCGTGCAGGCGATGCGGGGCGGCTGGCCCGGAGCGGGGGAGACACTTCTGGTCTGAGGTCCAGGACAGACCGTGGCCAGGCACCGTCGTCTCTGCGAGCCACGGTTCGGCTGAGCACCTCATCGAGCGGCGCCAGCGATGAATGCCCACCCCGCAATATCATCGGCCAGCCCGGCCGCACCAGGCGTCAGCCTGCCGCTGGGAGGCGAGCAGGCCGAAAGGTCCGATTGCCTCAGCACAAGACGCTCTGCAGTTCCGCCGTGACGTCGATGAACCACACCAGCACTTCCATATGCCGCGAAATTCTTGCTTCCCAGGCATCAAGAACGAGCATCGTTAAATGAGGTACACCGGGGGTATGCGATATTCAGCGCAGATGCATGCGAGCAACGCACGCTGTTCTGCGAGCGGTACTCCGTTGTGCCGAGCTATCACGACAGTTGCGCTGTTATCCGGCCGCCGTACCCGGCGGCGGCCGGGGCGCCTGGAACACGCTGCCGCTGCGGTTTCGCTGTTGTTGGAGACGGTGCACCTGCTCGAGGCAATCATTGGCCGAGGAGTCGAAGCGCTTCGGCGTGGAGCAATGGAGTCGCCGCCGCGATGACCGTGCCATCAAAACGTCTATCGACAGGATGACCTGACCATGTCGTCACGACGCCGCCCGCGCCCTCGACGACGGGTATCAGCGCCATGACATCGAACATTTCCAGTTCAGCTTCCACAACAAGGTCAATGTATCCGGAGGCAAGCAAGGCATAGCCGTAACAGTCGGTGCCAAACCGTGTGACCGAAACAGAGCGCGACAAGGTCGAAAAGGCTGCTGAAGCTCTGCCGGCGAAGATCTGCGGGTCCTTTGCGCAGAGCCGCGCATCCCGCAATTGGGTACACGCACTGACACTGCACGGTATGCCGTTCAGAACGGTGCGATTACCGTCGCCTATCCAGCGCTCGCGTAGTACGGGGACTTCAATCATGCCGTAGCGGGAAAGTCGTTCTTCAAGCACCGCTACGAGTGTGCCGAACAGCGGCAGGCCCGCTACGAAGCTTTTTGTGCCGTCGATGGGGTCGATCACCCAGGTTGTGCCATCCCCAGACTCTCCACCTTCCTCTTCCCCCACAATGCTGTGCGATGGATACCGTGAAAGGATGTGTTCCCGGAGACGTCGTTCAATCTCGCGGTCCGCTACCGTGACGGGCGTGTCGTCGGACTTCGCGGAGACTTCGAACTTCGTCCTGAAATACTTTAGGGCGAGCGTACGGGCTTCATTTCCGAGCAGTTCGAGAAGCGTGCAGGCGTCCATCGGCGACATGTTCGATTCCTTCACTTCACAGCAACGCACCGACCGTGTCCATCGAGCATGTGTGCAACGCGAAGACGTTGCACGGCGAAGCTCCCTGCTGGCTTGAACGCGCCTTGGGACGTCGCGCGACAAGGTGGTTCGCACGCTACTCATGCTGACGGGATCCGTGTATCGACGTTCCGGAATGATGTGCGCGCTGCAACTGCATGAGCGCCACAACACTGACCCGGAACAGTCGCATGCGCGGACATAGGAATGACCGACATCTGCTCGAATTCCGGTATCGCTCTGATTCTGCGAACCATTTCGACGCCATCGATGAACGGCATCGTTACGTCAGAAACGATCCCCCGGGGACGGGCGCCGGGAAGAATGCCCAAGGCGTCACGCCCGTTTCGTGCGGCAGCGACCTCGTAGCCTGCAACGTCAAGGACTGCGCCCAGGGCGTCCCGTTTGGATGTGTCGTCGTCGACCAGTAGTACGCGAGTCATACCGTTCACCCTAACCCAGGTGAGCCGGCTGCCGCATATTCTGTTCCTGCCCCCGTTCATTCATGAACCCGCGCCATTGGCGGAGCCGGAGTATCCACGGACAGAATTTTCGGCGAACTCTCGCCAACTCAACCGGCTTCTCGACTCACGGTCAGCGTTAAGGATAGCGAACCACAACAAGCCGTCGCGACGCTGATGGAGCCGGTTGCATGCCAGCCAATCTTTGGCGGAGATGTTTTTCTCTCGCCGTAACGTCCACGAAGTGGTCGCAGCGCTCAAACCACGCCTAAGGGCGATCCATTCATCCTTCCCCCTATCCAACCCTCCAACGCCCGGCAGCATCATCGACCGGATTCCAGCCGGCATTCAGCCTCCACGCCCACGCGTCATGCCGAAAGGCGTCGGGAGAACGCGGCGGCCAATCCAGCGTGTCGTTAACACGGGAACGGGCGGTGCGCTTCACGACTCCGGGGTTCGCTGACATGCCGCTGCACGGTGCGCAACGTGCACGCATGATCGAAGTGCGGCGCTCTTCACAATGACGAGCCGACTGCTGGCTCTTTTCTACCCGTCCAGTGTGGGCACATTTCATGGGTGCACCGCATGTTGCGCATGTTTGCGTCGGGCACTGAAACGAACAGGAGCATGCTATGAAAGCGGTGGTTTTTCATGACATCGGTGACATCCGGCTCGACACTGTCCCGGACCCGTCTATTCAACAACCCACGGACGCCATCGTGCGCATCACGTCGAGCGCAATCTGCGGAACCGATCTGCACATGGTACGCGGCACGTTAGGCGGCATGAAGCCGGGCATTGTGCTTGGTCACGAAGGCGTGGGTATTGTCGAAGAAGTGGGGTCGGGCGTACGCAATCTGCGCCGTGGCTCGCGTGTGCTCATTCCATCCACCATTTCCTGTGGCGCATGCTCTTATTGCCGCGCGGGCTATACTCTTCGCCATCGCTAGCGCGCGCCTCATGGGTGCCGGCCGAATTTTCGCCGTGGACCGCGTCGCCTCGCGTCTGGACATGGCTCGTGCCCTGGGTGCGGAGGCGGTGAACTTCGAGGACGAGGACCCCGTTGAGGCGCTCACGGAACTCACCGCGGGTATCGGCGCCGATCGTGTGATCGACGCAGTGGGCGTCGACGCGATCCGGGCGAGCGGCGCCAGCGATGGCAAGGACGACGCGACAGCCGCCCAGTTCGACGAGGAAGTGCACGAAATCACAAGGGGACGCGGCCATTCGCAAGGCAGCGCGTGGCAGCCAGGTAACGGCCCTTCCCAAGCCCTGCAATGGGCCATGAAAACGGTGGCGAAGGCAGGCACGATAGGGGTCATCGGGGTGTATCCGCCAAATGACCGCTTCTTCCCGATCGGTGAGGCGATGAACCGCAACCTCACGCTCAAGCTGGGGAATTGCAACCACCGGATGATCGTGCCGAAACTCGTCCAGCTCGTGCGCGAACGCGGATTTGATCCGCTTGGCGTGCTTACCCAGCGGGAACCCCTTACCCAGGCCCTCGACGCCTATCGCGCTTTCGATGCGCGGGAGCCGGGCTGGATCAAGGGCAAGCTGGAGCCGTGACGCTTGCGGCGCGCACGAGCCTGTCGAGCGGGTCACCTGTCTGGCCTCCGTTCGCTCCCGTGAGGCCCGCAGGCACGACAGGTGCGAAAACCACAAGTAATAGTTAAGCACGAGCGAATTTTTCGCGTTGAACGTGCCAATCCGGCTGTAAGGAGGGGGCCAGAATGAAGGAGTCGTCAGTCCTTGCCATCGTGCGCCGGGAAGACCCGCGTTCACTCGACGCGAGCCTTCTTCTCGACGAGGTCAGTGCCATGGTCGCACTCTACAGCGGAGACGGCGCGCAGACGCGATTTCGTGTGGAAGAGGCGACATCGCCCCGCGGTGCGTTCGTCGTGGCTCGCACCGCAAAGGGAGAAGCAATGGGTTGTGGAGCTGTCCGGCGCTTTTCATTCGAAGTGGCCGAACTGAAGCGAATCTACCGACGTCCTGAATGGCCGGGCGCGGGCTCCGCAATTCTGCATTATCTGGAGCGCATTGCCGTCACATTGGGATTTCGTTGCGTCGTTTTGCAGACGAGGGCGGCAAACCGGCGCTCCATCGCATTCTATGGACGCCATGGATATCGAAGCATTGAGCCATACGGAGAATATGTCAGGATGGGTGATGCCCGATGTTTCAGCAAGGCACTGCCGTTGGTCACGCAAACGCAATCCGGCACCTAGCGCCGCGCGTCGTCTCTTCTGCGCCTTTCTGCCTCCTGTACTGATGCCGGCAATCAAGGTTCGGAAATTGCTGTGTTCGTCTGCTCCTGGGGCAGGCTGCCGGAAGTCCATCGTGAGGGGACCATGCTGAAAGTCACTTTTGACGCGGGGTTGAATGCTGCGTTTTGTGGGAGGTGCCGGGAGTCGCACGGGGAGTCGCGATAGTGGAGGATCACATCTCCCAGCCCCCGTTCGGCGACGCAGCCGTTGCCTGGGAATCGGCGCTGGTTGCCCGCGTCCCGGAGTACGGGATCTTCCGTCTGACCGATGGTGGAATCGTCGCCACCTGGAATCCAGGCGCGGCGCGCATCAACGGTTACGATGCCACGGAGATAATCGGCAAGCACTTCTCGGTTTTCTACGCCACCGAGGACAGGGAAGCCGGCGTACCTGAGGCGATGCTGCAATCTGCTCGTGAGCACGGTCACTGCGAGACCGAGGGCTGGCGTTTGCGCAAGGACGGCTCACGTTTTTGGGCAAATGTCCTGGTTACACCGCTTTCGGCACCGGACGGCAGTTTGAAAGGCTTCGCAAAGATCGTCCGGGATGTCACGGACAAGCGGCTGGCCCACGAAGCCGTGCTCGAAAGCGAGCGCAAGTTCAGGCTCCTCGTCCAGGGCGTTACCGACTACGCCCTCTTCATGCTCTCGCCAGAGGGCATTGTTACGAACTGGAATCTCGGCGCTGCCAGAATCAAGGGCTACGAGGCGGACGAAATCATCGGGACGCACTTGCGGCAGTTCTATACGCCCGAAGACGCTGCGAAGGGGCTACCCGAACGCGGTCTCGAGATCGCCGCGCGTGAGGGCCGCTTCGAAGCGGAAGGATGGCGCGTCAGGAAAGACGGAAGTCGTTTCTGGGCCAACGCCATCATCGATGCGATTCGGGATGAGGACGGCAAACTCGTTGGCTTCGCCAAGATCACACGCGATGTGACCGAGCGCAAGGTTGCCCAGGAACAGCTGGATAAGGCGCGGGCAGCATTGCTGCAGTCGCAGAAAATGGAAGCCATTGGCAAGCTGACCGGCGGAGTCGCGCACGACTTCAACAACGTCCTTCAGGTGCTGCGTGGCAATCTCGAGTTGCTGGAGCGCCGCCACCGCGATACCTGGTCTCGCGAGCGCCTCGAAAAGGCAATCGAGGCGACCGAACAAGGCGCAACCCTCGCCTCACAACTGCTTGCGTTTGGTCGGCGGCAAGCGTTGCAGCCCGCAGTGGTCAACCTGGCTGTCATGCTCAGGAATATGGACGACATGCTGCGGCGGGCGCTCGGCGAAATGATTCAGGTGGAAACAGTGGTCTCGGGTGGTCTCTGGAACACGCTCGTCGACCCCAACCACCTGGAGAATGTCGTACTCAACCTCGCCATAAACAGCCGCGACGCGATGCCCCGGGGCGGTCAGCTGACACTTGAGTTGTCGAACACAACGCTCGACAGCCAGTATCACGTGCTTCCTGACGATGTCGCCGAGGGGCAGTATGTGCTGCTTGCGATTACGGACACAGGCACGGGCATGCCGCCAGAAGTGATGGAGCATGCGTTCGAACCGTATTTCAGCACCAAGGCCGAAGGGGAAGGTACGGGACTGGGACTGAGCATGGCCTACGGCTTCGTCAAGCAGAGTAGAGGCCACATGCGGATCTACAGCGAGGTCGGACACGGGACCACGATCAAGATCTACCTGCCGCGATCGACGGAAGAGGTTGTCGAGCTGGAGCCTCCACAGACACCCCTGGTTCCGGGTGGCTCAGAAACCATTCTCGTGGT
Organism: Paraburkholderia sp. EG287B; assembly: GCF_040965595.1. Classification (NCBI taxonomy): domain Bacteria; kingdom Pseudomonadati; phylum Pseudomonadota; class Betaproteobacteria; order Burkholderiales; family Burkholderiaceae; genus Paraburkholderia; species Paraburkholderia sp. EG287B. The sequence goes on from NZ_JBFRCG010000015.1 coordinate 60,640, forward strand.
CGAAGACGACAAGCGTGTTCAGTCCACCGTGATCGAGATGCTCACCGAGCTTGGTTACGTTGTACTGAAGGCGGATGACGCACAAGGCGCCATGGTGATCATCCGCAGCGGCGCCAGGATCGACCTGTTGTTTTCCGACGTGGTGATGCCGGGGTCGATGCGTAGCACCGAAATGGCAAAAATGGCGGTGCGTGTCTTGCCGGGCCTGAAGGTGCTCTTTACTTCGGGTTACACACAGAACGCCATCGTCCATGGAGGACGGCTTGACCCAGGGGTGCATTTGCTCAGCAAGCCGTACAGCCGCGAACAGCTGGCAAGGAAAATACGACGCATGCTGGGAAATCGCCCAGCTTCAATTCCTCCCGCACCGCGCAGTGCACCCGATGCGGGCGCGCGGCGAGTTTCCATACTGGTAGTCGACGATGACACGCCTTCTCGCGAAGCAGTGAGCGAACTGCTCTCGCAGATGGGCTACACCGTCCGCCAGGCGGGTAGTCGGGAATCCGCCCTGCGCGAGGTGACGGAACGCGTGCAGATCCTTGTCACCGATATCGCGCTACCCGACGGGTCGGGCGTCGAACTCGCCCGGCTTGCACTTCAGCGGGTGCCGGCGCTGAAAGTCATCTTTGCGTCGGGCGCAGAGGCGCCGCCCGCCTGCGATGTGGGCTTTGGGTTCGCCTCCGTGCGCAAACCATTCTCGGCAGAGCAATTGTGCGATCTCATTGAGTCGGCCAGTGCAGGATGAGCGAACGGAATGGTCGAACGACCGACCGAACGCGTGGCCGCACGGCGGTGATCGGCCGAGCCGGCCAACGCGCGTAGCTGAACGCTCTGCGCTGACCGCATTCGGGTAATGCGGCCGGGGCGCCCATGACGCCCAGCGCCGGTGGTTCAACCGCCGCCGATTCCCCGCATGACCTTTCCCGTGCCTGCACAAACAGCACAGCGCTTACCCTCTACGAGGCCTGTGCCGTGGCAGGCTCCGCACAGGTCCTCGCCTACGCCCGGTGCGTCCGGGGGGCCTTCGTCGCCTGGATTCAATGGACCTTCGTTCGGTTCACTTGCTGGCCTGGAATTTTGCATGGCTAGCCTCTCGATGGTGGCGTGTGAATTTCTCGTCCGGGTGTCAGGAAACAGACGGTCCAGACCGTTTTCACGCAGTTGTCATGCCCGGAACAGACGCGGCTTCCCGGCCCCGCGGGCTTTGTGCCCGGAATGAAACCCAGGTTTGGCGAGCGGGCGTTCTAACTGTTAGGGCGTCTAGCTCAATTGCCAGCGCAACGTAATGACAGGGCTACTCTCGATGCTGCAGATCGTGAAGCGCGCATCCTCCGTGGCCTGGCCGGCCCCGGGTCTCGATGGAGGCTGGCAGGGCCGCACGCGTCCCGGCACGCAGCATGCGCGAGAGCCAATGCGCGGTCCCTGTGGGCCCCGCTACCGTTCAACGACCCAAGGATGCCAACCATGAAACTCGTTCTCGCTATTCTCGGCTTGGCCATGGCGTGCAGTCTCCCGCTCGCGGCGGCCGCACAGGAATCGCAAGCGGCTTCTACCACCGCGGCAAATCCGCTGCCGGATGTGGATCGAGATTTCGTTCAGGCCGCATCGATGTCTGGATCGACCGAAATCGACGCCGCGAAGCTCGCGATGCATAACACGAAGAACAAGGACGTGCACAAATTTGCAGAGCACATGATCGTCGACCACACGAAGCTTGCGACGCAATTGAAACTCGCGGCGCCGCACGGCGTAACGGTGCCGAAGGACAACTCCGATACATCGATTCTCGATTCGCTAAGGCCGCTCAAGGATGCGCAATTTGACAGTGCGTACGCGCAGAAGTTGGGGGTAGAAGGCCACAAGGAAGCGGTGGCCGCGTTCCAGAAGGAGATCAGCGACGGCAAGAACGCCAGCCTCAAGGCGGCGGCGCGCAAGGCGTTGCCAACCATCGAAGAGCATTACCGGATGGCCCAGGCACTGGCCCAGAAAGTCGGCACTCGTTCCTGAGCGCACGGCTTCCTCAAGGGAACAGCCGTTGCAGCAGGAAACGTTGCGGGGGCGCTGCGCGAGGCCTTCTGGCTGATCCCCGCGCAGCACCGTTTGGGCACGGGGCGCGTGTCTCCTCGCGCGGCACCCGCCGCATGCCTTACGAGGCGGTGCCCTCGAACGCCGCACTCCACGCCATGAAGTCTCGGTTCAGGCGGCTTTCGGTACCCCTCACGCAATCGACGATCGCGCCAAGCATGATCTCGTTGATGTGCCGCCAGTAGGCTGCAGTCTTTGCGGTGCCGGCTAGAGCGTAGCTTGCATTCAGGCGCCATGCGTCAAATGGTGAACGTTCGCTGGCTGATTCGAGTGCGATTGCGCGCTGCTCATTGAGGGTGGTACTGAACGCATGGCTATTGAGTTCTGCGATGCGCCCAGCGGTCTCTACGCACAGGCGTGCGAATTCGTTCATTTCGGTGCCCAGGGGCGTAACTCCTTCAGACGCCTTGCCTGGGCGTGCGTCGGGTAGTGCGATCGTTGGTTCAGTCATCATCGGCTCCGATTTGAGGTTCGACCGGGTAGATGGGGGTTCCGGTCGTGCTGCATTGCCGCATTGCGTATTCCCGGTTCGGCCCGGCGGTTCACCGAAGGGCGGCACGCACTGCCGGGCACTGGCTCGGCGCAAGATCTCGCACCCGCATTGGCGGCACGGCTATTGCGCCTCGTTGCCCAAACAAGACCATCCGACCGAGGCAAGCCGTGGCAAAAAAACAGGCACCTACAAGAAAGCCGGGCCGCAAAAGCACCGCGCGCGCGAGCAGCGTATCCCCAACGGAAGTCGGGCTTTCCGGCCTGCGCTATGTCGATGACTCGCGTCGCGGGTACACGCGCGAGCGGATCGATGGCGTGTTCGTCTACTTCGATACCCAAGGCAAGCGCATCAAGGACGACGCCGAGATTCGCCGTATCAACGCCTTGGCGGTTCCGCCCGCGTATACCCAGGTGTGGATCTGCCCGGATGGGCGCGGCCACCTGCAGGCGACGGGCCGTGACGCGCGGGGCCGCAAGCAGTACCGCTATCACCCGCGTTGGCGTGAAACACGGGACGCGACCAAGTACGAGCACTTGCTGGGGTTCGGCACCGCGCTGCCGAAACTGCGCGCCCGGCTGGCGCGCGATCTCGCGCTCGACGGCATGCCGCGAGACAAAGTGCTGGCGACCGTCGTGCGCCTGCTCGATAGCACACTGATTCGCGTGGGCAGCGAGGAGTACGCGCGGGAGAACCGCTCGTACGGTCTGACGACGATGCGCAAGCGGCATCTGGAAGTGTCCTCTGACCGGCTGCGCTTCCGGTTTCGCGGCAAGAGCGGCATTGAGCACGACGTCGCGGTCAGCGATGCACGCGTCGCGCGCATCGTCAGGCGCTGTATGGAACTGCCGGGCCAGGACCTCTTCCAGTATCTCGACGCCGATGGCGCGAGGTATTCTGTCAGCTCCTCGGACATCAACGACTATTTGCATGAGGTCATGGGCGCCGATTTCACCGCGAAAGACTACCGCACGTGGGCGGGCAGCGTGTTCGCGCTTGCGGCGCTGCGCAAGCTGGAATGGCAAACGCCGACGCAGGCGCGCAAACACGTCGCCGACACCATCAGGCAGATCTCGCAGGTGCTGCGCAATACGCCGGCGGTTTGCCGCAAGTGCTATGTCCATCCGGCCGTAATCGAAGCGTTCGAGGCGGGCGCCCTCGCGCAGGCGCAACCCGCCGTGCGCCGCCGCGGACTGAAGGCAGACGAGGCAGCGCTGGTTGTCTTTCTGAAAAACGACGCGAAGCGGCGAGCGCGCGAGGCGTCGCGCCGCGGTCGTGCTGGCGCGTCAAGCGATGCGAGCCTCGTCCCCCTGCTCGCGCAATCGAACCGTAAAGCACGCGCGAATGGGGCGAAGGACGGCACTCAAGGCGGCGCGGCAACGATGCGGAAACCGGCAATGAGCAAGACCGCTTCGCGGCACGTGCGCTCGTCTGCTGCGACTCGATTCGCGCATGCCGAGCCCGGTGCGTGATGCGGCTCTTCAACGTCTGCGAGCAAGCGTGGATGCGAGACGCAGTGCCTCGACGATCTGGGCGCGCGCTTCGTCGCGGGTCTCGACGTTCGGCGCCCGCAGCGCGTACGAAGGGTGCCAGGTCGCCACGATGACGCGATCGCCGATGCGCCCAGCGTGTTCCATATAGGCCTTCAGCCGCGCGTTCGGGTCGCGCAGAACCGCGCGCAAGGCGGTTGCGCCGAGCGCGACTACGACCTTCGGCTTGATTTGCGCAAGTTCCCGTTCGAGCCAGTATGCACAGGCTTCCACCTCGCGCTGAGCAGGCGTCTTGTGCAGGCGGCGCTTGCCGCGCAGTTCCCATTTGAAGTGCTTAACCGCATTGGTCACATAGACGGCCTGACGTTCGATGCCCGCCTCTTCGAGCGCGGTGTCGAGCAGCGCGCCTGCCGGGCCGACGAACGGCAGACCTGCGCGGTCCTCGCTGTCGCCGGGCTGCTCGCCGACGAGCATCAGCGTGGCGCGCGCGTTACCCGCGCCCGGCACCGCATGGGTGGCGTCTTTCCACAACGTGCAGCGCCGGCATGCTTCAAGCGACTCGGGTTCCTGATGCGGATCGGCCTGCGGGCCAACGGTGCGGCGCGGGGCCTGCGATTCGTCGCGATCCTGCCGGCGGTGCGGTGTGCGCGATACCACTGCGTCACCTCGCCCACGGCGCGAGCGCTGCCTGGCATGAAACGCGACTGGCCAGTTTCATCGTTGCTCCCCAAACGGTGGGCGATGCGCGCGACACGCGCGAATCGCTATTGCGGTCCAGGAGGATGCGCAACCGGCGTACCGCGCGGGCGCGCAGCCAGGGCACGCGCGTTGCGCGCAAAGGCGGGCCACGCGAGCGCTCGCCTGCGCGTTGCCTGCCGTCACGGTGGCTCGAATGGCGATGTTGAAGGCGCGCGACGTCATGTGCCACGCGCGAGAGGTTCTTGCGCGTAACCAAACCGGGTCATCAGGCGGCGCGCGTCGAAAGGCGCTTCGGTCTTCTGATCGTTGTCGAAATAGCAGTACACGTCGCGCGGCTTGCGCTCGGCTGCCTCGAGTTCCGGAGCGATGAGTCGCGCGTACGCGGCGGATTTTCCCTCGCTCCATGCCCGGAAGCGGGCTTCCCATTTGTTCAGCGCCGCGTCGCTGTAGGCGCCAGCATATCTTCCTGTTGAACCATGCAGCCGCGCGTAGATGAAGTCGGCGGTGGCATCTTCGGCATACGGCCACGGCTCGGTGGAGTCGGACACCACGAGCGCCACGCGATAACGTCGTAGCAGATTCACGAATGCGGGAACAACGAAACTCGCATGACGGATTTCGATGGCGTGGCGCATGGGCCGGTTCCAGTCGATGGTGAGCCACGGAGCCTTCACCCGCGCGTCGTGGCGCCTGGCCAGACGCAGCGCTGCTTCCGTGTCGGGCGGCAGCAGTGCGAGGAAGCGTTCGAGGCGATCGACCTGGAAGGTGTAATTTGGGGGGAACTGCCAGAGTAAAGGCCCCAACTTATCGTTCAGTGCGAGCAAGCCTTGCGCAAAAAAGTTCGCGCACGCAACTGTTGCCGTTTCGTCGCGGAAGCGCAGCATGTGTGTGAGGTAGCGCGCGCCCTTGATGCTGAAGACGAAACCTTCCGGTGTTTCGTCTCGCCACTGTTCGAACGATGCCGGCGATTGCAGACTGTAGTGCGTGCCGTTAATTTCGATGGTCTGCACGGCGCGCGACGCGAAGTCGAGCTCGCGCTTTTGCGGCCAACCCTGCGGATAGAACGTGCCGCGCCAACCCTCATAGCGCCAGCCGGAAATGCCGATCCGCACTTTGCCCATGATGTCTTCCCTTGAATCGCATGTGCCCGGCCTGCGCGAACGGGAGCACTGCTGCTGTTGGTCCCAGTCGGATGTTTGCTGACGCTCAGCAAAGCTTGTTCCCGCGCACCGCGTGCGGGCGCGCGAATTTCGCGGGTCTCTCTGCGGGCCGATCGGGCAGATGGATGCACTTGTCCGCAAAAGCTGGCTGGTTGAATTGCGGGCAAGACATGCGAAATCGGTCAATGCTCCGCCGTGGCTATGGCGCTGCTTGGTCGAACTGACGCTGGCCCATGAAGCGGAATACCTCGAACATTGCAGACGCTATGCGCTGGAGCGTTAGCGCGAGCGCTTTGGGCACGCTACGCGTGCAACAGTCAGACGCCAGGTGCGAACCCGCTCAGGTCTGAGCCTCGTGCAAGAAGCCCTTGAGCGTGCCGAGCGTATCCGCGTCCTCGACTGACTTGTCGGTGCGCCATCGCAGCATCCGGGGAAAGCGCACTGCGATGCCCGACTTGTGCCGCGAGCTTGCCTGAATTCCTTCGAAGCCGATTTCGAACACCAGCGTTGGTGTGACGCTGTGCACCGGTCCGAACTTCTCGATCGTCGTTTTGCGCACGATTGCATCGACTTTGCGGATTTCTTCGTCGGTGAGTCCTGAGTACGCCTTGGCGAACGGCACCAGCGTCCGCACGCCGTCTGCTTCATCCCAGACCGCGAACGTGTAGTCTGTGAAGAGACTCGCCCTCCGGCCGTGACCACGTTGGGCGTATAGCAGCACGGCGTCGATCGAAAACGGATCGATCTTCCATTTCCACCACGTACCCGATGCCTTGGTACGCCCGACGCCGTACATCGATGTCCGCTGTTTCAGCATCAGCCCTTCGACGCCGCGCGCGCGGCTTTCCTCGCGCAATTGCCCAATCGCGTTCCAGTCTTCGGCGATGACGGCTGGCGACACGCGCAGCATTTCGATCGCGGGCGATTGCGACAGCGACTGAACAAGCGCATCCAGTCGCGTGCGACGTGCTACGAGCGGTTGGGTGCGCAGATCGCGTTCGTCGGCTTCGAGCAGGTCGTATGCGACCATCGCGGCGGGCGACTCACTGAGCACCTTTCTGGTCAGCGACTTGCGCGTGATACGCGGCTGCAGACGCGCGAATGGCAATGGCGCGCTCGCCCCCGGTTCCCACGCGAGAATTTCCCCGTCTATGACCGAGCCGTCCGGCAAGGCGGCAGCCATCGCCTCCAGCTCCGGAAAACGATCGGTCATGAGGTCTTCGCCCCGCGACCAGATCCAGACGCGTCCTGCGCGTTTAACGAGCTGTGCGCGAATGCCGTCCCATTTCCATTCGAAGATCCAGTCCGCGGTCGGGCCGAGGGTTGCAGGGTCGGCCTGCAACGGATGTGCGAGAAAGAACGGATAGGGCAAGCCGATGTCGGTTTCCTGCGACGTGTCGTGATCGTCGCCATCGGCCGAAGCGGTGACAAGCCGGAGATACCCGGCCGCTGTCGGCGTCCTGTGCGAATGCGTCCACCCGACGAAGCGCTGCGCGATGCGTTGGTGGTCGATGCCCGCGACCTGCGCGAGCGCGCGCACGACGAGCTGCCGTGACACGCCGACGCGAAAGCCACCGCCGATGAGCTTGGTGAGCAAAAACCGCTCGCTCCAGTTCAGTTCGTCCCAGTAGGCGGTCAAACGCTCGCGTACGGCGTCCGGTTCGCTGCCTCGCAACGTCAGCAGACGCTGCTCGACCCATTGCGCCAGACCCAGCTCCGATTCACGCGACGCTGGCGGCAGCACGTGCGCGATCGTCTCTGCCAGGTCCCCGACTGCCTGATATGACTCGTCGAACAGCCATTGCGGCAGGCCGGCGCAATGGCGTGCGCATTCGATCAGCACGCGCGTAGGCACCGACTGGCGAGGCTTGCCGCCTGCGAGGAAATACGACGCCCACGCCGCGTCTTCAGGTTCGGCGCCGGAGAAATAGGCAACCAATGCTTCGAGTTTCTCGTTGGTGGACGTCGTCGCGTCGAGCGCTGCGTAGAGTGCCGCAAACCGTTTCATTTCGCCGCGTCCTCCATCGGGGCGGCGTCGACGTCCGCCTCGATCGCGTCGCCGCCATATGCGGTTGCGAAGGTGCCGGCATCGAATCCATGCGCGAGAAGCCATCGCACCATCGGCTCGATGTAGCCGTGCGTGACGATCACGCGTTCTGCGCCCGTTGCTTCGATCGCATTGTGGAGACCGGGCCAGTCCGCATGATCCGACAAAACGAATCCGCGGTCGACTCCGCGCCTGCGTCTCGCACCGCGCAAACGCATCCAGCCGGATGCCAATGCGTCGCGATGCTCACCGAAACGCCGTGTCCATGCGCTGCCTTGCGCGGAAGGCGGCGCAATGATCAGCGCCTCTCTGAACGCGGCCTTGTCGTGCAGCGGGATTTCGCCGACGAGTCGCGTACCGGGCAAGTCGACTGACGCATCACGATAGATTCGATTCAACGTTTCCACGGCGCCGTGGCAGAAGATCGGGCCAATGCCAGGGTCCACGCCGGCGAGCACACGCTGCCCTTTGCCGAAGGAATAGCAAAACAGCACCGACGTCAGTCCTTCGGCAGCGTTATGCCGCCACCACGCGTTGATGCCGTCGAATACGGCATGCGACGGTTCCCACCGGTAGACGGGCAAGCCGAAAGTCGATTCCGTGATGAACGTGTCGCACCGGACCGGTTCGAACGGCGTGCATGTCGGGTCCGGTTCGATCTTGTAGTCGCCCGATGCGACCCATACACGCCCGGCATGCTCGAGCCGCACCTGGGCCGACCCGAGCACGTGTCCTGCCGGATGTAATGACACGCGCACGCCATTGATTTCGATCTGTTCGCCGTACGGCAAACCCTGCACTGCGATACCTGGCAGTCGGGTCTGCAGTACGCCGAGCCCCGCCTGTGCCGTCAGGTAGTGGCGATGACCTGCGCGTGCATGGTCAGCGTGCGCATGAGTAATGATCGCCCGTTCGACCGGCTGCCACGGATCGATGTAAAACGCCCCTGGCGGGCAGTACAGTCCCTCCGGAAGGGCGATGATCAAATCGGAGGAGGGATTCATGTCGTTGGGCTCGTCCGTCGCGACGATCCAGGAGCCTATGAGTGGGTTCACAGAGCTGCCTATGCCGCTGCGGGCGCTCGGCGCTGCTCTTATTTTGCACCCGTGTCTTTGGCTGCATCGGCACGCGGTGCGGACGCCCTGTTTGCCCGCGCTGCTCGCGGCTGCGAAGGTGTGTCGCGGGCCCTTGGGCCGGATTGCCCGCTGCCCGGCGTGCCGGAAGCGGCAGGTTGCTGTCCGAGGTTCGTGCCATAGGGCGCCGAGCCGGTGCCTTGCGCGTGCGCGAGGGAACATGCAAGTGAAGCGCATACCACGGCGATGGCCGCGGGATAGCTGGTCGTGTTCACGGTTTCTCCAGTAGTTGATTGTCGAACGGGCGCCCAGCGTCTAGCGCAATAACGATGCCGTAGCGGCGAGTCTAGTGGTTGTACCGGAGATACCGATATTCGTGCCACGTGAGCATGATGACGACGATGTCCAACCCAGTCATGAACAAAAGCCAGCCAGAACGCGTGACCGTATAGCGGTAAAGCTGATAGGAAATGAAGAGCCCGAAAATGACGAGAGACACCGGGAAATACCATAGCTTCGTGCGAAGCAAACCGGCGACGAGCCACAACTTGACCACGCCATGGGCGAAAAGATAGAGGGCGGTAAAGCGCTGGGTATCGCCAGCAAAATGCGACACGCTGTGCAAAAGGAAGCTGGCGACCCGATCAGTCGGGTTTTCAGCGAATTCGTCCTGAACCACCCAGAGCACGATGGCATAAAAAACGTGCGTCGGAGCAAAGCAGATGGCGATACCCGCGATGCCCTCCACCAGGGCCATGACCGCTTTGACCCACAGGGTCACATCGAAAAGCACGTGCAGAGCCTTTCACGTAACCTGAGCGACGCGCGTCCACGCATTCAGAGATCTCCGGCGCAGCCTTCCACGGCGCCGTCTCGTGCTTCCCATTGAACCGTGCAAGGAGGCTTCATGACTCGAGCACCGCAGGCCGTGTACGGGCATTCGGCTCGGCATCGTCGCGGACCGGGTGGTTGTCGTATCTCCGTTTGCGCATGATCCGTACCAGCTCGCGGTTCGACCGCTCGCGGCGCTCGACGCTCGCGAAAGCCGCCCGCCCGTCTCGTTCAGGCCCGACATGACCGCGTCGGCGATCCGTCCGTGCTCGACATCGAGCATGATGTGCGACTCACGGCAAGCATCCGGACGAAGCGAAGGCGCTTGAACTGGCGGGCTGGCGTTATCCGAAGCATCTCAGCATTGCGTAGCAATGTGCAGTCGACAAAGCGACGTGCAGGCAGCGCACCTCCACTACAAATCCGAAGCCGACGTGTCGGCTTGCTCAAGGGCTCCACGCAGCGCGCGATCGCCCCGTCTTTTTTCTGCCTCCCGAACGGCTGCGCGCATGCGCAGCACACGCGCGGCAACGGGCCGTCGGCGGCGCAGGGCCCAGCCAATCCCGCGCCAAAGCTCACGAAGATCCTCACCTGGATGCCCCGCAAGGCACGCGCTGCCGAGCGCCCGCCACGTCGCCGTCAGCGCTTCGCCACGCGGCAGACGCAGCCAGGCAACGAGCGCCGCATTGCGCGCCAGCATCCGGCGGCGCAGCGCGCTGTCACGCGCGAGCGAAGGCCGATGGTGCACTTCGAGCTCGCTCGCATAAGCGATGTCGAGGCCGCCCTGCAGGACATCGAGCGAAAGCAATGCTTCCTCGCCGCCGATGAACAGGCGCGGCTCATAACCGCCCAACGCGTTGAAGAGGGCGGTGCGGAACACGCATGCGCCAGCCATGAAGCCGACCAGATTCGGCAGTGGATGAGCCGCATGCGCCAATGGGCTCGCCGCCATCAACGCGCAGGCGGGATCGAGGGTGTCTTCCTCACCCACGCGCACGGACGCAGAGAGCACGCCAATGCGTGCATGACGGTCCAGCAGCTCGACAGCACGCGCAAGCGCCCCCGGCTGCCAGTCGGTGTCGTCGTCACTGAACGCCACGTAGTCCGTCGTCACGCGCGCGGCGCCCGCATTGCGCGCGGCTGCGCCGAGGTTGGCTTCGCAGCGCAGCACGCGCAAGCCCGGATAGGTCTGGGCGAGCAGGTTTGGCGTGCCGTCGGTCGAGCCGTTATCCACCACGATGACCTCGGGACGCTCCGTCAGACGAAGCAGCGAGGCGACCGTGCGCATGACTTCGGCGCGCCGGTTGTACGTGAGCACGACCACGCTGATGCGGCGGTTCAGGAAGAAGCGACCTTGCATGCCGGCGTCTCCGCACGGATTGTATTTGCCGGTGCCGCGGCGGTGCTCGTCAGCAAGCCTCCTGGATCGGCGCTTTTCATCTCGCGCCGGAAATACGCAATGGTTGCGCTCAAGCCGGCATCGAACGTCGTGTGCGGCGACCAGCCAAGCAGCGCGCGTGCGCGTTCGATAGAAGGGCAACGGCGGCACGGATCGTCCACAGGCAGCGGCGCGAAAGCGATTTCCGAGGTCGACTGCGCGGCGGCAATCACGCAGCGGGCCGCGTCGAGCATCGAGATTTCCTGTGGATTGCCGAGATTCACGGGACCGTCCAGGGGCGTTGCGCGACTCATGAGCAGCACGAGAGCGTCGATCAGATCGTCCACGTAGCAGAAGCAGCGTGTTTGTGACCCGTCGCCATAGACGGTGAGCGGCTCGCCAGCCAGCGCCTGCATGACGAAGTTCGAGATGACGCGGCCGTCGCGGGGATGCATGCGCGGTCCGTACGTATTGAAGATCCGCGCAATGCGAATATCGAGGCCGTGCTGGCGCACATAGTCCATGCACAGCGTTTCGGCGCAACGCTTGCCTTCGTCGTAGCACGAGCGCGGGCCAATGGGATTCACGTGGCCCCAGTAGTCCTCGGTTTGCGGGTGGCGTCGCGCGTCGCCGTAGACTTCGCTCGTGGAAGCCTGCAACATTTTCGCTCGCACGCGCTTGGCGAGCCCGAGCATGTTGATCGCGCCGTGCACGCTCGTCTTGGTCGTTTGCACCGGGTCGTGCTGATAGTGCACCGGCGAGGCGGGACAGGCGAGGTTGTAGATCTCGTCCACCTCCACGTACAGCGGAAAGGTGACGTCGTGGCGCATCAGTTCAAAATTGGCGTTGTCGAGCAGATGCGCCACGTTGCGCTTCGAGCCGGTATAGAAGTTATCCACGCACAGCACGTCGTGGCCAAGCGCCACGAGCCGCTCGCACAAATGCGAGCCGAGAAAGCCCGCGCCGCCGGTGACGAGAATGCGTTTGCGGATCAGTTCTTTCACGTTTGCCGTCCTTTGAAAAGCGCTGCAGCCCCCACGTTCATGCGGTCACTTCTCGCAACGCGAGATCCCAGTCCTGGGCGAAGCGATCGATGGAAAAGCGTTCGAGCGCGTCGCGCCGAGCGCCTTCGCCGAGGCGGCGCGCGAGCGCGGGATCCCGGATGAGCGTGCGCATGCAGTCGACCAGGCGATCGATGCGCGTATCGATGAAACCGTTCTTGCCATCGCGTATCACGCTCGGGAGCTCCGTCGTGGCGAGACCGACAATGGGCAGGCCGACCATCATCGCCTCGACAATGGCGAGACCGAGGCTGGTCCAGCGGATCGGATTGAAGAAGAAGCGGTAGCTCGCAACGAACCGCGCGAGCTCGACGTTCGAGATCTCGCCGATGCCGCCGAGGCTTTGCGCGTCCATGCCCACGAGATCGAGCGGCACCTCGCGGCGCACCTGCTCGAACACGTCCGCACCCAGCCGCCGCCCGCGCTCGCGTAGATGATTGACGACGACGACGCCGCGCGGCGTTGTGCCCGTGTAGCGCACGCCTTCAGGCACGAGCACGCCATGCTCGACCACGCGCGTGGGCGTCGCGCCGCTGTCCCACATCAGCGCGTTGAACGGTGTGACGTGCACGAGCAACGCGCCGCGGTCGTCTACCCAGTGCCGCTGCGCAAACGGCGCCTCCTGCGGCGGGTCGTGTTCGATATACACGCGCGGCAAGCGGCGCTGCGCGTCGCTCAGCAGCTCGAACCGGTCATGCTCCCAATGGCTGCGCTGCTGGTACACGACGACGTCGAACGCATTCGAGGCGACGTCTTCGGCAGCGACCTCATGGACGTTCGCGCCCCAGGGAAGCACGCCCGCGCGGCCCGCGTAGCCCGCCGGGCGCCCCGGTCTGGTCACGACATGGAAGTCGTGCGGCGCCTGCGTGAGGTAGTAAAGATAGTTGCCGTGTACGTGCCAGGTGAGCACACGCAAGGGCCGCGTGTTTCGCATCAGCATGGCGGGGTCCTCCTCATCGGCATGGCGGCAGCGTAGCTGCGCCCCGCGAAGCCGGGCATGCCGTGGGTGTCGAGCAAGTGCGCTTGTGCAACGGCCGCTACCTGCTCCGCGCTCACGTTGAGCGCGCAAGGGTGTCCGTACGGGCAGGTGTGGAACGAGCAGGGCCGGCAAGTGGGCCAATCGGCGAGCACGCGGTGCCGCGTGCGGTCGAGCGGCGCCCAGCGCCGCGTATCGCTGCCTGAAGCGACGACCACACTCGGCGTGCGCATGGCGGCCGCTACATGCGAGATGCCCGTATCGTTGCAGAGCACGAGCCGGGCCTTGCGCACGAGCGCCGCCAACGCACCGAGCGTGGTTTCGCCCGCGAGATGATGAGCCGTGCGCGTCATGCAGCCCAGCACGCTCGCGGTCAACTCGCGCTCGCCTGCGATGCCGGTCACGGCGATCTGCCAGCCGTCGCAGGCGAGCGCATCGGCAACGGCGGCAAAGCGCTGCGCCGGCCAGCGCCGCGAGGGCAACTGCGCACCGGGATGCACGAGCACGAGCCGCCCGGGCTCGAGTCCAAAGCGCTCCAGGAGGTCGTCGCACGCAGCGTAGTCCGCGTCGTAGAGCGGAAACCAGAGGGTGTCGTCGCGCAGCGCATGGCCCCGCGCACCCAGCGCGTGCATGAGCGCGAGGTAGCGCTGCGGCTCGGGCAGCGCATCGGGCCACGGTACGTAACAGCCTGGCGGCGGCGCTTCGCCGGGCTGGCTAAAGCCTCCGAGCGCGTGCGCGCCGAACGCGTCGACCAGCACGTTCGCCACACCGCCGCTGCCATGGAGCTGGATCGCGAGGTCGAAGCGGCGCGTACGCATCGCGTCGAGAAACGCAGGCAGGCCGCGCTCGTCCTCGGCCTGTTCGGGAAAGCCGCGCGCGCCGGGAAAGACGATGTGCTCATCGACCAGCATGGGGTAGCGCGCCACGAAATCGGCTGACCACGGCAGACCGACGAGGGCGATGCGCGCGTGGGGGCAGGCTGCGCGCAGCGCGCGCAGCGCGGGCACGCTGCAGAGCATGTCGCCGAGCTGCAGCGCGCGGAAGATCACGATGCGGCGGGGGGCGAGGGCTTCGAGCAGAGTCGGCATGGGCGGCGCATCCGTTAGAGGAACCACACGCGGTAACTGACGGCTCCCTGGAGCCGCCAGAAGATCGAGAGAAACGGAATCCACAGCGACGTCCAGATCATTTCCGCTACATGGCGCGCGTCGCGCCGTGTGCCGCGCAAGCGGCGTGCGCAGAACGCAGCGGTGCAGGCGATCCATGCGGCGAACGCAGCCAGGGCGACCCTGGGCTGACCCCAGGCGAGAGCGGCGAGCAGCATGAATACGCTGATCAGCACCGCGTAGTAAAGGAGCGGCGGCCCCGCCCCAATGCGCTCGCGATACAGCGCCGGATGCTTGCGGAACAACAGCGCCTCGAAGCGGCTCTTGCGCTGCTGCGCGAGACTCACGCCCCAGCGCGCGGGACGCACAGGGTGCACGACCACGGCATCGTCGGCGCGTATCACCGTGGCGCCCGCCTGCAGCAACGCGAACTGCAGGTCCGAGTCCTCGCGCCACGCCGCTGTGAAGCGCTCGTCGAAGCCGCCGATCTGTGCTAGCGTCGCGCGCTGCACGAACGCGTTGGCCGTAGCGAATTCGGCGTGCGCGAGGCCGCTTGCGTCGTGCTCATAATCGCTCGGCGCCTCGCCCAGCGGTACGACGATGCGGCCCGCCGCGGCGTGCGCGTGAGCGAGTGCGGCGAGCCCCGCGCGCAGCCAGCCGGGCTCCGGAATCGTGTCGTCGTCGGTGAACGCGATGAGCGGCGCGTGCGCCGCGCGCCAGCCCGCGTTGCGCGCAGCGGCCGGGCCCTGCGTGGCGCGCACCGGCACGTAGCGGATCGCGAGTCCGCGCGGGGCTTGCCTCGCCGCCATGCATTCCACCGTTGCGCGCGTCGCGTCGTCGGGCCCGTCGTCGCACACGACGATTTCATAGTCGTCAGGCGAGAGATCCTGTGCGCACAGCGCGATGAGGCACTGTTCGAGCAGCGTCGCGCGATGGTACGTCGGCACGACCACGGCAATGCGCAAGTGTTCGAGCAGCGCGCCCGCGTAGCCGTCGAACTGGGGCTCCCCTGCTCCGATGGGCCGCGACTCGCGCAACTCGACGTCGGCGGGCTTCATGCGCGCGCCTCGCTCTTGCGCACGAGGAAGGGGCCGATCACGAGCGCATCGAGCGGCGAAGTCCAGAACGATTCGAGCGCGTCGCGCGGCGAGTTGACCATCGGCTCGCCGCGGGTATTGAACGACGTGTTGACGAGCACCGGCACGCCGGTGCGCCGCTCGAACGCCGCGATCAGGTCGTAGTAGAGCGGATGCTGGTCGCGGTTCACGGTCTGGATGCGCGCGGTGCCGTCCACGTGGCGCACGGCGGGAATGCGCGCGGCCTTCCCGGGCTGCACGTCGAAGATGAACAGCATGAACGGCGCGCGCCGCGCGCCCACGAACCATTGCGCGGCGCGCTCTTCCAGCACGACCGGCGCGACCGGCCGAAAGTCCTCGCGGTCCTTGATCTCGTTGAGCTTCGCCTGCATGCCGGGATCGACGGGTGAAGCGAGTATCGAACGGGCGCCGAGCGCACGCGGGCCGAACTCCGTGCGGCCCTGATACCAGCCGATCACCTGGCCGTCGGCGAGCAGCTGCGCGGCTTCCTCGGCGATGTTGTCGAGCCGCCGGTAGGGCGTTTTCGACCAGCGCAGGAATTGCTCGATGGTCTCGTCGTCGAACGCCGGCCCGAGGTAGGCATGGTCCATCTGCCAGCGGCGTTCCGCGCGTTCGCCTGCGGCTTGCGCTGCTTCGCCGCGCAAGCGGTAGTCGGTCCAGAGCGCCGCGCCGAGCGCGGTGCCTGCGTCGCCCGCGGCGGGCTGCACCCAGATGTCGTCGAACGGCCCGTTATCTCGCACGTACGAGTTCATCACGCAATTCAGCGCTACGCCGCCCGCCATGCACAGCTTCGGCAGGCCCGTGCGCGTATGGAGCCAGCGCGCCATCTCCAGCACCGTTTCTTGCAGCACGAGTTGCAGAGAGGCGGCGATATCGAAATGCCGCTGCTCCAGCGGGCCGCCGCGTTCGCGCGGCACGCCGAAGCGGTCCACGAGGTGCGGGTCGGCGACCGTGTAGTGGCCATTGCCGTTGTACTGCACGATTTCACGGAACTGGTCGGCATAGGCCGGCTCGCCAAACGAGGCGAGTGCCATGACCTTGTACTCGTCGGAGGAATGCAGGAAGCCGAGCCAGCCTGTCACGGCTTCGTAGAGGAGGCCGAGCGAATGCGGCAACTCTACCTGGGTGATGCGCCGGTACTTGCCGTCGCGAAATTCACCAAGGCTCGTGGTGACGCCTTCGCCGCGGCCGTCCATGGTGAGAACGGCGCATGCATCGAACGGGCTCGCGAGAAACGCGCTTGCTTCGTGAGCGAGGTGGTGCTCGACGTTATGCCAGATGAAGCCGTTTTCGCGGTCCACGCCCGCAAAGCGCTTGCGCAGATGATGCGGCGCGCCGTCCAGCAACTGCGCCTTCGCGTTCACGATATAGCTGAGAAAGAGCGGGTCCCATGGCGACGCGTTGGCTTCCATGCGCGCGCGAGAGGGCTCCAGTGGCAACGCGATGGTCGCGCCGGGCCGGATCGGCATATCCGGAAAGAGAGCCGGGTCGTAGGAGTAGGCAACGTGATCGATGTCGCCTAGCGTGATGCCGGCTTCCTTGAGGCAGGCGTCGATGGCGTCGAAGGGCAGTTGCCATGTCGAGAACGGCACGGGCCGTTTGGCGTGCTTGACGTGCGTGAAGCGCTCGTCTTCGGCGGCGGCGATCACCACGCCGTCGTGGACCAGCGCGGCGGCGCTGTCGTGATAAACGGCATTGATTCCGAGTGTGTACATGAACGGTCTCCCGTCGCATTGGGTCTTCTGCACGTTCGATGCATGCAGACGGCCTCGGGTTGCAAGGCTCAGACGGGCGGCGCCACGAGCGCGCCGGCCTCCTCCAGCAGTTCGCGCGCCGCTCGCGCGACGTCGTCGGGCGGCACGCCGCGCAGGCACGCGTGGTGGCCTTCGGGGCACTCGCCGCGATAGCACCAGCGGCACGCCACGTCGCGATAGAGCAGGCGATGCGGCGTCATCCACGGCGTGTGTTGCGGATTCGTGAGCGCGTAGAGATCGACGACGGGTTTGCCGAGCGCGGCGGCGAGATGCGCCGGTCCGCTGTTGTTGGCGATGAGCAGTGAAGCCTGGTCGAGCAACGCGATCAGTTCGCCTAGCGTGAGCGAGCCCGCCAGGCCGACCAGCCGCGTGCGTGCGGGCGAGCGCGAAAAGCGCATCACCTCGCGCGTCAACCCGCCTTCCGCGAGGCTCCCCGTGAGCAGGAACGGGCAACGCACCGTGGGCGCGAGCAACTCGAGCGCTTCGGCAAAGAGCGCCGGGGGATACCGCCGCGAAGGCGCGCTCGCGCCCACATGCACGACGACGCAAGGCTCGGCCGGATCGACGCCGTGCATGCGCAGCTTGTCCGCGAGCGTGGCGCGCGCGGCGCGGTCCACGCGCACGCGCATGCGCGCCAGCGCGGGATCGGCGAGATTTGCGCCCACGCTGCGCACGAGCGCGAGTTGCCGCTCGACTTCGTGACGCACATCCAGGTGCGGTTCGCGCTCTGGTTGCCAGTGGGTCAACAATCCGTAAGGATTCTCGCGGCAATGTGCGAGACGCCGCTCGATGCCCGCGAGATAGCACAGCGTTGCGGCCGGCAGCGGATTCTGGCTGTAGACCGTGAAGATTGCCGCGGCGTCGAAGCGTCCGGCGCGCACGCGCGCGAGCACGGCGTCTTCGTTGCCGGCGCCGCCGCCGTGTCGCCTGGCGGGCGCATGAGTGCCGTTGGCCCATGGCGCGTCGTATTCGATCACGTCGTCCACGTCGGGCAGATAGCGCGCCATGGCCGCGCCCGCGGCGGAAGCCAGCAACGTGATATGGCGGCGCGGCGCGCTTTCGCGCAGCGCGTGCATCGCGGGCGTGGTCATCAGCACGTCGCCTAGTTGATCGATGCGTACGCAGAGAATGCGCTCGACGTCGGCCCCCCAGGGCTCGCTTGCAGGCGGGCGGCGGGGCGAGCGCGCGTGCGCATCGCGCGGCGCGATGGCAAAGGCGGTTCCGTTCATCGCAACGCCTCCTCCTGTGCGCCGTGGTGCGTTGCCGCCCGCACGCGCCGTTCGTGCTCGTAACGCTCGACGATCACCTGCGCCGCCTCGTGCAGATCCGCAACGATCGCGTAGGGCAGGCGCGCTGGCGCGCTTTGCCACTCGGTCTCATTGCCGCAATCGGCGAGGATCGCGCGGCAACCCGCGCGGTTGCCCGCTTCCACGTCGTCGAGGATGTCGCCGACCATCCAGCTGCGCGCGAGGTCGATGCCATGCTCGCGGCTCGCGCGCAGCAGCATGCCGGGCGCAGGCTTGCGACAGGTGCAGTTGCACGCATAGGGCGCCACATGGCCGAGCGGGTCGTGCGGGCACCAGTACGCAGCATGCAGCGTGGCGCCGCAGCCGGCGAACATGCGGCGCAACTGCGCTTCTACGCCGCCGAGCGCCGCGTGCGCAAAGCGCCCCAGCGCAACGCCGCGCTGGTTGCTCACCACGAAAAGCGCCAACGGCGTTCGCGCGAACAGCGCGAGCGCCTGCGCGGCGCCCGGGGCGAAACGCATGCGCGAGGGCTCGACGTTGTATGGCACGTCTTCGAGCAGCGTGCCATCCTTGTCCAGGAACACCGCTGGACGCGTAACGGGCAATCCGCGGGGCCCTGGGGTTCGGTTCAGCATAGGGTTTGCTCCTCAACCCACGGCGCGCAGCACGCGGCCCTGGATGGCTTCTCTCGCATGCTCGCGCGCGTCGAGGCGTACTCCGGCGAGCTGCGCATAGACGTCTTCGAGTTCGAGACCGATCTGCCGCCACGTGAAGTACGCCTGGGCGCGCTTGCGTCCCGCTTCGCCCATCGCGCGGGCGTGCGCGGGGTCGCCATGAATGGCGAGCAGGCGCTCGGCGAGCGCCTGGGGGTCGCGCGGCGGCACGAGCCAGCCCGTTTCGCCGTGACGCACCGAATGACGAATACCGCCCACATCCGCCCCGATGACAGGCGTGGCGCACGCCATTGCCTCCACGGGCGTGATGCCGAACGGCTCGTACCACGGCGTGGTCACGAACACGTCGGCGGCGCTATAGAAGTCGCGCAACTGCGAGCGCGCGCGGCGCCCCACGAACGTCACGCGTGGCTCGATCCCGCAGCGGTGCGCAATGCCGCGCAGTCGGGCGATCTCGGGTGTGGCGATTTCGTTGGGCGTGTCTGCGTCGCCGCCCACGACGTAGAGCCGGGCTTTCACGCCGTGGCGCGCCTCGAGCGCGGCCACACCGCGCACGACGTTGTCGATGCCCTTGCGCTCCACGAGGCGGCCGAGTTGCAACACGCAGAATTCGCTGGCGGACCAGCCCAGACGACGGCGCGCCTGCCGGCGCTCCACTGGCGAGAACTCGTCGGGATCGAAGCCGCAGGCGATGACGGCAATCCGCGCGGGGTCGGCGCGATAGTGCTCGACGAGATCGGTCTGGTCGGCCGGACACTCGGCGACGATACAGTCCGCGCGCCGCACGAGCTCGTCTTCGATCGCGAAGCGCTCATCGGGAAAACCGTCATTCGCGCCCTGGTGGAGGCGCCGCACGCGTCCGAGTGCATGGAACGTCATGACGAGCGGCACACGAAGCGCGTCCTTGACCGCGAGCGCCGCCAGGCCCGACATGAAGAAGTTGGCGTGAATCACGTCATAAGGCCGCTTTTCACTTCGACAGAAGTTCACGAGAAATTCGGCGAACTGTGGCATGTGGGGTAGGAGCAGTTCTTTGGGCAGTTGCATGGCCGGCCCTGCCGGCACATGGATCACACGCACGCCATCCATGTGCGAAATGCGTGGCAACAACGCGCGGTCGCGCCGCGTGAAGACGTCGACCTGATGTCCGGCGCGCTGGAGCTGACGCGCGACATGCGCGACGTAGATGTTCTGTCCGCCGGTATCGACGCCGCCCGCCACGGCGAGCGGCGACGCGTGTTCACTGACGAGTGCGATTTTCATGACGTGTCCTCGCGAGAAGTGGGTGGCGAGCGATGTGCCGCGTGCAAAAGAGGGCGCGGAAGAGCTGCTCGAATGTTGCACCCGGTGCAACGGCGTAAGCGCATTTGCTGTGCCGTTGGTTTGGAGTGCGCAGGGAATGAGGCAGGCGGGGTGCGCGGGTCTGGCCGGTAACGCGCGAAGCGGGCATCGGCGGACCGTCTGCATCGGCGCCGTCAACCGGTGACGAACCAGTGACAAAAACCGGTACGCATGCACCAAACGACGACGCGCTTTTACACCAGGCGGCAAGACGTTTCGATAACGCCGCGGGCAAGGTCGGCTGGCTGCGCGTTGCGGGAGCGTCGATTGCGCACCGGTCCGATCAACGATCACTTCGGAGGCAGCTGCGCGATGAATGGAGCCACGCCCAGCCGGCGCGCCGTGCGCTCGTGCATCCTGCGCACGCTCGGCGAGGCGCTGTGGCGGCATCGCAGCGCCACCGCAGCGGCGGCGTCGCTGATGATCCTGGCGCGCCTCGGCGCCGTTTCGGTGCCGATCGCACTCAAGCATCTGATCGACGATCTCGGCCACCTTCACTCGCTGGCCGCGCTGCCGGCGCTGCTCGCCATCGTCTATGCGCTGCTGCGCTTCCTGTCGGACGCGCTCGGCGAGGCACGCGATGTGGCGTTCAGCATCGTCGTGCAGCGCGCGGTGGCCACGCTGCGCGAACGCACGTTCGCTCAGCTGCACCGGCTGGGCGCGCGCTTTCATGCGCAGCGCGAAACGGGTGCGATCGTGCGCGACGTCCAAAAGGGAGCGGACGGTCTGGGCTTCCTGCTCGGCACCGCGCTCTTTTCGGTGCTGCCCACGGTGTTCGAAATCGCCGTGGTCGTGGCGATCGTCGCGTCGCACTACGACAGCGCCTTTGTGCTCGCCATCGCCGGGACCTTTGCGTGCTATGGGACCTGGACCGCGATTTACACGCGCCGCCGGCTCGCGTTCCAGCGCGCGGTGAACACGCTGGAGGCGCAGGCGGACGGTCGGCTCGTCGACAGCCTGCTCAATCACGACACGGTCAAGTACTTTTCGACGGAGCAGCACGAAGTCACGCGGCTGCGCAGCGTGCTCGACGACTGGGTCCTCGCGCGCACGGCGAACCAGCGCGCGCTGACCGTGCTGCACGTGGGCCAGAGCGGAGTGGTGGCGGCAGGTATTGCGGCGGTGATGGTGATCGCCGTGCAGAACGTGCTGACTCGCGCGATGACGGTGGGCGACCTCATCCTCATCAACGCGTACATCATTCAGGTGTGCGCACCGCTCAATACACTCGGCTTCGTGTTTCGCGAGGCCAACGATGCGTTCGTCGACGTCGAGCGGCTCTTCGCCATCCTCTGCGTGCGCGGCACGCCGGGCGAGGATGAAGACCCGCCCGGAGCACGCGCGCTAGTCGTGCGCGAAGGCGAGGTGGCGTTCCGGCACGTCGATTTTGGCTATGACGCCGGGCGGCCTATCCTGCACGATGTGGGGTTCCTGGCCGAGCCAGGGCGCACCGTCGCCGTGGTGGGCGGTAGCGGCTCGGGCAAATCCACGCTGATCCGGCTGCTGTTCCGCTTCTACCAGCCGCAGCGCGGGACCATCGCCATCGACGGCCACGATATTGCGCACGCCACGCAGTCCAGCCTGCGCGAAGCGATCGGCATCGTGCCGCAGGACACGGTGCTGTTCAACGAGACTATTGCATACAACATCGCCTACGGCCAACCCGACGCCACCCGGGCCGATGTGGTGCGCGCCGCGCGCGCGGCCCAGCTCGACGAGTTGATCGAGCGTCTGCCCGACCACTACGAAACGCGTGTGGGCGAGCGCGGCGTGCGCCTGTCGGGCGGTGAGCGGCAGCGCATCGCAATCGCACGTGCGCTTCTCAAGAACCCGCGCATCATGGTGTTCGACGAAGCGACCTCTGCGCTCGACACGCGCTCGGAGCGCGCGATCCAGAACGAGCTTCGGCGCCTCGCGCACGGGCGCACGACGATCGTGATCGCGCACCGTCTCTCTACGATTGTCGATGCAGACTGGATACTCGTGATGGAGCACGGTCGAATCGTCGAGCAGGGGCGGCACGAGGCGCTGCTCGCCCGCGAGGGCGTGTACGCGAAAATGTGGGCGATGCAATGGCAGCAGGACGATCTCGAGCACGCTGAGCGGCGGCTCGTGACGACGCCGGTGAACGTGGCGAAGTTGCTTGCACGCGTGGCCGTGCGCGTTCGTGAATCGCTGGGCGAAGCGGCCGCGCGGCTCGTCACGCAACCCGACGATGGGCTCTATGCCACTGTCGCGAACGGCGACGCGTTACTGGAGGCCCTCACGCTGCTCGTGGTGAACGAAGTGCAGAACGCCGCGTCGATCGCGGCTTCGGTTACGTCGGCGGGGGCCACGCGAGAAAAGCGCGGGGTGGAGCTTGGCGCGCGGCGCAGCGCCAACACGGTTTTGCTCGGCGTGGCGGGCGGCGCGCGGCCCGCACCGCTCGACGACAGCGCGCTCGCGCGTATCGAAGCGCTGCTGCGCAAGGCAGGCGCGAGTCTCACGCTCGATCCGCAGGACCGCCGCGTGCGCTACGCCGCGGTGCTGCCGCTCCATGCGCTGCTGCCCGAGCACACCCCGGCGCGCGGCGGCGAACTCGCGGGTCTGCGCGTCGCCGTGCTCGACGACGAAGAGGAAACGCGCGATGCTCTGGAAGCCGCGCTCACATTGCATGGGGCGATCGTAGAGCAGGAAAGCAGCGGTGCGCGATGGCTCGCTGGGTTGCGCGTGACGTCGCGCGCCAGGTGGGCCGATGTGCTGCTGTGCGACTTGCAGCTCGACGGCGAAGACGGAGCGCAAATCGTCGCGGCGCTACGTGACATGGAAGCGCGCGGCGACTATGCGGGCAAAACGCTTCCAGCTATCGCCATGACGGGGCAGGCTGCGCGCGCTGATGATTCCAGCGGCGGCGAACGCCGGCTGTTCGCCGCGCGGCTCACCAAGCCCGTTGCGTTACCGGCGCTGGTTGACGCAATCGTCGCGGCAACCAGCGCCGGTAAGGAAAGCACAGGCGCCAGCCGCTGATTCTCATCGCACGCGCCGTTGCAGATCGGCAGCGCCCCAACGTCATGGTCGCGCATGAGTTCGGCGGCGCGCCGGATGGTCGTGTCAGGAGCGATATGTACGACCTCGCGTGACATCGCTTCGCGAACCTGAATTATTGTCGTCTCCTTTGCATGGATGTGTTGTCACTATGCCGTGCGGTGGCAAGTGGAACGTTGCTGCGAGTGCATGTGGCATCCGCATCTGGATCGCTTTCGGTCCGCCGTCTAGATGAGCGGCGTGCCGCCCGTCACGGCAACCGTGGCGCCGGAGATGTAGCTGCCCTCGTGCGACGCGAGCAGTACATAAGCACCGGCTAGCTCCGCAGGTTGCCCTGGCCGCCCCATTGGCGTCGCCTTGCCGAAGGCGCGCACGTATTCGGCCGGCATGGTCGACGGAATGAGCGGTGTCCAGATCGGCCCCGGCGCGACGCAGTTCACGCGTATGCCACGCCCGGCCACGAGTTGGGCGAGGCCGCCGGTGAAGTTCTGGATCGCGCCCTTCGTGGCGGCATAGGCGAGCAGGGTGGGCTTGGGCTTGTCCGCGTTGATCGACGCGGTGTTGACGATGGCCGCGCCTGGCTGCATGAGAGCGACGGCCTCGCGTGAAATACGGAACATGGCGCCGATATTCGTATCGAAGGTGCGGTCCCATTCCTCGTCGCTGATCGATTCGATCGACTCGTGCGTCATCTGATACGCCGCGTTGTTCACGAGTATGTCGAGCTTGCCCAGTTCGCGCACGGTCTGGCTCACGATCTCGCGGCACCACGCGCGGTCGCGGATGTCACCGGGCAGAAGGAGCACGCGGCGTCCGGCGTCTTCCACCCAGCGCGCGGTTTCCTTCGCGTCGTCGTGCTCGTCGAAGTACGCGATGGCGACGTCGGCGCCTTCGCGCGCGAACGCAATGCATACCGCGCGGCCAATGCCGCTGTCACCGCCCGTGACGAGGGCGACCTTGCCGGCAAGCCGCCCCGATCCGCGATAACTCTTTTCGCCGTGATCGGGCTGCGGGTCCATGGGCGCGGTGCGCCCAGGCGTGCGGTCCTGCTGCTGTTCGGGCATGGGTGGGGCGGGGCGATGTTCGTTCATGGTCCTTACCTCTTCGAATGACGTTGCGTGTTTTCTGTGTACCGCACGAAGCGCGCGCGGTTGGCCTGGCGCACGCGGTGTCTCGCCTCATCGCGAATGCGTGCACGCCCGTTGCCAGCGCATTGACCGTTCCCGTGAGCCGGCGGCAAGGGATGTCACGCCGCCGCGCTGCACTGCGCGCTCGCGCCGGTCAAACAGCGGCGAGCGCGAGCCGCGAATTGACCTTGAGAGCGGAAGCGTCGTCGCGGTATGGCGGCCGCGGTTCGAACCTGCGAATCACGCTGGGCTGGAAGATGAGGCAATACGTGCTGCCGCCATACTGGAAGAATCCGAGCTCTTCGCCCTTGTCCACGTGCTGGCCCGGCAGCGCGACGATGCGGCACGAAGAAACCTCGGCCATGCCGACGAATACGCAGGCCACGAGCCCAAGCGCCGCTTCGTCGGCTTCGATCAGCATGACCGCACGCGCCGCGACGGCCGTTGTGTAGCCTTGGGAATCGTTCAGGCCGCGCGCGTCGGTGCCCTCGGCCTCGATTTCCGAGTAATAGGTGCCGTCCACGTTGTATGCCTCGCGTACCGTCCCTGCGATGGGCGCGTGCCAGCGGTGGTAGTTGAACGCGCTCAGATAACCCTGATACACGCTGCCGCCCACGAAGCGTTCAGCCACGCTTCGCTCGGTGCCGGCCAGAATTTCGCGCAGCGAATACGGCTGCGCCTTGATCCAGAAGCGGTCGTGAAGTTGGCAACGCTCGCTCACGTCGTAGGGCGACGCTTCGCAGGCGTTGACGATCACGGCCGCATTCGACGGTTCGTCGACGGGGCGCGTGCCTTCGCGCAGGCGCCGCGTGAAGAAGTCGTTCCAGGATGCGAAGCCCCAATAAGGCTGCGAGCGTTCGCACAGGTAATCGTCCAGATGCATCGTCTCCTGTGCTTGCTCGCTGAACCAGCCGTGCGGCGCCTGCGTGGTGAGATGGGTGCGCGAATGCGGACCGCTCAGGAAACCGCACCAGTACGAGAGCACGTTGCGCAATTGCGCATTGAAGGCCGGGTCGCGGAACACGGCATAGCCCGACGGCATGCACATGGGCCAGTCGAGCATGAGATTGAGCGGCGTGGCGATCGGCACGGAGGCATTGAAGGGCGGCGCGTAGGTCGTGAGGTAATCGACGATCGTCATCAACTCGTCGATATTGCCGTATCCGAGTTCGAAGCCCGCGCGCGACGCTTCGTCGATCGCACGCGAGAGATTCATACGCAGCACCGTGTCCCCTTGCACGAGGTCGGCGAGTTCGCGCACGACATTCGCCAATGGCGTGCTGCGCGCACGCTCGAGCGCGGCGGCGGCGATCTGGCGGCGAAAGTCCGCCGCGACCTGTTCCTTTTGCGGCATCCAGTTGCCGAGGCGGCTTCGGGCCTTCACATTGGGCCGGGTGGTGGCGTCCATGCCTCGCTCCTCGTGTTCAGGAAATACGTTGAGAAGCAAGGCGGATGCCTTGGGGGAAGCCGGGCACGACGGCTCCGACGCCGCTGCCTCCCGCCGCCACTGGTGTGGAGCGGCTACCAGGCACAGCCAGTGCGCAGACAAGACGGCAGTCAACGCGCAGAGACTCGTGAAACAATCCACGCTCGCCCCGCGGTTTCGGGAGGACCAGAATGGGACCGCATCGCATTCTTCTTATCCGGCACGCGGAGAAGCCGTCCGCCGTATTTGGAAGCGGCGTGGATGCCGACGGCCACACCGACGAAGCGAGCCTTGCAGTGCGAGGCTGGCAGCGCGCGGGAGCGCTTGCGCAGCTCTTCTCGGCGCCCGAAGATGAACACGAAGGGCGGCTGCGAGGGCGGCTGCGGCCTTCTACGGTGTACGCGGCGGGCGCGGGCAAGGGCAACGGGAGCAAGCGTTCGATGCAGACTGTCGCGCCGCTTGTGGCCGTGTTGCGCGCGTGCGCTCAAGTCAGGTACGAGACGACCTACGGCAAAGACGACGGCGCTGCGCTGATGGCGGACGTACTTATGCAGACCGGCGTGGTCTTGATTGCCTGGGAACATAAAGTACTACCGTCGCTCGTAGCGCATTTGCCGGGTGCACCCAACGTGCCTTGCGCATGGCCCGACGATCGGTTCGACGTGATCTGGGTGTTCGACCGGACTGCGCCCGGATGGTCGTTTGTACAGCAGCCGCAACTGCTGCTCGCGGGCGACAGTGCGTCGACCATTGTCTAAGCGGTCTATCGTGTAGACCGACGTGGCGTTTCGCTAGCAATGCGGCAGGAGTGAAAAGAAGAAGTACGACCGACACGACCGCAGCGCTGCAGCTGTGCCGGTTTGACCAGCAGACCCTGGCGGGTTAGTTCTTCACGTAGTCGAGAAGGGTTTGCTTTCCACCGACGTACTTGTAGAGAGAAATCGTCCCGTGGACCAGGTCGCCCTTCGAGTCGAACTGTGTCTGGCCGAGAACGCCCTCATAGTTCGTCGCTGGCATTGCGGCAAGAATCTTGTCTGGGGCCGTCGAGCCCGCACGCTCCATCGCTTCGGCAATGACGTACACAGCGTCATAAGCGAAGGGCGAGTTCAGGACAGGATGTGTACCGAAGCGTTTTTGGTAGCGCTGCACGAAGGCCGGACCCTTCGGCATCTTCTCGAGCGGCGAGCCGGCGATGGAGCAGATCACGTCATCGGCCGCGTCGCCAGCGAGTTTTGAAAGGTCGTCGGCGCACAGGCCGTCGCCTGCGAGAATCTTCTGCGTCATGCCGAGCTGCCTGGCCTGCTTCGCAAACGGGCCACCCGTTGCATCGAGGCCCCCATACATGATTACGTCCGGATGCGCGCCCTTGATTTTTGTCAGGATAGCGCGGAAGTCGGTAGCCTTGTCGTTGGTCGCGTCGTGCGAAACCACCGAGAGACCGTCTGCCTTCGCACGTTTCTCGAATTCATTCGCCAGACCTTGCCCGTATGCGGTGGCATCGTCGACGATAGCGACGGTCCTGACTTTTAACGTCCGAGTCGCGTAATCGGCGAGGGCCGGCCCTTGCTGGGCATCGGTTGCCACCACGCGGTATGCGGTCTTGAAGCCCTGGAGCGTGTACGCCGGATTCGTAGCCGACGGCGAGACCTGCACGATACCGGCGTCACTGTAGATCCTGGAAGCCGGAATCGTCGTGCCTGAATTCATGTGCCCGACTATTGCCACTACTTTGTCGTCGACAAGCTTTTGTGCGACCTGCGTGGCCTGGCGCGGGTCGCCAGCGTCGTCTTGGGTGTCGAGAACCAGCGTGACTTTCTTTCCGCCGACGACAAGCCCCGTTTCGTTGATTTCCTCGACCGCGAGCCTGGCGCCGTTCTCAGTGTCCTTGCCCAGATAGGAAGCCGGACCGGTCAGAGGCGCAACTTCACCGACCTTCACGGTTTCGTCGGCATGCGCAAACCCGGCAGAAACGGCGGCCAGCGCCCCCAGAATGCCAAAGGTCGTCACACGGCGACCCAATATTTTGCTCTTGGTCATTGCATTACCTCATCGATAGTTATCTGCATCGAGGGCGATCCGCTGGATTGTCCCCGTCGCCTCCGTCCTTGTACCGCGCGGCATGTGGTCTGCGCTGGCGAGACAAATTTATGCGGACACAAACGAGCGGCATTGCACCGATTTGCCAGAAAACAGAAGAAATGCGACAGCGGCGATGTGGGTCGTGCAGTCCTATAATGGCGTCACACCGATTATTCGCGCCGCCCATGCTTTCTTCCGACGATCGCCCGGCCAAAGCCCCGCAGGCCCACGAACTGGTGGAGCGGCTTGACTCGCTCTCTACGACACCCGAGACGCCTCAGGGACGCTCCGGCGCGGAGCTTAATGTCGGAATCCTGCTATGGCCGCGCTTTCCGCTCTTGTCGCTTGGCGGCCTCTGTGACGCGTTGCGTCACGCAGCCGATCGCAGCGATCAGAGTCGTCAGTTGCGCTGCCTTTGGACCACGATCGGCGTGCATGACACCACCGTTGAATCGAGCTGCGGTATCTCCGTACCGGTGCAGGCGGCCTTCCCGGAAGTCGGGCAGTTCGACTACATCGTCGTCATCGGTGGCCTGCTGCCGCATCTCGAGAAGGTGGACAGGCGCTACTGGGACTATCTGAGCGGCGCTGCGCAAGCGGGCGTTCCGCTGGCGGGTATCTGCACTGGTAGCTTTGTCCTCGCCCATGCCGGGCTCATGCAGGATCATGTCGCGTGCGTGCACAGCTTCCACTTCGACGACTATCGCAACATGTTCCCCGGGTTACGCGCCGTCACCCATGCCGACTATCTCATTGACGGCGATCGCATCACTTGTGCGGGCGGCATCTCGGTCATCGAGCTCGCCGCGCGGCTCGTCAATCTGCATTGCGGACCTGACCGGGCATCAAAGGTCATTCACCAGATGACCGTCAGCCGGCAGGCCGGCGCATCGTTCATTGAGCGCCGCCGCGCACTGGGCTACCTGTCGGTGGACGATGCAAACGTACGCCATGCCGCGCTGCTCATGGAGGAAAACCTCGAAGCGCCGCTCAACATCGTGGTGATCGCGAAGATGATTGGCACGAGCGTGCGTCAGCTCGAGCGTGCGTTCATGGCCGAGATGAAGGTGTCGCCGAATGAGTTCTATCGCGGTATGCGACTACGCTACGCGCGCTGGATGCTGCTGAACACCGGGCGCAAGGTCACGGACATTGCATACGAGTGCGGTTTCGCTGATTCCGCACATTTCATCAGGGTGTTCCGCGAGACCTACGGCGTGACACCGGGCAAACTGCGCGGCTCGCGCACAGCCCCAACTGAGGACTGAAGCTGTACCGCCGGGGGCGACGCCATCACTGAGCGCCTGCGTTGCGGCGATTCGTTGTCGCGATTCTTCTATTTTTTTACTCATCGGTGCAATCCCGCCGGAGTCGCCTGGCTCAACATCCTGTCTCGTGCGAGTGCGCCATGAAACAGGGAAACAAGCGACATGCAGATTGCCGTATTGGGTGCGGGCGTCATCGGTCTGGCGAGCGCCTATTATTTGAACCGGGCCGGACATCAGGTCATCGTCATCGACCGGCATGGTGAGGTGGCCACCGAAACCAGCTTCGGCAACGGCGGCCAGCTATCGTATAGCTACGTCGCGCCGCTCGCCGGGCCGGGCGTATTGTCGAAGCTGCCCGCGTGGCTCACTCGGCGGGACTCGCCGGTGCGCTTTCGACCGGCCGTAAGCGCGGAGCAGTGGCTCTGGTGCCTGAAATTCGTGTTCGCTTGCACGCAACGGCGTAGCAATCTCACCACGAGCGACTTGCTCTCGCTCTCGTTCGCGAGCCGTGCGCTCATGTACCAGCTCCTGCGCGACGAACCCACGCTCGACTTCGACTTTCAGCACTCTGGAAAGCTCGTCCTGCACCGCGACGCCGCTGCGATGCAAGGCGCCATCAATCTGCTCGATTTTCAGCGCTCACTCGGCTGCGAGCAGGAGGCACTGTCTGCCGACGAATGCGTCGCGCTAGAACCCGCGCTGGCTAGTGTGCGCGAACGGATCGTCGGCGGCATCTATACGCGCAGCGAAGATACAGCCGACTGCCATCGCTTCAGCAAAGGTCTCGAAGCCATTCTGAGGGCGCGCGGCGTGCGGTTTGCGATGAATACGCGCATCGACGCACTGGAGGTCGCCAAAGGCGGACACATCGTGGCGCGCAGCGGTGGCGGGGCACTCGAAGCGGACCATGTCGTCGTGGCTGCCGGGGCCAGCGCAGCGCATCTGCTTCAGCCTTTGGGCCTTCACGTTCCTGTTTATCCGCTCAAGGGCTACAGCTTGACCTACCCGCTGGGACCGCAGTCAATCGCACCGACGTTGAGTGTCACCGATTTCACACGCAAAGTGGTCTATGCACGTCTTGGTGACCGGTTGCGCGTGGCGGGCATGGCCGACCTCGACGGCTACTCCCTGAAGCCAGATTCATCGCGCATTGCCGCGCTGCGTGTGGAGGCCGCTGCGTTGTTCCCTCAGGTTGCAGCCAACCGGGCCGACGCCACTGAGTGGACTGGGCTGCGTCCCGCCACGCCACGCGGCACGCCGATTATCGGGCCCACGCGCTATCCGAATCTCTGGCTCAACATTGGGCATGGTGCCCTCGGCTTCACGTTGGCCTGCGGGTCGACCGCGTTGCTCACGGGCTGGATCGACGGAAAACCCGACTCGTCGCTGGCCAGCCTTTTCTCGCTCGATCAATGACCCGTGCAACGTTTGACGCACGGCTGGCCATCATAAAAAATCCTTGAATCGATACCGAATGAACGACAAGCCCAATATTGTGGTCATCGGCACGGGCGGTACGATTGCCGGCCGTGGCGCAAACGCCGTCGACACTTCAGCCTACACGTGCTCAGTGCTGGGGATAGACGAAATCCTGTCAGCCATTCCGGAGGCGTCGTCGCTCGCGAACCTGAGCGCGGAACAACTTCTGCAGACGGGCTCGGAGAACTTCAACGAACAGCACCTGCTCATGATTGGCAAGCGGGTATCCGAGGTGCTCAAGGACGACACGGTAAATGGCGTCATTCTCACGCACGGCACCGACACGATCGAGGAAACCGCGTACTTTCTTCATCTGACGTTGAAGAGCGTGAAACCCGTCGTCGTAGTCGGCTCCATGCGGCCACCATCGGCGATGAGTTCCGATGCGTCTTTGAATCTCTACGACGCGATTGCGGTAGCGATTCATCCGTCTTCGCATGGAAAAGGAACGCTTGTCGTCGCAAACGAGGAAATCCACACCGCTCGAGACGTTACGAAGACAAACAGCTTCAAGCTCGAAGCGTTCCGCTCGCCCTATGGTGCACTCGGTTACGTGACTCAAGGCGAGCCTCGCTACTACCGTACGCCATCGCGGGATCACACGGTATGCACTCCGTGGTCAATCGACGACATCGAGACGCTGCCGAAGGTTGACGTCGTCTATGCCTATGGTGCGCTTGAGAGCGAACGGGTCTGCGCCATTGCGGCTGAAGCGAGCGGGCTTGTCTTCGCTGGTACCGGCAACGGCAACATCGCAGAACATATGGTCGAGCCACTGCGGGAGGCGACGCGTCGGGGGCTGCACGTGGTGAGGGCTTCACGAACAGGCAGCGGCGTGGTCATCCGCAACGGCGCGCAGCCTGACGACGACTATGACTGGATCGTCGTCGACGATCAGCCACCTCAAAAAGCCCGCATTCTTTTGATGCTGGCGATGCTGGGCAACCCGCACGAGCGCCGCGCATTGCAGGCAGCGTTTTATCGCTTTTGAACTCTTCCAGGACACGCAATGTACATATTCACAGGCGAAAAGGTCCATCGACTCATCACGATGAGCCACGCCATCGAAGTGCTGCGCTCCGCGACATTTCTTATATGGTCGCCTCCCATTTGCAAGGTGATTGTGTGTGGCGAGGAGGGTGGTTGCGGACTTATACATGGCCTCGTCCCGTTTTCCAAATGATCTGGTCTACAGCGAGCAGGTGCTGGATTGCATATATACATTCGGCCTGTTGATGGCACGGTTGTGCCTGGCCCCAATGGATTTCGCCCGACGA
Organism: Paraburkholderia sp. EG287B; assembly: GCF_040965595.1. Lineage (NCBI taxonomy): Bacteria > Pseudomonadati > Pseudomonadota > Betaproteobacteria > Burkholderiales > Burkholderiaceae > Paraburkholderia > Paraburkholderia sp. EG287B. The sequence goes on from NZ_JBFRCG010000015.1 coordinate 92,829, forward strand.
CTCCTTCATATTTCCACGGCTTCGAAAGCCCTAAGTCCGCGCAGGTTCTGTCGTCGACGGTCCAAGCTCGCCGAAACATGCACGCCGTGCGCGCGGCTGGTAGACCTTCGCTGGGCGCTGTTTGCGCGGCACCCACAGGCCGGCCTGGGTCATCAGTTGGCGCACCGTTTCCTTGCACAACCGGATCCCGTGGCATTCGTCCAGCTTCTCGCAGGCCAGCGTCGGCCCGAAATCGGCGTAGCGCTCGCGGATGATCGTCAGGGCGCGCAACGCCAGGCCTTCGTCGAGCTTGCGGTTACCTGGCTGACCGCGCCGGCCCGAGGCCACGCCAGACGGCCCGTGCTCCCGGTACCGGATCACCAGCCGTTCGACCTGACGTACTGTCAGACCCAGCCGTTCGGCGGCACGACCGGGCTTGAGGCCCGTCTCAACGACGGCCTGTATAACCTTCAGTCTGTCCAGTTCGCGCATGCTCAAACTCACCAGCGTCGTGTCCGGCTTCATGGCAGGCCCCGCAGCGGTTGCAGCAGTCTGCCAGCTTGCCAGCGCTCAAAAACACGACATCTGTAAATAGCCAGAACACGACATTAGGACGTAGCCCCCACACCTAAAACTGCGATAATTTATGTTATGTAAAATATAATAAATCCCACCCAGGCACACCTCCTGCGCCGCCAACCCGTGCCGCCTCACCGGAGGAACCCATGACGTCCGCCCCCACATCCGGGCAACCCACCGGCGCCGGCTCGCACTCTGAGCCGACGCGCGCACAGCGCGTCGCCGCCTGGCTCGGTCTGTGCGCGGTGCCGCTCATCTGGCTGCTGCATCTGGCGCTCGGCGTCACGCTCGTTTCGACGGCCTGCGCCGACGCTGTCACGCAGGATCCGATGCCAGGCTGGCACGGCACGCAGTGGATCCTCGGCATCGCCTCGGTCTGCGCGCTCGTGCTTGCGCTCGCCATTACCTATGCCGCCGGCCGCGCCTGGCGCAAGATTGCCTACGTCGCGCACGAAAAGCACGACGCCAGGCGCTTCATCGCATGGTGCGGCGCGACCGCTTCCGTGGCCTTCACCTTCGGTCTCGCTTTTTCGATCTGCATACTGATCGCGGTACCGATCGAGCGCCTCTGCACGGCCTTCGACTAGGCATCGTGTTCTCCGCGTTGCAAACGCCGCCGAACAGCCCGAATGCGCCTGCATAGCGCGCGGCGTTTTCGCTTTGGACTGCAGAAGATAACTTCTATCCATTGCTCGACACACTCGCCGCAGCGGGAGATCCACCGCCGCCGCATGCCGGGAGTCTCGCCGCTATTTCCACAACCGTTGCGCGCGCACCGTAGTCTGAGGAAATGGGGAGCGCAAGTTTTACCGGGTTTAAAAGCTCACCGAGAAGGTCGAACGCTATCGCTGGTATCCCGTGGTTCAGGTGCGGTGACGTATCGCTTCCAGGCGCGCCTTCGCAAATCGATTCGTTATCCGATGGATTGGATGACGGGATCGTAGCGCCATCCCTCGCGACTCCATTGCATCGTATGCGTCGGCGCGAGCGCGGCGATGAAGTCGGCGTCGTGCGAGGCCACGATCAACGCGCCCGGGAAGTCGGCTAGCGCCCCTTCGATCGCGCGCACGGATTCCAGGTCCAGGTGGTTGGTCGGCTCGTCGAGCAGCAGCAATTGCGCCGGCGCGCCGCGCCAAAGCGCGCAGGCGAGCGCGGCCTTCAGCCGCTCGCCGCCACTCAGGTGGCGCGACGGTTGCGTCACGCGCGCAGCATCGAGTTGCAACAGCGCGAGCCGGCTGCGCAATTCCCCTTCTGCGAGCGGCGTGTCGAGCAACCCGAGCTGTTCGACGATCGACCGGTCCGGATCGAGTTGCGCGAGCTTCTGGTCGAGGTATGCGCTGCGGACATGCGTCACGCTGCGCCCCGCATTGGGTGCAAGTTGTCCCGCGAGGAGGCGCAGGACCGTCGACTTCCCGCATCCGTTCGGCCCCGTCAGCGCCACGCGCACCGGGCCGCTGCACGACCAGTCGAGCGTGGCGGCAGGATCGTCGTGTACAAACCACGGCAGCCTCGCCGCTTCGAGCGTGAAGACCTGGCGGCGCGCGCTAACCTCCGCGCCCGGCAGCGCCACCAGCACGGGCGCATCGGGTTCGACGCGCGCGGCGGCCTCGCTAACGCGCTCATCGAGCGCCGCCTTGTGCTCGCGTTGTTCGGCCCTCACCTGCCCCATCACATTGCGCGCACCGCCCTTGATCCCCTCTTTCGCCATCGAAGACAGATTGGCCGTCTTTGCGTCACGCAATGCTCCGGCGGCATGTCGCTGGATCGTATCGTGTTCGCGCTGAAGCCTGCGCGCGGCGCGCTCGCGTTCGGTACGCGCATGGCTGAGCGCGCTTTCTGCCGCTTCGTGTTCCGCATCGCGCTGGCCGCGGTAGCTGGCATAGTTGCCGCCATAGTTTCGCAGTCCTCTGGGCGTGACCTCGACGATGCGCTGCATGTGCGCAAGCAGCGCACGGTCATGGCTCACGACGACGAGGCCGCCGCGCCATCCCGCCAGCGCGCCGCGCAGCCACGCGCGGCCGGCGGCGTCGAGGTGATTGGTCGGCTCGTCGAGCACGAGCAAGCCGGCGTCCGCAAGCAGTGCGCCGACCAGCGTGACACGCGCAAGCTCGCCGCCGCTGAGCGTTTGCGCCAATGTGTCGGACTCCAGATGATCGAGCCCCGCCGCATCGAGCGCCGTGCGCAGGCGCGCGGCGAGATCCCAGCGCTCGCCGATTACGTCGAAATCGCCGGTGTCGGCCGTGCCGTTTGCCACCCGCGCCAAGGCCACGAGCGGTGCGTCGAGCCCTGCGATCTGGGCGACGGTCTGGCTGTCGTGCGACGCGTCGAGTGGCTGCTGGGCCGCGAACGCGACCCTGACGTGCCGGTCGATCGAGCCGGACGTCGGCGCGATTCGCCCCGCGATCAGTTGCGCGAGCAGGCTTTTGCCGACGCCGTTGCGGCCGACAATGCCCGTGGGAACGCGATCGAGAACGAGGTCGAGCGAGTCGAATAGCGTGACGCCGCTATCGAACCGGAATGAAGTGTGATGGAGTGCGACAAGCGTCGCCGCTGGCGTGACTCGAGCCATAAGCTTCTCCCGAATGTATGAAACCACTCGCGCAGCGTGCATGACGCTGGCGCGAAAACATTTTTGGGGAAAGCTTAGTTGTCCACTTTGGCTGAAGTCCGGTGTGCAGGTATGGAAGGCGCATGATAACAACGAGCGATGCCTGGCACAAGCCGTACGCTTTAAAAGCGGTCGATCATGCCGAACTGCACGCCGCGCACTGGCGCGCCCGGCCATGACGGCGGCAGACCGGTGACGTTCACGCCGCGCAGCGTGAAAGTCGCCTCATTCCGATTGCGCAGCCACCCTGCGCTCGCATAGAGCAGCACGCGCTTCGAGAGGTCATATTCGCACGCGGCGCTGAACTGGTCGGCGTCGTTGTCGGCGCCCGAGAGGTCGTGCACCCACGCGTAACCGACTGAAGCGCGAAATCGCGAGGTGATCGCATAGCGCGCCGAGACCGAAACGCCGTTGTTGTGGTTGCGCGGCGTGCCGCCATCGCCGTTGAAGTAAGCGAGAAATCCGGTCACCGGGCCGAGCACGTACGACACGCCGCCCAGATTGGCTCGTAGGGCACCATCGCCGTTTTGCTGTTGATGTGCGTAGGAGATGCGAAACGGCCCGTGCCGCCACTCGACGGTTTCGATGTTGCCCGCCAGCCCGTTACCGCCCGTGGACGGATCGCGCAGCGAGGCCATCAGCGTGGTCGAGAAACCGTAGATGTCGGGAGACAGATACGTGATCGCGTTACTTTCGTATGGCGTGATCTTCGAAAGATTGTTGAGGCCCGAAGCGATGGTGCCCGCGCCGAACGCGTCGAGTTGTCCCTTGAACGGAATATAGATCGGCGAGTATTGCCGCCCCACCCGCACCGTGCCCCACTGTGTGCCGAGGCCTATCCACGCCTGCCGGTTGAAGATGGTGTTGGCTACGGCAAAGGTGCCGTCGTTGGAGCCGAAGCCGTTTTCCAGCTCGAACAATATCTTGATGCCGCCGCCGATATCCTCCACGCCGCGCAGCCCGAAGCGCGAGCCGCGATACGCGCCAGAGTCCATGCGCGCGACCCAGCCCGCGCCTGGATTCGTCACTTCGATGCTCGTGTCGAGTGCCCCGTACAGCGTGACCGAGCTTTGCGCGTGTGCGCTTATCGTGTGCAACGTGGCGAAGGTTGCCGCAGACAACACCGCCCAGGCGCGCATCGCGCGCAATGTTCGACTCATGAGGGAAAAGCGGGTGAAGCGCACTAGCGGTGCGTCGCGTGCTGCATGAAGGGCGGCAGGCGCCGTGCTTGTGGCCTGCCGCCGCGTGGAAAAACCGCAAGCGGCGGCCACCCGGTGCTGCCGGGCGGCCGCGCGTGGCTTATTGCTTCGGCAGCGCGTAGGCAATCACGTAGTCGCCGAGCTTCGTGCCGAACGAGCCGTGCCCGCCTGCCGCGATCACGACGAACTGGCGGCCATTCACCGCGTAGGTCATCGGCGTGGCCTGGCCGCCCGCGGGCAGACGCGCTTGCCAGAGCCGGTTGCCGTTGTTGACGTCGAAGGCGCGCAGATAGTTGTCCGCCGTTGCGCCGATGAAGATCACGCCGCCCGCCGTCACCATCGGGCCGCCCAGCATCGGCATGCCCGTGCGGAAGGCCACCGGAATCGGCGAGCTGTCACGCGTCGTGCCGATGCGCTTTTTCCAGACGATCTGGTTGGTCTTCAGGTCGACGACGGAGATATAACCCCACGCCGGCTGCTTGCAGGGCAGCCCGATCGGCGACATGAACGGATTGAGCGTCACGCCGTAAGGCACGCCGTATTGCGGCTGGATGCCGGCTTCCGTACCGCTGCCCTTCGCGCCCGGCTGCGGCTCGAGCGGATTGCCGGGCCCGCGCGGAATGAGCCGCGAGACGAACGGCAACGCGATGGGGTTCGCCACGGCGACCTGCCGGTCGGTGTCGATGGCGAGGCCGCCCCACTCGAACATGCCGAGGTTGCCCGGGAAGATGAGCGAGCCTTGCAGCGAAGGCGGCGTGAACGTGCCTTCATAGCGCAGCTGGTGGAACATCACGCGGCAGATGAGCTGGTCGTACATCGTGGCGCCCCACATGTCGGCGTCGGTGAGATTCTTCGACGGCCGGAACGTGAGGGCCGAGAACGGTTGCGTGGCCGAGACGTGGTCGCCGGGCGCGGCGCCCTGCGGCACCGGCATTTCGGGCGCGGGCACGACGAGTGCGCCCGTGCGGCGGTCGAGCACGAACAGGTTGCCCGTCTTCGCAGGCGCGTACACCACCGGCACGGTCTTGCCGTCCTTGTCGGTGATGTCGGCGAGCGTGGGCTGCGAGGGCTGATCCATGTCCCACAGGTCGTGGTGCACCGTCTGGTAGAACCAGGCGAGCTTGCCGGTCGACGCGTGCAGCGCGAGCAGGCCCGTCGCGTAACGCTCGAGGTCGGGCGTGCGGTCGCCGCCCCAGATGTCCGGCGTCTTCACGCCCATCGGCAGATAAATGATATCGAGCTTTGCATCGTAGGCGGCCGGCGCCCACGAGTTCGGCGAATTCCACACGTAGTGCTCGCCGGGGCCCGGAATCTTGTTCGGGTCTGCCGCGCCCGGATCGAACGCCCACAGCAGTTGACCCGTGCGCACGTCGAAGCCGCGGATCACGCCCGAGGGCTCGCGCGTCGAGAAGTTGTCTTCCACGGCGCCCGCCACGACGATCACCTTGTTCGTGACGACGGGCGGCGAGGTGGGCTCGTACATGCCCGGTGTCGTCACCGGCATGGCGTGCTGCAGGTCGAGGTCGCCGTTGTTGCCGAAGCCCGCGCAGCGCTCGCCCGTCAGCGCATCGAGTGCGTAGAGGTGGCCGTCGTTCACGGGCAGCAGGATGCGGCGCATGCAGGTGCCGTTCGCGGCGACCGGCGTCGCTGCGGCCGCGGGTGCGCTCGCGGGCGCGGCGGCTTCCGTCGCCGACGCGGGATCACTGGCTGGCGCAGCCGCTTCGGTGCCCGAAGCCGCCGCGGCATCCGATGCGGCCGCCGGCGTCGTCGCCGTCGCGCCCAGGTCCGCCGCCGCGGCGTTCACGGACGCCGCCGAAAGATCAACGAACGACACGCCCCGGCAGGTCACGTGCTGGAACGAGGGATCGGCCTGCAGCTTCGGATCGAACTTCCATTTGAGCTCGCCGGTTTGCGCGTCGAGCGCGAACAGGATCTGGTGCGGCGAGCACAGGTAAAGCAGATCGCCGATCTTGATCGGCGTGACTTCGTTGGTGATCTCGACCGGATCGTTGGGGCCTTTCGTGTCGCCGGTGCGGAAGGTCCAGGCCACTTGGAGGTTATGCACGTTCTCGGGCGTGATCTGCTGCAGCGGCGAATAGCGCGTGCCTTGCTGGTCGCGTCCATAGGCGGGCCATTCGGACGGCTCGATGCCGTCGACGTTCGGCGCGGGCGTGGCCCGCACCGCCGCGAGCGAGCCGTTGATCTGCTGCGGGTCGTTGAAATGCGCATACACGAGCACGCCGCCCCATACGAGCAGCCCGACCACCAGCGCAAGCACGCCGAACCGGCGCGGGCGCTCGAGGTGCCAGCTCATGAGCACGAGCAGCCAGATGCCGAACACCACCAGCACGCCCGAGCGCGGCACGAGCGCCCAGAAGTCCGGCCCCGACTCCCAGAGGCCCCAGATCGCGGTCCCGATCAGCACGATCGCATAGAGCACGAACGCCGAGGGGCTCGCGCGCCACAGCAGCCACGCGAAGACGAGCAGTAGCACGCCCGTCACGACGTAGTACGGCGAGCCGCCGAGCGACATGAGCCACGCGCCGCCAGCCAGCAGATACACCGCCGTGAGCAAGGTGAACAGCACGGAGATGACGCCGATGAAGCCCAGCGGTTTCGATAGTCTGGCCATGATCTCAACCTTCCTCGAAGAATGTCGTCTGCGATGGCGGAAAAAGCGTGGCGTCAGAACACGTGCATCATCCCGACGTAGGCGCCCGTTTGCGATTGGCCAGCCATGGGGCTGGTCGGCGTGCTCGAGTCGCGCGGCGTCGCGAACACCGAGAACGTGCCGTTCTTGCTGTTGTCCACATACGCGACCGTGCCATACAGGAAGGTGCGCGCACTGAGGTTGTACGTCGCGCCGAGCGCGTAGAGCATGGCGTGGCTCGCGGGGTCGTGCGAGGCGTCGCCGCCGCCCTCGCCTACATGAATATAGAAACCCGCGGCGGTCACCGCCCACTTCGGCGTGGCCTGGTAAGTCGCGCCCAGCCAGTAGTGGTCGGCGGTATCCGAAATGCCGGGCGGCGAATCGGGTGCGGAGTAATGCGTGTACGCGGCCTGGATCTTGAACTTCTGCACGCGCAGGTTGCCGCCCACGAAGTATTCGCGCGAGGCCGTGAAGATGTTGGAAAAGCGCCCGCTCGAATCGCGCAGTTCGTCGTAGATGCCGCGCAGGTCGAAGAGCGGCGAGTGATACGAGAGCATGATGCCGTCCGAGCGGCCGAACTCGCCTTCGGCGCCGGCGTTGAAGTTGCCTGGCTGGTTGCCGAACGAATACTGGCCCTGCAAGTCGAGGCCGTTCCATACCGGGCTGTGATATTCGATGTTGTTGCTCGTTTGTTGCCAGTTGCGCCCGCGCACGAGCGAGGCCGACGACACCGCCTGCTGCACGAACGGGTCGAATGCCCACACGCCGTCGCTGTCGATGAAGAGATTACGGCCGGCTTGCAGTTGCCCCCATGTGTCGTTCTTCAAACCGACATACGCGCGCCGCGACCAGAGCCGGCCGCCGCCCGTGGTGCCGTTCATGATCTGCACGGCGGTTTCGAGGTTGAATATCGCGGCGCTGCCGCCGCCGAGGTCCTCAGTGCCCTTGAGGCCGAACATGCTGGTGCCCCAGTCGCCGCCTTCGGCGCTCCAGCGGCTCGAACTGCCGCCGTTGCCGTTCGCGATGTGATTGAGGTATTCGATGCCGCCATCCACGCGGCCATACATCGTGACGCTCGATTGTGCGCTCGCGGCCGAACTGGCGGCGAGCAGGACCACTGCGCCCAGAGTCGTTTTCACGTTGGCTCCCTCGTGGAGTCTTCTTGCTTGGTCCGGTCCATGCCGGGGCGGATAACGTGGTTGAACGTGCAGACAAGCCGGCGTGGCCGGGCCCATGCCAGCCACATCGCGCACTAAAAAGCATAGCGCGTGGTGAGGAAAGCCGTATTCTGGCTGGACGGTGGACAGTTGCATGCGCGCGACGGCGCCGGTGGCGCTGAGCAAATTGCGTGCCGCGCCGCACCATGCGCGGCGCATCGTGGGGGCGCACACCACGCACGACAAACCGCACGCGAACGCGGCGCTGATCCGCGCGCATCACAACGCGACGCTTTCGAACATCCGCAGTTTCGGCCCGAAGATCCGCGCGGTGCGTACCGGCGAGATCGCGTTCGAACCTGCGGCGTGAGGTGATTGACGCTAGCGTGCGTCGTGCCGCGAATCGGCCTTCGCGGCGTCGCCACGCTGCGCCGGTTGCGGCTGAGCCGAGCGCACCGCGTGAAAAACCGGCAAACGCCAGCCGAAGTAGAGCGCGGCCAGCCGCAGCGACACGCAGGAAATCACGGCCACCCAGGGCGTCCAGAACGTCGACCAGCCCGCATACGTGAGCCCCACCTGCACGGCGGCCCCAAGCAGCGCCGCCGACGCATAGATCTCGCGCTCGAGTATGGCGGGCACGCGCGAGAGCAGCACGTCGCGCATCACGCCGCCGCCCACCGCGCTCACGATGCCGAGGATGATGGCCGGCTCCGCACTCTGGCTGTACGCGAGCGCCTTCTGCGCGCCCGCCACGGCAAAGAGCCCAAGACCGATCGCATCGAACAAGAGCACAGGATGACGCAGCCGCCGCACCTGCGGATACGCGGCAATGGTCAGTCCCGTCGCCAGCAGCGTGACGGCGAGGTAGGCCCAGTTCGCGAGCCCCGCGGGCGGCACCGCGCCGATGCACAGATCGCGGATGATGCCGCCGCCGCACGCCACCATGAAGCTCACGACGACGATGCCGAACAGATCCAGCCGCCGCTGCCGCGCGGCCACGGCGCCGGAGATCGCGAAGGCGAACGTGCCGATCAGGTCGAGTGCCGTATAGGCCGTGTGAGCGTTGAGATGCGCGCCCACGTGCGCCCCGAGTGCCGCGCTCACGCCGCCTCGCTTTCGCGGCCGACCCACGCAGCGGCCGCGCACAGCATCGCTTCGAGGCCGGTGCGCAAGGTGGGCTCGAGCACCGGCGCGAACTTCGGCGAGTGGTTGCTCGGGATTTCGTTGAGCTTCTTCGCGGCCCTGGCTTGTGCGTAGACCTCGGGGTCGGTGCTGCCCACGAACCAGAACGCGTACGGCACGCCCCATTCGCGGCCGAACACGCTGAAGTCCTCGCTGGCGGCGGCCGGCTGCGTTTCGTAGGCGCGCTTGCCGAACCATGCCTCGAAGGCCTTGCGCAGGCGCGCCGTGGTGGCGTCGTCGTTCACCGTGAGCGGGTAGCTCGACAGCGTCGTGAATTCCGGTTCGCGCGGTGCATTCGAGGCCGCGCATTCGGCGCAACAGATGCGGCGGATCGCGCCCAGCATGTACTCGCGCACGTCGTCGTCGAAGGTGCGCATGTTGAGCTTGAGCGTGGCGTCGTCGGGGATGATGTTTTCCTTCGTGCCCGCCTGCAGCGAGCCCACCGTGAGCACGGCGGCTTCGCGCGGCGAGATTTCGCGCGACACGATGGTCTGCAGGCGCAGCGTGGTGGAAGCCGCCATGATCACCGGGTCGATCGAGGTTTGCGGCTGCGAGCCGTGCGAACCGCGGCCGAACAGTTTCACCTTGAGGCTGTCGCCGGCCGAGAGGATCGTGCCGCTGCGATAGCCCACGGTGCCCGCCGGGCCCACCATCACGTGCTGGCCGAGGATCACGTCGGGCTTGGGAAAGCGCTCGATCATGCCGTCGCCCATCATGCTGCGCGCGCCGCGGCCCACTTCCTCGCCGGGCTGGAACACGGCAAGCAGCGTGCCGCTCCATGCGTCGCGATGCGACGCCATCAACTGCGCCACGCCAAGGAGCCATGTCACGTGCAGGTCGTGCCCGCACGAGTGCGCCACGCCGACCTGCACGCCCTCCTCGTCTTTCGCGGTCGCAGTGCTCGCATATGGCAGGCCTGTGGCTTCGGCCATGGGCAGCGCGTCCATGTCGGCGCGCAGCATCACGACCGGGCCCTCGCCGTTGCGCAGCACGGCCACGACGCCCGTCACGCCCACTTCGCGGGAGACTTCGTAACCGAGCTTTTCCATGCGCTCCGCCACGAGCGCCGCCGTGCGGAACTCCTGCATCGAGAGTTCGGGATGCTGGTGCAGATCCTTGTAGAGCGCTTCGAGCTCGGGCAGCAGCGCGCCAATGGCGGGCGCCACGGTTTCGACCAGATTCGGCATGGACGACTCCTTCATGCGTATTTCATTCTGCAATGTGCGGCGTGCGCGCGGCGATCTCAAACACCGTCGATCAGGCTCTGCGCAAGCTTGGCGAGCAACTGATCGAGCGTCTTGCGCTCGTGATCGGTGAGGACGGACGCGAGTTCGGCTTCGAGCTTCGAGCCGGCTTTTTCCGAGGCGTTCGCCACTTTCGCGCCCTCGGGCGTGACGCGCAGCACGACGCTGCGCCGGTCCTGCGCATGCGTGCCGCGGCCAATCAGGCCACGCGATTCGAGTTCGCCGAGCGTTTTGGAAAGCAGCGTTTTTTCGATGAGCGCGCGCTGCGAAACGGCCTTGGGCGTGATGCCCGGCTCGGCGCGGATGATGCGCAGCACGCGCATGGCGCGCACGTCGAGATCCCAGCGCTCGCGGTAGACCGCGTTGGCGCGATCCATCAGCAGCGCGCTCGTTTGATCGAGCCTGAAGGTGAGAAAATCGGAATACAAATGCGTGCTCCCCTCCGTACGCTAGCTGGACGCCAGTATAGTCAAATAGTTGAAAATTTCAACTATCTGGATCGAGGAAACACGCTTGAGCGGATGCAGGGATGCAGATGTGACAACGCGGCGGGTCCCCGTTTTAGAGGAAGCCCGCCGCGCCGTGGGAAACGTCCGGCGGGGGACAGATGCCCGCCGAAGTCATTGCCGAATCGACTTAGAACGCGTGACGCATACCCACCGTCACGGCGACCTGCGTATTGGTCGACGAAGGCGAGAGCGTGTTGATCATGGCGTGCGAAAGCACGGAGCCTTCCGGTGCGCCATGCACGTTCTGATACACGCCTTCGAGGTAGAAGTCGGTGCGCTTGCTGATGGCGTAGTCCGTTTGCAGCATCCCCGTGTTCCAGCCCGGGTTCGTGCCGTTGTAGGCGCCGTGCGTGTACGTATACGCACCCGAAACGCTCCATGCCGGCGTGAGCGCGTATTTCACGTTCGCTTCGAAGTTGTCGAGGCGCAGCGAACCGGCGAGCGAGCCGGCGGAGTCGTCGTTCGAGCCGAGATAGGTGCCCGTGCCGAACGAGTACACGCCTGCGGCGTTGTCGATCTGCGTATGGCTCCAGACGAGACCCACCGTGGCCGGGCCGTACGTGTAGTTGCCGCCGAGCGACCAGACACGCTGACGCTCCGCAAGGAAGTTCGCGCTCGTGTCGCTGGTGGTGACCGCGCCGCTGCTGTTGCCCGCGTTGTTGAACTGCAGGTAGCCGGCCGCGAGGTTCAGCGGGCCCTGGGTGTACGAAACAGCGAAGCCGTACGAGCGGTTGTTCGCGAAGTCGCCGGCCTTGTTGCTGAACGAGTACATTGTCTCGAACGTCACGCCGTACAACGTCGGGCTCGCGTACTTGACGGAGTTGTTGACGACCACCGAGTTCGCCGCGAGGTTGTCGTTCTCGAACGGGTGCGCCGCGAGGTTGCCGCCCCACGTGTTGGATCCAGCCGTGAGCGGGCCCACGAGGTCGTTCATCACGTCGAACTGGCGCCCGAACGTGAGCGTGCCGTACGGATCGCTTTGCAAGCCCACCCACGCTTGCGAACCGAAGCCGAGGCCCGAGAACGCCTGCGCGCCGTTGTTGAGCAGGAAGCCTTGTTCGAGCTTGAAGATCGCATGCAGACCGCCGCCGAGGTCTTCCGAACCCTTGAGGCCGAACACCGTGTTCTGCGTGGAGCTGCTGTTCAGCTGCCAGTTGCTATGGCCGAACTGGTTGTTCGTGTAGACGAGACCGGTATCGATCAGGCCGTAAAGGGTCACGCTGCTTTGCGCATGCGCCGAAATAGCAAAGGCGCTCAGCAGTGCCGCGGCGAGTAGCGATTTTTTCATGTTTTCAAGCTCCGGATTGGGCGGTGGGTCAATGCATCGAATTCAGGCGGCCGGCACCATCGACGTGCAATCTCATTTGCGTTCATTCCAGTTCGGTGCAGATTCAAAAGCCAAAAGCTATCCGCCGATGATTATTGCGGGTTACGCAATTCATCGATGTGGAAAATGCAATGGCAGAATGGAAATCGGGCGGTGAGTGCGGCGCGAATCGAACACCCGCATCATAGGGCGTCGAAAATAAAAATGGTGTCGAAATTCGAGCGACGTGGTGTCGATGGCACAACCGCGCCTGGCAAGGCTCGACGCGCATCGAGGAATGTGCGGGGCGTGAATATCGCCGGTCAAATTACATAAGGCTTTCGGGTTGTCGCATTAAAGCCGGCGAGAAAGGCCGATTATCCTCATCGAAAATCGCTGTGCTAATCGGCCCACGGAGCGAGTTGATGGCTCTTTTAATGCGCACTCTCTTTTGGCTTGATTCGTTTAAGCGGCCGGCGCAACCGAGGCGCCCGCTATTGCGTGGCGCACCAGGGCCTCTGCGACGAATCCCGATGCCTTCATCGTTTCGACGAACGCACCAAGCGCTTCGGCGGCCTGCGGACCGCGGCGCTTCGCGACGCCCATCGCCTGGCGAATCACCATGAAGCGTTCGTCGAGCAGACGCAAGCCGCCAACTTTCGCGGCATCGGCTTCGAGTTGCTGCTTTACGCCGGCGGCGACTTCGAGCCCTTGTTCGAGGAAGGTTTGCACGACGGTGGGCGAAGTCGGGGCGCGCACGATCTGCGCCTGCTTCAATTCGCGCGTGAGAAAGAGGTCATAGGCACTGCCCTTGCCCACGGCCACGCGATTATGCGGTTGATCGACTTCGGCATTGGTGCGCACCGGCGAATCGTCGCGAACCAGATAGAAGCCTTCGATCAGCACATAAGGCGCGGTAAACGCGATCGTTTCGCCTCGCTTGGGATCGACGGCAAAGAAGCCGAAGTCCGCACGTTCGTCGCTCACGGCTTCGACCGACTTGCCCGCTGCGTCGAATACGACAAGTTCGAGCGGCACGCCCAAATGCTGCGCGAAAGCACGCGCGAGATCGACGGAAACGCCGAACGGTTCGCCCGACGCCGCATCGCGATTCGCGAGTATCGGATTGCCGAGATTGATGGAGGCGCGCAACGTGCCCGTCGGCGCGAAGGCTTTGACTATAGCGGGATCGATGGTCATGGGGAGCGCGGGGCGAAATCGGGGTCTTTCGAGCATATCACCCCGCTCGCCTGTGCGCGCCCACCATCACGATGCGTGCATGGCTCAGCCCGTGTCGCCACCGGCGACCGGCAGGATCGAGCCGGTGATATAGCTCGCCTCGTCCGACGCGAGAAAGAGGATCGGCGCGACCTGTTCGTCGAGGCTGCCGTAGCGCTTGAAGAAGGTCGATTGCGTGACCTGGCGCACCGCCTCGCCCATCCAGGCCTTTTCCTGCTCGCTGTCGCCCGCGGCATTGCGCGGAACGCGGCGCGGCGGCGCTTCGGTGCCGCCCGGCGCCGTGGCGACCACGCGGATATTGTGCTCCGCGTATTCCATTGCCAGCGATTGCGTCATCGCATTCACGCCGCCCTTCGCGGCCGAATACGGCACACGGCGAATGCCGCGCGTGGCGTTCGACGACACGTTGACGATGGTGCCGCGCCCGCGCTCGAGCAGATGCGGCAGCACGGCATGGCACGCGTATAGCGTGGGCATGAGCGAGCGGCGGATTTCCGCATCGATCTGCGCCGGCTCGAATGCCGCGTACGGACGCATGCGGATGGCACCGCCCACGCCGTTGATGAGAATGTCGATGCCGCCAAACGTCTGCGCGGCGAAATCCATTGCCGCTTTCGCGCCTTCATACGTTTCGAGGTCGGCGACGAAGCCCGCCGTTTGCGCGCCCTGCGCCTCGGCCGCGACTTCGGCGACGAAATCCGCGCGATCGACGAACACCACCTTGCCGCCTTCGGCCGCCGCCCGCAGCGCCACGCCGCGGCCGATTCCCTGCGCCGCCCCGGTGACGACGACGACCTTGCCTGCGAATCGTTGCATGATCATGCCGCCTTCGGGACTGCGTTGGGGGTGAACTTCTCGTAGTGGAAGCTGTTGGGCTTCACGCCTTCGTCGTCGAAATACTTGCGTACGGCGTCCACCATCGGCGGCGGGCCGCACAGATACACGTCGACGTCGCCATCGTTCAGGGCATCGGCGGGAATATGCTGCGTGACCCAGCCTTTACGCGGATGAGTCGAATCCGCGTCGGCGATCACGGTGGCGAAGCTGAAGTTCGGCAGCTTCGCCGCGTAGGCTTCGATGGCTTCGACCAGCACCAGGTCGAGGTCGCGGGTCACGCCGTAGATCAGGTGCACCTTCTGCTGCGCGTTGGTGCGCGCGAGCACTTCCAGCATCGAAAGGAACGGCGCCAGGCCCGTGCCGCCCGCGAGGAACAGCAGCGGCCGCTGCACGTCGCGCAGATAGAAGCTGCCGAGCGGCCCCGTCAATTCGAGCTTCACGCCCGCTTGCGCGGCTTCGAGCCACGTGCTCATCACGCCGCCCGGAATCTTCTTGATCAGGAAGCTGATTTTCGATTCGCCCGGCGCGGAAGAGAAGGAATACGAACGATGCTGGCCGCTGCCCGGCACGTCGATGTTGACATACTGGCCCGGCAGGAACACGGGACCCGCTGCGTCGACGTCCAGTTCGAGCACGACCGCGGCGTCGTTGTGCTGTTCGACCTTAGCCACCGTGGCTGCAAACTTGCTCTGCGCTGTCTTGCAGACCGTGGAAGACGCGGGAATCGCGATCACGCAATCGCTTTCCGGCACCATCTGGCAGGTGAGCACGAGACCGCTGTCCTTTTCGTCTTCGGTCAGCGCGTCCTCGATATAGTCTTCGCCCAGGTCGTAGCTGCCGCTTTCCGCGCGGCACTTGCAGGTGCCGCACACGCCGTCCGAGCAATCCATCGGCAGGTTGATGCGCGCGCGAAAGGCCGCATCGAGCACTTTCTCGCCTGCCTTGCAGTCGATGAAACGCGTTACGCCGTCTTCGAAATTGAGTGCAATCTTGTAGCTGGACATGGTGTCTCCTTCTATCCCATGTTGAAACTGAGGCTCGATGTCGAACGTGACTTCACACGTGATAAACGTCGAGCACCTGCCGGATGTAGTCGTTCTTCAGCACGATCTTTTTGTAGGCGATCAGGAAGCCGTCGCCGGCCTTACGCAAGGTGACGAACATCGTGCCGAAGAAATGATCCGTGGCCCGGTAGCGATGATTGAGCGTGTGGAAGTTGTAGCGCACTTCCACTTCGTCGCCGCGGTCCGCCAGCACTTCCACGTTCGTCACGTTGTGGCTCGTGCGCGGCTCCGGCATCGACGCGCCACTGCGTTCGGTCTTGATGCGGAATACACGGTCTTCGAGGCCGCCGCGATCGGGGTAGTACATCAGCGAGATCTGCGATTCGTGGTCGTCGGTGAGCTGGTCATCGTCGTCCCACGCGGGCATCCAGTACGTCACGTCTTCTGCGTAGCAGGCGAGCCACTCCTCCCACTGGCGATCGTCGAGCAGGCGCGCTTCGCGGTACAGCGCGGCGCAGATTGTCTGGTAATCGTTGCTCATGCCTGCGCTCCCGCTTGTTCGTGATTCCGTTCCTGCTCGAGGGCATCGCGCATGACGCGCACCCAGTATTCGTGCTGAACCACGAACAACCCTTCGTCTTCGCTGCGTTCGCCGGAAATGACCGGCTTGAGGCCCATCTTCTTCGCGTTGTCGTCCGCGCCTTCGACCCACAGCGGCGCGCCGCGCGAGAGATCGTTCCACATCGCCGTGGTGCCGGCGTAGCCCGCCTGGCAGGCGCGGAACTCTTCCAGGTCGTCGGCGGTGCCCATGCCCGTGACGTTGAAGAAGTCCTCGTACTGGCGAATGCGCGTCGCACGGTCTTCCGCGTTCTCGCCCTTCGGCCCGAAGCAGAAAATGTTCACTTCGGTCTTGTCCACGCTGATTGGGCGCACCACGCGAATCTGCGTGCTGAACTGGTCCATCAGGAACACGTTCGGGTAGAGGCACAGGTTTCTCGTCTGATTGACGATGAAATCGGCCTGCACTTCGCCCACGCGCGCCCTGATTTCGTCGCGATGCTTGTAGACCGGCCGCACTTCGGGGTTCATCGTGTTGGTCCACAGCAGGATGTGGCCGTGGTCGAAGCCGTAGACACCCGCCACCGACTTGCTCCAGCTATTGGCGTCCACCGCCTGGGTGCCGTCTTCCTTGCGGCGGCCCATGGTCGCGGCGTAATTCCAGTGCACGGTGCTGACGTGGTAGCCGTCGCAGCCGTTCTCCATCTGCATCTTCCAGTTGCCGTCGTAGACATACGAGGAGTTGCCGCGCAGCACTTCGAGGCCGGTCGGCGACTGGTCGACGATCTGGTCGATGATGATCTTCGCTTCGCCGAGGTAGTCTTCGAGCGGCTGCACGTCGGCATTGAGGCTGCCGAACAGAAAGCCCCGATAGTTCTCGAAGCGCGCGACCTTCTTCAGGTCATGCGAGCCCTGCTTGTTGAATTGCACGGGATACTCGGTAGTCTTTTCGTCCTTCACCTTGAGCAGCTTGCCGGTGTTGGAGAACGTCCAGCCGTGGAACGGACAGGTGAAGCTGCCCTTGTTGCCATGCTTGCGCCGGCACAGCATGGCGCCTTTGTGCGCGCAGGCGTTGATCACGGCGTTCAGCGTGCCGGTCTTGTCGCGCGTGATGACGACCGGCTGGCGACCGAGCCATGTGGTGTAGTAGTCGTTGTTTTCGGGAATCTGGCTCTCGTGCGCGAGGTAGACCCAGTTCTTCTCGAAGATGTATTTCATCTCCAGTTCGAACAGGTCGGCATTGGTGAAGATGTCGCGGCGGCAGCGGAACACACCGTTTTGCTTGTCGTCCTGCACGGCGGTGGACAGCAGGTGATCCAGGTCACTGGCTTTGTCGATGATGGCTGACATATTAGCTCTCCTATGCATACTCCACACGCGGTACGGAGTTCCTGCATCGGTGTCGATTGATGATCGCGGGGAAACGGGGGGCAGCGGCAACACGCCGCCCCCATGCGGGACGGTTACGCCGCGGCCGCGGCGCGCAGGCGGTGAACGAGCTGGTTGTCCTTGCCCTGGACCAGCGGCGTGAGCGTGAAGTTGAACTCGATGTCCTTGTACGTGTCGGCTTTCAGGCCGAGCGCCGTGCCGCCGGTCTTCTCGACCACCGGCGGAATCAGTTCTTCACGCGTCGCGTAGGCGAAGTCATCCCAGATCAGCGGGTCGCCTTCGATATTGAACTGCGTGGTGAGCTTGCGGCTGTTGTCGGCCGAGACGAAGAAGTGCACGTGCGCCGGGCGGTTGCCGTGGCGGCCGAGGCCGTCCAGCAGGCGCTGGGTCGAGCCCTGCGGCGGGCAGCCGTAGCCGACCGGCATGAGCGTGCGGAATTCGTACTTGCCGTCCGCGCCGGTCTTCACCGCGCCGCGCAGGTTGAAGTCGTCCTGTGCGCCGGTCGGGTCGAAGTGCGAATAGAAGCCCTTCGAATTGGCGTGCCAGCATTCGACCAGGGCGCCGGCGAGCGGCTTGCCGTCGAGGCCGGTGACCGTGCCGTGAATGACGAGCGGGCCCGCATCGGCGTCGGCGTTGAGGTCGATGCGCGAAACGCTCTCGCGCACCGGCGCGCCTGCCACATACAGCGGGCCTTCGATCGTGCGCGGCGTGCCGCCTTCGAGACCCACCGCCTTGTCGGCGGCGTCCATGCGGATGTCGAGGTACTTCTCGAGGCCGAGACCGGCGGCCAGCAGCGCCGCTTCGCCGTCCTGGCCGAGCTTGTTCAGATAGTTCACGCCGGCCCAGACTTCATCGGGCGTGATGTCGAGATCGTCGATGGCCTTGAACAGGTCGCCCAGCAGTCGATAAACGACCTGCTGGAAACGCGCGTTGCCGCTGCCGCCGTTGAGATTCGCAGCGGCCTTCAGCAGGTCCTGCACTTCCTTCGTGTCGAATACTTTTGCGCTCATGGTGTTTGTCTCCTGGTGCTTGCTGGTATTGAGGGGGAATCAGCTCAGGCGTCGTTGTCCCTGACGGAGGACGGGTGGCGACACAACGGCGTGACGGTTATCTTCATGTACGGAAAAAGCGGCAAGGCGGTGAGAATGTCGTGCAGTTCTGCGTTGCTCTCGACATCGAAGATGCTGTAGTTCGCGTACTCGCCCACTAGTCGCCAGATATGGCGCCACTTGCCGCTGCGCTGCAGCTCCTGCGAGTACTCCTTTTCGCGCGCCTTGATTTCGTTGGCGACATTGGCCGGCATGTCGGCCGGGATGTTCACATCCATGCGTACGTGGAAAAGCATCGTCTTGTCCGTTTATCAGGTGTCCGGATTACTTCGTGACTTTCATGAGGCCATCGCGGGTGAAGCGCTTGACCTTCTCTTCGTCCAGTTCGATGCCGAGACCCGGGCCGTTCGGCACCGTCAGCTCGAAGTTGCTGTAGTCCAGCGGGGTCGTCAGAATTTCTTCGGTGATCAGCAAGGGGCCAAACAGTTCGGTGCCCCACTGCAGGTTGGCGAAGCTCGCGAACAGATGCGCCGACGCCACCGTGCTGAATGCGCCTTCGAGCATCGTGCCGCCGTACAGCTCGATACCCGCGGCGTCCGCAATCGTGGCCACGCGCTGCGCCGCGAACAGTCCGCCGCTTTGTTCGATCTTGATCGCGAACACATCGGCGCCCTCGTTCTTCGCGATCCCGAACGCGCTTTCCGGTCCCTGGAGGATTTCATCGGCCATCAACGCCACCGGGAACCGGCGCATGAGGCGCGCCAGCGCCGCGGGCGAAGCGACCGGCTGCTCGACCAGCTCGCAGCCGGCTTGCGCCAGCGCGGGAATCGCGAAGGCCGCCTGCGTCTCGCTCCAGGCCATGTTGACGTCCACGCGCACGGCGGCACGATCGCCCACCGCCTTCTTGATGTCGGCCACGTGCTTGATGTCGGTCTTGAGGTCTTTCGCGCCGATCTTCAGCTTGAAGATCTTGTGGCGGCGCACTTCGAGCATCGCCTCGGCTTCGGCGATGTCCTTGGCGGTATCGCCCGAAGCGAGCGTCCATGCCACCGCCAGGCGTTCGCGGCGGCGGCCGCCCAGCAGTTCGCTCACCGGCACGCCGAGGCGCTTGCCCTGCGCGTCGAGCAGCGCGGTTTCCAGCGCGCACTTGGCGAAGTGATTGACCTTCACGAGCTTGCCCAGGTGCGCCATGAGCGCCTGGATACGCGTGGCGTCCTGGCCGATCATCGCCGGGGCGAAATAGGCGTCGATCGCCAGCTTCATCGCTTCCGGGCTTTCGGGACCGTAGGCCATGCCGGCAATCGTCGTACCTTCACCGATGCCGGTTACGCCATCGCTGCAATACACCTTCACCAGCATCAGGGTTTGCCCGTACATCGTGGCGACGGACAGCTTGTGAGGGCGAATCGTCGGCAGATCGACGAGGCGGGTTTCGATACGTTCGATCGTGGCGGAAGTCATGTCGAAGGCTGCGTAAGTGAGGAAGGTATGGTGGATTTATACACGCCGCGCCTGCGCACGATCCAATACTATTTGCGTCAAATTCCATACCTTTATAATATGGAAGCCCCGCAATCTCCCATGAACAGGCCGATATTGCGGCGCATCATATTCTCAGAGTATCGATAATTGGATGCTTCATTTGGGAAGGAACCATGGATCTCCGCCAGCTTCGTTACTTCGTTGCCGTCGTGCGCGAGCGCAATTTCACGCGCGCCGCGGAACAGCTTTGCATCGCTCAACCGCCGCTGAGCCGGCAGATTCAGTTGCTCGAACAAGAGATCGGCGTGCCCCTTCTGATTCGCAATACGCGGCCGGTGCGCACGACCGATGCGGGGCGGCTCGTCTACGAGCAGGCCATGCAGATTCTCGGGCGCGTCGAACAACTGCAGGCCACCGCCAAACACGTGGGACTGCATCACCGCACCGTGTTGTCGATCGGCTTCGTCGCCTCCGTTCTGTATTCGGGGCTGCCGCCGTTGATGCGCAAGCTGCGCCAGAACGCGCCCGAACTCGACATCCAGATGGTCGAACTGATGTCGGTGCAGCAGATCGAGGCGTTGAAGGAAGGCCGCATCGACGTCGGCTTCGGACGCGTGCGCCACAGCGACCCCAACGTGGCCGGCATCGTCCTGCGCGAAGAGCCGCTGGCGGTGGTGGTGCCGATCGGCAGCGAGATGGCGCAGGAGTCGACGCCCATCCCCATCGAGCAACTGGCCGGACAGAAACTGATCGTCTACCCCAAGGAGCCGCGCCCCAGCTTCGCCGATCAGGTATTGAACGTGTTGCACGGCGACGGCGTGCAACCGGGTGAAGTGCTGGAAGTGCGCGAAATCCAGACGGCGCTGGGTCTCGTCGCGGCCGAGTTCGGCGTATGCGTGATCCCCGCTTCGGCGCGGCAGTTGCGCCAGGACGTGCACTACCGGCTGATCGACAGCGACCACGCGACTTCGCCCATCATTCTGAATCATCGCGTGAACGACAACTCCGTCTACGTCGATCTCGTGAAGCAACTGGTCAAGGAAATGTACGCCGAGCCCCAGACATGGCTGCCTGCGAAGAAGCAAAAGGCTTGAAGCGACGTGCCGCCTACGCCAGTTCGTTCAGGAATGCGCGCACGGCCGCGCCGATCTCGCGCGGCGAATCCTCCTGAACGTAATGGATTCCGCCACCACGGTTTCCCGCTGGGCACACCGTCACTGCGCCGCCAGCCGCTCCGCCGAAAAACGCAAGCCGTCGAAGAGCCGCTCTGCCACCCGCTCGGGAAAGCCTTCCGGCAGCGCCGCCGCGACTGCTTCGATCGCACCGGGCGTACGCGCCAGCACGCGCTCGATCAGCGGCCCCGCATCCGGCCCGTAGTGGCACAGCCGCGCGGTGGCGTCGAAATGCGTGCGCTTCACGTCGCGCATGCGATAGTGGCGCGCCTTGCCCCACACCGCCATGGCGAGCGACGCCTTGTGCCACGACCATTGATTGCCGCCGTCGCCCTCCACGGGCCAGATCGACATGACGTCATAGAGCGGCGCGAGCTGAAAGCGCCCTGCCGGCAGCAGGCGGATGCTGAAATTCTTCGCGTGACCGTCCGGCGCCGCGAGCATCCAGAAGACGATTTGCGCGGTGAGAAACGTATCGAGGTCCTCGCGCGCCTGCAGCGACTGGCGCAGGAGCCCCGCAATTTCGCGCACACCGGGGCCGCCGTGCGCTTCGTACTTGCGATGCGGCGGCACGCCGAGCGCCTGGCAGAAGTCCTCCTGCGGCAGCCGCAGCAGGCCACCGGTGCGCGAGCGCGTACGATCGAAGCGCTCCACGCTGAGCACCTTCTGCGCGCCGAACTGGAGGATCTGCGCCTGCGAAGCGGGCAACCCGTAGGCCCTCAGCAGTGCCAGGCAAAGCCATTCGTTCTCGACCGAGGTATTGAAGTCCACCTTGCGATGGCCGATCAGCCCCAGCGGCAGCTTGAGAATATGGGTGGTGGGCGTGGCGCCGCGCGGCAGCAGCCATTTGCCGCGGTGGCGCAGGAGCGCGGTCTTCTCCTGCGCGCCCGCCAGTGAAATGCGCAGATCGTCGGTCTCGAGCGCCCCACCGGGCAGCGCACCGGCCGTTTCGAGCAGCAGACGCTCGATGACGGCATCGCTCAGCGCCGTGCCTTCGATGCGGTCGATGCGCCCCGGCGTTTCGTCCTCGCCCAGCAGTTGCACCGCGCCCACGCAATCGCGCCCGATGGCCTTGAGCAGGTCGAAGGCCTCGAGCGTATCGGTGCGAAAGCGCGTGGCAATGCGGCGGCGAATGGGCTCGCTGTCGGGCAGGAGGTTGTCGAAATAGTGCGTCACGCGCTCGCCGCGCAACGGCACGTCGCCGATGCCGAACGGCAGCGAGAGCGAAAGCGGCCGGCCTACCGCCGAACGCTTCCAGGCGTCGTCATAGCGCAGCTCGGTGTCGCCGGCGGGCGTCATGACCCACGTGCCGACACGCTCGCCGTTGGCCCAGATCGATAGCGCGCGCGAATGCGATTTACGGCCCATGCTCACCACTCCGGCGCGCCGGCCGCCGCCTCGCGCGACTGCACGCAGAGTTCCAGCCCGTAGAGCGCGAACAAAGCGAGCATCTGCTCGAGCGAGAGGCTGGCGGCGCCCGTGGTTTCGAGCGCGGAAAGACGCGGCTGGCCGATGCCGAGATGCGCCGCGGCCTGCGCCTGGGTCAGGCCGCGCGCCTTGCGCGCCGATTGCAGAATCTCGCCAAGCCCGCCTGGCGTCTGGACGATGATCTTCATGGCATATTCCTGTGAGGCATAAATCGATTATATGCCTGTGGGGAATATTTAACAAATATCACTCACGCGAATAAATCGAAAACATCGCTCACACGAATAATCGCCCGGCGAGCCCCCTGGACCCGGCCCGCTTGCCGCGCACGGCGGCGCTCACGCGCGCGCGGACTCCTGGGCCCGCTCACGCGCACGCACGTCGAACGCACCGCCCGTCAAGGCCTGGTCGCGCAGCGTCACCGGCTTCTTGCCCGGCAGCAGCGGGAACACCAGTTCGGCGAAGCGGATCGCCTCTTCGAGGTGAGGATAGCCCGAGAGCACGAAGCTGTCCGCGCCGGCGTCCACGTATTCCTTCAGGCGCGCCGCCACGGTTTGCGGATCGCCCACGAGCGCCGTGCCCGCGCCGCCGCGCACGAGGCCCACGCCGGCCCACAGGTTCGGGCTGATCTCGAGCTTGTCGCGGCTGCCGCTGTGCAGCTCGGCCATGCGGCGCTGGCCCACCGAATCCATGCGCGCGTAGTTTTCCTGGGCGCGGCGGATGTCGTCATCGTCGAGCTTGCTGATGAGGCGCCCGGCGGCGCCCCACGCTTCGTCATTGGTCTCGCGCACGATCACGTGCAGGCGCACGCCGAGCCTGAGCGTGCGTCCATGGCGCGCCGCCCGCGCGCGGATATCGGCGAACTTCTGCGCGACGGCCTCGGGCGGCTCGCCCCACGTGAGATAGGCGTCCACGTGCTTTGCCGCCAGTTCGTGCGCCGCCGGCGACGAGCCGCCGAAATACAGCGGCGGATGCGGCGTCTGGACCGGCGCGTGAAAGTTCTGCGCGCCCTGCACGCGCAAATGCTTGCCCTCGAAGTTCACCGTCTCGCCGCGCAGCAGGTCGCGCCAGATCGTCAGGAATTCGTCGGCGGCTTCGTAGCGCTCGTCGTGCGAGAGGAACACGCCGTCGGCCGCGAGTTCGGTGGCGTCGCCGCCCGGCACGACGTTGAGCAGCAAGCGGCCGTTCAACGCCTGGTCGAGCGTGGCCGCCTGGCGCGCCGAAGCGGTAGGACCGCCGAGCGACGTGCGCAGCGCGACGAGCAACTTGATGCGCTGCGTGACCGGCGCGAGGCTCGCCGCCGTCACCCACGGGTCGAGGCAACTGCTGCCGGTGGGAATGAGGAGGCCGTCATAGCCGAGTTCTTCGGCGGTCACGGCGATCTGGCGCATGTAGGCGTTGGTCGGCGCGCGGCCGAAATCGGATTTGCCGAGGTAGCGGGTGTCGCCGGAAGTCGGCAAGAACCAGAAGATATCGAGGCTCATCAGTGATCCTGCTGCGGGTAAATGAAGGCGCGGGTGAAGACTGGAAGCGTGATGGCACGCGGCGCAATCGCGTGACTATCGCCGCCCGTGCGTCGAACTCAGTCGCGCCCTCATTGAAACAGCCTGCAGCGTTTTCCCCTACCAGTTAATCTGCAATTGCATATGATGTATTCGGCTAAACACCCGTATTTCCCCTTTCGCGAGGAACCCAGCCATGGACACCCGGACCGTCAAGATTCCCGGCCCCGATCATCCGATCACGGTCGAACCGGCGCACACGCGCGTGGTGGTGAAAGCAGGCGGCCGCGTGGTCGCCGACACGCGCCGCGCGCTCACGCTGCAAGAGGCGAGCTATCCTGCCGTGTTCTACATACCGCGCGAGGACGCCGACATGTCGCTGCTCTCGCGCACGGAACACAAGAGCTGGTGCCCGTACAAGGGCGAGGCTTCGTACTACTCGATCACGCCAGGCGGCGCGCGAGCCGTGAACGCGATATGGACTTATGAAACGCCGCATGAAGCGGTGTCGGCGATCAAGGACCACCTTGCGTTCTATCCGAATCGTGTCGATTCGATCGAAACGTCCGACTGAGCGCCCTGCGCCGCCTTTCGATGCGTAGCGTATCGCCTGGCGAGGTGACATCTGCATCGTCGATGCCCACTCGGGCCCCAAGGTGTGCCAGGATTCGGTAATTCGTGCGGTGCAGCCCGCCGCACCCCGTTCCCTTACATCCAACCGACATGCAACAAGGCACCCCGGCCACCGCGGCCAGTTTTGCCAACATGGGCGTCGATCTGCTCGACTTCTTCGACGTGACGCCCACTTCGCTGTGGCTCGAAGACTATAGCCAGCTGCGCGCGCTGTTCGACCGCTGGCGCGCACAAGGCGTGACCAGCCTGCGCCAGTTCCTCGAAGACGATCCGCGCCGCGTGGCCGAATGCTCGGCCTGCATCCGCGTGCTCAAGGTCAATCGCCATACGCTCGATCTTTACGGTGCGCGGGACTACGAAGAACTCGCCGCGCATCTTCCGCAGGTGCTGCGCGACGACATGTTCCAGGCGCACGTGGGCGAACTCGAGCAGATGTGGGCCGGCCACGCCACGTTCGAGAGCAAGAGCGTGAACTACACGCTGCGCGGCCGGCGCATGGACATCCTGTTGCGCGGCGTGATCCTGCCGGGCCACGAAGCCGACTGGAGCCGCGTGCTCGTGGCCATCGAAGACGTCTCGGCGCTCGAAGAAGCGCGCCATCGGGCGACCGTGAGCGAGCAATACGCGCTCGGCGTTTTCGAACACTCGCCGGTTTCGCTGTGGGTCGAAAACTTCTCCGCCATTCGCGAGCTGCTCAACGAAGTCCGCGAGCAGGGCATCGTCGACTTTCGCACCTTCACCGACGTCCACCCTGAATTCGTCGAGCGCTGCATGAGCGAAATCCAGGTGCTCGACGTGAATCACTACACGCTGGGCATGTTTCGCGCACCGGACAAGGCCACGCTGCTCGCGCGCCTGCCCGAGGTGTTCCGCGACGAAATGCGCCCGCACTTCCGCGAGCAGTTGCTCGATCTCTGGGAAGGCCGCCTCTTTCAGCAGCGCGAGGTGGTGAACTACGCGCTCGACGGCAGCGAGGTCAACGTCCACCTGCAGTTTTCCGTGTTCCCGGGCCACGAAGCGCAATGGGACCTCGTGCTGCTCGCGCTCACCGACATCACGGCGCGCAAGAAAGCCGAGGCCTACCTCGAATTCCTCGGCAAGCACGACGTGCTCACGAAGCTCAAGAGCCGCTCGTTCTATGTGGACGAACTCAATCGTCTGCATCGCAAGGGGCCGTTCCCGGTAAGCGCGATCGTCGTCGATATGGACAACCTGAAGACGGTGAACGACCAGCTGGGCCACGCGGCCGGCGACGCGTTACTGCGCCGTGCCGGTGAAGTGCTCGCGAAAGCGATCCAGAAGCCGTATCAGGCCGCGCGCATCGGCGGTGACGAATTCGCCGTGCTGATGCCCGGCGCCGACCTGCGCGATGCGGAAACCGTGGTGGACAGCATCACCAAACTGGTGGAGTTGAACAACCAGTTTTACGGCGGACCGAAGCTGAGCTTTTCAATGGGCTTTGCGAGCTGCGGGGAAGGCGAAAGCGTGGAAGCGATGCTGCGTGAAGCGGACGCGGCGATGTACGAGGCCAAGCGCCGCCGCAACGAAACGAGCCGCACGTCGCTGGAAGCCGACGCCGCGCGTGATGCGTGACGATCGAGAAACGCTTCGGATACCGTAAGAAAGGCGGGGAAGAAAAAGCGGCCGGCATGTGAACATGCCGGCTTGCCGAGGGCCTTGCGCCCTCGTTTCACGCACTCAGGCCAGCGGCGCGACGCCACCTGCCCGAGTGCGGGCCACCGCACTGGCGTGATGCTGCGCCGCGCGCCAGCAAGCTAGCCGGCAACGCGCGCGCCGCCATGACGGCGGACCTGGCATCACGACGCGTTGACGGCGTCCTTGAATGCCTTGCCAGCGGTGAACTTCACCGTCTTGGCGGCGGCAATCTGGATCTCCGCGCCCGTGGCAGGGTTGCGGCCCACGCGGGCGGCACGCTGGCCAGTCGAGAACGAGCCGAAGCCGACCAGTTGCACGGAGTCACCCGAGGTGACCGCACGCGTGACGACGTCGAGGATCGCGTCGATAGCTGCGCCCGTGGCTGCCTTGGTCTCGCCCGTGCTAGCGGCGACTGCGTCAATGAGTTCCTGTTTGTTCATCTGCTACCTGTGTTGAGTTGAGAAAACCTGCATACCCTACCTCACGCGGGCGAAACAGGCAAATCGCGTTGCATATGGAAACGCGCCGATCGCCCGCCCGGCACGTGTTTTGCCTCCGACGTGCATGACGGCGAAAGCCGAATCAATAGCACAACACGGAGTCAGTGTGTAGACAAAAACACGTTAAAAATGGGCAAAAATGCACAAAAACGACATTGCGGCGGTTTCAGGCGGGTTTATGCAGGAATAATTCGTGCAGATGGCCGCTGAGGCGTAGCGAAAATCGGCGATATTTCCGGTAATCACCAAGCCAGAAAAAAATGTCTCGCCGGGACTGCCGCCAGCCTGCTCTCCCCCCTCGGAGAGGTCGCCCGGCAGCATCCGGCGAGCCAGCCGGGCCGCATCGACCGCGGCGCCTGGGTCGCCCCGCAGCTTCGGCGGCGTCCTCCGGAATGGGGATCGCGGCGGCCCGAATCGCATCCTGTCTTTCAGTTGCGCAACGTAAGGCGGCATGCGCGCCTTTCGACTCTGGTGTCGTCCGCGCAAAGGGAAATCGCGTCGTCAGCCAACGGATTGATCAGTGATGCTGATTACCGCGGTTCAGGTGAAAACCCATAGCACGCGCGCGGGCGCATCGGCGAGATTGGCGTAGCGAAAGCGGCAACGCGCCGGCAACTGAAAGCTGTCGTTGGTCCGCAGCGTCACGGGCTCGTCGCTGCCCTCCACCCAGACCGTCAGCTCGCCTTCGAGCACGAAGCCGCCCTGCTCGTCGCTGTCGTCCACGGGGCGCTCGCCGCTCGTCGCGCCGGGTTCGAGCCGGCTCTCCAGCATCGAGAAACCCGACGACATGCTGGGCGAAACGAGCACGTCCGTAATGCCGCCGCCATAGTAGAGCGTGCGCCGCTCGCCAGGCCGCGTGACCCACGGCAGCTCGCGCGGCATGCTCACGCTATAGAAGTACGTGGTGGGCGTCTGCAGCGCCTCGCCGATGGCCGTGAGATCCGCCACCGTGGGCCGCGAAAGCCCCCGCTCGACCTGCGAAAGAAAGCCCACCGAGCGGCCGATCTTTTGCGCGAGTTCGGCGAGCGTCACCTTCTTGTGCTTGCGCAGATCGCGAATGAGGATTGCGAGGCCTTCGATTTCGTCCTGCTGGTCCATGCGGTTCTCTCTGTCACACGACGTCGCGCAGGCGATACCACAGCTTGCCGAGCGCCTCGAGCGGCGCGGCGAAGCGCTCGCCGCCCGGAAAGCGCGGATTATGAATGCGCTCGTAGAGCGAGAGCAAGTGCGGCTCGCCGAGGATGGCGTCGGCAACGGCACGCGCCGCCGCGAGCGTCGGCAGGATGCCGTGCCCGGAAAAGCCCTGCAGCCAGTAGCGATCGCGTGCGTGACCGACGTCGGGCGTGCGGCGAATGCTGATGTCGATATGACCGCCCCACGCGTATTCGAATTCGATGCCGCGCAACTGTGGAAACGCACGCTCGAGACTCGGCCGGATCGCGGCGCCGATGTCCTTCGGGATGCCGCCGAGATACGTGCACGCGCCGCCAAAGAGCAGGCGATCGTCCGGGCTCAGGCGAAAGTAGTCCGGCACGAACTGATTGTCGATCACGCAACTGTTGCGCGGCAGCAGCGAGCGGGCAAGCGCAGGGTCGAGCCTGCGCGTGGCGATCTGCCAGGTGCCCACGGGCAGCACGCGGCCCGCCAGCTCGCGATCGAGCCGGTCGATGTAGGCATTGCAGGCGAGCACCAGCGTGCCGGCGCGCACCGTGCCTTCCCGCGTGCTCGCCACGTAGCCCCCCGGCGTTTCGCGATAGGCGAGCACGCGGCTTTGCTCGAAGATGGCGCCGCCCGCGCGCTCGATGGCGTCGGCGAGGCCGAGCGCCAGCTTGAGCGGATCGAGATGCCCCGCCTCGGGATCGTAGAGCGCCGCGCGATAACGGCGGCTGCCGATCCACTCCGGCATCTCTGGCTCGGTGATGACGCGCAGGCGATCGTAGCCCCACTTCTGCGCGGCCTCGTCGCGCGCGGCTTCGAGCATGGCGACACGCGAGCGCCGCACCGCCGCCCACAAGCTGCCTGGCCGGTAGTCGATGTCGAAGCCATGCCGCGCGGGCAACTCGCGCACCTCGGCGGCGGCCCAGCGCATGCTGTCCCACAGCGCCCGCGCGCCCGCCAGACCCAGCGCCTGCTCGAACGGCGGCATGTCGCACGACCAGCCGGGCAGCGCCTGACCGCCGTTGCGCCCCGAGGCGGCCCACGCCACGCGGCTCGCCTCGACAACCGCGACGCGGCGGCCGGCCAGCGCGAGCCGCAACGCCGTGTGCAGGCCGCTGAAGCCCGCGCCTACGACCAGCACGTCTGCGTGGTAGTCGCCTGCCAGCGCGGGGCGCTCGGGCAGCACCCCGCGCTGGGCGTAGTGACGGGCGTAATAGCTTTCGATATGACGAGTCGATTCGGCGAACATGACGGGTTCGTGAAATTTTTCATGTTAAATTTCATGAAAAACTAGCACGACAATTTCACGTGCGCAAATCGGCATATTCCCGGTGGCGACACCCCCGGAGTCCGCTTAGCCTGGATCACGCCGGGCAAGTGCGGCCCGCGCCGGTGTTCGCGGTTATATCGTCATCCTCATCAATTGGTTAAAAGCCCGGCTCACGTCGCGTGAGCAGCGCATTGGCGATCCACTGCAACGCACCGCACAGCAGCAGATAGACGAGCCCGACGAACAGGAAGATTTGCGCCGGGTACACCAGCAGACGGTTATTGAGCTGATTGGCGAGGAACGTGAATTCCGGCACGCCGACGATATAGGCAAGCGACGTATCCTTGATCAACGCCGCCCACTGGTTGACGAACGACGGCATCATGACCCGCACGGCTTGCGGCAGGATGACTTCGCGTAATGCCTGCCAGCGCGTCAAGCCCAGCGAAAGCGCTGCTTGCCGCTGGCCTTCGCTGATCGACGTGATGCCCGCATAGACCGAATGCGACAGATACGCCCCGCCGATCAGCGCCAGCGCGCACACGACGGTCGCAAGACCAGGAACGTCGATGTGCAGCAGGATCGGCATCAGGAAGAAGGTCCAGAAAATCAGCATCAGCACGGGTATCGCGCGAAAGAACGCGACCACGGTGGTCAGCGCGAGACGGACGCCGCCGCGCGTCATGGCGAGCGCGACACCCAGCGCGAATCCGGTCAGGGCCGCGAGCAGCGCCGACACCACCGAGAGCGCGATCGTCAATGCAACGCCTCCCAGCGGCCCCGCCGGAAATGCGCCGATCAGCAAATAACGCAAAGCAGGAAACCACGCGAACCCGTTCACGCACGGCCTCGCTGCAAACCGTGCAGGCCGGCGCGTTGCCAGAGCACCAATGCGACCTCGATGACCGCGATGGCCAGCACATAGAATACGGTCGCGGTGCCGAATGCCTGGAAGGTCCTGAAGCTTTCGGTATCGACCTGCCGCGACATGTACGACAGTTCGCCCACGCCTATCGCCATCGTCAGCGACGAGTTCTTGATCACGTTCATGTATTGGCCAGCGAGCGGCGGCGTGGCGATGCGCAACGCTTGCGGCAGGATCACGTAGCGCAGGGTTACGTACCGGCGCATGCCAAGCGCCGCGGCCGCCTGCCACTGCGCGTGGTTCACGCCGCGCAAGCCGGCCAGAAACTCTTCGCCGATGAACGCCGTGGTGTAGCAGGTCAATCCGACCCAGCCGGCGAACAGTTCGAAGCTCGGCCAGCGCAGCGTGAGCGGCCCGAACGTCGCCAGGTGCGGCGTGTTAAGCCAGGTCATCCAGCCGGACGGCAGCAAGGCCGCGACGCCGAAGTACCAGAACAGCAATTGAACGAGCAATGGAGAATTGCGGAAGACGAACACGTAGAGCGCCGCAGCGCGCGCAATCGCGCGAGTGCGGGCCGTGCGTGCAACCGCCAGCAGAAAGCCGAGCGGCGTCGCACACGACGCCGCGCAGGCAGAGAGCATCAGCGTGACGAAGAAGCCTTGTTCGAGCCACGCGAGATACTTCGGTTCAAGCCAGTTATGCATGAATCAAGCGCCGCGCTCAACTGTTCTTTTGCGGGTCGCCGATCTTGAAGAGACGGGGCAGCGGCGCTGCACTCTTCGGGCCGAACCACTTGTCGTAGATCTGCGCGGCCTCGCCGTCGCTTTCCAGGTGCGTCAGCGTGCTGTTCACCGCATCGAGCAGACGCGTCTCGCCTTTGGGCACGCCAACGCCTTCGTAGTCGTTCGAGATCGTGAACGGGGAAATCTCGTAGCCCGCCTTGTCCGGCGCGCGTGCCAGCAGCGCGACGAGCTTCGGGCCGTCCTGCGTGATGGCCTGCACGTTGCCCGTGCGCAGCGCAGCGAAAGCGAAAGGCGTGTCATCGTAAGCGACGATGGTTGCGCCCGGGAATTTCGCCCGCACTTGCTGTTCGTTGGTCGTGCCTTTGTCCGCGCCGATACGCAGGCCATTGAGCTGTTCCGAAGACTTCAGCACGCCCTTCTTCGCAATGAACTGGGTGCCCGACGCGAAGTACGGCGTGCTGAAATCCACTTCCTTCCTGCGATCGTCGGTAATCGTAAAGTTGGCGAATACCAGATCGACCTTGCCCGACTTCAGAAAGGCGATGCGATTGGCGGGATTGGTGGGCTGAACTTCGAGCTTCACGCCCAGGCTTTTGGCGACGGCGCGCGCATAGTCCACGTCGAGCCCAACGATCTGATTGTCTTGCGGATCGACGAAACCGAACGGCGGATTGCTGTCGAATGCAGCGACGCGCAATACGCCCGCCCGCTTGATGTCGTCCAGACGATCCGCCTGCGCGGACGTCGATGCCACCACCAGAAGTGCCGTCAACAGTGCGCCTGGCACTGCGCCCCAGATGCTGCTTTTCATTATCGCTTTTCCTTTTTTTCTCGTTGCCCTTGCGCTGCCGCTGAACCTGCGCGCCGGCGAAGTACGCAGCCTATCTGCATGATGGGTGCGAACGAACCAAGTATTTCTCAGATCGAAAGCATGGCTGGCGATATCGGCCAACGGCACGCCGCCTGCCGCAAGTAATGTTGACGCGTGCTTCTCTGCATGCAGCCTCGCGCTGCAACTCTTGCCGGGAAAATCCATTGAGCCGGTAATGTCGACTATCGCGAATGCCATAGACATGCATTTCTTTCGCGCGAAAAAATTGAATGCGAATAGGTTCTTAAGTTCTTACAAATTCAAAGGGTTATCACTCTTGACCTGGGCACATCGGCTGCTTAGCATCAACGTGGGACTTTGCTTTGAGCTTCTTCATCGATGCGTCGATGAGTCAGTTTCAGACTTCAGCAAGACTCACTGTAAAGCCCGGTTTGTCTGCATTAGGGGGACTTGTATGTCTTACCGCCGCTGGACGTCTCCTGCCGAGACCGCAGAATGGATCATCCTCGTCGGCGCGGCGTTCGCAGTGCTGGGCGGGTGGATACCCTGGATGGGCCACGCGCCTTACTACTTCGTTGCCGGCGTTGCACTGATCGGCGCTGGCATCCTCATGCTATGGAACCGCTCAGCGGGACTATGGTGGTATTTCGGCATGTTCGCCGCCGCCCTGGGCTGGTCGATCTTCAAGGTTGGGCTGGATGGCTTTAGTCTGCTGCCGCGACTCTTCGTGCTCGCGCTGATCGGCATCGGGATAAGCCTGGTCGTTATCACCAGCAGTTCGGCAGTCGGCCGGCCGCTCCGCGTGGCGGCAATCATCACGGCAGTGTTCTACCTCGTCGCAATCGCCAGCATGCTCTGGTCCGCCATCGCCTGACCAGGATTGAACGCGACCGTTCGCGATCAAATTTTACGGGCTCGGCAATCGCCATGTTCGTCGTCGGTCGGATCTCCACGTAGTTGATCATTCAACGGACTAATCGAGCGGCAACTCATGCCGAAGGCCAAACGCATTCATGCGATGGTGCGGTGCGTTTTACCGCAAGTCCGTATTCCTCCTACCACCCTTTCACCAGGCATTAGTCGTCCGCCGCCAATTTCAAGCAATCGGAATACTTTCGCGCGCTGTGCGAGTTATTTCGATGGATCATATGGATATGCCTCCGATGTTCATACGTATCTCGTTCGGAGTCCATAGCGATAAGGAAAATGTGAGATTGACGCTCCGCCGAATCGGACTACCGGGACAACATGATGCGAAACTCACCGACCGAGACTGCTTTCCTTCCCGACGTCGCCGCCCGCGCGACCACGGGTAGCCTTCGCCACGAGATCCGCGTATGCAGCACCCACGCGGATTTCCTGAAACTGCGCCCTTGCTGGGAAGCCGTCTGCACGACGTGCCCGGCGACACTCGAGTTTACCTACTGCGAACTTGCGGCGGCCAAGGCATTCGCGCGCGGCGCGGCGGTCAGTGTCGCGCTGGTCTACGACGGCGCCGCGCTCGTCGCGCTCTGGCCGCTGTGCATTGCGCGCGAAGGCGCGTACCGGGTCGCACGCGCACTCGGCTGCGGCAGCAACGAGGAATATGGCGGCCCGCTCGTATCCGATCGAGGCGACGCGCGCTTCCATGACGCCGCCGTCGATGCGTTACGCAGCGTCGACGCCGACGTGCTGGAGATACGCTTCGTCGAATGCAATGGCCCGCTTCACGAGTCGCTCTCGCGTGCGCCTCTGTCGTGGGTCTTGCGCGCGCTGCCGGAGCGATGGCGCCTGCTGTCCGGGTACTCCATGGAACTGTCGCGGTTCCCCAGCTTCGACGCCTTCATCGCCACGAGGCCCGACTCGCTACGGCGACCATTGCGACGTCTGGCAAGGCGGCTTTCGGAGGACGGCGCAGTTGAATACGGCTGGTGCAAGGGCGTCGACGACGCCCGAGCAGTACTCACGTGGCTCTTTGCGACCAAGCGCAACTGGGTGCTCTCTCGCGGCCTCGACGCCCCGTATCTGATGAATGACGACGTGCGCGACTTCTTCATCGAACTCGCCGGGCGGACCGATCTCGTCACGACTCCACTGGTCTCGTTCGTCAAACTGGACGGCGTTCCGATTGCGGCATCCGTCAATCTGACTGGGCCGCGCAGACTGGAGTATTTCATCACGACGTATGACGAGGCCTACGCCGCCCGCTCCGTCGGCAACCTGCTGGTGGACAGCATGGCGCGATGGGCGCTCGCGAACGGCCGCGATTTCGACTTCCGCCCATACTTCTCGAGCTACAAGGAGCGTTGGTCAAATCATAAAAGCTGGTACGAGTCGCATTTCGTCGTACTCACCTGGCGCGGCAGGCTCATTGAATTTCCCCTCGCCGCGGAGCAGCTTCGGCGCGTATTGCGCAGAGCGCGCGAGTTTGCCATCGACCCGCTGCGCGCGAAGCTGCACTCCCTCACGTCGGCGCGGTGAACGCCGCAGTCCGTGGTCAGCCGTCGCGCCGGTTTGACCAGGTCTTCACGTAAGCCGGAGCCTCGCGCTCCGGCGTTGCGGTATCGGCCACGGGCGGCAGCGGCGCGAGCGTCAGCGGCAGCACGCCTGCCCAGACGGGACGATCCATGTCCTCCTCGTCGTCCTTCGGGCCGCCTGTGCGGATCTTCGTCACGGACTCCGCGAGCGCAATGCGCATGACCGTGGTCGCCGCCAGTTCCTTGCGGTTGCCCGCCCGCACTTCATGCCGGCGGCCCGGCGCGATGTGCTCCATGAAGGCATCGAGCACGGCTGCCTTGTGTTCCTCTGTCACGACCTCGAACACGCCGTAAATCACGGCGGAACGATAGTTCATCGAATGATTGAACGCCGAGCGCGCGAGCACGAGGCCGTCGAGATGCGTCACGGTCACGCAAACCTGGGCGCCATCGGCCGCGAGGCGCAGCATGCGGCTGCCGTTCGAGCCGTGAATGTAGAGATGATCGCCCTCGCGCCAGCATGCAGTGGGGATGCAATGCACGCCGTGCTCGTCGCTGAAGGCGACGTGGCAGACGTAGGCTTCGTCAAGAATCGCATGCAGCGTCGCTGCGTCGTAGTGCGCGCGCTGCGCGACCCGGCGCACGCGCGTGCGTTGCGAAGGCGCCGCGCTGGTGTCGGCGGCGGGTTCGTTGACGGCATCGGCGAAGGACATCGTTTGGCTTCCTCTACGGTTCGGGTTGAGATGCCGCCTACGATAGACAAGCAGTGGCCCCATGGGTAGATCCAGACTTGCCTTGCGTGGTGGAGCCACGGGATGGCCGAGCGCCGATTGGCCGTAGGTAATACACCGTAACCCGTTATATTCCCAACTTAATCCTCCCCAATCCGCCTCATCGAGATTTGTCAGGAAAAAGCTGCAGGATCAAAAAATCTCCTGTACAATCCGGCCTCCTTGATTCCCCGATAGCTCAGTCGGTAGAGCGCCGGACTGTTAATCCGTAGGTCCCTGGTTCGAGCCCAGGTCGGGGAGCCAGACATGCGGGAGTAGCTCAGTTGGTAGAGCGCAACCTTGCCAAGGTTGAGGTCGCGAGTTCGAGACTCGTCTCCCGCTCCAGCATCCAGGCAGGCCATCCGCCTGCGATCGGCACAGCGTCTAAGCGCGCCTGCCACCGCCTCCGCCTCCGCCTTGAGGCAGCGAAAACCGGAAGCACGCCCCTTTCCCCTCCAGCGAAGCCGCTTCGATCTGTCCGCCATGCCCGGTTATTCCGGCCATTCGAGCGATTCGGGGTCGGCCAGGCGAGCGCCCCACGCCTCCAGCGACGCGGCGAGGATCATCGCCCCCGAATTCAACGGGACCTTGTAGCGGCGCGCCAGCGGCCGGAAAACCGCATCGCCTCGCTTGATGTGCTCGCCGGACAGCACACAGATGCCCGACTTTCTGGCGATTGCGCGCTTCCAGACCTGCTCGCGGTAGCTGCAGCGCGTCGGGTCGCTCCACGAGAGCGTAAACGACGAATTGGCCAGCCGCTCTTCTATCTTGACCGTGCAACTTGCGTAGGTGCTGTGATCCGCGGCGCGCAGATCGCTGCGCGTGCGCACTGCGGGCGCGCGGCGCGCAACGCTGGTTCTCGAAGCCGGCGAGGCCAGCAGGCCCGAGACCACGTGCGCCCACGGATTGCGCGTGCAATCCGGCGCTACTGCTGCGGCGTCGCCATCCGGCGCGTGTGTTCGATCGTTGGGGTCATCGGCACCACACGGCTGCACGAGGCGCATGTTTTCGCCGGGGCCGCCGCCATCGAGCGCGCCTCCCGCGTATGTCGACCGCCACGAATCCAATCTCACCACGGCTAACTCCCATATTCTGGATGAGCGTGTATGTCACGCATGCCCCGTCTGCCGAAAGCGGAACGTCCTGTGTCTTGCGCCCACTCATTGCGAATGACTGAAGCTTAAGGACAAGCGCGGCTGGCCGCTATTCTTCCCGCGCATAAACGGACAGACGCTTTTGGATGACGCCCCCATACGTAGGTATACCGTCGTCGTTCAGTGCACACAGAATAGCGGCAAGCGGATTACCATAACGGCCTCGCCGCATGACGGCAACGCACGAGATTCATAGAGGGCCTTTCCATGCATCAGCGGCTGTATGAGGCCCCTGCGCTGATTTATGTCCCGTCTTTCGCTTTCGCAACTCATTGTCAGGTACGCATTCATCGCGCTCACGCTAGCGGCCTGTGCCGCGGCGTTCGCATGGACCGCGGGCTGGATACACTGGCCCGGCGCCCGGGCCGCGCTCACGCCCGACCGGCTCATCGACGCATTCGAACGCAGCGCCGGCACGCATCCCGGGTTTCGCCGCAACCATGCAAAAGGCATCTGCGTGAGCGGCTATTTCGACAGCAACGGCAACGGCACGGCGCTGTCTCGCGCGAGCGTATTCGAGCGTGGCCGCACGCCGTTGCTCGGGCGCTTCTCCGCGCCCGGCGGCAATCCCGCTGAAGACGACGCGGACACGACCGTGCGCAGCTTTGCGCTGCGCTTCGCGATGCAAGACGGCGAGCAATGGCGCACCGGCATGAATTCCGCGCCCGTATTCGCGGTGCGCACGCCACAAGCGGTTTACGAACTGCAAGAGGCCATGGAGCACGACAAGCGCACGGGCCGCCCCGACCCCGCGAGACTCGACGCGTTCTTTGCGAGCCACCCCGAAACCAACGCGCTGCGCGACTGGCTCGCCGCGCATCCGCCGGCTTCTGCGTTCTATAACGCGAGCTATTACGGTATCGATGCGTTTCGCTTCACCGACGCAAGCGGCAACACGCGATTCGTGCGCTGGAGCGTCGTGCCCGACGTGCCTTACGCGCCGCTAGATACGCATGATCCGGACGCGAGAGACCCCGACTTTCTCGCGCACGACCTGAAGGTGCAATTGGAATCGGCTCCGGTGCGCTGGCACCTCATGCTGACGCCCGCGGGTGCGGGCGACCCGGTGGACGACGCCACCCGCGCCTGGCCCGTCGAACGCGAGCAGCATCGCGTCGATGCGGGTACCATCGTCATCGAGCATGCCCAGTCGCAGATCGACGGCCCCTGCCGCGACATCAATTTCGACCCAACGGTGCTGCCGGTGGGCATCGCGCCCTCCGACGACCCGCTGCTCGCCGCGCGCGCCGCCGCTTACGCGGTGTCGTTCGACCGGCGCACGAGCGAAGAAGCGCGCGCCGGCACGAAAGGCCGCTGAAGGCCATTGAAGGCGGCGCGAACGCAACCCGAACGAAAGCATGGAATAAAGCCCACCGGCCAGGTGTTTCGTTACTAGTTCACCAAAATGGCCCGAGCCGCGCGCCCTTGACCAGACGGTCGCACACGACCGCAGCGCACGCCAGTCCGGATTGAACGGGGATCGTGGAGAAAACCCTTCGATGAGCGGTACAGACTTACCGGGGATGCTTCCCGCCATGATTCCGCGGCTTTGGGCGTTTGCGCTGCGCCTGTCCGGGGACCAGCACGACGCCGAAGACCTCGTGCAGCGCGCCTGCCTGCGCGGGCTCGAACGCGCGCATCAGCTTCAACCCGACACGGCTCCGCTGAGCTGGATGTACTCCATCATGCATTCCACATGGATCAACGAGCTGCGAGCCCGCAGCGTGCGCAAGCGCGCGAGCTTCGAGTGGGACGACGATTTCCTCGAAAATCTCCCCGATCCCGTCGATAATGGCCCCGAAACACAACTCATGCATAGCCAGATCATCGAGGCAGTCGAGCGCCTGCCCGAAGCCCAGCGTGTGGTGATGCTGCTCGTCGCGGTCGAAGGCATGACGTACCAGCAGGCCGCCGACGTGCTCAAGATACCCATTGGCACCGTAATGAGCCGGCTCTCGCGAGCGCGGCAATCGGTCGGCGCCATGTTCAGCGGTGCAGCGCCCAAGGCGCCGCCCGCCCCGCAGCAGAAGGACTCACTCGCATGATTGCCGACGACGCACAGTTACTCGCCTATGTGGACGGCCGCCTGTCGCCGGACGAGCGCGCCGCGATCGAAGCGCAGTTGCGCGAGTCCGCCGAGGCGCGCAAGAAGGTCACGCTGCTGCGCACCTCGCAGGTCGATTTCGCCGGTGCCTTCGCCCAGCAAACGCTGCCGTCCGTGCCCGAATCGCTGCAACTTGGCATCGAGGAAATGGTGCGCGCGCAAACCGGGCAACCCGCGCAACCGTCTTCGAGTGCGAACGACGCCACGATGCCAGCCGCGGAGCAACAACCCTCGGCGCCCGTGAGATCGCGCCTGCGCCGCGTGCCGGTCTGGCTCGCGGCGGCATGCGTGGCGGGCGCGTTCGTGGCCGGCCAGTTCGTGCGCTTCGACGCGCTGTTCGGGCCTGGCGGCCAGGGCTCCGGCGCCTCGCAACTCGCGAGCGCATCGGAGCCGTCGCCGTGGGTGAAGGCGGCGGTTGGCTACCAGAAGCTCTATACACGGGAAACCGTCGCCTACCGGCAGGACGATCCGGCGCTCGCCGCCCGGGTCGTCGAAGACATCCGCCGCGACGACCGTCTCGCGCTGCGCGTGCCCGATCTGAGCAGCGCCGGGCTCACCTTCAAGTCGGTGCAGCGCCTGCGCTTTCACGACAAGCCGCTCGTGCAGATCGTTTATCTGCCGCGCAGCGGGCCGCCCATCGCATTGTGCGTGATGAAGGACGCGCGCCCGGACGAAGCGGTCGCCTCGCGCACCGTCGACTCGATGGGCGTCACCACATGGCGGCAGAACGAG
Source organism: Paraburkholderia sp. EG287B (assembly GCF_040965595.1). Taxonomy (NCBI): domain Bacteria; kingdom Pseudomonadati; phylum Pseudomonadota; class Betaproteobacteria; order Burkholderiales; family Burkholderiaceae; genus Paraburkholderia; species Paraburkholderia sp. EG287B. The sequence goes on from NZ_JBFRCG010000015.1 coordinate 131,775, forward strand.
CTGGCCTACGCGCTGATCGGCCAGGCGGGCGACGTCGATCTCGCCGCGCTCGGCAAGCGCATCTCCAACCTCGATACGGCCGCGCTGTTCAGCGAGGCTCAGGAAGCCGTACAGCCGCATAACGGATAAGCGCCAGGGTCGGCGCGGAATAATTTCGCCGCCGGGCTGTTGTGTTGAGGAACCCTCGATCAATGGCTCGGCATGATTCATCGATTGCACATCTGGGTAGCGGGCATCGTCATCGCGGCGGTGCTCGCGTCGCCTGCGCAGGCCGCCTGGCGGCTCGCGAGCACCGATGCACCCATCGGCGTCGTGCGCGGCGCGAGCGTGACCTCGGCAGCGGCGGGCGACACCTTGCGCGACGGCGACCTGCTCGAATCGCGCGATGGCGTGGCGCATCTGCAGGACGAGCACGGCACGCTCGTCGCGCTCGGTCCGCGAACTCGCGCGATGCTCGTGGCCGACGCCCATGTCGCCTTGCTCAGCGGCTGGCTGAAGGTCGCCGCAGCCGCGTGTGCCACCGCGCCCTGTGCCCAGGTGCGCGTGGACACGGAACCCGGCGCGCTCGATGTTGGATCGAGCGCGGCGGCGATCATCGCAGCGCAAGAAGGCACGCAAACGGTCAACGTTTTCAGCGAAACCGGCACGCATGCCTTCGCGGCCAGGCCGCCCACGCAGATACCAACCGGCCGCTTCGCGAGCATCGGCAGCCCTGGCCATGTGCAGATATCGGCGCGCCCCACCGACGCTTTCGTCACGGGCATGCCGGTCGCATTTCGCGACGCCTTGCAGCCGCTCGCCGTCGCCAGGCCCGCACACACTGCGCCGCCATCGCACGCCGCCACTTACGACGACATCGCGCCGTGGCTGGACAGCAAACTGCCCGCGCGCAAGAGCTTTCCCGCACGTTTTCGCTCGCGTCTGACCGATCGCGCGTTTCGCCACGATGTTCAAGCGCATCTGAACACCCTGCCCGACTGGCGCGCCCTGCTCTATCCGCCCGAGCGCCCAGGCGTTCGCAAAGTGCGCTATCCATAAGGCTCGAACCTTCACTGCCATGAAGCCCGGACTCTCGCTCAGCGTCAAATTCAACCTGGTATTCCTGATCATCTTCGCAATCGCGCTGGTGGTGATCGGCGTGGTCTCCGACCGTCTGCTGCAAAAGCAGGCGCTCGAAGAAACCGCGCACGACGCCAACATCCTCGCGAGCGCCGCATCCTCGATGCAGAGCTACACCGCGGCGCACGTCACGCCGCTGCTCGCCACGCAGATCAAGTACAGCTTCGTGCCCGAATCGATCCCTGCGTTTTCGGCCATCGAGATGCTCAAGCTGCTGGGCAAGGACTTTCCGAACTTCTCGTACAACGCCACGATGCTCAACCCGACCAATCCGCGCGACCGCCCGACCGACTGGGAGACCGACGTCATCCGCCATCTGCACGATCATCCGGAACTCAAGGAACTGACCGGCCAGCGCGATGCGCCGGGCGGCCGCTCGTTCTTCCTCGCGCGGCCCAGCAGCATTACCGACACTGCCTGCATGCAGTGCCATAGCACGCCGAACGCCGCGCCCGCGACGATGATCGAGAAGTACGGCACCTCGAACGGCTTCGGCTGGACCATGAACGAGGTGATCGGCGCGGAGTTCGTGTCCGTGCCGATGGCGCAGCCCATTGCGCGCGGGCGAGCCGTCTGGCGCACGTTCATGCTTTCGCTCTCCGCCGTGTTTGCGGTCGTGCTGATCGTCATGAACGTGATGATGCACGTGCTGATCACGCGTCCCATCCGCGCGCTGTCACGCGCCGCCGACGAAATGAGCCTCGGCAAGCTCGATGCGACCACGCTGCCAACGGGCGGATCGGACGAAATCGCATCGCTTGCGGTGTCGTTCGGACGCATGCAGACCAGCCTCATCGAAGCGTTCCGCATTCTCGACGAAGAGCAGACGTAAGCGATGTCCCACTCCGCCGACATCCCCTCGACCTTCGACCGCTACGTGATCGAGCGCGTGCTCGGGCGCGGCGCAATGGGCGTGGTGTATCTGGCGTTCGACCCGCGCATCGAGCGCAAGGTGGCGCTCAAGACCATCGAGCGGCCTGCGGGCGGCGAAGCGGATCACGAACTCACCGCGCGCTTTCTGAACGAAGCGCGCGCCGCGGGACGTCTCGCCCATCCTCACATCGTTGCGGTGTACGACTATGGCGAAACGGGCGACACCGCCTTCATCACGATGGAATACGTGCGCGGCGCAACCCTCGCAGCGCATCTCGCGCAGCACGCGCGCGCGGGTGCGCAGATGAATCCGCTGGCCGCTCTGCGCTGGTTCGCGCAACTGCTCGATGCGCTCGACTACGCGCATGGCGCAGGCATCGTACATCGCGACATCAAGCCCGCCAATCTGCTGATCTCGCCGCGCGGCGAATGCAAGGTCGCGGACTTCGGCATCGCTCAGCTCGACACGTCCAAGCTCACGCAAACCGGCACGCTGCTCGGCACGCCGAGCTATATGTCGCCGGAACAGTTCACCGGCGACGCCGTCGACGCACGTTCCGATCTCTTCAGCGCCGCCGTCGTGCTCTACGAAATGCTTACCGGCGTGTGCCCGTTCGCGGGCACGCCGGGCGCCGTGATGCGCAAGATTCTCGACGAGATGCCGCCTCCCCCTTCCGCCGTCGTGCGCGGCTTGCCTGCGTATGTCGACGCCCTGGTGATGAAGGGCATGGAGAAGCGCCCCCAGATGCGCTATGCCGGCGCGCGCGCATGGCGCGATGCGCTGCTTGCGGCACTCGCTGCCGATGTCCATGAGGATGCCGAACGAACCGTGCTCGCGCATGCGGCTCTCGAAGCGCCGATCCCCACGCCGCCCACGCAGACCCAGCTCGACCCCGAACTCGTCGCGCACCTGGAGAAGCGCCTCGCGAGCCATGTCGGGCCCGTGGCGTCGCTGCTGGTACGGCGGGCATGCGTAGGCGCGACGAACATCGACACGCTGCGCGAACGCCTGAGCGCTCACTTGCCCACCGACGATGCGCGGCGCGACTTCGATTCGCTGTTGCTTCCGGTGGGCGCCGGTGCGCCGCGCACGATCGGCGCGCAGACCATCAGCGCCGAAAGCGTCAACGAAGCTACCTCGCGCCTCTCGACGCTTCTCGGCCCCATCGCCCGTATCGTGGCGCGCCGCGCCGCCACCCACGCCACCGATCTGCGCGCCTTCCACACGCAACTGCTCGACGCCGTGCCGGAACCGCACCGCGAAGCGCTGCGCCGCGAATGGGATGTCGACAGCGACTAGCGTGCGATATCGTAGGCTTCGAGCAGATCCAGGAACAAGCTCGCATCGAGCGCGCCCTCGTGTCGATGCGTTGCGCCATCCTCCTGAGTCCACCACATGCTGGCGCCTTCGCACGATGCCAATGCGACTGGCTGCTCGTGCAGCGTAGCAAGTTTCGACTCGAACGCCGTTAGTGAAAACGAAGGCGCCAGCGTCGAGAGGGCAAGCGCACATGCCTCGACGTGCCAGCGCGAATCGACGGCACGCGCTGCGCCTTCGATTTGCCGCGCAATCACGAATGGAAAATAGCGCCCCACGGCGTCGATGCCGGGCATGAGCACGCCGGTGCACGCGCAGTCGTCGATCACGGAGGGTGGCGCCGAAAAACGCCACACGGGCATCTCCAGATAGCGCTCGAGCCAGCCTCCGGCATGGCGCTCGCGCGCGGCCAGCAGGCCGCGTTGCAGCCACGCGTCCCAACGGCCGACGAAAGCTGCGGATAGTCCGCGTCCGACGAAATCGCCATGCGTGCGGACCTTCCCGTAAAAGCCGGCGTCGATTCGATCATCTGCGTTCATAGCGACGTCGGGCAACGAAAGCCACTGAGCACACCCGCGCGCAACGGATTGTTCACGCTGCCGGCCACGAGCGCGAGCATGACCTTGCCGCCGTCGAACGTGGCGTTGAAATGATCGGCCTGCCCGGCCTGCTCGATGCGCGCGGCGTCGAGCAGATGGAACAGCGCCCAGGGGCCTTCCGCGCGAGGCGGAGGCACAGGCGCGGGGTCGAGTTCGACATGTGCCTGCCCCGTGCCCTTCCCGCTCGGCCACTGGAACGCGGCGGTGGCGTTGGGCGCATCGCTCGTCGCGCTCAGTTGCGTGCCGTCGATATCGAGCACGAAGCGCTTCAGCGAAGGATCGAGCGAAACCACCTTTGCCGAGAAATGCACGGACACGTCGTGGCCGCCGTCGCGAAACAACGCATCCCGCAAGGTCGCCGCACGCTGGAACGCCACCGGCACATCGTCGGGAATACCGAGGGATTTCGCCTCGGGCCGCCACTTCCATACCGTGCCGGACGTATCCACCCGATTCTGCAGATTCTTCTGGAAGAACGCGTCGATCAAACCGCCCGGCGCCAGCACGCGCGCGAAGTCGTCGGGCGCGGCGTCGCGCGTCGAGGTCCTCACGAGCGGGTAGCGGCCGTCGAGTGCCTGCCTGCACGCGGGCGCGACCGTCGTGGCCCAGAGCGTCTGCAATTGCGCACGCTGGCCCTGGATCTGCACGGTATCGGCGTTGCCCGCTACGCCTTGCAGCACCGCCGCGAGCGGCGCGGGCGCGTTCTGCGAGAGCAGCTTCAGGTGGTCGAGCGGGCCCGTGGCGGGCGGCGGCAGCGACTGCCTGCGCGCCGTGTCTTCCGCCTGCAGGGTCGCCGCGGCGTCCTTGAGCGCGTTGATGTATTCGTCGAGCGCCGCGCCCGCCAGATCGTGCAGCGCCTGAAAATGCGTATCGACGGGCGTCGGCGCGGCGGGCGGCTCCGCCTGCGCGCCGATGCGGTTCTTGAGCGCGTCGAGCTTGCCGGGCGCGGCGGCCGGCGGCGTGAAGGTCGTTTCGCGCGCGACGCCCTGGATCAGCGCGCGCAACGGTGAATTCGCCGAGCCGAGCAGGTTCGCGATGCGCGCGCCCTGATCCGGCGCGCTGAACGGCACGACGGCGATATCGGCAAGCAATGCGTCCCACTGGCGGATCGCCTCCTCGCTGTAGAGCCGCGTGAGCGCCGCGCGCAATGCCTCGGTGCTTTGCACATCCGTATGCGTCTGGCCCGCGCCGAGCACCCAGTCGTCCTTCGACAGATTGGCGAGCGCGTCATCGCGCAAACGCACGAACGCGTCGAAGCCCGCACGCGTGTAGGCGCCCTCGATGCCTTGCGTGAGCGGCGCGCCGCTGCGTCTCACGAACACGATCTGTCCGCTCGGCCCTGCCGCCTTCGCCACGGTGAAATCCGCCAGGCGCAGTTGTGCGAGTTGCTGATCGATACGACCTGTCAGGCGCTGCGCGAGCGGCACCCGGTTGAGCACGGCGCGCGCCTGGGCGATCAGGTTCTGATCGAGCGGCAAGTTCGCATCGAACTCGCCACGCCGGAACAACGCCTGCAAATGCTGCTCGATGTCCGCGCGCTGCGCGTCGCTCGCGTCTTTCATCGAAGCCGTTCGCCAGGTACGCAACGCCCAGACCTGCAGCGCGTCCGGGTCGAAATGCGTCGGGTCGCCCAGCATCAGGTACGCGCGCAGGGCTTCGTAGAGCGTGGCGGGATCTTCCGCGCTGCCGCGGCGAAGCTGGTCCTCCATGCTTTGCACGACGATCGGCAGCAAGGTCTGCCGCAACAAGCGCTGGTACACACGCTGCGCTTGCAGGCCGAGCTTCTCGCGCTGATCGAGGCCAAGGTGCGCCCACCACGGCGTGTCACGCGAAGCACGCTCCGCTTCGCCGCCGGGCAGATCGCGCGCGGCGTCGAGCAGCGGCAGAACCGTAAGCGGACCGTCGCCCGCGCTGGTCCTCTTCGCAAGCTCGGCGAGCGCGGCGGTCTGCTGACGGCTTGCATCGACGAAACGGCGATTCGCACGGTCGCTCGCGAACAGGGCGATCAGCCCCGCCGCCAGCAACACGGCGATGCCCGCGATCGTGGCCTGCTGAATGCGCGCGCGCCGCCGCACGGCGCGCGGATCGCTGCCCGCGATGCCCTGCTCGGCGAAAATCACGTCGCGCAGCAGGCGCTTGACGAAATACGCGCGGCCGCTCGAGGCGTCCGCCATCACGACCTCGCGGCTCAAGCCCAGCGATGCCGCCATCGCGCTCATCATGCGGTCGAGCGGACGTCCGCTCTGCGTGCCGCTCGTGAAGTACACGCCGCGCAGCGACGGCGCGCGCGCGAAACGCGATTCGCCGAATGCCTCTTCGAGAAACCGCCGCAACGCGCGCTCGATGCCCGCGAACTGCTGCGGGAATGCATAGATCAGCGCGCGACGCCGCGGGTCGGTTTCCTGCTGCATGCGTTGCAGCACACGGCCTTGTAGCTGTGCATGCAAAAGGCCGAACTCTTCGGAGAACTGCGCGAGCGGCGCACTGCCTTCGCCGGCCTCGTTCTCCGCAGCGAGCGGGAACGTCATGCCCCACACCTGCTCGCGCTCGTCGCGGCCGAAGTCGTCGAAATACTCGGAGAAGCCCGCGAGCATGTCGGTTTTCGTCACGACGACGTACACCGGCAGATGCACACCGAGTTGCTGGTTCAGTTCGGCAAGTCGCTCGCGGATCGCGGCGGCATAAGTGGCGCGCTGCGCATCGGACTGTTGCAGCAGATCGGCGGCCGAAACCACGGCCATCACGCCGTCGAGCGGACGGCGCGGCCGGTACTTGCGCAGCAGCCCGAGAAAGCCGAGCCATGCGCCGCGATCGGCCTGCTCGTGGCTGTCCTGCGTGGTGAAGCGGCCCGCCGTGTCGAGCAGCACGGCGTGATCCGTGAACCACCAGTCGCAGTTGCGTGTGCCGCCCACGCCGCCCACCGCCTGCGCGCCGAGCCGGTCTGCGAGCGGGAAGCGCAGCCCCGAGTGCGCCAGCGCAGTGGTCTTGCCCGCGCCCGGCGCGCCGACGAAGAGATACCACGGCAAGTCGTAGAGCGTCTCGCGGCGCGGGGCGAGCCACGCGAACAGGCGCCGCATGCCGCGCGCGCCGCTGGCAGGCGCGCGCGACTCGCGCAGTGTCTTCAGGGCCGCCTCGAAGCGCGTGCGCAGTACCGCGACGTCGGCATCGGCGGCCTTGCGCGCGGGGTCCGGCGCGTGCTTCGCGGGATCGAGCGCATCGGACACGAGGCGCTGCACGAACGTCGAACTGGCGATGCGCGCCTTGGCAAACCGGACGCCCCAATAGAGCGCCCAGCACGCGAGGATGAACGCGATCACGGCCCAGCGCCTGGCGCTGCTCTCGAGCGGCGCCGAGCCATTGAACGCCACGAGCGGCCCTTCGAACCAGACCAGCGCGCAAAGCGCCAGTACGCCCGCAAACGTGACGACAGCGGGCCTTTTGAACCACTGGATCCACTTCATGGCGCGGCTCCCGGCGCAAGGATGGCGATGGTCACGCGGCGGTTGCGCGCGCGGCCCGCCGCGGTGTCGTTCGATGCGACCGGCTCGGTATCGCCGCGGCCTTCGGCGCTCACGCGCGCAGGGTCCGCGAGATGCGCCGCGAGGATCGCGCGCACCGTATCCGCGCGCGCCTGCGAGAGCGCGACGTTGGAAGGAAAGCGCGCCGACACGATGCGCTGGTCGTCCGTATGCCCGATCACGACGACATTGCCCGGCTTGTCCGCCAACGCCTCGCCGATGCGCTGCACGAGCGGCACGAAACGCGGGTCGAGTTCGGCGCTGCCGGACGCGAAGATCTGCGTGCCTTCGGCGCTGTTGTTGATGGTCACGGTCGTGCGGTCCCCCGATTCGCCGACGGTGACCAGCCCTTGCGCGATCTCCGGGGCGAGAAAGCCATCGAGCGCCGACCCGAACTTCGGCGCAGCCTGCGTCTTGGCCGCGAGCACGGGCGCGGGCGCCACCCGAATCCCGCGCATCGCCTCGAACACCGGGTCGGAGAACGCGTTGATGCGCAGCCCGAGCACGAGGCTGGTCGCCATCAGCACGAGGGCCGCGAGCGCCAGCGCGACCCACAGCGGCACGAAACCCAGCGTCCGTTCGCGCGCCTGCTCCGCGGGTTGCCAATGCGGCGACAGCGCGCGCTCGACCGGGCCGCGTTGCGCGCGGATCATCTGTTCGAGGCGTTCGCGAATCTCGTCGAGCTGACGCTTGCCGCCTTCGATGAGCCGGTAGCGCCCGTCGAAGCCAAGCGCGAGCATCACGTAGATCAGTTCGAGCAGGTCGATATCGGCGGCGGGGGTTTGCGCGAGCCGCTGCAACATGACGAACAGCCGCTCGCCGCCGGAGGCCTCGTTGTGAAACGTCACGAGCAGGCTCCTGCGGCCCCAGACTCCCGCGCCCCACGGCGTCGCCGCGATGGCCTCGTCGATGAAGGTGCACAGGCAATAGCGCGCCGGGCCGAGCTGCGTGTCGGGCACGCCGAACGCGCGGCCGTCGGCTTCGAAGCGGCGCACCATCTGGATCAGCTGCGCGCGCAGCGTGTCGAGGTCCGGGTGGCTCGGCAGGCGGCGCAGCGGCAGCGCGAGTTCCAGCAACGGATTGGCCGCGCGCAGCAGCGGGTTGCGCCCGGCGATCGCGGCATCGAGCGGCACGAGCGCGGGCCCGGCGGCTTGCGGCTTGCGCTGCGGCGCGGGTTCGGCTTCGGCGCCGGCCGCGCGCTCGCGCTTGCGCCCCGGCGTCGGCATGCGGATCGTGCGCGCCGCGTCGAGATAGTCCGCGTCGTCGAGCGGCGCGTTCGTGCTATCGGTCATGGCAAGGGTCCTCGATGCGAGACTTCAATGACGGATGGCCCAGAGTTCCATCGCGAGCCCCGGGAACTCGCCCGCCACGTGCAGCGCCATGCCCGCGGAAGCCGCCAGCGTTGCCCACGCTTCGTTGTGGTCGTCGAGTTCGAAATAGCTGTAGCCCGCATGGAACGGCAACTGGCGCGGCGCGACCGCCAGCGCGCGCAACGCGATGCCTGGCAGCTGCAGGTTCACGAGATCGCGGATCTTCTCGATGCTGCCGATCTTCACCTGGCTCGTGAACGCGGAAATCAGCGTGCCGGCCGGCACCTGCGCCCGCACCGCGAGCACGAAGGTCGCGCCGGCAAAGAGCGTGCGGTCCGCGACCCGCGCCACCCGCAAGCCATATTTGCGTTCTTCGAGCGCAATCGCCACGACCTGCGGATCGGCGACGCGCGACAGCGCGAGCCGCAGCGCATCGATCACGGGCTCGAACGTCTCCTTGAGCCGGTCGTGCCGGTAGGCCGCGAACGTGGGCGGCCGCCGCCCCGCCTGGCTGAAGGTGGCCAGCTCGCCCGCCAGCGCGATGCACGACTGATAGAACGCTTCGGGATGCAAACCATCCATCGCATTGAAGTGCGTGACGAGCGGCTGCGCGCGATTGACGATCTGCAGCAGCAGAAAATCGGCGATTTCGGCCATGCCCGCGCCATCGGGTTGGGCGAGGCGCCCGGCGAGCGCTTCGCCGCGCTGCTGAAGCAGGCCGCCCAGTTCGGTCGAGAAGCGCGCGAGGCGGCCCGCCACGCGATAGTCCAGGCACGGCGCGCAGTAGTCGTCGTCGAGTACGACGCGGCCGTCGCTACGGCGCTCGACCACGTGCGCCACGCCCGCGCACGCATGCGCATTGGCCACCTCGGGCGCGAGCGCGAGGCGCAGGCGCAGCTTGCCGATCTGCAGCAACGTGCTGGGCGCGTCGGCGTCGTTGCTGTCGTGCACTTCGAAGTCTCCCGCGCCGTAACGCGCGAGATCGTCAGCGTGCCCGTCGCCGCCCGACTCGGGCGCGCCGGCGCGGCGCACCGGCAGCGCGAGCATCACCGTGACGTTCGCGGCGTTTTCGGGAATATCGAGCGGTTCGGGCAGATCGTCGTCCGCGGGCAGGTTGAACGGCGTGCCGTCGGGCAGCACGCCTGCCGCCGCGCGCAACGCCAGTTTGCCGAGCTTGAGCAGCGCCTCGTCGATCTCCAGCGTCGTGAATCCCCAGCCATAGGCGCGCAGGCCGTTCACGCGGCCCGCGAGCAGCGCCTCGACGTGCCGGTCGTGCTGCTGGAGATGCTGCGGCTGAAGGAACATGCCCTCAGACCAGATGACTCTGTTGTTCCAGTACATGCTATGACTCAATCCTTCGGAAATTGCAGCGCGTCGAGCTGTGCCTGATAGGCGCGGCCGAACGGTTCGCCAAAGCGCTGCTGGAAATCGTCGCCCGCGTCGCGCGACACCTGCTCCCACGTCTTCACGAAGCGCTGCCACAGGCGCGCCCGGCGATTGCCGACGAGCGCCTCGAGGCCGGAGGGCGCATCGAGCGAGCGCTCGATCGCGGCGGGGTCGAGGCGCGCCATGGCGTCGTCGAACGCGGCGCGCATGCCGGCGACGAGCGCGAGTTCGTGGGCCTGGATATCGCGGTAGGCGGCGCGCAAGGCTTCGTCCGGCGCGAGATAGCCGCGCCCGGGCGCGCCCAGCATTTGCGTCAAGGCGCGGTCTGCGTCGGGGAAGAACTTGAGCGGGTTGTTGTCGCGCGCCTCGATCATCGTCATCGCCATGCGGGCCTCGCGCCGCGCCATCGCGCGCGAGCGCAACACGCTCATCGTGCCCTCCGTGGCTTCGCGCAGCAGCGCACCGGCGAGGCGCGCGACTTCCGGCGCGCTCAGGTGGGCGACATCGGCGGGCGCGATGCCGAGGCCCTCCAGCAATGCGTCGAGCACCGCGGAATCGTCCGCGCGCCGGGCCGCGGGGCGCGTCTTCGGCACTGCGGAATCGTCCGCGCGCGGGGCTGCGGGGCGCGTCTCCGGTGTCGCGACGCGCGCGTCCTCGGACCGGTGTACCGGTAGCGCAGCCAGCGCTTTTTCCGGCGACACATGCTCGAAACTGCGTGACGCCGCGGCTGGTTCGCGCGCCACCCGCGCGGGCGCGTCGCGCAACGGATCGGCGGCGCCCAGCACGTCCAGCAGCGCCTGATTCGCTTCGCCGCCGAAATGGCCCGGTTCGCGCAGCAGCGGCGTCGCCGCGAGCGGGTCGGGCGTGAACGGCGCGTCGTCGCGCAGTGGCGGCGGCGTGCCGGAAGCGCGCGGCGCATCCCAGTCGTCGGGGATGAGCGGCGGGCCCGGCGGCGTCTCGAACTCCGGCGTGCCCGGCAGGCTCGCCGCAGGCGGCTGCGTGGGCGTGGGTTGCGTCATCAGCGTTTGATCGAAGGGCGCCCAGCTTTCCTCGCCTTTTTCGAGCGAGACCGCAAGCGTATAAGCGCCGATCCGGATCTGGTCGCCATCGGACAACACCGCCTCGCGCGAGCCGTTCAGCGCCTCGCCGTTCAGGAGCGTCGGATTGCTGCCGGCATCGACCAGCACGTAAGTGTTCCCACGGCGTTCGATGCTCGCCTGCATGCGCGAAATACCGCGTTGCGCGTCGTTCAGCACCACCGTGCTTTCCGGCGCGCGGCCAATGGTTGCGCGTTCATCGATCTCCATGGTGTGAGGCGCGGCGTGCTCGCCGGCTTCGCCGCCCTCTACAGTCAGCGTCAATCTCACGGGGCCTCCTGAATGCGAATCTTGCTCGTGCCGTCGTCGGCGTCGCGCGGCGGCCTGGGCGGCGCGGGCGGCACGGCAAGCGGCACCGGCGGCACGCCCGGGCCGAGCGGAATCGGAAAGCTCGACATCTCGATCGTTTCCGGGCCGATGAGGATGTACGCCGCCCCCGCGCGCAGCGCGATGGTCGCGCTCGCCTCGATCTCCACGGCCGCGCCCGCCTTGATGTGCACGGCCGCGCCGGCGTCGAGCGAATACGCCTCGCCCACGAACTGCTCATGCGTCGTCATGCTCGCCGCCGAGACGCTGCCAAGCACACGCGACGTGCTGCTGCCCAGCACCGAATCGTTGCGCGCGCCGCGCGTCTCGCGAAACTCGCCGCCGCCGACGCGCAGATGCCGCTCGCCGGTGACGTTCATCAGCGCGTCGTGCTTGACCCATGTTTCGTGATCGCGCTCGGCGTGAAAGAACATCTGCTCGCCGCCCTTGCGGTCGTCGAAGCGGACTTCGTTGTAGCCGTTGCCGCCCTTCGTCGACTGGCTCTTGAGCGTGGACACCGCGCTCTGCGCGGGCAGGTCGTACGGCGGCATGTTGGTCGAGTTGTAGACCGCGCCGACGATCACAGGCCGGTCGGGATCGCCTTCGATGAAATCCACCAGCACCTCCTGGCCGATGCGCGGCAGGCACATCGCCCCCCAGCGCCGGTTCGCCCAGCCCTGCGCCACGCGCACCCAGCAGCGATCGAGCCGATCCGCGCCGCCTGCCTGCGAAAGCTGCTCCCAGTGGAACTGCACTTTCACGCGCCCGTACTTGTCCGTGAGAATCTCCTCGCCCGGCGGGCCGATCACGACCGCGGTCTGCGGGCCCGCCGCGCGAGGAACGGGCGTGATGCGCGGCGAACGGAACGAGTTGTCGCTGCGAATCGCCCTGAAATGGCAGTCGAACAGCGGCTGCGTGGGGTCGCTCGTGGAGACGTAGGCATCCGATACGATCTCGGCCTGATTCTCGATCACCAGATACTGGCGGTTCTGCGCGCCGCCCGGATGATCGCGCAGCCCGAACAACCCGGCCGCCGCGATGCCGCGCGCGGTGGTGCGCCCTTCCATCGCGTCGTTCTGCGTTTGATGGATCTCCACGTTGATGCGCGCGAGCCGCTCGCCGTCGCCCGCTTTCAGATGTCCGCTCAGATGCTCCTGCATCAGATAGCGCGGCGGATCGTAGGGTGCGTTGCGTGTCGCGCGCGAAACGAGCCCTTCGCTGTTGCTCACCGAGGCCTTTTCGAAGTCGTAGTCGTTGACTTCGTAGCGCCCCGTTTCGAGCGTCGCGCCCGCGTGCCAGCGATAGACGCATTCTTCGTCGGGTTCCGGCGTGTCCCAGCCCTGAAACGGCACCGACTCGTAGTGCGCGATGGGCCGATGCTCCGCGCCGGAATCGGCCAGCACCAGCGTATGCTTGCCGCCTGCGTGTTCGAAGAAGTAATGCATGCCTTCGCGTTCCATGAGGCGGCTCACGAAGTCGAAATCCGTCTCGCGATACTGCACGCAATGGTCGAGCGGCGGATAGCTCGCCGTACAGGCGTTGCGAAAGTCGATGTCGTACGTCTCCAGCACCTGCGCGACGATTTGCGGCGCCGTGCGCTGATGGAAGAAGCGCCGGTGCGAGGCGCGCGTGAGCAGCCACAGCCGCGGATGCACGACCGCCTCATAGCGCGCCATGCGGTTCTTCGTGGCGTCGCCGGGTGCGAGCAGACGCAGTGTCGTGACGATGCCGTTGAACTCGCGCGACCCGCCCGCCGGATAATCGAGCGTCACGGAAAGGTTCTGCCCGAGCACCGCACCCGGTTCGATATCGTTGTGCAGGCTCAGAAATGCGATCTCGAAGCGGCTCAGGCGTCCCAGCGCCTCGCTCGTCGACATGCGCAGAAACACCGCGTCGTCGCCGAGCGCCGCACAGGTCATGCGCACATGGCGGTCAGTCGAAGGCATAGCCGAACTCCTCGCCCTCGACGCTCACGTGCACGCGTGCAAGCGCTTTGCCGTCCATCACGCGCGCAAGATACTCCGTGCTGATGCGCGGCAGCACGCTGTTGGTGAGGATGGCGTCGATCATGCGGCCGCCGCTATCCATGCGGGTGCAGCGCTGGGCAATTTGCGCCACCACGCTCTCGTCATACGTGAACGGCACGCCGTGCGTGAGCGTCACGCGCTCGGCCACGCGGCCGAGTTGCAGCCGGATGATGGCGCTCAGCATCTCGCTGGAAAGCGGGTAATACGGAATGGTCACCAGACGCCCGAGCAACGCGGGCGGGAACGTCTCCACCAACTGCGCGTGGAGTTCGCGTTCGATCACCTCCATCGGCGGGTTCGTGCGCGGATCGCGGCACAGTTGCGCAATGCACTCGGTGCCCGCGTTGGTCGTCAGCAGAATGAGCGTATTGCGGAAGTCGATGGAACGGCCTTCACTGTCGTCCATGCGGCCTTTGTCGAAGACCTGGAAGAACAGCTCGTGCACGTCCGGATGCGCCTTCTCCACTTCGTCGAGCAGCACGACGCTGTGCGGCCGCCGGCGCACCGCTTCGGTCAGGACGCCGCCCTCGCCGAAACCCACGTAACCCGGCGGCGCGCCCTTGAGCAGCGACACCGTGTGCGCTTCCTGGTACTCGCTCATGTTGATGGTGATGAGGTTCTGCTCGCCGCCGTAGAGCGCCTCGGCGAGCGCGAGCGCCGTCTCGGTCTTGCCCACGCCCGATGTGCCCGCGAGCAGAAACACGCCGACGGGCTTGTCCGGATCGTCGAGACCGGCGCGCGAAGTCTGCACGCGCCGCGCGATCATTTGCGTAGCATGCTGCTGGCCGATGATGCGGCGGTCGAGCACCTCGTTCAGGCGCAACACATTGCCGATCTCGTTCTTCAGCATGTTGAGCACGGGCACGCCGGTCCAGTCCTGCACGACCGCCGCCACCGCATGACGGTCCACGCCCGGCAGCACGAGCGGCGCGTCGCCCTGATGCGCGGCGAGCTGCGCCTGGCGTTCGCGCAACGCGGCCAGATCGGCGTGCGGTGCGCCCTCCCGCAGCGCCTCGCGGCGCACGAGGATGTCCTCGACCATCTCGCGCTCCACCTGCCAGCGCGCGTGCAGATCGGCAAGGCGAGCGGTTTCGGTTTGCAATGCCGCCGCCGCGGCGTCGCGACGTGCCGCCGTATCGATGCCGATCGCCGTTTCGCGCCCGATCACCGCCAGCTCCGTGTTGAGCGCATCGATACGCCGTTGCGCGTCGTCGACGGCAGGCGGCGTGGCGTGCTGGCTCACCGCAACGCGAGCGCATGCGGTATCGAGCAGGCTCACCGACTTGTCCGGCAGTTGCCGCGCGGGCAGATAGCGATGCGAGAGCTTCACCGCCGCCTCGATCGCCTCGTCGAGCACCTGCACGCCGTGATGCGTTTCGAGCGCGGCGGCCAGGCCCCGCATCATCGTCACGGCGCGCGCCTCCTCGGGCTCGTGAACCTGCACGACCTGAAAGCGCCGCGTGAGCGCCGGATCCTTTTCGATGTGCCTGCGGTACTCCGACCACGTCGTCGCCGCGACGGTGCGCACGCTGCCGCGCGCGAGCGCGGGCTTGAGCAGATTCGCCGCGTCGCCGGTGCCCGCCGCGCCGCCCGCGCCGATCAGCGTGTGCGCCTCGTCGATGAAGAGAATCACGGGATGCAGCGCCGCCTGCACGGCCTCCAGCACCTGGCGCAACCGCGCCTCGAATTCGCCTTTCACGCCCGCACCGGCCTGCAGCAGTGCAACGTCGAGCGCGCACAGGCTCACGTCGCGCAGCGCGGGCGGCACGTCGCCCGCCGCGATGCGCAGCGCGAGGCCTTCGACCACCGCTGTCTTGCCGACGCCCGCCTCGCCCGTGAGGATCGGATTGTTCTGCCTGCGCCGCATGAGGATGTCGACGACCTGGCGAATCTCCGCGTCGCGGCCCACCACGGGATCGAGCCGGCCCTCGCGCGCCTGGGCCGTGAGGTCGACGGTGAAGCGCTGCAAGGCGTCGTCGGTGCGATGCGCCGTGTCGGGTTCGTGCGCCACGACAGCCGCCGGCGTCGACGCTTCCGGCGAACCGTCGAGCACGTCGGCAAAGTTGGCGACGAGGTCGTCGAGCTTCACGCGGTCGAACTCGCGCGAAATGCCGCGCAATGCGTTGCGCAGCACCGGCGTCTGCAACATGCCGACGAGCACATGCGCGCTGCGCACCTTCGGCGCGTCGAAGAGCAGCGAGGCATAAACCCAGCCGCGCTCCACGGCCTCTTCCAGTTGCGATGCAATATCGCTGACGGAGGCCGCCCCGCGCGGCAGCCGGTCGAGCGCCTCGGTCAGATCGCGCGCGAGCGCGGCGGGCTCGATATGGGCGTGGCGGATCACGCGATGCAGGTCCGAATCGGGCAACTGCAGCATCTGATGCAGCCAGTGTGCGAGCTCGACGTACGCGTTGCCGCGCAAGCGGCAGAACGTAGTCGCGCTCTCCATCGCGCCGAAACTGAGCGTATCGAGTTTGCCGAACAGGACGGCACGGCTGATGTCTGCCATTGAACTAGTCCTTTGCATGAGAGGGGGCCGACGGACGCAGCTTGAGTTGCGACGCGTCGGCCGCGGCCGCGCGCGCGTGCAGCCAGGTCGTGTAGCCGAGGCGCTGCTTGCGCCCCAGCGCGAGACGCGGCACCTGCGCGCGCCGCAACTGCAGGTTCACGTCCCATTCGAGTGGATCGCGCACGTACAGACGCACCCAGTCGGCGAGCCGCGCGAGGCTTGCGCCGCCCGGCAGGAAGCGCTCATAGTCGTCCAGCGAAAGCGGTCCGAGCACCACACGGAACTTGTGCTGCCGATCGAAGACTCTCGCCCCGAGCATCGTGCCGACGCCCATGCGGGCGCTTTCGTCGCGCAAACCGACGCGCGTCAGCGCAGCTTCGGGCAGCTTCATCCAGTGCCCCACGTTTTGCACGACCGCCACCGGCAAGCCAAAGAATCGCGACAGCACGATCCGCAAACCCGCCGCGTGGCGCGTGGGCCCCGCGAGCAGCCCCGCGAAATGCAGCTTGGCGAAATCGGGCACGGTATCGCGATGGCGCAGCGCGCCTTCGTTCAGGCCAAACACGGTGCCCACGTAGGCGGAGAACCGGTCGTCGACGTCGCGGTCGAGGCTCACCACCGGCTGCGCCGTGGCCCACGCGCGATAGAACAGCGAGGCCATGCGGTGATGAAAGACGTCGAGAAAACGCGCAAAAGTCGGATCGCCCGCGTTACGCGCGCGGTGACGCACGTATTCGGTCAGATGCGTGGGCATCGGGCCATTCGGGCCGAGCAGACCGAAGAAGTTCACGGCGAGCTTCGGTGCGGTGTCCTGCGTGCTGGCGAAACGGCGCAGCGCCGTCGGAAAGAATATCAATTCGGGTTCCTGACCGAATCGCACCGCGTCGTCGCGCGGGCGCAGCGACGACCCCACGCGCGGCAACCCACGATGCGCGCATTCGACCAATCGCACGGCCTGAAAGAAGTCGAAGCGGTTCGCCTCGGCGGAAAAGCGCTCGAATAGCATCACAGCGTCCGGCATTGCCCGCTCCCCGGCGCCCAGCGCATGATTTCACCGCGTGTAGTCGAACTCACGCAGGTTTCGGTAAATGAATTCATCGACACGTATTGCTCGAAGAAGCGCGCGAGCACCGCGCCGAACAAAAACGCGCTCGCCCCTTCAAAACCGCTCTCGTCGAGCAGCACATCGAGCGCGAGGCCGCGGCCGAACACGATCGGCCCGCGTGACGGCAAGCGGCGCGTGACCGCCCGCGTGCCGATGGAGCGCAGGCCTTCGATCTGCCGCGCGGCCGCGCCGTCGCCTTCGGGCGCGTAGAGCGCGAGCAGGTCGCGCATGGCGCGCGCGCCGCTCCCGTTCGCGTCGTCCACGAGCGATGCGTAGTTGAGCGACAGGTGACTCAGGAGGCGCCACGCGACTGCCCCTTGCGCATAGGACGGCAACGGGCGGCTCGGGCCGGCGACACAGCGCACGCCGGAAACCGGCGCTTCCAATTCCAGCGTGAAGTCGGTTTCGCCGCGCCCGAGCGGCAGGGTCAGCGTGAGATCGCGGTTGGTGCACAGCACGCTGACACCGAGTTGATGCAGATCGCCGGGATACGGCGCTTCGTGCGTATCCACCAGCGCGATCCAGGTTTCGCTGCCCGCATACGACGAACGCGCGCCGCGCTCCTGCTCGCGGGCGGACGGCAGACGCTTCTCGCGCCGCACCTGATAAAACGCCGTGTCGGGGTCGCCTGCGCCGAGATCGCGCATGCGGTAGAACGGCTGAAACTCGACCGGCGCGCTCCCGCCCGAGCGATGACCCGTCACGCTCTGCACGCGATAGACCTCGAAGTCGCGCGGCCGCGTGCGGTCCACCACCACGTGATGCTCGAACTGCTCACCCGTCACCGCGATACGATCGGCGCGGCGCGCAAAGAGGTTGATCGCGGGCGTGCAATGGAGCGCGAAATTCTCGCGGTCGACCCGTTGCTCGAGCGCGGTATCGCCCTTCGAAAGCAGGACGACCAGCTCGATCTCGCGGCTTTCACAGCGAGCGAAATGCGCATGCAATCCATCGATGCCGACGAACATGAAGCGCTGCGCGAATGCGAAATACTCCTGCAGCAGCCGATAGCCCGGAAACGATTGATCGCTCACGGGCAGCAGCGCTTCTTCGTCGGAGAAGCCGAGCGGGCGCAGCGACGAAGGCGGCAGCACGCCACTGGGCGTCGCGATGGCGAGCGTCGAGCCGACCAGCAGTTCATGGAGCTTTGCCGCCGTGCCGTCGCTGCCGCGCAGGTAAATGGGCAGATGATCGATGGCGAGGTCGTTGATCTTGCGTTCGCCGAGTGCGCGCAGCTTGAGGCGCAAGCCTGCCTTCACGCCGCGCGGCATGGCGGCGGGGACGCCGGGCAGCGCGCCGGCGTGCGTAAACAGGCGCGCCTCCACCAGTTCGAGCAGCGACAAGGTGAGCGCGTGCGCCGTGCGAAACTCGCAGCGCGTCGCACGCTCGCCGTCGAACCGGCCCTGCAGGGGCGTGCCGCGCGGCACGGCAACGCCGTCCGCAAGTGCGGGGTGAGTCTTGTCGGGCTGCAGTTGCACGACCGTCATCGCGGGCGTCGGCGCGAGATAGTGCGGGTACACCAATTCGGCGAGATGCTGCGTGAAGCGCGGGAACTCGGCATCGATTTTCATCTGCACGCGCGCGGCAAGAAAGCCGAAACCTTCGAGCAAACGCTCCACATAGGGATCGGCGCAGTCGAACCCTTCGAGGCCCAGCCGTCCCGCGATCTTCGGAAACGCCTTGGCGAACTCGCCGCCCATCTCGCGAACATGCTGCAGTTCGCGGCTGTAGTACTGGAGGAAGTCGGGGTTCATCGGGGCGTCACCTCTTCGTACACGTTTGCCTTGCCGGCTTCCAGGTCGAGTTCCGTGCGCAAATAAAGCCGCTCGGGCACCGGATGCGCATGGAGATCGCCTTCGACGATGAACGCCAGCGCGTGGTGTGCGATATCCACGCCACCGGACTGAATGGCGCGCACGCGCAAGGTGCCGCGCACGATGCGCGGCTCGAACGCGCCGATGGCTTCGGCGATCAGCCGTTCGACCCGCGTGACGTCCACGTCCGACGCGCTCTTGCCCGCCAGCTCCGCGAAGCCGAAGTTGAGCACCGAGTCGGCCACGCGCGGATAGCGCGCGATCTCCTGCGCCGACGCGATGCCCCGCGCATTGAGGAGCCAGCCGATATCGCGCATGACGCTCAGGCGCTGCGCACGCGCCGAACTGGCCCGATGCTCGCGGACTTCGCTGGTCGCTTCGGGCGCATGGTCGGTCAGCCGCTCCAGCAGCGAGGGCTGCACGCGCTCGGCGTTTCTCGTGCGCATGATCCGCTTACGCCGTGGCGCTGGCCGGAATGTTCCACTTGCACTCGACCACGCCGCCGAGCGCCGAGCCAGTGGTCGGGTCCTGCTGCTGGTAGGTCACGTGGAACTTCTCGAAGTTGAGCGTCACCGTTTCGGTGAAGCGGTCCTCGCCGTCCGAGCCGCCCGTCGCGTAGTTCGTGACGAGCACCTTTTCGAGGTCGATCGTGTAGTACTCCAGCGGTTTGGTGCCGCCCGCCTTGCGCACGGTGAGTTTGCCGGTGGGGAAGTGCTTGCCCGTCACGCACGCGGTCATGATGGCCGGCGTGGCATGATCCGTGTACTTGGTGATCGACAGATCATGCACGTCGACCTTGCCGCCGCCACCGCCCGTGCCGAGGTGCATCGTGCCGGACTGATCCATGCTCCAGCTCCAGGAGAGCACGTCGATCTCGTCCTTGTGAGTCTGATCCAGCGACTCGCCCGTGACCGTGCCAAGTTTCAGAAAAATATCGACTGCCATTTGGATTCCTTATTGATCGGATTCGTACAGAGTTAACAAGCCGCCGCGGTTCAGGCCGCTTTGGCCGAGGGTAGCCGCGAAACGAGCCGCAACGAGACGGTCAGGCCTTCGAGCTGATAATGCGGACGCAGATAGAATTTCGAGGTGTAGTAGCCCGGATTGCCCTCCACCTCCTCGACCACGACTTCCGCGGCCGCGAGCGGCCGGCGCGACTTCGTCTCTTCCGACGAGTTGGCGGGGTCGCCGTCCACGTACTGAAGAATCCAGTCCTGCAGCCAGCGCTGCATGTCGTCCTTCTCCTTGAAGCTGCCGAGCTTGTCGCGCGCAATGCACTTGAGGTAGTGCGCGAAACGGCTGCAGGCGAACAGATAAGGCAGGCGCGCGGCGAGGTTCGCGTTCGCCGTGGCGTCGGGGTCTTCGTATTCGATCGGCTTGTTGAGCGACTGCGCGCCGATGAAAGCTGCGATATCCGAATTCTTCTTGTGGACGAGCGGTATGAAGCCGTTCTTCGCCAGCTCGGCTTCGCGGCGGTCGCTGATGGCGATCTCCGTCGGGCACTTCATGTCGACGCCGCCGTCGTCGGTGGGAAACGCGTGGACCGGCAGATTCTCCACCACGCCGCCGGACTCGATGCCGCGAATGCGCGAGCACCAGCCCCACGTCTTGAACGAGCGGTTGATGTTCACGGCCATCGCGTAGGCCGCATTGGCCCACGCGTACTTCGACGCGTCCGCGCCCGCGGTGTCTTCCTCGAAATCGAACTCCTCGACGGGGCTCGTTTTCGCGCCGTAGGGCGTACGCGCGAGAAAGCGCGGCATGGCGAGGCCGATATAGCGCGAGTCTTCGGAATCGCGCAGCGAGCGCCATGCGGCGTGCTCGGGCGTCTGAAAGATCTTCGTGAGATCGCGCGGATTCGCCAGCTCCTGCCACGAGTCCATCAGCATGACGGCCGGGTCCGCGCCCGCGATGAACGGCGCGTGCGCGGCGGCGGAAATCTTGCCCATCTGCGTGAGGAAATCGACGTCGGGGCCGCTGTTGTCGAAGTAGTAATCGGCCACCAGCGCGCCATAAGGCTCACCGCCGAACTGACCGTACTCTTCCTCGTAAAGCCGCTTGAAGAGCGGGCTCTGGTCCCACGCCACGCCCTTGTACTTGCGCAGCGACCGGTGCAGGTCGGCCTTCGAAATGTTCATCACGCGCAGTTTGAGGCTCTCGTCGCTCTCGGTATTGGTGACGAGGTAGTGCAGCCCGCGCCATGCGCTTTCGAGCTGCTGGAACGGCTCTGCATGCAGGATGACGTTGATCTGCGCGCTCAGCTTTTCGTCGATGCGCGCGATCAGCGCTTCGATGGTCGCGAGCGCATCGTCGGACACGCGGTGCGTGTCGAGCAGCGCCTGCTCGGCGAGCGTGCGCACGGCGCTTTCCACCGCTTCGCGCGCTTTCTCCGTGCGCGGGCGGAATGCCTTCTGCAAGAGCTGTTGAAACTCGCCGGAGGGGCTTTCCGCGTCGGCTTCCTGCCTTTCTGGCTGCGCGAACGCGGATGGATCGAGTTGAGTGTCTGCCATCTTGGGTCCTTTATTCGGAGTCGGTCGCGTCCTGCGGCTTCGGCGCGGCGGCGAGCGCATTCATCAGCGCGGGGTCTTCGAGCAGGCGAGCGACGAGCTTTTCCGCGTCGGTCTTGCCGTCCATATAGGTCAGCAGGTTCTGCAACTGGCTGCGCGTTTCGAGCAGCCTCGCGAGCGGCTCGACGTTGCGCGCGATCGCGGCGGGCTCGAAGTCGTCCATGCTCGCGAAGGTCATGTCCACGCCGATCTTGCACTCGCCGGTCAGCGTGTTGTCGACCTGCATCGCCACGCGCGGCTTCATCGAGCGCAGCCGTTCGTCGAAGTTGTCGATGTCGATCTCCAGAAACTTGCGTTCCGCAACGGGCGGCAGCGCTTCCTGCGGCTGCCCCGAAAGATCGGACAGCACACCCATCACGAAAGGCAAGTTGACCTTCCGCTCCGATCCGTACACTTCCACGTCGTACTCGATCTGCACGCGCGGCGCCCGATTGCGCGCAATGAACTTCTGACTGCTCTCCTTGGCCATTTGACCGTTCTCCTGGTTGAGTTGCGTTGCAATGCGGCTTCGATCATTCCACCGGCGTTTCGACGGCAGCCGTACCGACCACCTGGGTAAGTTGCGCGAGCCCTTCCGGCGCGAGGTCCTTCAAGAGATCGACGAAGGTCTTCTCGACGAGGCCGCGCGCCCTTTCGAGCAGTAACGGCACGGGGCTGGCAGGTTCGTGTTGCGCGTACCAGGCGCAGATCCGCTGCAGCGCGGCGGCCACGTCGGCGCGGCTGCCGATGGCATTGGTGGGGGCGTTACCGTTGGCGCCGACGGGCGACGCGACACCGGTCTCTTCTGCGTGCTGCATTTGCGCTTCGTCCCGGTGCACGCCCACGCCCGTTGCAAGCAGCGACGATGCGCGCGCCAGCAACGCCTTCAATGAGGCGAAATCGAGCGATTGGGTCGCGCCAACACGTTGGGCAAGCGTCGCTTCGATCGCGCGGACGCTGTCGTACGCGGTGTCGAACGCCTTCTTCGCGTTGCGCGCGGCATCAGGCGACACAGCGATCGACGCTTCGATCGCCGCGAGGCTCATCGCCGTGTGCCCCACGGGCGCGACGGCTTCGCCATTCGCATACGACCACTCGCGCAGCGTGACCGGGCAAATACCTCCCAGCAGCGGGCTATCCATCAGACCGGCGAGCACGCCGCCCGCCTCCGTCCATCCGGCAAGCGCGTTGATGCGGGCCGTCGCGTCGTCGCCGTCGCCGGCGTCGAGTTGCGGGTGCACGTGCCCCCAGTGGCGCTCCAGCAGTGCGGCAGTCAGGACGAGCCCGTCCGCAAGACCGGCAATGCCCTCGCGAACCCAGCGCGCCCGCGCCAGATGCATCACCACGCGAAGGTCTCGCGTGCGCGCCATCAACGCGGTGCCCAGCACATCGGCGGCCTCCCAGTCGGGCGGGACCGCGGCCACGAGCGTGGCGCCATACTCTGCCTCCGGACGCCCGCTGACCGCTTCTTCGAGTTCGCGCAATTGCGCGTCATATTCGAGGTCGGGGCCGCAGGGTTCGGCCTGCGTGAGTGGCTCGAGCCACGCGGTCCAGTCCTGATGCGTAATGAAATCGATGGTCATGGCCAGGTTGAATCGATTAACTTTGCATTCCGAACTAATTGTCGATCCATCTTTCCTGACGGACCGTACAGTGATCGGTCTTCTTACCGATAGAAGATGTAATTCGCGATATAGGGCGAACTACCCGACTCGTGCTCGACGGTGCACGGCGCAGCCGGCTTTACGCCGCCAACCGTCCTGACCCGTTGCACGTAGCGCACCGGGGCGAGCATGCCCTGCGATCCAGTGGAGTGCGCCTCGAGCAGCAGTTGAGGCACACTGCCTGGCGTATCACTGGGCGCTTGCGCGACGACTTTTCCCTCGATGCGGCTGCCGTCGCGCGCTTGCCACGACGGACCGGCCGAATGCTCGATCACCTCGGCGCCGTGTGCGTCGTAGAGCGTGGCGCGCGGCTGCTGGAAGACCCAGCCGAGTGCGTGATCCGCACCGTACTCGCAGGCGTAGATCTGCACGCCCGCTGCGGTCGTGCTCAGAAACGGCTGTGCGCCCGGCATGTCGACCGATTCGGCTTGTGCGGACGGTCCGCTCATCATCGAAATCAGCCCAGCCCCAATTGCAATGTGCTTCCCGCGTGAGAGGCGATGCATGGAGACGCTCCTTTGGCTCAGCGGGGTCGATCCAGTTCGATCCGCTCTTCCACAACAGCCCGGCGCGGAAAACTATTCCATTTGTTTTTGCAGCCGGGTGCCAGGCACGGGCGGGAATATCTGGAAACGTCCGGCTGTTATGGCTGCATCCGCAATTGAATGGAGCCAGGCCATGAAAGCCCGCATGACGATTGCCAGTCTCGCTGTGCCCTTGGAGCGGATCAAACCCATCGGCGGGCGCTCCTCCAGGGGCACCGCGGGTCATCAGTTCGACCTGACGTTTCGCGCCGAGGTCAAGGCGCCCATGCTCGGCAAGCTCATGGCCGATGACATCGAATGTCCTCAACTGGAATGGAACGAGTGCATCGAATGGTTCAGGTTAGACACCGCGACGCAGAAATGGGACTTCGAAGGCAGGATCGTGCGAAACATGTATGCGCACAATCGCGAGTCGAATACCTTCAGGAACTGGCACAGGTCGCGTTATACGATCGCGACCGATGTGACCAACCGTCCGCCCGCCGCACTCATGGCCATGAAGCGCGAGGAGGATGCAAAGAAGTGGATTGCGCGCCATGGCTTCAGCTGGAATCTCCACATCCGGGATATTCCCCAGATGGGCGTGCTCGGCGGCACCGGTGGCGGCGGTGGCCTGAGCCTCGTCACCGGGGATACGCGTCGCCGTGTCATCTATTTCGATCTGGGCTTCGAGGGCCAGCGGGAGCGCGCGCGGCTAGTGCAGATCCTGGAGACACAGCAGGGGCGGCTCACGATTCATCACCTGATTCGCGGCGACATCGAGAAGAAGACCGTGGATGAACTCTCGAATCTCGAGCGCTGGCGCTTTCAGTTACGCACGAGTCACGGCTAACGCCCGTGCGCGCTGCGCAACCTGCAATCAATATCTGGCCAGCTTCGGGATCATTCCGTGCGGGTGCGCGTGGCCGTGCCCTCTGTGCGGCGTCGTGACGGCCAGCCATACTCGGCCGCTTGCCAGGCAAGCAGCCCGGGCAGATAGAACATCAGATCGCGCACGCGCCTTGCGCCTGCGAGCGCGAGGCAAGTGGGCGCATCGAAGCCCAGCAGTCCGCCGATTATGACGAAGCCGCCCTCCTGCACGCCAAGGCCGGCCGGCACCAGAAACGCGATGCTGCTCAGCATCTGGATCAGGGCTTCGATCACGAACGCCTGCACGAAGGTCGCGTCCGTGCCGAGCACGCGCAACGCGATCCAGATTTCGAGCGCGTAGCCGAGGCATTGCAGCGTCTGCCAGACGAGCACGTAGCGCACGACTACGCCGGTCTGGCGCCAGATCAGCTTGAGGGAGAGATCGACGCGCGCGGACTTGCCCACGAGATCGACGACCTTGCCGCTCGTGACGCGGTTGAGCGTGCGTGCCGCGCGCTCGAACGGCCGCGCATGCTGCACGAGTGCAAACAGCACGAGCAGCGGGATGAAGCCCGCGAGGCCCCATGCGAGCCGCCCCACGAACCGCGCGGTATCGGAAGAGGAATGTTCGAGCAGATAGCCGGCTGCGAGCAACGCAAACAGCACCTGGCTGATGAGCGTGAGCTGCATGTCGGCGATGAGACTCGCGACCGCCGTGGCCGGCCGTACGCCCGCACGGCCAAGCAGGCGGAACGACACGAGTTCCCCGCCCACGCGCGCCACCGGCAGCAAGCCGTTGATCGACTCGCGAATCCACACGAGTTTGAGCATCGTCGCGAACGACGGACGCTGCGCCGCGCGAATCAGGCTGCCCCAGTCCCATGCATTCGCGCACATCGGCAGGATATGCACGATGGCCGCCAGCACAAGGCCCATGCCCGCGCCGCGCAACAGTTGCAGCACTGCCGCGGGATGTTCGCGCCATACGAGCCATACGGCGATCGCAAGACCGACCAGGGCGGCGATACGTCCCATGTGCTTCATCTGCGGGTATGCTCCCGTCTCATTGTGCCCCCCAATCTACTGTGACGCTCAGGTCTCGTGGACTGGCGAAAGCATGCCATTCCTGTCGACGCGAAAGCGCGTGCCGCGCCAAACGACGCCAGACGAACAAAAGCTCGCGACATAGATCGCGAACTGGACCATTTCCCAAAGCGGTAAGCATAGCAGTCCGCTGGACTTGTCGCCGGTCGCGCGATCGGTCCGCCAGATCAGCCACGCGCGCGCGCACAGCGCCACGGCGGCCAGGATCCACGCGGGCGCCGCGCCGCCGGACAAGGCCACGGCAAGCATGGCGAGCGCGAACGGATGCATCAGCACAGCGCCCAGATGTCCCGAGCGGTCCGCCGCGCGAACGGTGCGACTCCAGCGCAACTCGTGCGCAAAGAGCTTGGCGAACGTATTCTCCACGCACGCGTGCCGCACGAGAATGGGCGGAATGGAAACTTCCGCGCCGGCGCGGCGCACGGCTTCCCCAATCGCGTGGTCTTCGGCGAGGTGATGCGCGAACTGCGCCAGACCGCCAATGCGGTCGAGCATTTCACGCGTCATGGCGATGGACTGGCCAAAGCACGGCCGCGCGCGCCCGATGGCGAGCCCCGTGACGACGCCGGGCAGGAAATGATAGTTCGTCAAGGCCGACGCGACGCGCGGCCAGAATCCCGGCGCGCACAGGCCCCGGTAAACCGCGCTCACGAGGCCGACGCCCGGTTGCTGCAGCGCCCCGACCACCTGGCGCAGATAGTTCTTGTCGACGAGCACGTCGCTATCGGCAAAGCACAGCACATCGTGCTCGGCCTTTTCGAGCATGTTCACGAGATTCGCGATCTTGCGGTTGGGACCGTACAGGCGCGCATCGGCGACGACCGTGATGTGTGCATCGGGATAACGCGCGCGTAGACGCTCGATGGCGTTGAGCGCCTCATCACGCGCATCGTGAACGCCGAACAGATACTGGACTTGTCCAGGATAGTCCTGCTCGAAAAAGCTCGCGAGGTGCTCCTCGAGGTGCCATTCGTCGCCGTGCAGCGGCTTGGCAAGCGTGATGGCCGGAAAGTGCTGCGGCGTCGCCACCTCGCGTGCGAAGAAACGGCCGACCAGCGCGCTCGCCGTGCAGGTATAGATAATGCCGACCACGGCGCAAACGCCGCTCAGGACCGCGAGCGAATCGAAGAGCAGGTGCGAGAAGCCCGGCAATTCAGCACGCATGACTTCGATTGCCGCAGAAGCGACCGCAAGCACCGTCACGGCCATCGCAACGATGGCGCCCGTTCGCCCCGTCGCATGCGCGCGGTCCATCATGCCTCGTGTGCGCGCAGGAAGCGGAAGAACTCCACGCCTTCGCGCAGACGCCGCTTCATCATGTCCCAGCTCGTGAGCATCTCTCGCACGATCTCCCAGATCTTCGACGGACGGAAATAGAACTGGCGATAAAACTGTTCCAGGTGGTGATAGATCTCGTCGCGCGACAGATGCGCATAACCGATCGCCGCCAGCTGCACACCTTCCTTGCTCACCAGGTTGATGGTCTTGTTCTCTTCCATCCAGCCGTTTTCCACGGCCTGCTTGTACAGCGTCGTGCCCGGATACGGCGCGGCGAGCGACACCTGAATCGTATGCGGATTGATTTCCTTCGCGTACTCGATCGTCTTCCTGATCGTGTCCTGCGTCTCGCCCGGCAGCCCCAGAATGAAGGTGCCGTGCACCTTGATGCCGAGCTTCTTGCAGTCGGCGCTGAAGCGGCGCGCGAAATCCGTGCGCACACCCTTCTTGATGTTCACGAGAATCTGGTCGTCGCCCGACTCGAAGCCCACGAGCAGGAGGCGCAGGCCGTTTTCCTTCATGACCTTGAGCGTCTTGTACGGCACGTTCGCCTTCGCGTTGCACGACCACGTCCAGCCGAGCTTGCCGAGGCCAATGGCGATCTCTTCAGCACGGGGCAGGTTGTCGGTGAAGGTGTCGTCGTCGAACATGAGTTCCTTGACTTCCGGCATGTTCTCGCGAATCCACTTCGCTTCCTCGAGCACGTTCTCGACCGAACGCGTGCGGTAGACGTGGCCGCTCACGGTCTGCGGCCACAGGCAGAACGTGCAGCGCGACTTGCAGCCCCGGCCCGTGTAGATCGACACGTACGGGTAGTTCAGGTAGCCGATGAAGTAATTCTCGATCTTCAGGTCGCGCTTGTAGATCGGCGCGACGAACGGCAGCGAGTCCATGTCTTCCAGCACCGGACGGCCCGGGTTGTGCTCGATCGAGCCGTCCTTCGCGCGCCAGGAGATGCCCTTGACCTCGGCGAGCGGCATGCCTTCGGCGACTTCCTTGCAGGTGAAGTCGAATTCTTCGCGGCAGACGAAATCGATCGCCTCGCTTGCCGTGAGCGAATTGTGCGGATCGACCTGCACCTTCGCGCCCACCAGCCCGATGACGATCGACGGCTTGCGCTTCTTGAGGTCTTCGCAGAAGAGCGCGTCGGTCGGGAACGACGGCGTGCTCGTGTGGATGATGACGAGGTCGTACGCGGCTGCAATCTTCAGCGTCTCTTCGACGGAGAGGCTGTCGGCCGGCGCGTCGAGCACGCGGCTGTCGGGCACGAGGGCCGCGGGCTGCGCGAGCCAGGTGGGATACCAGAACGAGCGGATCTCGCGCTTTGCCTGGTAGCGCGAGCCCGCGCCACCGTCGAAGCCGTCATACGACGGGGCCTGCAGAAACAGCGTTTTCATATTCCTCGATTGTCCGCGCAGTATGGTGAAACCCGGTTAGCGATCGCGTGCGCCTATCGGCTTGCACGGCCGGCGTCCCGCGCCGTGCAATTCCCTCGAAATGCATTACGAAAATCATACGATCAGCATTCCGGCTCGCATGTTTGTTGTCGAATTGAAGGACTTGGCGCCACGGGTGAACCCTAAGATATTAAGCCGAAAATCTGATGCTGACCTTAAGCGCTTTCCCTTCTTCCGATGTATTGAAACATGCCAAACCTCCAGTGTGACGCATTGATATGACAGTTTTCATCGCACCGCGCCAATTGATGTCCATTGTGATGACAATCAGTTACGAACCACGCATAACCCGCCCTCTGGCACTTGGAAATCGCGTCAATCGAACCAGGCCAGCAAGTCGTGTGCCATTCCGTGTGTGCGCCTTGCGTATTCCTCGGGAGAATTGACCGGCAAGGTTTCATCTGCTTTGCATCGCCTCCGCCATATCGGACAAGTTTTCGCTGATCACCGACATTGCGTAAAAACGCCTCGCAATCGGGTTACGATGCAGCAAACGGCGCGACTGCGAGTCCCCGCCGCGATTGTGCGAGCGGTTTGGCGCAGCCAACGCTGCCCGGCAGGTCAGGACGACTGTCCGGGATTTCATGCAGGCCAGGCACCCGTGGTGCGCTGCCTGCTCAACCAAGCGCCACCGTGAGCCGTCATTGTCCATGCGTATACTGTTCGTCATCGGCAACCTGGGCGACTATCACGTCCCTCGCTACGAGGCTCTCGTCAGCGCAGCCTCCAGTCGCGGCCACCAGGTGGCGCTGCTCGAGGTCTTCGCGCGCTCGGGCGTCTATGGCTTCCCGCAGGAACGCCGCGCGGCATTCTTCGCGAACCGCCCGCGTATGGCGGAAACGCTGGTCGAGAACGGCGCCGACAGCGACGGCCTCGGCGCGCTCGACACCGCACGCCTGATTGCGAAGGTGCGCAACTTCGAGCCCGACGTGGTCATCACGCTCGGCTACAACACCGGCTATTCGGCCGTGCTCTGTTTCCTCAGACATCTCACGCGGCGCTTCAAGCTCATCTACATGTCGGACTCGAAGGCCGACGACGGACTGCGCCAGCGCACCAAGGAGCGCCTCAAGCGTTTCATCGTGAGCCGCTTCGACGGCGCGCTCGTCGCGGGCGAGAAGCATCGCCGCTACGCGCAATCGCTTGGCATCCCGAAGGAACGATCCCGCATCGGTTTCGACGTGATCGACGTCGACTATTTTTCGGATCTCGCGCAGGCCGCGAGCGTCAACCCGGAGGCCGTGCGATCCCGCTTTGGCCTGCCGCAGCGCTATGTGCTGTGCGTGAGCCGCTTCGTCGCGCGCAAGAACGTCGACGTGCTGATCGACGCCTACCGCAAATCCGGGGTGTACAACGAAAATATCGGCCTCGTGCTGGTGGGTCAGGGTCCGCTCGAAGCGCAATTGCGCGCGCGCATCGATTCGCTCGGCCTCACGCCGCACGTGACGATACTCAGCTCACTCGCCAACCAGGAAATGCCGAATCTCTATGCGCTCGCGGAATTCGTCGTACTCGCGAGCGAATTCGACCAATGGGGCCTGTGCGTGAACGAAGCGTTCGCGGCCGGGTGCCCTGCCATCGTCACGCGCACCTGCGGCGTGGCTGGCGAAGTGGTGATCGACGGCGTGAACGGTTTCGTGGTCGAACCGCGCGACGTCTCGACGCTCGCGCAGCGTATCGGCGAACTGGGCGGCGAGCCTGAGTTGCGCGAACGCTTCGCCGTCGGCGCGCAAAGCACGATCCAGCGCTGGACCCCCTTGCTCTTCGCCTCGAGCGCGCTGGAACTTGCCGAGGTCACGACCCGCCGCGCAAGCGATCCCGCGCGGCACGAACTCGTGTAGCAGCGCGCCATATCGTTCGCTACACGACGCCCCGCCGCTCAGAGATTGGGGGCGAACACGCGCCCGGGCGCAATTTTCCGTTTAAGCGTACGCATCAGCAAATAAACCGTGCCGTGGCGCTCGACGCCCAGCCGCTGCGTGAGCGTCGCGCCGAATCCATTGAGGAAGCTGAATGTCGACGGGCTCGAAAAGCCGTCGAAGTCGAAAGTGAGCTTGCGCTCCAGCGCGCGGCCAATGCCGGTCCACAGCAGCAGGCTGATCGAGCCGCTGTGCGCGTCCTGCGCGCGCGACGACAGCAGGTAATACATGGCCTGATGGTCCCAGACGAGGCCGACCGCCGCCACGAGCTTCCCGCCTTGCCCGTAGGCGCCGAGCAGCATCCCCGCCTTGCGCTCGACGAACGCGTTGACGAGGTCGCGCATGACCGCATCCCCGTACGCGTTGGTACGCGAACGCGCCGCGAGATTCGCTTCGTAGAACGCGATGAACTCGGCGGGCGCGATGTCCGGCACGACGGTCAATTCACGGGAGGCGCTGCGGATCACGTTGCGCGTCTTGCTGTTCAGGCGCTTCCATGCTTCGTCGGCCGTCGTGTTCCGGTCGATGCGGAACGTGTAGCGCGCCGTCACGGTAAAGCCGTGCAGCGCGAACGCCAGGGCGTCGTCGATGCGCGGGTCGAGCACCTGAAAAAAGCTGTCACAGTCGGGCAACTGCTCGATCAGCTTGCCGGTGACGTCGAGTTCATGATGCAGTTGGCGGGCCTCGCTGCCCGTCACGGACTTGATGACCGGCCCGAGCGTGCGCGTGAGCGGCGGCAGGTGCGAGACACGCCATAGTCGCGTGCGCTGCATCGCGTACGGCATCTCACCGATGACCTCGTCGTCCTGCTTCACCACCGCAAGCTTCCAGTCGCCTTGCGTGGCGATGTCGAGCCACCAGCGCTCATGAAAGATCGAAGGCGCCGCGCGTACCGGCACCGGCGTAGCAGTTGCAGCCGGTGCCTCGAGAACGGGCAACGTCCGGTCGTTTATGGTCGTCATCGATCACCGGTATATTCTGACTGCAAGCGCCGCGGGATCACACATGCGCTCCACCTCCCCCAGCACCTACGCTCCTCAATGACTTCTCGTCGACGTGGCAGCGGCGTGTACTCAATATGACAGTTCACGCGGAGGGGTTTTGCCCCTCCCGGGTCTTGCAGGACTACACGCAAGACGGCGCTTCGGGCGTTTCTGTTTTCGTTTCCGGAGTCACCGGCTCGCGCTGCGATGGATTGCAAAGCTCCATGGCGGCGAACTGCCATTTCGTACACCGCCTTCAGTCTACGAATAGCCACCTGACCGTTTACGCCAAAACCAAGACGCATGCGAACAGGTTATCCCCTGGTCAATTTTCGTCCGACCATACTGCTCGATTTCGCAATGCAGCAATGCAGCAATGCGCGCGCCTGCTGAACGTCTGCACGCCAATCATCCAATGAGAACGATTCGCGATCAGAAGATTTAGTTAGGAATGCGTTCGACTGAATCGATCCTCGCCCGTCGTCGCTCAAGCCAAAGGTTGCGTCGTCATCGCTCGCGTGAGCCCATGCATGGGACGGCGCACCGCCACATCGAACGGGTTCGTTTGCGGCCCGATGATTTCGGCCTGCCGCTTGAGCAATTCGACGATCGTCGGCAACCGGTCTTCCGTGAGACGAGCAGCCAGCGTGCCCACGCTCAATGCGCCGACGGCGCAGCCGGTCTGGTCGAGAATCGGCACGGCCACGCCCGCCATGCCCTCGAGCACCCCGGTGTTGCGCCCCGCGTAGCCGAGCTTGCGCACGCGCTCGATCTCCGTGCGCAAGTACACCTCGTCCAGCACGCCGTAGCTGCGCAAGCGCGGCACGTTGAAACGAATGATTTCTTCGCGCTCGGCCTCGGGCTGGAAAGCGAGAATGGCAAGACTGCCCTGGCCCACGCCCAGCGCTACGCGCCCGCCGATATCGCCCGTGAACGAGCGGATCGGAAACGGACCTTCGCACATGTCGAGGCACACCGCGTCGAAGCTGCTCTTCACGAGCAGGAAGATGGTGTCGCCAAGGCTTGCGCACAGGCGCAGCAACGCGGGCCGGCATAGCGTGCGCATGCCGCTGGGATTGCCTGCCTGCGCTGCGAGCGCAAAAAAATCCACGCTCAGCCGATAGCGCCTCGTGCCTTCGTCCTGCTCGACCACGCCTTCGGCGATCAGCCCCTGCAGCAGCCGATGCACGGTAGCCTGGGTCAGGCCCACGGCCTTCGCGAGCGCGGTCACGCGGCTGCCTTCCGCCTGGCTCGCCCCCAGTGCGCGGATCACCGCGAAGGCGCGCTGCAACACGCCCGCGCCGCGCGCGTCGTCGGCCGGCGTTCCACTTTTCTCGTTCATTGACCTCATATCGACCTCGATTTATTCCATACAGCGGAATCTCCGCCGACGCGCGTACGAATTGGCGCACTACCCGAAAGGTGGGACCGCCAAACGGCGCTGCGCTTGCGGCTAGATCGTTCAGGGATTTCCCGAAGTTCATCGGGTGAAACGATCAACAGACCAACTCGCACGCGCATTCCATCAAACGGAATATAAGTCAGATTCCTATCGCTTGATGGAATTTTAAATTGACGACCAAAAATTTGGCTAGCTACAGTCGGTTCAACGCCCTGCATCGCGATCCGCTCAGCGGGTGCCGGCGCAACCCAAGCACTGGAAGGCCACACCATGTCGTTCCTCACCCTGACCGATGTATCGAAATCGTTCGGCGACCTGCAGGCGGTCGCCGGCGTCAATTTGTCGGTGGAGAAAGGCGAGTTCGTCTCACTGCTCGGCCCCTCGGGCTGCGGAAAAACCACGACGCTGCAGATGATCGCCGGCTTCGTGGAAACCACGCGCGGGCGCATCACGCTCGACGGGCGCGACATCACGCACATGCCGCCGAACAGGCGCGGCCTCGGCATCGTGTTCCAGAGCTATGCGCTCTTTCCGCACATGAGCGTGGAGCAGAACGTGAGCTTCGGCCTCGAAATGCGCGGCGTGGACAAGACCGAGCGTCGGGATCGCATTCGCGAGGCGCTCGCGCTCGTGCGCCTCGACGCCTACGCGCAGCGCTTTCCGCGCGAGCTGTCGGGCGGCCAGCGCCAGCGCGTGGCGATCGCGCGCGCCATCGTGATCGCGCCGCCCGTTCTGCTGCTCGACGAGCCGATGTCCAACCTCGACGCCAAGCTGCGCGAAGACATGCAGTTCGAGCTGCGCGCCATTCAGCGCAAGATCGGCACGACCACGCTGATGGTCACGCACGACCAGTCGGAAGCGCTCTCGATCAGCGACCGCGTGGTCGTGATGGAAAGCGGCCGCATCACTCAGGTCGATACGCCTTATCGCGCGTATGAGCGGCCCGAGAACGACTTCGTCTCGCAGTTCATCGGCAAGGCCAACATGCTCGCGGGCCGCATCGTCGCGCGCGAGGGCGACACGATTCGCGTGGATCTCGGCAACGACCTCGCGGAAACGGGCTCGACGGCGCAACTCCCCGAACGCGGCCGCGCGGTGGGGGTGGGCGACGCGATCACGCTGTGCATCCGCCCCGAAAAGCTCAAGCTGTGCGCAACCGGTTCGGGACGTCTCGCCGGACGCGTGACGAGCCGCTTCTTCCTCGGCAGCCAGTGGCTCTATCGACTCGACAGCCGCGCGGGCGAAATGCTCGTGTGCTGCCAGAACGAGGGCAAGGAGCCGCTAGCTGAGGGCGACCAGGTGGGCATTGACTGGCATAGCGACGCGATCCGCTTCATCCACCAGGAGGGCGCCCGTGTCTAGTACGCTGCGCACTTCTCAGCCTGCCCCGCGCGCCACGGTGCGCGCCGGCTGGCAGGCTTACGTGCCGCTCTGGCTCATGAGCGCGCCCGCGCTGCTGCTGTTCGCCGCGCTCGTGCTCGTGCCGCTCGCCATGACCTTCGTGCTCACGTTCTACCGCTTCGATCCGATGAGCGGCCCCATCGCCGCGTTCGATCTGCACAACTACGTAGAAGTGCTCGGCTCGTCGTACTTTCACACGATCTTCCTGCGTACCTTCGGCATTGCCGCACTCACCACGCTGCTGTGCGTCGTGATCGGCACGCCCGAGGCGTACATCCTCTCGCGCATGCGCGACCCGTGGCGCTCGCTCTTCCTGCTCGTGATCCTCGCGCCGCTGCTGGTTTCCGTGGTGGTGCGCGCGTTCGGCTGGAGCATGCTGCTCAACATGAACGGCCTCGTGAACCAGTTCTTCGGCCTGTTCGGCGCGGGGCCCTTCAAGCTCGAATACACGACCTTCGCCATCGTCATCGCGCTCGTGCATGTGATGCTGCCGTTCATGGTGATTCCGGTGTGGACCGCGCTGCAAAGGCTCGATCCGCAAACCGAAAACGCGGCGCTGTCGCTGATGGCCTCGCCGGTCACCACCCTGCGCCGTATCGTGCTGCCGCAGCTCATGCCCGGCATTCTCTCGGGCAGTCTCATGGTGTTCGGCCTGTCGGCGAGCGCCTTTGCGATTCCGGGCCTGCTGGGCGGCCGGCGCCTGAAGGTGGCGGCCACCGCCGTGTACGACCAGTTCCTCAGCTCGATGAACTGGCCGCTCGGCGCGACCATCGCCGTGCTGCTGCTCGTCGCCAATCTCGTGGTGATGCTCACCTACTACCGCGTGCTCGAACGGCGCTACGCGCGCAGCATGGGCTAAGGCCCCAGGACACAACATCATGCGCAAAAACGGACCGCTCGCCCTCACGTTCCATAGCTTCGTCATCCTGTTCGTGCTGGCGCCGCTCGTCATCGTCATCCTCGTGGCCTTCACGCCCGACGAAACCTTGACGCTCCCCACGCACGGCCTCTCGCTGCGCTGGTTCCGCGCGATCCTCGACTACCCCGACTTCATCACCGCGTTCTTCAACAGCCTCAAGCTCGCGTTCGCCTCGGCCACGCTCTCGCTCGTGATCGCGTTGCCCGCGGGCCTCGCGATCGGCCGCGCGCGCTTTCCGGGCCGCGGCTTTCTCAACGCGCTGCTGCTTTCGCCGCTCGTGATTCCGGGGCTCGTGCTGGGCATCGCGCTGCTGCGCTTTTTCGCGCTGATCGGCGCGACCGGCTCGTTCGCGTGGCTGATCCTCGCGCACATGATCATCATCACGCCGTTCGTCATGCGGCTCGTGCTCGCCTCCGTGAGCGGCCTCGACCGCAGCATCGAGCATGCGGCCGCGTCGCTCGGCGCGAACGCGTGGACCACCTTCCGCCGCGTCACGCTGCCGATGATCGTGCCCGGCATCACGGGCGGCTGGCTGCTCGCCTTCATCAACAGCTTCGATGAATTGACGATGTCGATCTTCGTGACCTCGCCGCAAACCGTCACGCTGCCCGTTCGCATGTACATGTACGCGACCGAGTCGATCGACCCGATGATGGCTTCCGTTTCCGCGCTCGTCATTTTCATCACCGCGGGCGCGATGTTCCTGCTCGACCGCGTGTACGGGCTCAACCGCATTCTGATCGGGCAGCACTGAACGCCGCCCGCCTCTTTCGATTCCAGCTGCCGCGCCACCGACCTTCCATGAGCACCGTCACGCTGCTTTCTCTTGCCCAGTTCGTCCGCGTTGCCGAAACCGCGCGCGCGAGCGTTTCCTTCGTGTTGGACGGCGTCGAAGTCAAGGCGCTCGCGGGGGATACGCTGCTCACCGCGATCCTCACGCATCAGCGGCACGTGCGCCGCAGCGAGTTCAGCACGGAACCGCGCGCGGGCTTCTGCCTGATCGGCGCCTGCCAGGACTGCTGGGTGCGCAGCGAAGACGGCACGCGCCTGCGCGCCTGCTCCACGCCGCTGCGCGAAGGCATGCGTGTGCTGACGCGCACCGCTTCGGAGACCGAATCTTATGACGGAGGTGCGCGATGAGCGCGGCCAGGCCTGATCGCATCGTCATCGTCGGCGCGGGCCCGGCCGGCATTCGCGCCGCGCAAACGCTCGTGGCCGCGGGATTGCGCCCCACCGTGATCGACGAAAACGCGCGCTGGGGCGGCCAGATCTATCGTCAGCCCGCCGACGGTGCGGGCTTCTCGCGCACGAAAATCGCGCTCTACGGCTTCGAGGCGAAGAAGGCCGATGCGGTCCATCGCGCCATGGCCGAACTGCTCCCGAAGATCGACTACCGGCCCGACACGCTGGCCTGGTCGTGCGAGCCGGGCCGGCTCGACACCTTGCGCGAGGGCCGCGAAGCGAGCGTGCCGTGGTCGCATCTGATCATCGCGAGCGGCGCCACCGACCGCATCGTGCCGCTGCCCGGCTGGACGCTGCCAGGCGCCTATACACTCGGCGGCGCGCAGGTCGCCCTGAAGGCGCAGGGCTGCGCAATCGGTCAGCGCACCGTGTTCGCCGGCACCGGGCCGCTGCTCTACCTCGTCGCTTATCAGTATGCGAAAGCCGGGGCGCACGTGGCCGCCGTGCTCGACACGAGCCCGTTCGCGCGCCAGGCCGCCGCCGCGCCGAAGCTGCTCAATCAGCCGGGAACCTTCGCCAAGGGCGTCTATTACGTTGCGTGGCTCAGGGCGCATGGCGTGCGCATGGAGCATGGCGTCTCGCTCGAAGCCATCGAAGGCGGTGCGGCCGTGCAATACGTCCGCTGGCGTGCGGCCGACGGCAAGGAGCACGCCATCGCCTGCGACGCGGTCGGCCTCGGCCACGGCTTGCGGCCCGAAACCCAGCTCGCCGATCTCGCGGGCTGCCGCTTCGCCTTCGACGCCCTCAACCGCTGCTGGCTGCCCGAGCGCGATGCGGCGGGCCGCAGTTCCGTGCCGGGCGTCTATCTGGCCGGCGACGGCGCGGGTATCGCAGGCGCCGATGCTGCCGAACTCGCGGGCCGCCGCGCCGCACTCGCGGTGCTCGAAGACATCGACATCGAAGCGCCAACGCACGATGCCGATTTGCCCGATGCGGCAACGATCGAGAAGCGCCTCGAACGCATTACGCGCTTTCGCGTGGGCATCGAGCAGGCGTTCGCCCCGCCGGCCAACTGCGCCGCCAGCTGGCCCGACGATCTGACCGTCTGTCGCTGCGAGGAAGTCGACGCGGGCACGCTGCGTAGTTGCATCCGCAACGGTTTCGCCACCGAGGTCAACCGCCTGAAGGCGCTCACGCGCATCGGCATGGGGCGCTGCCAGGGGCGCATGTGCGGCGAATCGGCCATGGCGCTGCTGAGCGCGGAGACCGGCAAGCCGCTGCACGAGGTGGGCCGCTTGCGCAGCCAGGCGCCCATCAAGCCGATTCCCATTTCACCAATGCTGTTCGACGACGGCGTGCAGGTCATCGAAGAGGAAGCCCATGATGAGTGACACGCGCCACTTCCAGGTTGTGATTGCGGGCGGCGGGCTCGTCGGCGCATCGGCGGCGCTCGCGCTCGCACGCAAGGGCGTGAGCGTCGGCTTGTTCGAGCGGCGCTTTTGCGGCGCGCAGGCGAGCGGCGTGAACTACGGTGGCGTGCGCACCCACGGCCGCAGCGCCGAGCAACTGCCGCTTGCGGTGCGCGCCCGGCGCGTGTGGAGCCGCTTGCCCGAGCTGATCGGCAGCGACGGTGAATTCGTCGTCTCCGGGCACTTGCGCCTCGCGCGCCGCGACAGCGATCTCGAGGCGCTCCACGCATGGTCCGCCATGGCGCGCGATTTCGGCGTCGAGTCGCTGGTCATGAGCGGCGAAGCGTTTCGGCGCCGCTACCCGTGGCTCGGCAAGGCCGCCATTGGCGGGGCGTTCTGCGCGAGCGACGGCCAGGCGAATCCGCGTCTCGTCTCGCCCGGCTTCGCGGCGGCGGCGCGGCGCGCGAGCGCGCACGTGCAGGAGCAGACCGCACTCGGCGACCTGAGCTTCGACGGCCGGCGCTTCCAGATGCGCGCGGGCAACGAGCGCGTCAGCGCCGACTGGCTGATCAACTCGTCGGGCGCCTGGGCCAATACGGTGGCGGGCGCGTTCGGCGAAACCGTGCCGATGAAGCCGATCTACCCGAACATGTGGGTGACCGAGCCGCTGCCGCGCTTTATCCAGCACAACCTGGGCGTGTACGGCGGCGGCGTCTACGCGCGCCAGGTGGAGCGCGGCAACTGCGTGATCGGCGGCGGACGCGGCCACGGCGACGGCGAATACGCGCAGCCATCCACTGCCACCACGCGAGCCGTCATGCACGACGCCTGCGCGCTGGTGCCCGGCCTGCGCGACGCGCTGCTGATCCGCACGTGGAGCGGCGTGGAAGGTGAAACGCCGGACAGCAACCCGATTATCGGTTTCAGCAACACCACGCCGCGCCTCCTGCATGCTTTCGGCTTTTCCGGCGGCGGCTTCCTGCTGGCGCCGGGCGTGGGCGAAGTCCTTGCCGAACTCGTTACGGAAGGCACGACGAGCACACCCATCGAAGCGTTCGCAATCGGGCGCTTCGCGCAGTCTTCCGTTCATGCCGCTCTCCCAATCAAATAAGGAGTCCCCTCGATGAAACTCACACGCACCCTGGCCTCGCTAGCCGCACTCGTTGCCTTGGGCATCTCGCAAGGCGCCTGGTCGCAAACGAAGACGATCTACATCGGCATGAACGGCGGCCCGATGGAGAAGGCCTACACGAGCCAGGTCCTGCCCGACTTCGAGAAGGCCAACAACGTGAAGGTGGTGGTCGTGCCGGGCACCTCCTCCGACGTGCTCGCGAAGCTCCTCGCCAACCGCAACAGCCCGCAGATGCATGTCGCCTTTCTCGACGACGGCGTGATGGCGCGCGCCGTGAGCATGGGCGTGTGCGAGAAGCTCGACGATTCCCCGGTGCTCAAGGAACTGTATCCGTTCGCACGCGTGAAAGGCGACGTGGGCGCGGGCGTGCAGCTCGGCATGACCGGCATCGGCTACAACACGAAGGTGTTCGCGGACAAAGGCTGGGCGCCGCCCACTTCGTGGCTCGATTTCGCCAATCCGAAATACAAGGGCAAGGTGGTGTTCCAGTCGGCTTCGAGCAGCACCTTCGGGCTGCACGGCTTTCTTGCCATCAACCGCCTGATGGGCGGCAGCGAGAGCAACGTCGAACCGGTCTTCACGAAGTGGGCGAGCACCGTGGGCCCGAACGTCGTCGAATATATTCCGAACTCGGCCAAGCTCTCGGAGATGATCCAGACCGGCGAGGCTGGCATCTTCCCGCTCACGCCCACCGCAGTGGGCGACCTGAAGGACAAGGGCCTGCCCGTGGCCTACGCCAACCCGAAGGAAGGCGCGGTGCTGCTGCTCGTGGACCTGTGCGTGGTGAAGAACAATCCCGACCCGCAACTCGCGCAAAAGCTCGCGCAGTTCCTGCTTTCAGCGCCTGCGCAAAACAAGGCGGCCGCCGCCGGCAAGCAGATTCCGACCAACCAGAACACCACCATGCCGGCCGACATGCAAAAGAGCCTGGGCAATCTCGACCAGCTCGTGAAGAAGGTGACGGTGGTGGACTGGGATGTGATCAACGAGCACCGCGCGCAGTGGGATTCGCGCTGGAACCGGCAGATCGAGCAGTGATCGTTTGATTTTCGGGCATCGGCGAGGGCGGCGGGCGCGGCGCGTCCTGTATCATCCACGGGTTGTCGAACCGCCCGCTCGCCCATGCGCTCCGCCCTCGATTCTTCGTTTCGCCTTTCCGCTTTTGCCCGGGCGCCGCGCGCCCGCTTCTTCGCCCTGGCGCTAGCCGCCGCGTGCGTGCTGCCGGGATGCGCAACCGGCCCGGCCTCGCAGAGTCAGGCCGCGCAGGCACTCCCGCCCGATACGGTCACACTTTTCCCGATCGAGCACTACGACCAGAACGTCGATCACTGGATCGATCCGGCCAGCGCCGCTTACGACAAGCCCTTCCTTTCGCCCGACGTCCAGCGCGCGCAATTCGATGCGCTCGTCGCGCGCTATTTCGGTGCAGGTCCGAACGATCCCTCGCCGTGGAATCGCGCGTTTGTCGAGCAGCGCGTGTATCGCGACGGCGGCAGCGACATCGCCGCGCTGCAGACGCGCCGCCTCGCGTACTTCGACAACACCGGCAAGGAGGCGCGCCGCATTGGCTACGGCATGAATTTCCGGCCGCACACGAAGGCGTGGATCGACGCCATCGAGCGCAACGCCAACGTCAACCAGTTCGAGCAGGCCAGCGGCTTCGACGCCACGCGTCGCGCCATCGCCACGACGGCGCTGTACGTGCGCGAACTGCCCACCATCGACCCGTCGTTCTATTCACATCGCATAGCAGGCGAAGGCTATCCCTTCGACAACCTGCAGGTGAGCGCCGTGCGGCCGGGCACGCCGCTCTACGTGCTCGGCACGAGCACCGACGGCGCCTGGCGCTACGTGCAGACGCCGGACGTGCAGGGCTGGGTGCGCAGCGACGGCGTGGCGAGCGTCGATGAAAGCTTCGTGTCGACGTGGCGCGCGGCGGCGCACCAGTCGCTCGGCGTCGTGGTCGCGGCGTCCGCCGCGCTGCGCGACGACGCGGGCGTGTTCCGCTTCGATGCGCCCGCCGGCACGCTGCTGCCGCTGCGGCCTGCTTCCGGCGCGAAGCCGGGCGAAGTGCTCGTGCCCGCCCGCGACGTAGACGGCCGCGCGGCGATCCGCACGGCGGCGCTCGATGGCAACGCGATCGCGCCCGCGCCGCTCGCGGCCACGCCGCGCCATCTCGCGCAGTTGATGAAGGCGCTGATCGGGCGCCCCTACGGCTGGGGCAACACGAACTTCGACAACGACTGCTCGGCTGAACTGCAGAGCATTTTCGCGGCGTTCGGCGTGTGGCTGCCGCGCCATTCGTCCACGCAGATGAACGCCGGGGCGATGACCGATCTTTCGGCGTCCACGCCCGCGCAGCGCCTTGACTGGCTCGTGCAGCACGGGGCGCCGATGCGCACGCTGATCTATATAGGCGGTCACGTGATGCTCTACCTGGGTAACACGGAGCGCGACGGCAAGACGGTGCCGCTCGTCTATCAGGACGTGTGGGGCCTGCGCCCCGCCGACAACAGCCGCCGCGCCGTGATTGGCGGCTCGGTCATTTTCCCGTTGCTGCTCGCCTACCCCGAAGACCCGGGCCTCGAATCGCTCGCAGGCACGCCGGTATTCCAGGTCAGCATTCTCGGCGCGCCCGCGGGGAGCACGCCGCCGGCGCAGGACGAGGAGAATCCGGCGGGGTGAGTCAGACGCCCGTGTGTCGATTCATGCACCGGGTGCAACAAATTGATGTGCAAATGTGATCGTTTCTCCCAGGGTGACAGATTCCGCACGGTCGTACAAAAATAGCCCCCATCGAACGTAGCATTCCGTCAACGTTGCACACCTCTCGTCAGGGGAGAAGCGATCGGTGAACGCGCATTCAATCCGGCTCATGCCTAGCCGCAAGCCCACGATGACCACGCGCTCGTCCACGCTGTTCCTGCGCACGCGAGAGGACCCCGGCCGCCGCGCCAGACCGCAGGACCGCGCACAGTCCTGCGCGTAGTACTCCGAGCAGCACTCCCAGCATTCCGATTCGTGTGGTTCCGCGAGGAACCGCGGTCCCCTTTCGCCTGAAGCTTTATCCGCGGTTTTGCCTGGAGCATGGCCTGAAGCGTGCGCAGCACCCTGTCATATCAATTTCAATCCATAAATAACACTAAGGATGACGAAATGTTACAACGCGACAACCTCGGCATGAAATGGCTGGTCCGCTGCCTTGCGGCGGCCGGTTTGATGGGCACAGTAGGTGTCGCAAGCGCACAGAGCAGCGTCACCCTGTATGGCATCGTCGACGGCTCGATTCTTTACACGAGCCATACGCTGAACACGCAGACGGGCCAGAACGCCGGTCATCAGTTCTCCTTCACGGACAGCGGCATGTCCGGCTCGAACTTCGGCATGCGCGGCGCCGAGGACCTGGGCGGCGGGATGCGGGCGGTATTCGCGCTCGAAAGCGGCATTAGCGTCGCGAACGGCCAGTTCGGCAATTCCAACGGCAACTTCTTCGGGCGTCAGGCGTGGATCGGCATGGAAAGCCCCTACGGTACGGTCAAGGCTGGTCTGCAGTACTCACCGTTCTTCCTGTCGCTCTACCAGACGGACCCGCGCGGCATGTCGTATTTCGGCAGCGGTCTCGTGAGCTACGTGAACAACGTCTACGTGACCGGCCTCTTCAACAGCAACGCGATTACGTATACGTCTCCGGAAATCGCCGGCATTCAGGCGATGGGCATGTTCGCCATGGGCGGCGCAGCGGGCAACTTCCAGGCGGGACGCCAGTATTCGGCGAGCCTGCGCTACCACATCGCAGGCTTCACGATCACGGGCGCGCTGTATAGCGGCAACGCCGGAGGCAGCGCGGCCACCACGCCGGTGCCGAGCACCATCGAGTTCGTGGGCCGCACGATCGGCGCGAGCTATCGCTTCCCGAACTCGCTCACGGTCTACGCTTCGTATGCGCTTTACAAGGTTGCGCAGTCGTTCGACAACAGCGTCTACTCCGGCGGACTCAGCTATATGATCACGCCCTACCTCGACGTCGACGCGGGCGTCTGGTACACCCGCGACGGCAACGACGGCACCAACCACTCGCTGCTGGCGTCGAGCGGCGTGCAGTTCTTCCTCTCCAAGCGCACGACGCTCTATGGCCAGGTCGGCTATGTGAACAATCACGGACGCATGGACACGGGCTTGTCGATCAACAACGCGCTCTTTGAAGTCTCCGGCTCGACCGTCGGCGCGAGCATCGGCATCCGGCATCTGTTCTGATGCGCGCAAGTGTTCCGCGGCGCGCGCGTGAAGTGACGCGACGCGACGCGACGCGGAACACGCGCTCGGGCTAGCTGCGACTCAGCGAGTTTCGCGCCACGCGCACACGTCACCTCGCGCAAGCTCGCGCGCGCCCAGCACGAACTGCGCCCCGTCGGGGGCCGGCGCCTGAACACGTTGCTCGCCAAAGTTGAAGGCGAAGCACAATCCGCCGCGTCGGCTCACGCGCAAGCCTTCGGGCAAGCGCTGCGTTGCGAGGCCCGCGCCGCGCGCGGCTTCTTCGAGCATGGCGAGGTGCAGTTCGCGCGCAAACCACGCTGCGGCGTAACGCACGCGGCCATGCGAGAGCAACGCTGGCCAGCCGTCTTCGAATTGCGCCTGAATACGCGTGGCGCCGTTGGCGCGCACGTGATCGCGCCAATGCAATGCTTCGCCCTGCTCGCCGGCTAGCGTGACCGCAGGCGCGAGCGTGGGCCGCAGCGA
Organism: Paraburkholderia sp. EG287B; assembly: GCF_040965595.1. NCBI lineage: Bacteria > Pseudomonadati > Pseudomonadota > Betaproteobacteria > Burkholderiales > Burkholderiaceae > Paraburkholderia > Paraburkholderia sp. EG287B. Next base: position 175,283 of record NZ_JBFRCG010000015.1, read on the forward strand.
TTCCGCCTCGAGCACCTGCAACGGCAGCACGCGTTGCAACGCGCCGGGCGGCAGGTCGCCGGGAATGGCGAAGTGCGCGGTCTTCGAGCCGCTGCGCGGCCCGAACACCCAGAGCCCGTCGCTGCGCTCGATCTGGTCGACGAAGGCGTCGTCGATCACGGCCAGCGACGGCACCACCACGAGCCGGTAAGCCGAAAGATCCGCATGGCGCGAAACGATCTCGACATCGAGGCCCAGTTCGCGCAGCGCGCTGTAGTAGTCGAACGCGAGCGTCTGATAGTCGAAGCTCGCGCCGTGGCGCTGGATCTCGAACATCCACTGCGTTTCGTAGTCGAACACCAGCGCCACCTGCGCGCGTCCCGCCGGCGCGAGCGTGCGCAACACGTCGCTCGCCGCGATCTCGCGCGCGGCCTGCTCGACCTCGCGGCCACCGGGAGACAGCTCGTTATTCGGCAGATTGAGGCCCGAATGCATCTGCTCCTGCGCATACGGGCACTGCCGCCAGCGGAAGTACGACACGAGTTCCGCGCCGTGCGCGAACGCTTCGTAGGCCCACAGCCGCACCATGCCCGGCGCGGGCACCGGGTTCCATGGCGCCCAGTTCACCGGCCCCGCCTGCTGCTCCATCACCCAGAAACGTCCGCCACCGATCGTGCGGTAACGGTCGTGATCGAACGACGAGACGTCCGGGTGCGCGGTGCGTGCGTAGCGCGCCTTTTGCGCTTCCGGCAAGCCGATCACTTCGGTGCGTGCGATCGGATAGCTGTCCCACGTCGCCACGTCGATGGCCTCGTCCGCTGCGAACCGGTAGTGGTCGAAGGTCGTGAAGAAGCCCATGAAGTTGTGCAGCACGTCGGCGTTCGGCGCGTGGCGGCGCAGCACGTCCGCCTGCTCGCGGTGAAAGCTCGCGACTTCATCCGACATGTAGCGGCGAAAGTCCAGATGATGTGCCGGATTGGCGTCGGTCGGCGTGCGCACGGGCAGCCCCACTGCTTCGAACGACGGGTACTCCATGCTCCAGAACACGTTGCCCCATGCCTCGTTGAGCGCCTCGATCGTGGAGTAGCGCTTCGCGAGCCACGTCTGGAAGCGGCGCTGCGCAGCACTCGACCAGCTCGGCACGGTGTCGTGGCAGCCCAGTTCGTTGTCGGTCTGCCATGCGACCACGGCCGGATGCGCGCCATAGCGCTGCGCCATCGCCTCCGTAATGCGCACGCAATGGGCGCGATAAGCCTCGCTCGCAATGTCGTAGTGGCGGCGCGAGCCGTAGTTCCAGGGCGTGCCGTCGGCGCGCACGGGGAGCATGTCGGGCGTCGCGTCGACGAGCCACTTCGGCGGCGAGGCCGTGGGCGTGCCGAGCACCATCTTCAGGCCGCGAGCCGCGAGCGTTTCGATCGCGTCGTCGAGCCATGCCCATTCATACACGCCGGCGCGCGGCTCCATGCGGCTCCAGGCGAATTCGCCAATACGCACGTGGGTAATGCCGAGTTCGGCCATGCGGCGCGCGTCGTCGGCCCACATCGTTTGCGGCCATTGTTCGGGGTAGTAGCAGACACCGATTTGCATGAGTGACAATCCGCCTCGGAATAACGTCAGTAATACGAATGAGATGAAAAAGGGCCTTCGGCTGCGGCCGGGCTCGATCAGCCCTTGCTCGCGCCGAAGGTAAGCCCCGCGACAAAGTGTTTCTGCATGGCGAAGAACATCAGCACCGAAGGCAGCGCCGCTAGCACCGAACCCGCCGCCACGAGATTCCACGCCGTGGTCCACTGCCCCTTGAGCGCGGCCACGCCCACCGTGATCGGCGCGGCGTCGTCGCCCTGGGTGAGACACAGCGCCCAGAAGTAGTCGTTCCATACGAACGTGAAGACGAGAATGCCGAGCGCGGCGAGCGCCGGCCGCACGAGCGGCATGACGATGCGCCAGTAAATGGCCCATTCGCTCGCGCCTTCCACGCGCGCGGCCTCGATCAACTCGAACGGCAGCTGCTTGATGAAATTGCGCAGGAACAGCGTGCAGAATCCGGTCTGGAACGACACGTGAAAGATGATGAGCGCCCACACGGTGTTGTAGAGTCCCACGCGCAGCGCCATGTCGCGCACCGGGATCATGAGAATCTGGATCGGCACGAAGTTCCCGGCGACGAAGGCGAACAGCACCGCCGTGTTGCCGCGAAACCGATACGTGGAGAGCGCGAAGCCCGCCATCGAAGCCAGCGCGATAGCGCCGATCACCGAAGGCACCGTGATCAGCACGCTGTTCGCGAAGTAATGGAGCATGGGCGTTTGCGTGAGCGCCGCGCCGTAGTTTTCCAGCAGCGCGAAGTGCTTCGGCCAGCCCCAGTAGTCGCCCTGCTGCAATTCCTCGGTAGAGCGTATCGACGTGACGAGCACGGCGAGCATGGGCAGCAGCCAGATGACGAGCGCAATGGGCAACGAGATCTTGTAGAGCGCGCGATTCGCGGGTTTCCAGCGATCGACGGGAAGCGGATACATGGGCAGCGACTCCGACGGGAAATTCAGCGTTCTTCGCGCAGCATGCGGCGCAAATGGAACACGATATAAACGAGCATGATGGCGAACAGCACGACGGCAATCGCCGCCGAATAGCCTTCGCGGTAATACTTGATCGCCTGGTCGTACATGAAGTACGCGAGCACGGTGGAGCTATCGAACGGGCCGCCGCCGCTCATCACGGCGATCAGGTCGAAGCTGCGCAGCGCGCCGATCACCGTGAGCACGATAGCCATGAACGTGGCCGGGCGCAGCTGCGGGAGCACCACGTGCCAGAAGAGCCGCCAGCCCTTCGCGCCTTCCATGCGCGCGGCTTCCACGATCTCGGGGTTGATGCCCGTGAGGCCCGTGAGATACAGGATCATGCAGAACGGCGTTTGCGGCCAGAGCGCGGCGAAGATGATGCCGAACGTCACGAGCTTCGGGTCGCCCAGCACGGGGATGCCGTGCCCGACGATCATCTTCAGTAGACCGAAGGTCGGATCGTAGAACCACGAAAACACGAGACCGACCACTACGCCTGAGATCACGAACGGCGCGAAGAACAGCGACTTCACCGCGCGAATGCCGCGCACGTGCTGGTTCAGATAAAGCGCGAACACGAGACCGAGCGGCGGCGCGAGCAGGAAGAACACGAGCCACAGCAGATTGTTCTTGAGCGCGGTATAGAACGTGTCGGTCTGGAACAGTTCGACGTAATTGGCGAGGCCGACGAATGTCTTCGCGGTCATGCCGTCCCAGTTATAGAAGCTGAGCGTGATGCTGCTGATGATCGGGTAGACCACGCACAGCGTGAAGAGCGCGCAGCCCGGCAGCAGGAAAAACAGCGCGGCACGATTCTGCTGCCGCCGCACAGTAGAGACGCGACGTGGCCGCGCCGCCCCGATGGGGCGCGCCAAGGTATCGGACATGGTGAAGTCTCGCCGGTGATCGAAGAAGGTGCGGCCGGCGGCGCAATGCGCCGGCCGCACCGCGGCTTTACTTGTGGTAGATGCGCTGGCGCGTCGTTTCGAGGCGCGCGAGCAGCGTATCGAGCTGAGACGGGTCGCTGTAGAACTGCTGCATGGCCTTCATGCCTTCGTCGGCCATTTCCTTCTGCATGTCGCGGTCGTAGAACTGCGCAATACCGCCGCTCGTGCTCGCGAGCGTCTGGAAGCCCACCTTGGAGATGGGATCGTCAGGCTCGGCGGCCTTGTTGTTCGAAGGCAGCTGGCCCCAGCCATGCGCGAGTTCGGCGTTGATCGCGGGCGTTTCCATGAAGGCAAGCAACCGGCGCGCGTCGGCCTTGTTCTTCGCCTTCGCCGGAATGAGCAGCACGTTCACGGGACCGTCTTCGGCCGTCGGCACGTTGGCGTCGATGATCGGGAAGCGGAAGAAGCCCACGTCCTGCTTCATGTTCGCCGGGAAGCTGGCCGAGAAGAACGTGCCCATCAGCATCATCGCCGCCTTGCCGTTCACGAGCACCGGCGCGATCGAATCCACGTCGTAGGACAGCGCGTTTTCCATGAAGCAATGGTTGTCCATCAGCGTCTTCCACGTCGTGTAGACCTTCTTCACGCGCGGATCGGTATAGGGAATCTGACCGGCCATCAGCTTCTGGTGGAACTCGTTGCCGTTGATGCGCAGGTCCAGATAGTCGAACCAGGCAGCGAGCGTCCAGCTGTCGCGCGCGGCCACGGCAATGGGCTGCACGCCGATGGCGTTGAGCTTCTTGCAGCTTTCGAGCAACTCGTCGAAGGTCTTCGGCTCGGACTTGATGCCGGCCTTGGCGAACAGGTCCTTGCGATAGAAGAAGCCATAGGCGTCATAGCCCAGCGGCGCGGCGTACTGCTTGCCGTTCCAGGTGGACGCACTCTTCACCGACGCGTACTGCTCGTTCCAGCCGTTTTTGGCCCAGTCCGGGGAGAGGTCTTCCAGCAGGCCGCGCTCGGCGTAATAGGCCATGCGCTCGCCATCGTGCCACGACACCACATCGGGCGGATCGGTCGCGAGCCAGCCGCCCATCTGCACCTTGTAGGCCTCCTCGGTGATATAGGAGACCTTGAGGTCGACGTCGGGATTGGCTTTCTTGAACTGGTCGAAGGCGTCTTGCCATGTCGAGCGCTGGTTGGCGCGCGCCGAGACGTTGACGGTCAGCGTCCCGGCGTCGGCGGCCATGCTCGTGAGTGCCGTCGCCGCCACGATCGCAACGGCGGCCGAGGCGCGGGCCAGCGAACCGAACGTTTTCAAGCGGTTGGAAAACATCTGTTGTCTCCTGTGTCGATCCATCCAACATGCTGTTGGACTGCCTTTGTCGACTGACGGCACTCGCGCCGCCAGACCTGGTGACCCGCTCTACCGGCGGGGTATAACGAAATCAGGCCAGTGCCGGCGCGTGCGCTGCCGCGAGCCGGCGCAACGCCGCGCCTTCCGCGTCGAACAGATGGCACGCCTGCGGCGGCACATGCACGCGGATGCGTTCGCCCACGCCAATGAGCGAATCTCCCGGCGCCTTCGCCACGAGCGTACCCGCCGCATGATCCGCATGCAGATAACTATGTTCGCCCAGGCGCTCGGCCAGCACCGTTGCGCACGCAATCGATTGATCGTCGCCAGTCAGCCGCAGATGTTCGGGCCGCACGCCCAGCGTGACCGGTTGGCCACGTTGCAAGGCGCGGCCGTCCACGCAGGCGAGCAGCGTCTGCCCGCCTTCGAGCGTGACGCGCACGCCCTCTTCATCGACGGAGTCGACAGTCGCGTCGATGAAGTTCATGCGCGGCGAGCCGATGAACCCGGCCACGAAGCGCGACTTCGGATGGTGATAGAGATCGAGCGGCGCGCCGCTTTGCGCCACGCTGCCGTGGCGCTCCATGTCGGCGCCCGCGTGCAGCAGCACGATGCGGTCGGCGAGCGTCATCGCCTCGACCTGGTCGTGCGTGACATACACGACGCTCGCATCCGTGAAGCGCTGGTGCAGGCGCGCGATCTCGATGCGCGTATGGCTGCGCAGCGCGGCGTCGAGATTGGAAAGCGGCTCGTCGAACAGGAACACGCCCGGTTCGCGCACGATGGCGCGGCCGATGGCGACGCGCTGCCGTTGCCCGCCCGACAACGCCTTGGGGTGACGGTCGAGCAGCGCCTCCAGTTGCAGGCTGCGCGCGGCATCGCGCACGCGCCGCTCGATCTCGGCTTTCGGCACCTTGGCGATCTTCAGGCCGAACGCGATGTTGTCGAACACCGTCATGTGCGGAAAGAGCGCGTAGCTCTGGAACACCATCGCCACGCCGCGTTCGGCGGCGGGCACGTCCGTCACCACGCGCGACCCGATGCGCAGTTCGCCTTCGCTCAATTCCTCGAGACCCGCGATCATGCGCAGCAGCGTGGACTTGCCGCAGCCGGAAGGCCCGAGGAACACGCAAAACTCGTGAAGCCCGATGTCGAGATCGACCCGCCGCACCACCGGCGGATGATCGCCGTAGCGCTTGCCGACGCCCGAGAGCTGTATCGTCGCCATGTTCTCGCCTCGAAATTTAAGCGCTTAAATTTTTACGCAGAAAACGTCCCGTAGCCCTTGCGCAGCGGGAATTTAACCGCTTAAATTCGAATCCGGCATAATCGCGCATTCGTTGTCTCCGTTGATGTTGTGGGAGAAAAGTAGCAAACCCGGCCGCAGCATTGCAACATCTGAATCATCTTCCCTGAATGTGGGAAAGGTCCGACATGGTCACCTTGTCAGAAGTCGCGCGGCGCGCACGCGTCACGGCGGCTACCGTTTCGAACGTGCTGCGCAATCGCGAGAAGGTTCGTCCCGAGACGGCCGAGCGTGTGCTGCAGGCCATCGCCGAGCTGGGCTACCGGCCCAACCTCAATGCGCGCGCGCTGGCGCAGGGGCGCTCGTCCACGCTCGCGCTCATGCTCTCGAACATCTCCAACCCGTTCTATCCCGAGTTCGTGCTCGCGGCCGAGCGCGCCGCGCGCAAGGCGGGCCACTTCCTGATGGTCTGCAACACCGACGACGACGCGCAAATCGGCCGCGCCTACCTGAACCAGATCGCGGGCACCTTCGCGGACGGCGTGCTCGTGATGAACACCGACATCGCCATGAACGAACTGTGCATCTCGGCCATGCACAACGGCCCCATTCTGCTGGCGATGTGGGAGCACCCCGAGAATCCGCCCGTGCTGCCGTGCGTGGCCGTGGACTTCGCGCGCGCGGGCGCGCTCGCGGCGCACCATCTGCTTGAATTGGGACACCGAAATATCGCCATGCTGATCGGCGACGGCTGCGGCGGCCTGCAGGATGCGCGTTCGGAAGGATTCCGAATGGCCTTGCGCGAAGGCGGCGTAGATCCCACGGACGTGGCGCAGATGCAGGTGCGCGACTCGATCGACTCCGGCTACGCGGCCTGCCAGCAATTGCTCGCGCAACACCCGCGCGTGAGCGCGATCTTCGCGACCAACGACCTGCTCGCGATCGGCGCGATTCAGGCGCTGGTCAGCATGGGCCGCGCCGTGCCCGACGACGTGTCGGTGATCGGCATCACCGACATTCAGCTCGCCCATCAGATGCGCCCCGCCCTCACCACGGTCGCGATCCAGACCGAGGCCGTGGCCGAGCTGTCGATCCGCAGCCTGATCCGGCTGATCGACGAACCGGACCGGCAGCCGCCCATGGTGCTCGGGCCGCCGCCGGAGCTCGTCACGCGCATGTCCACGGGGCCGCGCAAGCGGCGCGCGCGGGCCTGACCCTGCGCGCTCCCCGCCTCGCTCGACAGGTGCGGGCGAAGCGCCGACAATGAATGCCCTTTACGGCGCGCCCGTCCCGCTCTGCGGGGCCGCGGCCCACACACGTTCGCGCGCCGCGGCGCGCACGGGGCACTACATGCAGGACACAAACGCAAGCAATCGACATTTCGACACGCTCATCGTCGGTGCAGGTTCGATGGGCATGGCGGCCGGCTATTATCTGAGCCGCCTCGGCAACAAGGTACTGCTGCTCGACGCCGGCGATCCGCCTCACGATCAGGGTGCGCATCACGGCGCGACGCGCCTCATTCGCCACGCCTATGGCGAAGGCGCTGCCTATGTGCCGCTCGTCTTGCGTGCCCAGCAGCTTTGGGAGGACCTCGAGCAGCAAACGCAGACCACCCTCTTCGTGCGCACGGGCGTCGTCAATATCGGCTCGCCCGACGACGTGTTCATGCGCGAAGTGCAGGCGAGCGCCGCCAGCCACGGCATCCCGCTCGAAACGCTCGACGCCGCCACGGCCGGCAAACGCTGGCCCGCGTGGCGGTTGCGGCCCGAGCAGATCGCGAACTTCGAACCGGGCGCGGGGGTGCTCTATTGCGAACGCGCGATCAGCGCCTACCGCCAGCTCGCGACCGCGCTCGGCGCCACGCTGGGCACGAATACGCGCGTCACGCGCATCGAGTGTCACGGGCGGGAAAGCGTCAACGTCTGGACCGACCGGAACGAAAAGTTCACCGCGCGCGACCTGATCGTGTGCGCCGGCAAATCGACGCGCGATCTGCTCGCGCCGCTGGGCGTCGAGGTGCCAGTCACGCGCGTGCGCAAGGGGTTCGCGTGGTTCGAGGGCGAGCCCGGCCTCTTTGCGCCGGAGCGCTTCCCGGGCTTTTTCGTCGCCTCGGAAGTGGGCGGCTATTACGGGTTTCCCGATCTCGACGGCAGCGGCCTGAAGCTGGGCCGTCACGACACCGGTGTGCCCGTCGCGGCGGACGCACCGCTCGCGCCATTCGGCGCCGAGCCGAGCGATTTCGGCGATCTGCAAGCCTTCCTGGAACGCTACTTACCGGGCGCGGGCAAGCTGCGCGCAGGCCGCGCATGCGAATACGACATGACGCCGGACGAGCATTTCATCATCGACCGCGTGCCCACCTGCCCGAACGTGCACGTCGCGACCGGCTTTTCCGGGCATGGGTTCAAGTTCGCCAGCGCGATCGGCGAGGCGCTCGCCGAGCGCATCACGCAAGGCGAAAGCCGCATCGACCTCGCCATGTTCGCGCGCAAGCGCTTCGCGTAGCGACGCCGCTCACGCCTAGTTCGCGGGAATCGTCACGACCGGCGCCTTGCTGCTCGTTTCGGCCTCGGCGAGCGCCATGAGGTTCTGCAGGACCGTGAACGCGTATTTCGAGTCGAAGTCGGCACGATCGACCCAATACGCCGTCCCCTCGTACTCGATCGCAACATAGGCGTCCGCGGGCGCCTTCGGCCCCTGGTGCACGATGATGATCGGCCGCGTTTCGCCCCCGATCAGCCCGACGGTCGGTTTGGTCGCGCCGCTCTGCACCTGGGCGTCCGGCACCTGGATCTGCGCGCCGATATTCGTGAGGATGCCGAGCACCGAGCGCGTCACCATCGGAATGCGATTGCCGCCCTGCGCCGAAGGCCCATAGACGACCTCGTAAGTACGCGTGTCCGCCGCGAGATGGAGCAGTTCGCGCACGCGCGCCAGGTCCGCCGAAACTTGCGGCGACTGCGCGCTGTTCGTCGCGCCGAGCGCGAGATACACCGTGTTCTTGCCGTTCTCGCTGCGCGACTCCACGTTCAGCTCGCCGGCCAGCTGCAGGCGCCGCAGCGCCTGCAGCAACTGGAAGAAGCCCGCCGAGCCCGCGCTGCCCTCTCCGCCCAGCGCGCTGCCGTTCTGCAACCCGCCGATCGATTGCGCGCCGATACGCAGCAGCAGATCGACCGGCATGCCGCCTTCGGCGAGCGGCATCATGAGTTCCGGCGCGAGCGGCCGGATGTACGCGGAGGCGAACGCTTCGCCCGTGGTCGGCGTGAACGTGAAAGTCGGGCGATTCGACCAGGAGATATTACCGGTCGCCAGCGCATAGTTCGGTTGCGCGCCCGAACCGAGATTGCCTGTGGCGCCCGCCGTCGAATCGAATTGGTACGCGGCGATGATCGAACTCACCGAGAGAAAGGCGGGCGCGTCGCCGTAACGCAACCCGATCACCGCGGCGAGTATGCCGCGCTTTTTTGCATCGCCCAGCGCTCTTGCGTAGTCGACCTGATCGGCACGCAAGCGCGTCGGACCGAGATGCACACACGCCGTGCCCAGCAAGGCCGAGCACGAAACCGCCAGAATCGACGTTTTTGAAATCATCGAAGCCTGCGCGCCGGGCCGCGCAAAGTGAGTGGGTTCGCGCGCACAGGTAGCAAGCGTTGTGCCCCGATATTTCAGAAGCGCAAGCGTGACCCTTCCGGCGACGGCGCCCTCAAGCGCGCGGCGCGCACGATTGCGCCCGCGCCAGCAGCACTTCGCGGTCGCGCGCGTTTTGCGTGAGCGCGGCCGCGCGCTCGAATTCCGCGCGCGCTTCGGCATGGCGCGCCAGCTTTTCGAGCAGATCGCCGCGCGCGGCCGGCAGCCACGGATAGTGGCGCAGCGCGGGTTCCGCGCACAGTGCATCGACGAGCTCGAGCGCCGCTTGCGGCCCCTGCGCCATGCCCACCGCCACGGCGCGATTCAGGCGCACGACGGGCGAAGCATCGAGTTCGAGCAGCGCGTCGTAGATCGAGACGATCTGCGCCCAGTCGGTCGCCGCCGCGCTCGGTGCGCGCGCATGGCAAGCCGCCAGCGCCGCCTGCAGCGCGTACGGTCCTGGCGAGCCCGCGCAGGCCGCACCGCGCGCGATCGCGGCAAACCCGCGCCGGATCAGGAGCGCGTCCCAACGGCTGCGGTCCTGGTCGGCGAGCAGCACGGCGCGCCCGGCCCGGTCCACGCGCGCGGGCAGGCGCGAAGCCTGCAGTTCCATCAACGCGACGAGGCCGTGCGCCTCGCCCTCGAGCGGCACGAGTTCCGCCAGCATGCGGCCGAGCCGCAGCGCTTCTTCGCACAGCGCGGGCCGGGTCCAGTCCGGGCCCGCCGTGGCCGCGTAACCCTCGTTGAAGATCAGGTAAATCACTTCGAACACCGAAGCAAGTCGCGGCTCGAGGTCGGCCAGGCGCGGCACTTCGAACGGGACCTTCGCGGCCGCGAGCGTGCGCTTGGCCCTCACGATGCGCTGCGCGACGGTTGCCTCGGGCACGAGGAACGCGCGCGCGATCTCGGCCGTGGTGAGGCCGCCGAGCAGACGCAGCGTGAGCGCGGCGCGTCCCTCCTTCGGCAGCACGGGATGGCACGCCACGAACACGAGCCGCAGCAAATCGTCGCCGATCTCGTCCTCGCGCGCGGCGTCGAGCGCCTCCACGAAGTCGGGCGCGAAGTGCGCTTCGAGCGCCTCGAGGTCGGCGCCCAGCGCCTCGTGCGCACGCGCATGCGAGGCCGCGCGACGCAGCCGGTCGAGCGCGCGATGTTTCGCGGCGGTCATGAGCCACGCTCCGGGGTTCTCGGGAATGCCGCTCGCGGGCCAGCTTTCCAGCGCGGCGACGAACGCGTCCTGCGCGATTTCCTCGGCCACGCCCACGTCGCGCACGATGCGCGCGGCGTGGGCGATCACCTTCGCCGACTCGATGCGCCACACGGCCTCGACCGTGCGGCGCGTCGCCGTGAATGGGTCGTGAGGATCGCGCGCTTGCGTCACGAGCCGTGCGCGCCCTTTTCGACCGCCGCCGGCGACATGTACATCAGTTCCCAGATGTGGCCGTCGGGGTCTTCGAAGCTGCGGCCGTACATGTCGGTGCCGCACTCCATCGGCGGGCGCTTCGAGCTGCCGCCCGCCGCGAGCGCCTTCTCGACGAGCCCGTCCACTTCCTCGCGCGACACGCACGAGAGGCAGGTCAGCACCTCGGTGCTTTCGCGGGCGTCCACGAGCGCCTTGTCGGTGAAGCCGCGCATGAAATCGAGAGTGAGCAGCATGGCGTACATGTTCTCGCCCAGCACCATGCAGGCGGCCTGGTCATTGGTGAATTTCGGGTCGAACCTGAAACCGAGCTGGCCGAAGAAGTCCATCGAGCGCTTGAGGTCGCGCACGCCCAGATTGACGAAGATGTGCTTATGCATGATTGAAGCCTCGTGTGATCGGGTCAATGTTCAGGATGCCTTACGCTCTTCCTGGAGCTGGCGAAAGCTCTCGACGCCCTCGCACTGCGGAAGTTCGTCGAGTTCATAGAGTTGGCGCACTTCGACCTCGCCTTCGGCGTGCTTGCCGAAGGGCGACGGGAAGCGGCGCGCCCATTCGAGCGCTTCGTCGCGCGAGCGGACCTGGATCAGCGTATAGCCGGCGATCAGCTCCTTCGTTTCGGCAAACGGGCCGTCGAGGATCGTGGGCTTGCCATTCGTGTAGTGCACGCGAAAGCCGCGCGAGCTGGGCTGCAGACCCGAGGCGTCGAGCAGCACGCCGGCCTTCGCCAGTTCCTCGTGATAGCGGGCCATCTCGGCGAATACTTCCACGTCGTCGGGCGGCTCGCCCGCTTCGGTCAGCGCGTTGGCGCGCACCATGATCATGAATCGCATTGTCTTCTCCTGAATGTGACGTTCGGGGTCGTTCGAAGCAAGCGGCACCCTTGGGTGCGCTCATGAACACGACGCGTGGGGCGCACGGAAATCGACAACGGACAGCGAATTTTTTACGTGCCTGGGGAAACTACCAGGAGTAGCGCGGCTTCAGCGGAAACACGGACCGGTCTCCCGCACTTCGACGCTCGCCCATTGCGCCGCGGGACAGCGCTGCGCAATGGCGAGCGCCTCGTCGCGCGTGGCGCAATCGACGAGGAAAAAGCCGCCGATCATCTCCTTCGCCTCGGCGAACGGGCCGTCGACGATGCTCGTGCGGCCTTCGCGCACCTGCACGCGCGCGCCGCGGGTGTCGGCGGTGAGCGCGTGCGCGTCGATCAGCTTGCCTTCGGCGGCGAGTTCGTCGGCGAACGCGACCATGCGCGCGTAAAGCGCCTCGCCTTCGGATGGCGTGCGCGTGTCGCGCTGGCCGCGCGGCTCGGCGATGAGCAGCATGAATGGCATGAACGTGTCCTCTCAGTCAGCCTGCGATCCTGAAAGGCAAGAGTCTATGCCAGAAGAACCGTTGCGCGCCGGGGCCGCGCGCGGTCAGGCGCTCACGCGTAGCGCGCGAGGAAAAGATCGGCCGACGACTCGGCAATCTGGCACTGCTGCGCGTCGTCGAGCGGCGGCTGGCCCATCGCGACCTGCGGCCAGAAGGCGAATGCCTTCACGATGCCGTGCAGCTGCTGCGAGGCGAAGGCCGGATCGGTCGTCTTCAGGCGGCCATCGGCGGCGGCGGCACGCACCCAGACGGTGACGTCCTCTTCGCGCTCGCCGATGCGGGCCACCATGTCGCGCGCACGTTCGGGCGAATGGATGCCCGCCGCGATCGCCACACGCGCGAGCTTGAAGAACGCTTCGTCGCTCAGGAGCCGCAGCTTGCGCATCAGCAACTCGACGAGTTGCGTGCGCAGCGGCTCGCCGGCGCGGTAGGCCGGCGCGTCGGCGGTCGCGCTCGCGTCCCAGAGCTGGCACAGGATCGACGCGAACAGCGCCTCCTTGCTCGGGAAATGGTTGTAGACCGTGCGCTTCGAGACGCTCGCGCGCGCCGCAATGCGGTCCATGCTCGTGGCGTCGAAGCCGGAGGCCAGAAATTCGTCGATGGCCGCCGCGACGATGGCGGCGCGCTTGCGGTCGGTCAGGCGTTGGGGGGTAGCGGGGATGCAATCCATCCCCAAATCTTACACCAGACAGTTTACTTTTCGCCAGAATAAACTACACTGTGCAGTCTACTTCCTGTTTCCAAAGGCAGCCGCCGACATGACCTCGCCTTTCGCATCGCTGAGCCGTACCTTGGGCCTGAGCGCCGCACAACGCGGCCGCGAGCTCTCGTCCACCTCGCCGCAACATGATGGCGAGCGCTTTCGCAACGTGCGCCCGCGCCCGGCCGAGGGCCTCGGCAAGACGCTGAAGATCATGTGGAACATGATCTTCCACAAGCCGGGCGGCACCATCCCCGCCGGCGCGCTGCCCGTTCAGGCGCTCACGCGCAGCCAGCTCGAGGCCGCGCCCGACCGCAGCGTCTACCGCCTCGGCCATTCCACGCTGCTCTTCAAGCTGCGCGGCCACTTCTGGCTCACCGACCCGGTGTTCGCCGAGCGCGCCTCGCCGTTCCAGAACCTCGGGCCCAAGCGCTTTCATGCGCCGCCCATTGCGCTTGCCGATCTGCCGCCGTTGCGCGGCGTGATCCTGTCGCACGACCATTACGACCACCTCGACCGCGAAACCGTGCTCGCGCTCGCCGCCACGACTGGGGTGTTCCTCACGCCGCTCGGCGTGGGCGACCGCTTGATCGAATGGGGCATCGACGGGGCGAAGGTGCGCCAGTTCGACTGGTGGCAAGGCGCGAATGTCGAAGGCGTCGAGTTCACCGCCACCCCCGCGCAGCACTTCTCGGGGCGCAGCCTGTTCGACGGCAACAGCACGCTGTGGGCGTCGTGGGTGATCGCCGACGCCAACCTGCGCGTGTTCTTCAGCGGCGACACCGGCTACTTCGACGGCTTTCGCGCGATCGGCGAGCGGCTCGGTCCGTTCGACGCGACCTTCATCGAGACCGGCGCCTACGACCCGCAATGGCCCTACGTCCACATGCAGCCCGAGGAAACGGTGCAGGCGCACGTGGATTTGCGCGGCGAGTGGCTCGTGCCGATTCACAACGGCACGTTCGATCTCGCGATGCATCGCTGGCAGGACCCGTTCGAACGCGTGACCGGCCTCGCGCTCGCGCGCGGCGTGACGCTCTCCACACCGCGTATGGGCGAGCGGCTCGACCTGGCCGAGCCGCATCGTGGGGAGCGCTGGTGGCGTGAGGTGGCCGAAAGCGCAGAGCCGCCGCGCACGGCGCGTCGGTGGTTCGCTTGCCGCGACGCGCGCGAGGCGCGCTCGTAACACCCAGCCCCACATCTCCCTCGACTTCCCGCGCGCGATACCAACGCGCGCGGGCACGCCCGCTGCTCGTTCCCCGCTTCTTCCCCTTCGCGGCCAAAGTCTCCTAAGCTTTTGCATCAGGGCCCGCATCGCGCCGGCGCCCTTCATCCCGCCCCTTTACGCTTAACGGGATTTCCCCAGGCTGACAGCCCCCGATTTCTGGCATTAAATAAATCAACTTGATTTATTTAGTCGGTCGCGCAGTTCCAGGCCGACCCTCTCTTTAGCTTTGCATGGGACCGGAGTCAGCGCTCAAGCGCCCACTCCGGATCGACCGGAGGAGACACGTGAGAAGTCCGCATATCGGTCAGGGCAGCAATTCCGCCAACGTCCGCCGCTTCAACGAACGCCTGCTGCTGCAGGCGCTGCGTCGCGCGGGCGAGGCGTCGAAGGCCGATCTCGCGCGTCTCGCGAATCTCACGAGCACCGCGGTGGGCACCATCATCACCTCGCTCACGGCCAATGGCCTGATCGAGGTGAGCGGCCGCCGCGACGGCCAGCGCGGCCAGCCCGCCTCGCTCCTGCGCCTCTCGCCGCGCGGCGCGTTCGCCATCGGCGTGCGGCTCGACCGGACCAACATCGAAACCGTGCTCGTGGATTTCGCGGGCCAGATGATCGAGCGCCGCTCGCGCGACATGCTGCTGCCGCAACCCTCGGTCGCGCAGGAGATCGTGCAGCGCGACATCGCCGAGCTGTTAGGCTTGCTCACGACCGAGGAACGCAGCCGCCTCGCCGGCATCGGCGTGGCGCAGCCGTACAACCTCGGCAGCTGGCTGCGCGAACTGGGCCTGCCTGCCGACACCTTCCGCGTCTGGAACGACGTCGATTTCGCGGGCGAACTCGCGCGCGCCACGGCGCTGCCCGTGTTCAGCGAAAACGACGGCAACGCAGCTGCCATCGCGGAAATCTTCTACGGCTGCGGGCGCCAGCGCGACGACTTCCTCTACCTGTTTCTCGGTGCGGCGATCGGCGGCGGCATTGCCATCGACGGCGACTGCGTGCGCGGCCTCACCGGCAACGCGGGCGATTTCGCGGTGATGCCGGTGCCGCCGAGCCGCCTGCCCTCGGCGCACAAGCCGCCCGGCCAGTGGGACATCCTGCTGTCGCGCGCGTCGCTCATCGCGCTGCGCCGCCATCTGCAGTATTGCGGCGAGACGATCGACAGCCGCGCCGATCTGCAAGCGTGCATCGCGCGCGGCCACCCCGGCGTGCAGGAATGGCTCGACGACTGCATCGATGCGCTCGCCCCCGCGCTGCGCTCGGCGTTCTGCGTGCTCGACGTGCCGGCCGTGGTGCTCGACGCCGACGTGGACGCGGGCCTCATCGACACGCTCATGCAGCGCCTGCGCCTCGCGGTCGCCGCCACCGCGCCCGAGGCGCGCGGCACGCCCGCCCTGGTGCGCGGCACCTTCGGTCCCGATGCGGGGGCGCTCGGCGCGGCCACGCTCCCCATGTTCTTCAACTTTTCGCCGCGCGCGGGCATCCTCATGGGCGCCGGCGCACAAACTTACGCACAAGCGCAGGAGGAGAGCCATGTCGCCCTCTGAGTCCACGCCGCCGCTGCTGGAAATGCGGGGCATCACCAAGACCTTCCCCGGCGTGCGCGCACTCGACAACGTGCGCCTCACCGTCTACCCCGGCGAGGTGCACTCGCTCATGGGCGAGAACGGCGCGGGCAAGTCCACGCTGATGAAGATCCTCTCGGGCGCCTACCAGGCCGACCCCGGCGGCGAGATTCTCATCGAGGGCAAGCCGGTCGTGATCGACGGGCCGCATGCGTCGCGCGAGCTGGGCGTGGCCGTGATCTATCAGGAGCTGAGCCTCGCGCCCAATCTCTCCGTGGCCGAGAACATTCATGCGGGCCGCGAACTGCGCAAGGGCGGCCGCCGCTTCGGCACGGTCGACCGGCGCGCCATGGAGCGCGGCTGCGAAGACGTGCTCAAGCGCCTCGGCGCGAGCTTCGGGCCCACCACGCTGGTCGGCTCGCTTTCCATCGCCGAGCGTCAGCTGGTGGAAATCGCACGCGCCGTGCATAGCGACGCACGCATCATCGTGATGGACGAGCCCACCACGCCGCTCTCCTCGCGCGAAACGGAACGCCTTTTCAAGCTCATCAACCAGCTGCGCGACGAAGGGCTTGCGATCATCTACATCAGCCACCGCATGGCCGAGGTGTACGAGCTTTCGGACCGCGTGTCCGTGCTGCGCGACGGCAGCTACGTGGGCACGCTCATGCGCGACGCGCTCAACGCGGAAAGCCTCGTGAGCATGATGGTGGGCCGCGATATTTCGGGCTTCTACAAAAAGGCGCACGCCCCTTACGATCCGGGCAAGGTCGTGCTCACTGTGCGCGATGTGGCCGACGACAAGCGCGTGCGCGGCTGCAGCCTCGACCTGCACGCGGGCGAAGTGCTCGGCATCGCGGGCCTCGTGGGCGCGGGCCGCACCGAGCTTGCGCGCCTCATCTTCGGCGCGGAGCCGCGCGTGCGCGGGCAGATCGCCATCGACGGCAAGATGCTCAACGTGCACACGCCGCGCGACGCGATCAACGCGGGCCTCGTCTACCTGACCGAAGACCGCAAGCATCAGGGCCTCTTTCTCGACATGAGCGTGCGCGACAACATCAACGTCGCCGTGGCCGGTCGCGACGCGCGCATGGGCGTGCTCGACCTCGCGCGCGGCGGCGAGCGCGCGAAGGAAGCCATCCGCTCGCTCTCCATTCGCGTGCCGAACGCGCGTGTGAACGTGGGCGCGCTCTCGGGCGGCAACCAGCAAAAGGTGCTGCTGTCGCGCCTGCTGGAAACCAGGCCGCGCGTGCTGATACTCGACGAGCCCACGCGCGGCGTCGATATCGGCGCGAAATCCGAGATCTACCGCATCATCAACGACCTCGCCAAGACCGGCGTGGGCATCATCGTGATTTCGAGCGAGCTGCCCGAGATCATCGGCGTGGCCGACCGCGTGCTCGTCATGCGCGAAGGCGTGTTCGCCGGCGAGCTTGGCGGCTACACCGGCAAACCCATCAGCCAGGAGGCGATCATCGAACTCGCCACCGGCTCGCAGCACCCGCTCGACGAAGCCGCTTGACCTTCACCGCATACGCAAGAAACGTCCCTCAGGAGTACGACATGAAAAGCATTCTTCCCCGGCACGGTGTCGCGGCCTCGCCCACACAGCCCGCGCAAGGCGCTCAACCCGCACGCAGCGTCGCGGTCGACGGTCATCGCCAGCGCATGAAGTCGCTCGTGCGCACCGCCGGCATGCTGCCCGTGCTGGTGCTGCTGTGCATCGGCTTCGGTCTGCTCAACGATGGCTTCTTCACGCTGGAGAATCTTTCGATCGTCACGCAGCAGGCGTCGATCAACATCGTGCTCGCCGCCGGTATGACGTTCGTGATTCTTACGGGCGGCATCGACCTCTCGGTGGGCTCGGTGCTGGCCGCGGCAGCCATGGCCGCCATGATCGGCTCGAACTTCGCGGGCTGGGGCTGGGTCGGCGTGCCCATGGCGCTCGCGGTGGGCCTCGGCTTCGGCCTCATCAACGGCGCGCTCATCGCGCTCCTGCGCCTGCCGCCGTTCATCGTCACGCTCGGCTCGCTCACGGCGGTGCGCGGCATCGCGCGCCTCATGGGTCACGACACCACGATCTTCAACCCGCAGCTGTCGTTCGCGTTCATCGGCAACGGCACGGTGCTCGGTGTGCCCTGGCTCGTCATCATCGCGCTCGTGGTGGTGGCCGGCTCGTGGTTCGTGCTGCGCCGTACCGTGCTCGGCCTGCGCATCTACTCGGTGGGCGGCAACCCGGAAGCGGCGCGCCTCTCGGGCATCAAGGTGTGGGGCATCGAGATGTTCGTCTATGCCGTGTCGGGCCTGCTCGCGGGTCTCGGCGCGGTGATGTCGGCGGCCCGTCTCTACGCGGCCAACGGCCTGCAACTGGGCCAGTCCTACGAACTCGACGCGATCGCCGCGGTGATTCTGGGCGGCACGAGCTTCGTGGGCGGGGTGGGCTCAATCATCGGCACGCTGATCGGCGCACTCATCATCGCCGTCCTGACCAATGGCCTCGTGCTGCTCGGCGTCTCGGACATCTGGCAGTACATCATCAAGGGCCTCGTGATCGTCGGCGCCGTGGCGCTCGACCGCTACCGCCAGCGCGGTTCGGCGCGTACCTAAGCGTAGATTCGATACACCATCAGCCAGAAACAGGCGCGAGCGCAGGCGGTCCTGCTGCGCTCGCCCGGAAAGCACCCAAACAGGACCCCTCAGGAGACAACCTCATGTTCAAGAAGAAAGTCGTTCTCGCCGCTGCCGCCCTCACGTTCGGCTTCGCACTGCAAGGCGCGCATGCCGCCGACAAGCAGCTCAAGTCGATCGGCATCACCGTGGGTTCGCTCGGCAACCCCTACTTCGTGACGATCGTGCAGGGTGCGGAAGCGAAGGCGAAGCAGATCAACCCGAGTGCCAAGGTCACGGCCGTTTCCGCCGACTACGACCTCAACAAGCAGTTCACGCAGATCGACAACTTCATTTCGGCGCACGTGGACATGATCCTCCTGAACGCGACCGATCCGAAGGCGATCCTGCCGGCGGTGAAGAAGGCGCAGGCGGCCGGTATCGTGGTGATGGCCGTGGACGTGGCCGCCGCGGGCGCCGACGCCACCGTGCAGACCGACAACGTGAAGGCCGGCGAGATTTCGTGCGAATACCTCGCGAAGAAGATCAACAACACCGGCAACGTGATCATCCAGAACGGGCCGCAGGTCTCGGCCGTGATCGACCGCGTGAACGGCTGCAAGCAGGTGCTCGCCAAGACGCCCGGCATCAAGATCCTCTCCGACGACCAGGACGCCAAGGGCTCGCGTGAAGGCGGCATGAACGTGATGCAGGGCTACCTCACGCGCTTCCCGAAGATTGCCGGCGTGTTCGCCATCAATGACCCGCAGGCCATTGGCAGCGACCTTGCCGCGAAGCAGCTGCATCGCAGCAACATCGTGATCACGTCGGTGGACGGCGCGCCCGATATCGAAACGGCGCTCAAGACCGATACGCTGGTGCAGGCCTCGGCGAGCCAGGACCCGTGGAAGATGGCGCAAACGGCCGTGCAGGTGGGCTACGAGATCATGAACGGCAAGAAGCCCGCCAACCCGATGATCGAAATGACGCCGCAGCTCGTCACGCGCGACAACGTGGGCAGCTACAAGGGCTGGTCGTCGCAGCACTAAGCCCTGGCATTGCATGAGCACGGGGCGCCCGTGCTCGCGCGGTCAGGCGAGCACGGCGTCCTTCGTCACCACGCGGCGCGGAATGATCTTCAGATCGTAGAACGTGTCCGCGATCTTCTGCTGCTGCGCGATCACGGCGGCGTCGATGGGCCGGTATTCATGCGCGTAGTGCGTGAGGCCGGTCTGGATCGTCGCCGCGTCGAGGCCCTGGATCGGTGAGAGTTTCGCGGCCGCTGCCGCCGTGTTGGCGCGCACCCATTGCCCCGTCTTGCCGAGTTCGTCCAGCGCGATCGCCAGCGCGTCCTTGCGGTTTTGCGCGAATTCGCGCTGGCTCAGGAAGAACTGATGATGGCTCGCCACGCCGCTGGCGTCGGCAATGAGGCGTGCGCCGTCCTGCGACTCGACGGCGGCCAGGAACGGGTCCCAGATCGCCCATGCGTCGATGGCGCCGCTTTGCAGCGCCGCGCGCGCATCGGCGGGCGCCAGATACACGGGCTGCACGTCGCCGATCGAAAGGCCCTGCTTTTGCAGCAGCGCGACGAGGAACCAGTGCACGTCCGAACCGCGATTCAGGCCGATCTTCTTGCCCTTTAGTCCTGCCACGTCACGGATCGGCGAGTTTTTCGCCACCACCACGCCTTCCGCGTGCGGCGTGGGCAACTCATACGCCGTATAGACGAAATCCGCACCCGCGGCCTGGGCAAACACGGGCGGCGCCTCGCCCACGTAGCCAAAGTCGATCGCGCCCACGTTCAGGCCTTCGAGCAATTGCGGGCCGGCCGGGAATTCGGTCCACGACACCTTGATGCCGAGCGGCGCGAGGCGCGTTTCGAGCGTGCCGTTGGCCTTGAGCAGCACGAGCGTGCTCGCGGCCTTCTGGTAGCCGATGCGGAACTGGTCGGGCTGATATTTCGCGAACGCGGTGGCGGGCAGCGCCGCGCTGGCGAGCGTCGCGCCCAGCGTGGCGAGGAAGTGGCGGCGGGTATAGGGTCTGGGCGGCGTGGGGCGAGTCATCTTCAGCGCTTCCGTGTTGGCATGGGGCATGCGCCGACACGGCGCAGCCATCGAAGCGTTGATGCTACCGGGCCGCACGCGTTCGCCGAACCGATGTTTGGCGCTAAGCAAATCACGCCGGCAGGAATACGCGGGCGCCCTAGGTGCCGGCCGTCATGTGCGGATTGGGCGACATATGCGCCCCGTTCGCGCGATACCAGCGCACGAACGCCTCCGACGGCATGGGCCTCGCGTAGAAAAAGCCCTGGATATAGGTGACGCCGCGCGCGCATAGATAGTCGCGCTGCACCTGTGTTTCCACCCCCTCGGCCACGAGCCGCGCGCCAAGGCTATGCGCGAGATCGATAATGGCGTCGAGCACCGCCGCCTTGCCGCCCTGCGCGTCGATGGTCAGCACGAAGCCGCGATCGATCTTCAGGATATCGAACGGAAATTTCTCGAGATACGAGAGCGAGCAATATCCCATGCCGAAGTCGTCGATGGCGACCCTCACGCCCTCGCGCCGCAAGGTCACGAGATTGCTGCGCGCCTGCTCGGTATTGCGCACCAGCGTGCGCTCGGTGATCTCCAGCGTGATCGTCGCGCCGTGCGGCGCCACGGCCGCGCGCAGCGCCTGCACGTCGCTCACGAGCTCTACGCCCGACAGATGCTCGGGCGCGAAGTTGACGCCGAGGTGAAATCCCCGTGCGACGTCCCACGTGGCGACATCGTGCTCGATGAGCTTCAGCAGATGCTGCGTGAGCGGCACGATCACGTGCTCTTCTTCGGCCACCTGAATGAACTCGTCCGGACGGATCGCGCCGGTGCCTGGCCGCACCCAGCGCAGCAACGCCTCCGCGCCCTCGCAGCGCCCCGTCTCGACACCGTAGAGCGGCTGGTATTCGACATGGAATTCGTTCGCGCGAATGGCCCGCAGCAGTTGTTCGCGGCGCGACTGCCCGCTTTGCTGCAGGCGGCGCACGAGCCAGACGAGCCACGCGGAGAAGGCAGCCGCCCACGGCATGTAGCGCAGCAGCAGGGCGCGCCAGTATTGCAGAATACGCTCGGGCCGCCCGTAGATCTTCAGATCGATCGTGGTGCCCGACATGCGCTTTTGCAGATCGACCAGCAACGGCGCGCCTCGCACGTTCACGAGCGCCATGGCTTCGCGCAACACGGTGCCCCCGCCCACCCTCAACTCGGCCTGGCGAAACACCGTGAGCGGCGCCGCGCCATGCAGGAGGTCCATCAGATACTGCACGTCCACCACGGCCACGACCGCGCGCCCCGCTTCGCCCGCGACGCCAACCAGCAGCGAGGGGCGGTTGCGCACCATCGGCGTGTCGTCGACGATCAGGAGCCATTCGTCCTGCGAGGCCGGCACGCTGCCATCGAGCCAGCCGCGATTGGGCACCGCCTGTTGCGCGTACGCGGACGAGCAGTCGATGCGGCCTTCGTAAAGGATATTGAGCGTGCGCACATAGGGCACGGCGGCGGCCTTGCGCGTGAGATCCGGCGAGAGCGTCTCGCACGCTTCGTTCGCACGCGGCGCGAATGAGCGCGCCGCGCTCTGCGCCGTCTCGACGATCGAGACCACCTGCCCGACGATGAACGCGGAAGCAAGGCTCGCCTCACGCTGCGCAATGCGTTCGGCCTCGTAACGCCCGAGCGCCACACACAGCAGGAGCGGAATCAGCGCCACGACCAGCAGCACGAGCAAACGCGAGACTCGCGAGCGGACCGCGCCGGGGTTGGGCGAGACTTCGGGCAAGGCGTCCTCCGCACCAGGGCCGTCATGGGGGCCGCTACGGTATGACGCCAACATACACCAACGCGCCAGCCGCGGGCGCGCGCGGTGCCCGGCGCACGCCAACGTCAGCTAACGTGAGCGCCCATCATGCCCAGACGCGTGAGGCCGTCGGTTGCATCGCGCGCGCCGGCAGTCCTGCAGCTGCCCCGCAAGCCTCAGGTGTCGCCGCGGCGGCGGAACACCCACCATCCCAGCAGCGCCGTGAAGGTCGCGACCAGCACCACCATGAGCCAGAAGCCGTGGCGGTTTTCCGCGAGCGGAATGCCGCCCACGTTCATGCCGAAGAAGCCCGCGACGATGTTGATCGGCAGCGCGAGCACGGTGACGAGCGTGAGCGTGAAAAGCGTGCGGTTGTTCTGCTCTTCGAGCCGCGCGGCGATTTCTTCCTGCAGGAGCTTGATGCGCTCGACGAGTCCGGCCATGTCGCCCAGCACGAGCGAGAACTCCTCGGTCGCCTCGCGCAGGTCCTGCATGTCGGATGTCAGCAGCCAGCGCGGCGGGCGCGCGAGCAGACGGAAAATCGAACCCGGCTCCGGCGCGAGCATGCGTTGCAGGCGCACCAGGATGCGCCGCATGGCCGCGAGTTCATGGCGGCTCCTGGAGCGGCGCGAGGCGAGAAACTGGTCCTCGGCACGATCGACGTCGATACTCGTGCGGCGCACGATCTCCACCATGAGGTCGGCCTGGTCGCGCATCAGGTGGATCAGCAGCTCGGCCGGCGAGCGGAACGTCTCGCCGTTGCGCACGTAGCCGCGCAGACGGTCGATGGAGCGCAACGGCTTCAGGCGCGCCGTGACGAGAATGCGCTCGTGCGTGTACGACCAGAGCGTCGCGATCTGCGAGGGCGTGAGTTCGAAATCGAACATCACGTCGTTGACCACGGCGAACAGGCCGTTATCGACGTGTTCGATGCGCGTGGAGTGCGAGCCTTCCACGAGCATCTCGAAGAAGGCGTCGGGCAGGTCGAGATGCGCGCGCATCCACGGTTGCGCCGCGGCGTGGGCGAGATTGAAGTGCAGCCAGTAGAACGTGTCGTCGCGCGCGCCCTGCGGCTCGCCGCTCTCGTGCGTGCGCCGCAGCGCCTCGAGGACATCGTCGCACGTGACGGGCTGCCCGGGCTGGCCGGGCGTGAAGTGAAAACCGCAAATGAGGCCCGACAGGTCGGCGCCATAGGTTGCGACGGACGAAGCGAAATCCATGGTCGTCATGGCCGGTTGATCGGCGCACAGCATGCCACACGCGTGCTTTGACAGGCAAGCGCGCGAATCGATGCGCCGACACGCGCGGGTCATGTGCCCATGTTAGGCAACGCCGGGCAGGCCAAGCTGGGTGCGGCCGAGCGGCGTGAGATCGGCCACGCCCGCCCGGTCCGCCAGATCGGCTTCGATATGTTCGGCGGGAAAGTCCGGCGGGCTGCGGCCTTCGAGAAAGCTCGGCAACTGGCGCTGTAAATAGGCGTCGTTCTTCGCGCAACCCGGTGTGGCCGGAATGTACATCACGTTACTGTAGCCGCTGCCGCGGTGCTCGTCTTCCACGGAGTGAATCACGTCGCAGTGCCAGAACACGGTGTCGCCGGCTTGCATCTGAGGAATCGAAATCAGCGCATCGATCAGCGGCGCATGCCACTCGCGGCTGATCGGCAGCCCACGGCCCGGCTGGGCGCCGCACAGGTCGTCCTCGGCCACGTCGTCCTGCAGTGCGCGCAAGAGGACGTACGCCATCGCGTTGGCAATGGGCACGATCTGCAGCGTGCCGTCGCCGGGGCCCTGCGGCGTGAGCGCGGTCCAGCCCTGGAAGGTGCGGAACATCGAAGAGGCGATGCGTGAGGGAATCTCGCTCGCATGCGTGCGGTACGCGCCGTCGAACGGGTCGTAGCGCCGCCAGTCGCCCGAGAACACGTGGCGATAGACCTGGCGGAAACTCTCGTCGACCCAGCGCTCGACCGCGCCGCCGTCGCAATGCGGGGCGAGGCCGGGCGCAGCCGTTCCAGGCGGCCGGCGCCGCAGACGGTCGGCGTAGACGGGCACGACATCGGGATCGAAATGCACGCGCCCCTCGCTCTCGTGGCGCCACAGGCGGTTGAGGAAGACGCGCGCGGCCGTCAGTTCGGCGGACTCGCGCGCCTGCACCTGCGGGCGGGACCAGTAGAGGCCATAGATCAACGGGCGGCTCGCCTGCGGCGGGAGGGCATTGCGCTGCGCCGCGCGCTGCGCGGCACGCGCGTCGAGATCGTTGCGCGCCACGTACCCGGCGATTTCGGCGTCCCAGCGTGCGGCCTGCTCCGGCTCGAACACGCGGCGGATCACGCAGGCGCCGCGCGCCTTCACGAGCGCGATCGCCTCGGGACTCACGCGCTGCGCCTGGATGTCGGCGAAAGCGATCTCCGGGATCACGGCCTCGCCCGCTTCGCGCAGCCGGGCAATGTGCCGTGCTTGTTCGCCTATGGCCTGCGCGACCTCCTCGAACACTTCGCGATAGTTCGGCAGTTGCGCGCGCAACATGCGCTTGGCTTGCCGGATCGCGGCCGGGACATCGTCGATTTGAAGTGCCGCCATGCGTGTCTCCATCGGGGTTGAATGCCGTCGTTTGATGGCAAGCATACGCCTCCATGGCGCTCGTCTGGCGTTAGCGGTTTGGCATCCCACTTCCTGGGTTTTCAAATTTTCAACAGGTAAACTTGCAAGTTTGGCTGTTTATATTCATGATTGGCTGACGTACCCCAGCCGAATCCGCGTGAATCGTTTTCAAGGCGGGCGACATCATGAGAAGGCTGGCTGAACGATGAGCGGCACGCGTGAGCCCAGCGGTGCCGGCAACCGGATTTCCGCGTCCGTCTGGAAAGTCGCCGTGGTCGTCTCGATCGGCTCGTTCATGGCACAGATGGACTCGACGCTCGTGAACGTCTCGCTATCGGCCATCGGCCATGCGCTCCACTCGCCCGTTGCCACGACGCAGTGGATCATGAGCGGCTACCTGCTGGCCATGGCGCTCATGCTTCCGCTCAACGGCTGGCTGGTGGATCGCGTCGGTGCGAAGCGGCTTTATCTCTTTGCCTTCACGGCCTTCACGCTCGCTTCGGTACTGTGCGGCGCGGCGCAAAACATGGGGGAACTAATCGGCGCGCGCATCGTTCAGGGCCTCGTGGCGGGGCTGCTCGCCCCCATGGCGCAGATGATGATCGGGCGCGTCGCGGGTAGGAACATGGAGCGCGTGATGGGCTACGCCACGCTGCCCATCCTGCTCGGGCCGATCCTCGGCCCGGTGCTTGCCGGCGCGGTGCTGGCGCGCGCGGCGTGGCCCTGGCTGTTCCTGATCAACGTGCCGGTCGGCATACTCGGCGTCACGTTGGCCACGCGTTTGCTCGCGCCCGACACCGCCCAACCACAAAGGCGCCGCTTCGATTTCGCGGGCTTTGCGTTGATCTCGCCGGGGCTCGCCGCGCTCGTCTATGGCTTCCAGAGCGCCATGCACGCCGAAGGCGCGGGGTTTCTGCTAGCCGGCGCCGCGCTGCTCGCGGGATTCGTGTGGCACTCGTTGCGCCGGCCAACGTCGGCGCTGATCGACGTGCGCCTCTTTGCGGACCGGATGTTCGCGGTGCCCGCCATCACGCAATTCTTCGCCAACGGCATCATGTATGGACGGCAGCTGGCCGTTCCGCTCTACCTCATTGCAGGCTGCGGCCTGAGCGCCGCGCATGCGGGCTGGCTGCTCGCGGCGACGGGCGCGGGCATGATGGCCTCGTTCGCCTTCATGGGCTTTCTCACCGAGCGGCTGGGCTGCCGCGCGCTCGCGGCGGGCGGCGCACTGCTGGCGCTCGTCGCCACGCTGCCGTTCCTGTGGATGACGGGCCACGCGTTCTCCACGGGCCTCGCGTTGGCGAGTCTCTTTATCGCGGGCGTGGGTCAGGGAACCATTAGCATTCCTTCGATTTCCGCCGCGTATGCCCGCATGCCGAAGGCACGGCTTCCGGTCGCGAACACCGCGTTGAATATCGCGCAGCGGATTGGCGGCCCGTTCGCCACGACGCTCGTCTCCATCGCCGTTTCCCTGGCAATGCCGAGTGCTTCCGCTGCCGAACCGCGGCACTTCCTGCCGGCGTTCGCGGCGCTCGGCGGGCTGCATCTCCTGTGCTTCGCGGCAGCCATGCTGCTCCCGGCGAGAGTGCGCCGCGCAAACGAGGGCTGACGCCCCGCTCACACCATGTCGCTTGCCGCAGTTCGGCGCTGCCGCCGGAAGAACTGCCACATCAGCGCCATCGCGTCGGGACCTCGGTCCGAATGAAACGCTTCGCGCGGATCGCCGCCGCTCCATGCGTGCCCGAGCCCGCGAACGACACACACCCGCACGACGAGCCTGCCCGACTTGACATAGTCGGTGTATGCCACCGCGTCACGGCTATAGGTCCGGATCTCGCCGACGCGCAATTCGCCCTGCGCGTCGAGCAGCCGGTTGACACGCGCGAACTGCATGCCGAGCTGTGCGCCGTTGCGCTTCGCCACGACCGCGTCGATTTCGCCTTGCACGATGAAGGCGGGCACACCTGGATGGGCGGCGACGTCGAGCGCGGCATCGACCAGATGCACCGGGTCTTCGCGGCTGCCGTGGCGCATGACGCTCATCGCGCTCATGGTTGAACTGGCCGCACCGAAAACCGGCCCCGAGTGCAGGCCCACTGCCGCGAAGCGCCACGGATGGCGCATGGCGAGCACGGACGCGAGACCCGCTCCCGCCGAGATGCCCGCGAGGTAGACGCGCTCGCGATCGAAGCCGTGCTCGCGCGCGACGGCATCGACGAGCGAGGCGACCGCTGGCGCTTCCGACTGCGCATGATCGCCGTGCCAGTGCCAGCATCGCTGCGCGTGCGCCGTTTTCGCCTGCTCGGGAAGCAGCACGGCGAAGCCTGCGCGATCCGCCAGCCGGCAAACCCGCGTGCCCGCGGCAAACGACTCCGCCGTCTGCTTGCAGCCGTGCAGCATGACCACGAGCGGCAGGCCCGTGGCGCTGGCCGCGCCGGCGGGCAAATAGAGCGCATACGCGAGATGGTTGACGAGATGCCCGGCCCTGGGCGGCGCGGAATGATAGGAGCGGATCCACCTGCCGGCCGTGCCCGCCGGTTGCGCACGCCCCACGTGCGCCTTCCCTGCGCGCCTCGCCGGTTTGGCTGCCGGCCTCGCGACCTGCGCGGCCCTGGCGGGCACCGTTTTGCGTGCGGCGGCCTTTGTCTTCGGTCGCGGTGCGCTCATGCGGGTGAGCAGTTCGAGACCTTTGAGCCAGACGCTGGTCTTTTTCCTGGGCATGAGCAATGGCGACAAGGCGTTTTGTTCACGTCACGCCAGGCGGCACACGGCGGACAGCGCAAATACATCGATCGCAGCGATGGCAACGATCGAGCCGCTGCGAGTCCTACCATCATAACGGCCCTGACCTCGCGCTGAATTTTGCGTGACCGCGCGCGCCCGCGTCACAGGTGTTGCGGCGCTATAATTTCGGCCACCGCCGCAAGAGACGATCGCCGAACCGTTCGGCATTACCCGCCTTCCGTCATCCCCGTGACCGCTTCCACGCCAAACGCCTCGCCGGGCCCCACGCTGTTCGGACTCTTTCTGATCTTCAGCCGCATTGGCATGACGAGCTTTGGCGGCGGTTTGAGCGGCTGGCTGTTGCGCGAATTCGTCCAGGATCGCAACTGGATCAGCGAAGAGGACTTTCTCAACGGGCTCGCCATTTCGCAGGCGCTGCCCGGCATCAACGTCAAGAACATGGCGATCTGGATCGGGCACCGGCTGCTGGGCTGGCGTGGCGCCGCCGTGGCCGTAACGGGCATCCTCGTGCCGCCCGCATGTCTGATCGTCGTGATCGGCAGCGTGGTCGGCGCGCTCATCTTCCATCCGCTTACGCAGATTCTGATCGCGGGCGCCGCCGCGGCGGCCACCGGATTGTCGCTGTCGATGGGTGTCGTCACCGCACGGCGCGTGCGTCGGCAGGTCCTGCCGCTGCTGCTCATGGCAGCGACCTTTGTTGCGATCGGCATTCTGCGTTGGTCGCTGGTGTGGGTGGTCGTGGCAGGCGGCACCGTGAGCGTGCTCTACGAATACGTGGCGATCCGCCGGGGTGCGCGATGAATGCACGCCTGCTCGGTCAGTTCGCCGCCATTTTCGCGCCACTTTCGCTCGTGACGATCGGCGGCGGCCAGGCGATCGTCGCCGAGATCCAGCGCCAGGTCGTGGACGTGCATCCGTGGATGACGCATTCGCAATTCGCGGCCGACTTCGCGATTTCGCGCATGGCGCCGGGGCCGGGTTCGCTGCTCGTCACGTTGATCGGCTGGCAGGTTGCCGGCTTCTGGGGCGCGCTCGTGGCGACCGCCGCGCTCCTGCTGCCAACCGCTATCCTCATCTATGGCGTCACGCATATCTGGGGCCGCTATCAGGGCGCGGCGTGGCAGTTGGCGCTCGAGCGCGGCCTGCGCCCCATCGCGGCCGGCATGATGCTCGCGGCGGGCTGGGTGCTGCTCGAGTCGCTCAACGGCGGCCTGCCCGCGAAGGCCATCGCCGTCGTGTCGCTTTGCGTGCTGCTCAGGACGCGGGTCAGTCCGCTCGTCCTTCTGTTTGCCGGCGCGCTCGCGCTCTTTGGCGTCAGCCTGATCGGCGCGGACCTGCCGCATTGGCTCCAGGTGCAGCTCACGTAGAAAAACTCCCTGCGGCAACAACTTCACGGGAATAACAGCCCACCCGCGGCGGTATACCCATTGCAGTCTCCGTTGATTCGACCGTGCGCCAGCCGGTCGCCGAACCATGCTATTTAATCAGGAGTTCGAAATGATCATCCGCCGCCCGCTTTTCGCCTTGCTCGCCGTGACGGCTTGCATCGGCGCCGTATCCACCGCGTCAGCGCAGGGACTCACGCGTGCCCAGGTGCGCGAACAGTTGATCGAAGCGCAGGCCAACGGTTCGCAATTCGTGACCGATAGCTCGTATCCCGACGTGAGCCCCATCTCCGCGCAGCAAGTCGCGCGTGCGAAGGCCCAGCATCAACAGCAGGAACCCAGCGGCATGGGCGCGCCGATGCAGGGCACGAGCGACTCCGGCGCACCGCACACGACGTGTGTCGGGCCGGTGAGCTTCTGCAACCTGTATTCGGGTAGCTGAAAGCGATCGCCGGAACCCGCTCCCGGCCCCGCCAAAGCCGAAGCCCCGCTCGCGACGAGCGGGGCTTTTCGCGGGGCTTTTCGCGCGCCTGCTCGGCGTCGCCCCCACCCTTTCCTGAGCATCCTGACCTGCCGCGAAGTCAGCCAGGCGTCATGTTCGATGCGCCGCGCATGCACCGTGACGCCTGCGTGCCGATTTGCGTGCGGTACAGGACAAACCCTGCCCCCCAATTGTCTTGTGGCGTGACTACACTATGGACGTCGGCATTCGTTTGCTATCCGCGTTCGCGTGCCGCCCGCCAGCACGATGACCACTGGGAGGTGTGCTGTGCTCCGCCTGACCTTCGCCCGCACTTCGCGCCCTGCGGCGGCGCTTGCCCTCGCGCTTGCCAGCGCTTTCTGTTACGAAGCGAACGCCGCAACGCCGCCTCCGGCCGCCGCCAAGCCGCCCGCCAACAAAGCCGCCGCCAATAAGGCCGCTAACAGCAAGGCCGCTAACGACAAGGCGGCAAGCGATACGGCAGTTGGCGACAAGGCGGCTGGCGACAACGCCGCCGCGCCGAAGGCCACCGCCGAGGCAAACGCGCCCGCGGCCGTGGCCGCGCCCGACTTCTTCTCGCTCGCCGAGCGCTACGGCCCAGCCGTCGTGCACGTGATCGCGCGCAGCGCCGACGACCCGTCCGCGCCGCCCGAGCAGGAAGCGATCGATGACGCCGATCCTTTCTTCGCGTTCTTCCGGCGCGCGCCGAAGCCGGCGTCCGACGCCGAGGCCGGCGGACCGCGAGTGATGACGGGCGCGGGCTCCGGCTTCATCGTCAGCCCCGATGGCGTCGTGCTGACCACGGCGCATATCGTCGACAACGCCGAGCAGGTGACCGTGCGGCTCACGGACAAGCGCGAGTTCAAGGCGGAGGTCGTGGCCGTCGACCCGCAAAGCGACGTTGCCGTGCTGCAGATCGACGGCCACGATCTGCCGTTCGTGAAGCTCGCCGATACGGCGAAGGCGCACGCCGGCGAGCCCGTGCTGTCGATCGGGTCGCCGGACAGTTACCAGAACACCGTGACGACGGGCATTCTCAGCGCGACCTCGCGCACGCTGCCCGACGGCAAGCCGTTCCCGTTCCTGCAGACCGACGTGGCGGTCAACCCCGACAACTCCGGCGGCCCGATCTTCAATCGCGCGGGCGAGGTGATCGGCATCGGCGTGCAGATTTACGCGGACGGCGGCCGCTACCAGGGCCTGACTTTCGCGATTCCGATCGACGCCGCCAACCAGTTCCGCGCGCAGTTGCAGGCGCGCAAGGCGGCGCCCGCCGCCAGCGCCAATGCGGCGAACGCGGCAACCGCGGGCAACGGCGGCACGATCCGCACCTTCGGCATGCAGGTGGAAGACGTCAGCCCCGGGCTTGCGGCCGCGCTCGGCTTGCCGCACGCGGGCGGCGCGCTCGTCGACGCCGTCGATCCTGGCTCGCCCATCGGCAAAGCGGGCATCCGGACCGGCGACGTGATCGTGCAGGTCGGCAGCAAACCCGTCGACCGGGCCGCGACGCTCGCCGCCGCGCTCGCTGCCGTGCCGCCGGCGACGCCGGCGTCGCTGAAGGTGATCCGCAACCGTCAGCCCGCGGTGGCGGGCTTCTCGAACACGGCGTTCGAGGCGAAGGCGGCGGATGGGGATGCGCCTGCGGCGGCGACAGGCGCAGCGGGGGCCGCTGGCGCCGCTGGGGCGACGGCAGCACGGGCTACCGAAGCCGCACAGGCGGCGGAGAAGACCGACGCGCCCGTCGCGCCCGCCGTAGCGGATCCGGTGAGCAAGACGCCGCCGTCTGACGTGCACGCCGTCAAAGCGGCGATGACAGACCCGAACGCGCAGCCCGCCGCTGCGACAGCACCGGCCGCGCGCCATGCCGCCGACCGCCTCGGTCTGATCGCGCATGCGCTGAGCGCCGAGGAAAAGCGCACGACCGGGTTGCCGCTTGGTTTGATGGTGGAAGCCTCCACTGGACCCGCCGCGAGCGCGGGCGTGCGGGCTGGAGACGTCGTGCTGTCGCTCGACGACACGCTGGTCGAATCGCAGGAGCAAGCTGTCGCGCTCGAGGCGAAGGCGACGAAGAGCATGTCGCTGCTGATTCAGCGGAATAATGCGCGGAGCTTTGTTGCTGTGAAGATTCGGTGATGGGCGCTGTGCGCGGTTTCTGGCTGCTTTCGGCGTTTCCTTGCTTTCGCGTCATACCGACGCGAAAGCAACGAAAGGCTAACCCGGCCAGGAACAACAACAAAAGACCAACCCTCACCGCGGCGTCAGCTGCGCATAAACATCATGCGCAAGCTGCAGCAGCTCCTTACGGTCGATCCCGCCCGAAAGCGCATAACCAAAGTCGCCATCCACCCAATAAAACACATTCACCGGCCCGTCCTGATAAAGCTTGAACGCGGTCGTGTTGGCGCTCGTCTTACGGTGCGAGATACACAGCGTCACCCGCTCGCCTCGCGCGTTGTGATACATGAACTGCGCAACTTCGCCGCCGTCGTCGGCCGGCAACAAGCGCCCCCCCGAAAGCTCGAACCCGCTCTTCGAGAGCATCGGCGCGTGCACGTTGGTGCCGAGCCGGTTCGCGAGCCACTTCACGAAGTCCTGCTCCTGGCTGACGTCCATCGTGTCGGGCCGCGCCACCGTCGGCATGTAGACCACATGCGCCAACGCCGCTTGCTGCGCGAAGCGCATGGAGTTGTCCGCGCTCACCGCCCGCAGCTCGCCGCCGCCAGCCGCGCCTGCGGCTCCGCCCGTGCCGCTCATGCCGTAGTGCATGCCCCACCCGATTCCCACGCCCAGCACCAGCGCCGCCGCAAGGCCCGCGAAGCGCGGCCAGTTCGCCGCCGGGCGCGTGTCTCGCACCGCTTGCGACCCGGGTTCGGGAGCGGCCACGCGCAGGCGCGCGGGCAGCGGCTCGTTGAGCACACGGTCGTAACGCTCGTGCAGCAGGTTGTTGAGCGCGAAGAAGTCGCTCGCGCGCGCGGCAAGCTCGGGGTTGCGCTCGAGCTCGCGCTCCACGTCGGCGCGGCGCGCCTCGGAAAGCGTGCCGTCCACGTAGGCGTGGATCTCGTCTTGCGTGACTGGATTTTGTTGCTCGCTCATCGCACCACCTTCAGATTCGCACGCGGGACGGAACCGGCCATGAGCGCCCGCAAGCGCTCACGTCCCCTCGACAGACGCGACATGACCGTGCCGATCGGTATGTCGAGCGCCAATGCGACATCGGCGTAACTCATCTCCTCCAGTCCTACCAGAAGCACCACCTCGCGCTGCTCCACGGGCAGGCGCTGCAGCGCGAAGTCCAGATCGCGCACTTCGAGCGCGCCCGTCTGCGTGGCGGGCACGGCATAGTCGGTTTCGGGCACGCTGTCGTCGTCGACGGAAACGTGCGCACCGCGTGCCGCCGACTTGCGCACCTGGTTCACGAACAGGTTGTGCATGATCGTGAAAAGCCAGGCGCGCAGGTCGGTGCCCGAACGAAACAACTCCGTGCGGGCGATGGCGCGCTCGAGCGTGTCCTGCACGAGGTCGTCGGCGAGCTCGCGGTTGTTGATCAGCGCGCGCGCGTAGCGTCGCAGGCGCGGCACGTGTTCTATCAGCTCGTCACGGATGTCCATGTTTCATCCTGGATTGCCGCAAGGGTCATTGCGCGGTTTGCATCGTCGGGCAGGTTCACGATCCTTCGCCTTCATGCGCCGGCTGCGTGGCGAGCGTCGCGAGATCCGCCGCGCGCATCAAGCCGCGCGTTTGGGCGTTGCCCGCGAGCACCCAGCGCGTGCCGCGCTCGCGCCACATCAGGAGCCGCAGCGGACCCGCGCGGTGGGCGCTCCACTGCGGCGCCGCGCCGGCCAGCCAGGCACGGCTCGCGAGCAGCACCACGCGCTCGCCCTGGTTGTTCTCGTAGACATAGCGCTGCGCCCTCGCGAACGGGCCGACCCGCACTTCGCCGCCGCCGAGAAAGTGCAGGCCCGCCGCGCCGAAATCGAACGGCGCACGCGCCGCGCCCGCTTCCAGCGCCTCCGGCTGCGCGTTTTCGGCTTCCATCAGCGCCATCACCGCGGCATTGTTCAGCACTTGCTGCGACGGCTCGGTCACGCCGATCCACGCCACTGCGGCGCCCGTCATCGCCAGGGCGGCCGCGAGGGCGATAGCGTAGCGCAACACCCGCCTGCTTCGGGCTGAGGAGGTGCGCGAGTGCGCCGCCTGCGCGGTCGACGCACCCGGCGCACCCGGCGCCGGGTAAGCATCGCGGATCTGCGCGTTCAGGCGCCGGTAGAACAGGATGCGATGCCATTCGCCGGGCTTGCCCGCGAGGTAGCGCCGCACGTGCGCCGCCCGCGCGCCGGCAAGCGTGCCGTCGCTATAGGCCTGGATATCGGCTTCGGAAACCGGCGGCTCGTCGAGCGGCCCGCGAAACTTCATGATCGTGAATCGATGCTGATTGGGTGGAGATGCGGGGGCTAACGCGCGGCGGGCGCGGATTATTCCCGCGGGCGGCGAAATTCCCCTTTTGCGCGGCGCTCGAGCGATTTTGCGCCACGCGGGTGCCCCATTCACCGCATCCGCATAAAAAAACGCCACATTACCCGCATTGAATAATATTTGAATTATTTCCTTAAAAGCGCATGCGAGCATCACGCCCAACTGCCGCGCACCCTGCGGCAGGTTCGTGATTGATGGGAATTCAAGTGAAAAATGCTGCTCGCCTCATTGCCTTGTCGGTTGCGCTGCAAGGTCTCGCCATTCAACCCTGCGTTGCGCAAAGCACGCTCAACTACACCACGTCCTGGATCGGCAACAGCTTCGGTTTCGGCGACGGCAAGTGGATGCAGCAGGACGTCCAGGCGATTGCCGTCGCGCCCGACGGCACCGTCTACGCGAACGCGCCCTGGGACGAAAGCGGCAGCGAGATCGGCGTCTACCGCGGCGGAGACAAGCTCGCCGTGGCCGGCAACACGCACGGCTGGGGCAATGCGGGCGGCGACGCCATCGCGGCGAACAGCACTTACGTCTATGCCGCGATGTCGATCGGCAACCAGAGCAACGCTCTCGTGGGCGCGGACTATCCGCCCGCCAACCAGACGTGGTTCGGCGTGACGCGCCGGCTGCGCTCGAACGTGGCGCAGGGCGCGCCGTTTGCGAGCGGCATCGGCAACAGCGCGAACGCGACGAAAAACAGCTTCCTGCGCGTGCTCGCGGCGCCGGGCAGCAGCGACGGCGCCGTGCGCGGCCTGGCCGCCACCGACGCCGAGCTGTACGTTGCCGATACCGCGGACAGCCGCATCGTGGTCTACGACGCGCAAACCATGCGTCAGATGCGTGCTTTCTCCGTGCCGACGCCGGGCCGCATCGCGCTGGCCACGGACGGCACGCTCTGGGTGATCCAGGGCATGCAGGACGCGAACGGATCGAGCATCGGTCACTACCGCAAGGACGGCACCGCGCTCAACGATGCGCCCGTGCTGCCCGCGGGCAGCGTGCCCACCGACCTTGCGTTCGCGCCTTCCGGCCAACTCTCGATTGCCGACAACGGCCCCTCGCAGCAGATTCTGCTTTACGCCCGCGCGTCGAGCGGCCAGATGGCGGCCGCGGGTACGCTCGGCACGCGCCAGGGCATCTTCCACGTCGTGGAGGGCATGACCGGCGACTGGCGCTTCAACGGCATCACCAGCATCGGCTACGACCAGGCGGGCAACCTGTACGTCGCGCAAAACGGCCAGGGGCCGCGGCCGTACGGCACCGCGCTCGTCGGTCAGGGGGCGGTGCTCGAAAGTTACGCGATGGGCACACGCACGCTGGGCTGGCGCCTCGATGGCCTGACCTTCGTCGATGCCGCCGCCTTCGACCCCGCCAACACCGCGAACGTCTTCACCGGCTCGAAGCGCTTCACGCTCGACTACCGCCAGGCGCCCGGCAAGCAATGGACCTATGCGGGCTTCACGCTCAACCGCTTCGCGTATCCCGACGATCCCGCGCTGCACTCCACGCGCGGCGTGCGCGGCTCGCCCATGGTGCGCCGCTTCAATGGCCAGCCATTCCTCTATACGCTCGACCAGTACGCACACTACCTGAACATCTACCGCTTCTCGCCTTCAACCGATGGCGAAGTCGCGATTCCCTCGGGCCTGCTCGCCCAGAATCCGATGCCCGGCAACTGGCCCGCCGGCCAGCCGACCTACGGAGAGTGGATGTGGCGCGACGCGAACGGCGACGGCCACGTGGACGCCAGCGAGATCGCCTCGAACCCGTCGACGGGCGCGACCGTCGGCAACGGCTACTGGTGGGTGGACACGCCCGGCAACGTGTGGCTCGCCACGCCCCTTTCGGGGATTCGCGAGATGCCGATGCAAGGGCTCGACGCGCAGGGCAATCCGCAGTACACCTACGCATCGTCGAAGATGTTCCCGATGCCGGCGCCGTTCAACCGCATCGCGCGGATCGTCTACGTGGCCGAAACCGACACGATGTACATCACCGGCTTCACCGCGAACATTCCGTGGGATGCGTCGCACTGGAAGGAAGCGGGGCCCGTGCTCGCGCGTTACGACAACTGGTCGAGCGGTTCGCTCACGCTCACGTGGCAGGCGTCATTGCCCTGGAATACGGGCAGCAGCCCGCAGGTGACGACGGTGGGAATCGCCGTGGCCGGCAACTACGTGTTCATCGCGGAGCTCTACACGCAGAAGGTCGACGTGTACGACGCGCGCAGCGGCCAGATCGTCGGCTCGATGACGCCCGGTGCGAACGTGGGCAACACGAGCGGTTGGGTGGACATCTATATGGGCATGAGCGCGGCGCAGCGCGATAACGGCGATTACGTGGTGCTCGTGGAGGACGACGCGCGCGCCAGGATCCTCATGTACGACTGGACGCCAGGTTGAGGCGCCGCGGCTTTACGGCCGCCCCGACGCGTGCGTGGAAAACGCCACGCGATTACGGCCGTCGCGCTTCGCGCGGTACAGCGCGGCGTCGGCCTCCTCGATCAGCGCGGTTTCCGCGAGCCCCGGCGCGGGCGTGAGCGTCGCCACGCCGATGCTGATCGTGAGGTGCTCGCTCACGGCGGAGCCCACGTGCGGCAACGCGAGCCCCACCACGTCGCGGCGCATTTTCTCGGCGAGCAGCCGCGCGCCCGCGCTGCCCGTGCCCGGCAGCACCACGGCGAACTCTTCGCCGCCGAAGCGCGCCACGAGGTCGCGCGGCTGACGTATCTCGCGGCGGATCGTCGTCGCCACCGAGCGCAGCACGTTGTCGCCTGCCACGTGGCCGTAGGTGTCGTTGTAGGGCTTGAAGTAGTCCACATCGATCATCAGCAGCGACACTTCGGTGCGCTCGCGCTCCGCCCGCTTCCACTCGGCGCTCAGGAATTCGTCCAGATAGCGCCGGTTCGAGAGGCCGGTCAGGCCATCCGAATGCGTGAGGCGGCGCAGCTCGAGGTTCGCCCGCAGCAGTTCCTGCTGCGAGCGGCGCAGCGCGCGATAGGCCTCGTCGCGCTGCAGCATGCTTACGTAGGAGCGCGAATGATATTTCACGCGCGCGATCAGCTCGACGCTGTCCGGCAGCTTGACGAGGTAATCGTTGGCCCCCGAGGCGAACGCCGCGCTCTTGATGGCGGGTTCTTCCTTGGTGGAGAGCACGATGATCGGCACGTCGCGCGTCGCTTCGTTCGCGCGGTAGGCGCGCACGAGCGTGAGGCCGTCGGTGCCCGGCATCACGAGGTCCTGCAGGATCACGGTCGGGCGCACTTCCTCGGCCATGCGCACGGCCTGGTCGGGATGCGCGCAGTAGTGGAAATCGATCTCGCGCTCGCTGGCGAGCGCCCGGCGCACGGCCTCCGCCACGATCGCCTGGTCGTCCACCAGCAGCACCATCATCGGCATGTCGGCGGCGGGCAGCGTCTGCTCCAGCGCGCTGCGCACGGCCTCCAGCGCGACGGCGAGCGAAGCGTCGTCGGCGCTGCCCGGGTCGAGACCCGCGTCGACGCCGACGTCCGGCCCGATGCCGTCGGCAACGTTTGCGCTGGTGGGAAGATTGGACTTCTCGGTCATGATATCGGTCGCGTCTCGTGATGGCTGGCGTCTAGCCGGCGGGTTGATGCAGTAGTTTCACCCGGCTCGCAAGCTCGGCGGCAATGGCGCCGAGCGGCAGGATCGCGCGCGCGGCGAACAGCGCGGCCGCCGCCTTGGGCATGCCGTATACGGCGCTCGTCGCCTCGTCCTGGGCGATGGTGTGCCAGCCCTTGGCGCGCATCGCCTTCAGGCCGATGGCGCCGTCGCGCCCCATGCCCGTGAGCAGCACGCCGATCGCCTCGCCGGTCCAGGACTCGACGAGGCTGTGAAAGAACGTGTCGACGGAGGGACGGTAGGGTGTGTCGGCCGGTTCGCGAGTGTAAGCCAGCTTGCCGCCCGCTGTCATGCGCAGATGATCGTTGGTCGCGGCGAGCAGCACGCAGCCGGGCTCGGGCTGTTCGCCCTCGAGCGCGATGCGCACCGTGAGCGGCGTCTGGCCGTCGAGCCAGGCGGCCATGCCCGCGGCGAACGACTGGTCCACGTGCTGCACGATCACGATGCCCGCGCCGAAACCGGCGGGCAGCGCGCCGAGCACGGCGGCGAGCGCGCTGGGCCCGCCCGCCGAGGCGCCGATCGCAATGAGCGGTGCTTTTGCCATGCCGGCAGCGCTGAACGCCGGCGCGCGCGCGGCGAGATCGAGCGCGCCTGAAACGCGCCCGATCTGCTCGATCTTCGCGAGCAGCAGGTCCATGGTGCGGCGTGTATCGGGCCCGGCGAGCGTGGGGGTATCGACGGCATCGAGCGCGCCCGCGCCCATCGCCTCGTACACGCGCCAGGCGTTCGCGCCCACGCTGCTCGTGACGATCAGAATGGGGCACGGCGAGCGCGCCATGATCTGCCGCGTGGCCTCCACGCCGTCGAGTTTCGGCATCACGAGATCCATGAGGATCACGTCGGGCACCTGCGCCGCGCAGAACTGCACCGCATCTTCGCCGTTCGCGGCGACCCACAGCACGCGATGGCCCGGCCGCGTCGCGATGGCCTGACGCAGCGCCTCGACCGCTAGCGGCATGTCGTTGGCGATACCGATGTTCATCCTGCCGCCTCTCCGATCAGGTCGTTCACTGCGTCGAGCAGCGCTTCGTCATGGAAGCTGCCCTTGGTCAGATAGTAGTCGGCGCCCGCGTCGAGGCCGCGCCGCCGGTCGTCTTCACGATCCTTGTACGAAACGATCATCACCGGCACGTTGCGATGCATCGCGTCCCCCTTGATCATCGTGACGAGTTCGATGCCGTCCATGCGCGGCATGTCGACGTCGGTGATGACGAGGTCGAAATGCGCGTTGCGCAAGGTGCTCCAGCCGTCCATGCCGTCCACCGCCACCGTGACGTCGTAGCCGCGTTTTTCGAGCAGCTTGCGCTCCAGCTCCCGCACCGTCAAGGAGTCCTCGACAACCAGAATGCGCTTGCGAGCGCGCGCCCCATCGTGTGCGCCGCCGCGCGCCACGCCCGCGAGCTGGCCGTCGCGCACGAGCCGCGCAACCGACGTCACGATGTCCTCCACGTCGACGATCAGCACGACCTCGCCGTCGTCG
Organism: Paraburkholderia sp. EG287B; assembly: GCF_040965595.1. Taxonomy (NCBI): domain Bacteria; kingdom Pseudomonadati; phylum Pseudomonadota; class Betaproteobacteria; order Burkholderiales; family Burkholderiaceae; genus Paraburkholderia; species Paraburkholderia sp. EG287B. Next base: position 214,461 of record NZ_JBFRCG010000015.1, read on the forward strand.
AGCAGCGCCGCCGCCGAGACGTTGCGCACCTTGCCCAGACGCGCGTCGAGCGGCTGCACGGCGAGCGTACGCTCGCCCGCGAAGCGGTCCACGGCCACGCCATAGAGGCCCGCCTCGCTGCCCACCAGCACGACGTTCAGGTCTGCCGCGGTCGTGGCTTCGGCACCCGCGCCGAGCAGCTGGCGCGCGGTCACGAGCCCCACGGGCCGCCCTTCGAAGGCAATGTGCTGCTGGCCTTCGAGCATCTCGATCGTGCTGCGCGGCACGCTGAGCGCGCGGCGCACGTGCGCGAGCGGGAACGCATAGGCCTCGCCCGCGACCTCGACGATCAGGCTGCGCACCACCGAGAGCGTGAGCGGCAACTGCAGCACGAAGCGCGTGCCCCGCCCGGCCGCGCTCTCGATGCGCACCGTGCCGCGCACGGCCTTCGCGAAGTTTTGCACGGCGTCGAGGCCGACGCCGCGGCCCGACACGTCGGTGACGGTGTCGCGCAGCGAGAAGCCCGGCAGCAGCAGGAAGTCGAACAGCTCGGCGTCGGACATCGCGGCCACGGCCTGGGGCTGCGCGAGCGAGCGCGAGACGATGCTCGCGCGCAATGCGTCCAGATCGATGCCCGCGCCGTCGTCGGCCACGGCGATCAGCAGCTTGCCGGCGCTATGGCGCGCTTCGAGCGTGAGGCTCGCCTCTTCGGGCTTGCCCGCGCGCCGTCTCGTTGCGGGATCCTCGATACCGTGGTCGAGCGCATTGCGCAGCAGGTGGCCGAGCGGCGCGTCGAGCATTTCGAGGATGTCGCGGTCCACTTGCGTCGACTCGCCCACAATCGCGAAGCGCACGCGCTTGCCGAGCGAGCGTGCAAGGTCGCGCACCACGCGCGGATAGGTGTGCGCCGTGTCGCCGAACGGCCGCATGCGGCATTGCAGGGCCTCGTCGTAGAGGCGTTGCGCGAGTTGCGTGCCGCGCCGGTCGATGCGATCGACGTCGTCGAATCGTTCGGATAGCTGACGATCCAGCGACCCTACTGCATTGCGAATTGCTGCGAGCGCGGCGCGCGCATCGACGTCGAGCGCATCTCCGTGGCGTTCCTGGAACTGGCCCAGCGCCGCGAGCACGTCGCCCTGCGCGCGGCGCGTGCGCAAGAGCCCCTCCGCAAACGGCCGCATGCGGCGCGACGCCACCAGCGATTCGCCCGCGAAGCCGAGCAAGCGGTCGAGCGTGCCGGCGCGTACGCGCAGCATGCGCTCGGCGTCGGCAGAACGGGGGGGCGAGGGTTGCGCCAGCGGCACGGGTTCGACGTCGCCAGATGCGACCGCCTCCGGCTCTGGCTCGGGCAGACGCAGTGACGCCGCCAGCGCGGCGAGGTCGTCGGTTGCCGGTACGCTCGCGGCGACGTCGGCCGCGGGTTTGGACACGTCGGGCTGCGCCCCGCCCTGCAGACGCGCGACGAATGCCGCGACCGCCTCGTGCGAAAGCGGGGGCGCCGCGGCATCGCCTGCCGCGCTCACCAAGTCGATGCCGACGAGCAATGCATCGATGCGCGCCGCGTCGATGCGCAGTTCGCCGCGCTGCGCGGCCACGAAGCAGTCCTCCATCGCGCTCGCCACCTCGACCGCCTCCGGCAGGCCGACGATGCGCGCGGCGCCCTTGAGCGAGTGCGTCGCGCGCATGCAGGCTTCGAGCGTGGCGGCATCTTCCAGCGCGAGCAGGCCCGCGGAAAGCGTGCGCGTCTGCGCCGCCGCCTCCTCATGGAAGAGGTCGAGCAGCGAGCGGCGGCTCAGTTCGTCGTCGCTCATCGCAAACTCCTTGCAAGCGCATCGAATAGCACCTCGGCATCGAGCACGCCCACCGAACGGCCGCGCCAGTGCGTCACGCCGCGCACGTGCCGCCCGACCGACTGCGCGAGCGTGGCGGGCGCAGGCAGGAGCGCGTCGGCGCCGAAGCTCGCCACGCCCTCCACGGCATCGACGGGAAACGCCGTCGTCGCGCCCGCCCATTCGGTCACGAGCAGGCGCGGCGGGGCGGCGCGCGACGGTGCGCCGGCCGCCGCGGCATCGATGCGCAGCAGCGCCGCCAGCGATACCGCGAGCGTGAGCACGCCGCGCACGTTCACGACGCCCAGCACGGCGGCGCTGCGCCGGTGCGGCAGCGTGTGGATGGCGCGCGCCTCGTGCACCTGGCGCAGCGCGGTGGCGGGCAGCGCGAGCCACTCGCCGCCCACGCGGAACACGAGCGAGCCTTGCTCGCGCGTGCGCGTGTCCGCGGACTCAGGCGCGCGGTCGAGCTCAAGCGCGGACGGCGCAAGCGGCGCGGGACGGTCGAGCATGCGCGCCGCCGCTGCTTCGAAAACCGGGCAGTTCAGGCAGCGCACGCATGTTTCGAGGCGCGGGCACGAGTTGTCGCCCAGCGTGCCGATGACTTTCCAGCACTGCTCGGGCAGTTGCGCCGCCGGCGCGAAGTCCTGTTCTAGTTCGCGCTCAGGCATGCGAGCCTCCTGCGTCCGCTTCGCCGCGCTGAGCGACTTCCTGTGCGGCTCGCTGCGCACGGCGCATCAGCCGGCGCGCACCTTCGGCATCGCCCTGCACTTCGAGCAGCGCCGCCAGATGCGTGAGCGCCTCATAGTGCGAAGGCTCCAGATAGATGGCCTTGCGATAGTGCGCAAGCGCAACGGCTGCGCGGCCCTGCGCATCGGCGATCAGGCCTAGCAGATACCAGGTGCCCGCGTTCTGCGTCAGCGCCTGCGCCGCTTGCGTGGCGAGGCGCTCGGCCTCGTCGAGCGCGCCGGCATCGGCCAGACGCCGCGCGTCGGCGAGCGCGGCTTCGGGCGTGGCGCCGGTGGACGGCCCTCCCGCCGCATGACCATTCACGACAGCCGCCGCGCGCGGAGCCGGCGCGCCGTGCAAGGGCCGCAGCGAGAGCCGCGACGGCGCGAACCCGCGTGCTGCCGCGGCCACGGGCGCGTCCAGCGGCGCGAACACCGGCGCGCTGCCGAAGGCGGGCGCCGCTGCCGTGGCGGCCATCACCGGCAACGGCGTGAGCGCGGGCGGCACGGCGGCCGCCGGGCTCGCCGGATGTTGATGATCCGCCGTCGCACCGGGTTCCGGCGCGCGAAAGCCGAACGCGAGCGGAATATAGGCGGACACCATCTCGTGGCGCATCATCAGCCCGGTTTCCGCCGGTCCGACGAAGATCATGCCGCCCGCCGTGAGCCGCGCACGCAGCAAGTTGATGGCGCGGTCCTGCGAGGCGCGGTCGAAATAGATCAGCACGTTGCGGCAAAAAATGAAGTCGTAGCGCACCGGATGCGGGGCGAGCCATTCGAACAGGTTCGCGCGCTCGAAAGTCACCGCCCGGCGCACCGTCGCGGCGATCCGCCAGCCGTCCGGCGCCGCCTCGAAATAGCGCTCGCGAAACGCGAGGCCGTCGCCGCGAAACGCATTGCGGCCATAGACGCCGCGCGCGGCCGCCGCGATCGACTGGCCGCTGATGTCGATCGCGTCGATGGCGAATTGCCCGGGCGCGAGGCCCGCGTCGAACAGCGCCATGGCCGCCGAGTACGGCTCCTCGCCGCTCGAGCACGGCGCGCTCAGCACGCGCAGCACGTCGCCGGGCTGCGCGGCCAGCCGCTTGGCGCCGAGGCGCGCGAGCGCCGCGAAGGCCTCGCGCTCGCGAAAGAACCAGGTCTCGGGCACCACGAGCGCGTCGATCAGCGCCTGGCGCTCGGCAGGCGTAGTCGTGAGACGCTGCCAGTAAGCTTCGCGCGCCCATTCGGGCAGCGCGGCGCCGCTCATCCACTCCTTGCGCGTGAGCGCCGGATGCAGGTCGGCGTGGACCTCGAGCGTCACCGCCGCCCGTGCGCCCACCGCGCGGGCGAGCGCGTTGGCGCCCAGCGATTCGGCGTCGATGCCGGTCTCGTCGAGCAGCCAGGCGGCGAAGCGCGGGTCGGCCTGTCTCATGGCGTGCCTTGCCACGAAGGCGGATCGGGAAAGAGCCGCGCGCGCACGCGCGCGTCGAGCAGCTGGGCCACCTTCACCCACTGTACGAAGCCGCGCTCGTCGCGCGCGACGGGGCCGAGCCAGCGCGCCTCGGGCGTCGCGATGCCGCCTTCGGCAAAGCGCTCGGGCGCAATCGACTGCGTGCGCGTCGCGCTTTCGAGCAGCAGCGCGAGGCGGCGCGGCGGCGCATGAGCGGCGGCCGGCCCGGCGTCGTCCTGACGGTCATAGACGAGCACGAGCCGCGTGGACATCAGCGTGCGCGCGGGCCGCCCGAGCGCGAGCATCGGCAGATCGACCACGGGCACGGGCGCGCCCTCATAGTCGATCACGCCGGCGATATACGCGGGCGTGCCCGGAAACGCGCGCACGGGCGCGAGCGGCAGCACGTGCGCGATCTCGCGGGCATCGAGCGCGTAACGCTCGCCGTCCAGTTCGAACACCAAGAAGAGCATCGCCGCTCCCGCGTCACGCCTCGATCCTGAACCGCGACACGCCGGTGCGCAGTTCGTTGGCGACGAGCGTGAGATTGTCGATGGCCTGCGACGACTGGCGCAGCGACTCCGCCGTCTGCTGGGCGGCTTCGGAAAGCTGCGTGAGCGCCTGGGTGATCTGCTCGGCGCTGGTGGCCTGCGCCTGCATACCGTCGTTGACGACCTGGAAGCGCGGCGCTAGCGTCTGCACTGCGCCGATGATCTGTGAAAGCTGCGCGCCCACGGCCTGCACGTCGTGCATGCCGCGCCGCACTTCTTCCGCGAACTTGTCCATGCCCATCACGCCCGCCGACACCGCCGACTGGATCTCTTTCACGGTCTGCTCGATGTCGTAGGTCGCCACGGCCGTCTGGTCGGCGAGGCGGCGGATTTCGGTCGCGACCACCGAGAAGCCGCGCCCGTACTCGCCCGCCTTCTCCGCTTCGATCGCCGCATTCAGCGAAAGCAGATTGGTCTGGTCGGCCACCTTCGTGATCGTCGCCACGACCTGATTGATGCTCACGGCCTTCTCGTTGAGGATGGCGAGCTTGGCGTTCACCGAGCCCGCCGCTTCCATCACGCTGCGCATGGTTTCTTCCATGTGCGTGAGGCCGCTCTGGCTCGTGCTGGCGAGCCCGGCCGACTGCTCGGCCACCGTCGCCACCTCGCTCATGGTGCGCACGAGGTCGCGCGCCGTGGCGAAAATCTCGCGCGAGGTCGCACCGATCTCGGTCGTGGTGGCCGCCGTCTCGCTCGCGGTGGCCTGCTGCTCCTTCGACGTCGCGGCCACTTCGGCCACCGAGGTCGAGACTTGCAGCGACGACTTCTGCGCCTGGGCGACGAGGCTGGCCAGTTCGTCGCTCATGCGGTTGAAGCCGTCTTCGAGCACGCCGAATTCGTCGCCGCGGTTCAGCGCGAGACGCTGCGACAGGTTGCCGGTGCGCATGGAGTCGTGCACCTCGACGAGGCGCGCCATCGGCACCGTGATCGCGCGATAGAGCGCGTAACCCGTGGCGAGCGCGGCGAGCAGCACGATACCCAGCGCCGTGGCGAGCGTGATCTCTGTGCCGGTGACCGAGTTGCGGATGGTCTGCGCGGACTCGTCGGCCTGCTGACGGTTTTCCTCGACGAGCGCGTTGGCCGTGGCGAGCACCTCCTGCCAGGCCGGGCCGATCTGCGCGAACGCGGCCTGCGCAGCCGGGCGCGAGGCGGGCAGCTGGCTCGCTACCGCCTTTGCCAGCGGCAGATAGCGCGCGTACGCGTCGCGAAAGCGCTGGAAGCGTTCGCGGTCGTCGCTGCGAAACAGCGTGCGTTCGTACTGCCGTGCGGTCTCCTCCACCTGCGCCAGGGCCGCGGGCAGGCCAGACAGGTCGTGGGCCACGCTGTCCGCGTCGGCATCGACGAAGGCCGCGCGCTCGACGAGGCTATAGGTCTGGTTGGCCGCCGCGCGCAGCGAGGTCGCGTAGAACAGGCCCGGCACCGAATCGCCCGTGAGGCTCATCGCCTCGCTATCGATCGCGCGCAGGCGGTCCCACGAGATCGCGGCCATCGCGAGCATCAGCACGAACAGCAGGCCGAAGCTGAAGACGATGCGCGTGCCGAGGGTGAAGCGACCCTGAGTCTGTCGAGGCAGGCCGGCTTGGCCGGAACGGGGCATGGCGGTGCTCATTGCGCTAAAGACTCTCCGGTGGCGTGGACCGGCGCGCCGGCCCTGCCGGCGAGGCGGGGCGCGGCTGCGCTGGGCGTGGCCGCACGCGGCGGCCGTGACCGCCGTAGTGTAATGCGTTTGCGCACTTTTATGGGACAAGCGATGCTAGCTGTCAGCCACGTGGGACGGGGCTCGCCGGGCTATTGGAGATAAATCTGCAGGGTTCGCCGGGAATTTTCGGCGACCCGGCGCGGCGCCGTACGGGGATCGGGCGCACCGTGGCCAATGCGTCCCGCATCGGCAGGCGCTCGGGAAGCGGCCAAAGCGGCCGGGGCGGCCGCGGCGGCCGCGGCGCTGAGCCTTACTTCTTGACGAAGCGCAGCGTGGCGTCGACGATCATCTCGCGATGGCGCGCGCGCAGGCGCGGATGCGAGGGGTCGCGCCCGAACGCCGCGCCGAACGTGTGGCGGTTGCCCACGCGGTGAAAGCACATCGAGCTGATGAGCAGGTGCAGGTCGATGGGATCGATGTCTTCGCGGAACGCGCCGCTCGCCACGCCGCGCGCGAGCAGGTCTTCGATCGTGCGGATCGCGCTGGCGTTGCGGCTGCGGAAGGTCTTCAGGCGCTCGATGTACTTCGCGCCGTGAATGTTCTCGATCGTCACGAGGCGCACGAAGTCGCGATGGCGGTCGTGATAGTCGAAGGTGAATTCGACGAGCCGCCGCAGGCCTTCCATGGGGTCCAGTTCGTCGATGTGCAGGTCGAGTTCGAGCGCGCGGATGTCGCCGTAGACCTTGTCGAGCACCGCTTCGTACAGCCCTTCCTTGCTGCCGAAGTAGTAATACAGCATGCGCTTGGTGGTATTGGTGCGCTCGGCGATCGCGTCTACACGCGCGCCTGCGAGACCCATGGCCGAGAATTCGGCCGTCGCCACTTCGAGGATATTGCGCTTGGTCTGCTCGGGATCGTACTTGCGCCGGCTTTCGGATTGAGCATCGTTGCGTTCGGCCGAAGCCGCCGGTCTTGCCATGTTTTTTTGGGCCCGCAGCAGGGAAGGAATGCCGGGAATTTTAGCACGCGGGGCGCGGCCCTTTAGAAGGTGCCGCGCCCCGCTATCCCGCTGAAAGCCGCCCGCAGGCGGCCTGCGAGCCTTACAGCTCGATGCGCTTGATATCGCCCACGATGAAGATGTACGAGGCCGCGCCGATCAGCGCGATCACGCCGATGAACACGAGCGCCCAGACGAACGAGCCGGTCGCACCCACGATCAGCCCCACCACCAGCGGCGTGATGATGCCCGCGAGATTGGCCGCCAGGTTGAAGATGCCGCCCGTGAGACCGAGCATGCCGGCCGGCGCGATATCCGAAACGAGTGTCCAGCCGAGCGCGGCCATCCCTTGCGCGAAGAACGCCACCGAAAGGATCGCGATCACGGCCACGTTGCTGTCCACGAAGTTCGCCAGAATGATGGTCGAGGCGAGCAGTAGACCGGCGATGATCGGCAGCTTGCGCGCCACGTTGGCCGAGATGCCGCGGCGCAGCATCCAGTCGGAGAACGTGCCGCCGAACATCACGCCGATCGACGCGGCAATGAACGGCATGATCGCGAAGAAGCCGATCTTGAGCCAGCCCATGTGGCGCTCGGTGGCGAGGTAGGTCGGGAACCACGTGAGGAAGAACACGAGCGTGGAGTTGCCCGCGAACTGCCCGAGGCAGATGCCCGCGAGCTGACGGCGGCGCACCAGCTGGCCGGCCATGCGCCAGTCGAAGCCCTGCTTTTTCGGTTCGCCGGCAGCGGCTTGCGCGTCGGCCTTGCGCTCGTGGCGAGCCAGACCGCCGCCCGCCTCGATGTAGTCGAGTTCGGCGCGGTTGGCCGCGGGGTGCTCGTGCGGCTCGCGATACAGGAACCACCACACGACGCCGAACGCGATGCCCACGCCGCCGACCACGTAGAACAGCGAGCGCCAGCCGTAGGCGCCCATCAGCGCGAAGAGGAACGGGCTGAAGAACGCGAGGCCGATGTATTCGCCCACCGTATAGGTGCCCGTGGCGAACGCGCGCTCGCTTTGCGGGAACCACGTGGCGACCACGCGGCTGTTGGTCGGGAAGCACGGCGATTCCGCGGCGCCCAGACCCAGACGGCACGCGAACAGCGCCCCCACTCCGCTGATGAAGCCCTGGGCGAGCGTGCACATCGACCAGAGCGTCATCGAAAGCCAGTAGGTGAACTTGCTGCCGAAGCGGTCGAGGAACACGCCGCCCGGAATCTGCGCGACGACGTAGCTCCACGAGAACGCCGAGAACACGAGGCCCATGAGCGCCGCGTTGATGCCCAGCTCCTTGGTGAGCTGCGGCGCTGCGATGCCGAGCACGGTGCGATCGAGGTAATTGATCATCGTGCCGACGGCCAGCAGGCCGAGGATGCGATAGCGCGCTTTCGAGCGGCGCATGGCGCCCTCGGCGGGCGCGGCTGCGGAAAGGTTCGGCGCGTCGCCGCGCCCCGTGGATACGGGTGGTGCCATGTCTTCGTCTCCGATGTGTCGACGGGAGTTGGCGCTTTAGCGTTTACTCCCGTCCCATGCCTGTAAGGCGGTCGGCGGGAGTCAGCGACTTGACGCCGACGCCCGTCGCGCGCTGTCGTTGTTATTCGCCGGCGCCTGCAGCATTCGCCGCCAGCATGGACTGCAGATGCGCATACATGCGTTCCGCGTCGGGCTCGACGCCCGTGAACAGCCGGAACGCATCCACTGCCTGGTACACCGCCATGCCGCCGCCGCTCAGCGTGCGGCAGCCGCGCGCCTCGGCCGCTTCGAGCAGCGCGGTGCGGATCGGGAAATAGACAATGTCCGCCACCCACAGCCGCTCGTGCAGATACTCCGCGGGCAGCGGCATGCCGGGCAGCTTCGCCATGCCGGTGGGCGTGGCATGTATGAGGCCAGTGGCGTGCTGGAGCACTTCGCGCAGATCGCCGCCCGCGCTCACGCGAGCCGCCGGGAAGCGCGCCTGCAATTCGCTGGCGAGCGATTCGGCACGCGACGCGTCCACGTCGAACAGCGTGAGCGCCTGGGCGCCCATCTGCAGCGCCGCGTGGGCGACCGCCGCGCCCGCGCCGCCCGCGCCCAACTGCACCACCGCTTCGAGCGAGACATCGGGCAGGCCGCGCTGGAACGCGCGCGCGAAACCCGACCAGTCGGTGTTGTGGCCGATGCGCTTGCCGTCGCGGAACAACACGGTGTTCACGGCGCCGAGCGCGCGGGCGTCGTCGGAGAGTTCGTCGAGCAGTTCGATCACGGCCTGCTTGCACGGATAGGTGATGTTCAAACCGTCGAAACCCATGCGCTCGGCGGCCAGCAACAACTCGGGCAGCGCGGCGGGCGTGAGCTTCAGCGCCTCGAGGTCGATGCGACGGTACACATAATGGAAGCCGAGTTCGCGGCCTTCCTGCTCCTGCATCGCGGGCGTGAGCGAGCCGCCGATGCCCGAGCCGATCAGGCCGCAGAGAAACGAGTTGGCGGTTGCGCGTGCGCCCAGCGCATTCGTTTTGGCGTTGTCCTGGGCGCTCATTTCGTCACCTTTTTGGCGAGCAGCGTGGCCATGCGCTCCAGCGCGAGCACGTACCCCTGCGTGCCGCAGCCGACGATGATGGCCTCCGCAATGGGCGAAACGAAGGAATGGTGCCGGAACGCCTCGCGCTTGTGCACGTTCGAGATATGGACCTCGATCACGGGCTTCGCGATGGCGGAAAGCGCATCGGCGATCGCCACCGACGTATGCGTATAGGCAGCCGGATTGATGACGATGCCGTCCACGCGCGTGCGCGCTTCATGCAGCCAGTCGATCAGCTGATGCTCGGCATTCGACTGGCGAAAATCGATCTCGAGCCCAAGACGCCCCGCCGCTTCGCGGCACAGGTTGGTGACGTCATCTAACGTTTCAGCGCCGTAGATCGCGGGCTCCCGCGTTCCCAGCAGATTCAGGTTCGGTCCGTTCAGGACCAGCACCGAAGGCATTCCCATTACACACACTCCAGAACAGCTTGACGACCGGCACGGCGCATGCTCGAGAACCGTTGCATGTTTCACCGCATGGTCGCCAGTGTGCCGCGAAGCGGTGCACCGGTCACCTGGGGTTTGCCAGAATTTGTACTAACTAGTTAGTTTGGCGTATCCTTCGGACACTCCAGCGGCAAGTGTGTCTGCGGTGCGCCAGTTAGTTAAACGCCCGCCCCACGCCGCCGCACCGGACCCTTGTTCAACACCGAAGTCGCAGTCAGCACGCTCGCCATGCCCATGTCCAAGCCGCTCCACACCCCCTCTCGCGCGCTGCGCCGCTCGATCGCCACGGTGTCGATCAGCGGCACGCTCGCCGAAAAGCTTGCCGCGATCCGCGCCGCGGGCTTCGACGCCGTCGAGATCTTCGAGAACGATCTGCTCTATTTCGAAGGCTCGCCCGCCGACGTGCGCCGCATGGCCGGCGATCTCGGCCTCGATATCGTGCTGTACCAGCCGTTCCGCGATTTCGAAGGCGTGGCGCCCGAGCGCCTCGCGCGCAACATCGAACGCGTGAAGCGCAAGTTCGACGTCATGCATCAACTGGGCACGGACCGTTTGCTGGTGTGCAGCAATGTCTCGCCCGACACGATCTGCGACGACGGCCTCGCCGCCGAACAGCTTGGCGCGCTCGCGCAAGCCGCCGGGGAAGCGGGCGTGACGATCTGTTATGAGGCGCTTGCATGGGGGCGCCACGTGCGCACCTATGGCCACGCGTGGCGACTCGTCAACACCGTCGATCACGCGAACCTGACGCTCGCGCTGGACAGCTTCCACACGCTCTCGCTCGACGACGCGCCCGACGGCATCGCTGCGATTCCGGGCGCGCGCATCGGCTTCGTGCAGATCGCCGATGCACCGAGAATGCAGATGGACGTGCTCGAATGGAGCCGGCACTATCGTTGCTTCCCGGGCCAGGGCGACTTCGCGCTCGCGGATTTCACGGCGCAGGTGGTGAAAAGCGGTTACACGGGCCCGCTCTCGCTCGAAATCTTCAACGACGGTTTTCGCGGCGCGCCGCCCGCCGCCACGGCCGCCGACGGCCATCGCTCGCTCTTGCTGCTCGAATCGCTCACGCGCGAAACCCTGCAGGCGGAGCATGTCGAAGCAAGCGCCCTCTACCATCCGAGCGCCGCGCCCGCGAACGCGCAGTGGCAATTCCTCGAGTTCGCCGTCGACGACACCGCGCGCGCGCATGTGGCGAACTGGCTCGAAAAACTGCATTTCCGCCGCGCAGGCCAGCATCGCTCGAAGGACGTGACGCTCTATCAGCACGGCTCGGCCGCGATCGTGCTCAACGCCGAGCCCGACTCGTTCGCCAATGCGTTTTTCCAGCGCCACGGGCTCTCGCTCTGCGCCTCGGCGTTTCGCGTGGACGATGCGCGCCTCGCGCTCGAACGCGCTGCGGGATTTGGCTACCAGCCGTTCTCGGGCCGCGTGGGTCCGAACGAGCGCGTGGTGCCCGCCGTCCAGGGCCCGGACGGCAGTCTTAACTATTTCGTTAACGAGCAGCCGGGCGAGCCCACCCTCTTCGAAGCCGATTTCGCGCTCACGGATATCGACGGCCCGGTCGAGGTGGGACCGATTGCGGGCATCGATCACGTGAGCCTTTCGCTGCCTGCTGGCTCGTTCGATTCGTGGGTGCTGTTCCTGAAGTCGGCGTTCGGGCTCGAAGCGACGCCCGCCGTGCTGCTGCCCGATCCGTACGGACTCGTGCGCAGCCGCGCGCTCATGAGCCGCGACCGCGGGCTGCGCGTCGTGCTCAACGCCTCGGTGGACCAGCACACGGCCGCGGCAGAAACCGTGCGTGCCTACCACGGCACGGGTCTGAACCACGTGGCGTTCAACACCGGCGACATCTTCCGCGCCGTAACCGAATTCGAGGCGGCCGGCGTGCCGCTCCTGCGCGTGCCCGCGAACTACTACGACGATCTCGACGCGCGCCACGCGCTCGACGCCGAGTTTCTCGACGCGCTGCGCAGCCACAACCTGCTCTACGACCGCGACGAGCGCGGCGGCGAGTTCCTGCACGCCTACACGGAGACGCTCGACCAGCGCTTCTTCCTGGAGATCGTGGAGCGGCGCGGCGGCTATGACGGCTACGGCGCGCCCAACGCCGCCGTGCGCCTCGCAGCGCAGGCGCGCCAGCGCGCACTCGCCGCACAGGGCGCGAGCCAACCGCAGGATTGATTCAAACGCAGTCACCGTAGTCACTTCGCGCAGCAGTCCGCACGCCGCCTCGATCTGAAAATCAGGCGGCGTAGCAAAGAAAACAATAAGCAGTCCAAATCTCACCCGGAGACACACAACGATGAAGAAAGCAGGCTTTGGTTTTGGCACGTTCCTCGCGACTAGCGCAGCCCTCGTGGCCAGCCCCGCGTTCGCGCAAAGCAGCGTCACGCTTTACGGCGCCGTCGACGACGCCATCACCTACGTCAACAACCAGAACGGTCACTCGAACGTCTATCTGCGCCAGGGCAACCTGTATGCGTCGAAGTTCGGCCTGCAGGGCAAGGAAGATCTCGGCGGCGGCACGTTCGCGATCTTCGACCTGCAGAACGGCTTCGACCTCAACACCGGCGCGCTGTCGTCGAGCGGACTGATCTTCAATCGCCAGGCCTACGTGGGCCTGCAGAACCAGAACCTGGGCACGTTCACTGCGGGCCGTCAGTACACGCCGTATTACCTGTTCGTCGGGCCGCTCACGGGAAGCTCGTGGCTCACCGGCGCAACCGGCGCACACCCCGGCGATATCGACGGTCTCGACACGACCGTGCGCATCAACAATTCGGCCACTTACACCTCGCCGATCTTTTACGGCCTGCAGGCCAGCGCCATGTACGCGCTCGGCGGCATCGCGGGCAGCACCGGCAAGGGCCAGACGTGGAGCGCCGCGCTGCGCTACTCCGCCGGCCCGGTGAGCCTCGCCGCGGCCATCCTGCGCATGGACAACGCGCAGTTGACGAGCGGCTTCGACAGTTCCTCGACGGGCAGCTTCGGCAAGTCGTCGCTGAACACGGGCTATGTCTCGGCGAGCGCGGTCCAGCACATCGCGGCGGGCGGCAACTACACGCTCGGCAACCTGGTGCTCGGCGCGTCGTATTCGAACGTTCAGTACATTGCGGGCGGCAAGTCGATCTTCCACGACACGGCCATCTTCAACACCTGGGCGGCGCTCGCCGTGTATCGCTTCACGCCGGCCTTCGACGTGGGCGGCGGCTTCGCCTACACGCTGGCTTCGAAGGCCAACGGCATCACGAGTGCGGCGCGCTACCAGCAGTACTCGCTCAAGGAGTCGTACCACCTCTCGAAGCGCACCACGCTGTATGCGCTGCAGGCCTACCAGCACGCGGGCGGCCAGACGCTCGGCGCGAACGGCGCGGGCAACATCGTCAACGCGAGCCCGGCAGTTGGCGACTCGCAGAACTCCACGCCTTCGTCCACGCGCTCGCAGTTCGTCGGCATGGCTGGTATCGCGCTGCTGTTCTGAACGTTGTGCCGATGCACCGCCGGGGGCCGCCTGCACGGCCCCGGTTTCGTTCGCCGCCCCTCGACGCAGCGGCACGGCGCTGAGTACACTCGCGGGTATCGCCTAAACGAATCCGCGCGAATCCGCGAACTCACCGTGCCGCCCCCCGTTCCCGCCATCAGCCCACGCCTGCGCAGCAGGCTGCGCACGCTCGCCAAGACCCAGCCCAAGGCGGTCCAGCGCACCTACGACACGCTGCTCTCGCTCGAAGGCTATAGCGCGCTCTCGGCGGCGGCGCGCAAGGACATCTTCTCGTCGATCGCGTTTTCCGCGAACCTGTGGTTCCAGTGCCTGCTCGACGGCACGCCGCCCACCGCCGAAGTCATGGATCAGACTGCGGCGTTCGCGCGCCGACGTGTCCACCAGAACGTGCCGCTGCGTTCGCTGCTGCGCGCCTTTCGCCTGGGCGCGCGTGAGTTATGGCGCACCTGCACGGAGCTCGCCGAGGCCGACCCGGCGCTCGCGCATGAACTGCTATTCGATATTTCGCCTTATCTGCTCGATTACTTCGACGCGATGGCCGAGCACATCGCCGAGGCCTATCTCGACGAGCAGCACCAGCAGGCGCGCTGGCGCGGCTCGCTGCTGCAGCAGCTCTACGACCTCGTGTTCCATGCCCCCGACGACGCCGCGCGCTTTCGCGAAACCGTCGAGGCGCTCGGCCTCGATGCCACGCTGCCGCGCATTGCGCTCGCCGTCGATCTGGACTTGCGCGACCACGCGCCTTCGGTGCGCGAGGATGCGCTCGACCGTTTCGCGCTCAGCGCCGCGCGGCACTTCGAGCTGAAGCCCGACGCGCTCGTGCGGGCGTGGCACCGCGAGCGGCTGGTGTTCTGGCTGCCGTGCGTGCGCGGCGATTCGATGACGCGCAACGATCAGCGCGTGGCCGAGCATGCGGCCGCGCTCGCGCGCGCCGAGCCACGCGTGCGCAGCATCGGCATCGGGCTCATGAACGAAGGGGCGCGCGGCTGGGCGGCCTCGGTGGAAGAAGCGCTCAAGGCGGTGGACTTTGCGCCGCGTGGCAGCCGCGCGGACGACAGCGAAGAAAATGGCAACTTCCTGCGCGTGCACCGCTTTTCGTCGATCGCCATCGAGGAGAGCGTGCGCAGCAGCGCCAACGTGCTGCGCTATCTCGTTTCGCTCGCCGAGCAACTGGCGACCGAGGCGGACCTGCTCGCCACGCTCGAAGCATGGTTCGCGAGCGGGCAGCGCCGGCGCCAGACGGCCGAAACGTTAGGTGTGCATCCGAATACGCTCGACTACCGGCTCGAGCGCATCGAAACCCTGCTGGGCGCGAAGCTCACTGATGCGCACTGGATCGCGCGGCTGGATATCGCGCTCAAGCTGCGCGGGGCGACGCAGGGTGCCGAGCGCGACGGCAAGAAGAAGGAAAAGAAGGGGCGCCTCGGGGTGAAGAAGGCGAAGAGCGCGGCGCCGCGCTGAACGCAGCGCGCTCCTGCCGCGTGTCACCCCGCGTCGCGCAATTCCCGCCGCAGGATCTTGCCCACCGTCGATTTCGGCAGCGCCTCGACGAAGCTCACCACGCGCGGCACCTTGTACGCCGCGAGTTGCGCCCGGCAATGCGCGATCACGGCTTCCTCGCTCAGCGCCGCCTCACGCGCGGGCACCACGAACACACGCACGGCCTCGCCGCTGCGCTCGTCGGCCACGCCCACGCACGCGCACTCGGCCACGCCGGGCAACGCGGTCACGACCGCCTCGATTTCATTCGGATACACGTTGAAACCCGAAACGAGGATCATGTCCTTCGAGCGATCGACGATGCGCAGGAAGCCGCGCGCGTCGAACATACCCACGTCGCCGGTGCGAAAGTAGCCATCGTCCGTGAAGGCGGCGCGCGTGGCCTCGGGCTGGTTCCAGTAGCCCTGCATCACCTGCGGGCCCTTCGCGCAGATCTCGCCGGGCTCGCCAGGCGCGGCCTCGACGCCGTCGTTCATCAGCTTGACGTCGGTGGAGGGCACCGGCAGTCCCGTCGTGCCGGTGAAGTGATCGACGCTCCCCGGGTTGAACGACAGCACCGGACTCGTTTCCGAAAGCCCGTAGCCTTCGCGGATGAAACCGCCCGTAATGGCCTGCCAGCGCTCGGACACCGTGGGAATGATCGCCGCGCCGCCACCGCCCGCGAGCCGCAGCCGCGAAAAATCGACCTCGCCGATGCGCGGATGCGCAACGAGCCCCGCATAGAGCGTATTCACGCCCATGAAGCTCGTGGGCCGCGCAGCCTTGAACACGTCGATCATGCCGCCCAGATCGCGCGCGTTCGCAACGAGCCAGTTCTCGGCGCCAATCGAGAAGTAGGTGATGAGATTTACTGTCAGCGCGAAGATGTGATAGAGCGGCAGCGCGGTGACGACGACTTCCTCGCCCGGGTTCATGAAGCCCGGCATGAAGGTCTTGAACTGCTCGACGTTGGCGACGAGGTTGCGATGCGTGAGCAGCGCGCCCTTGGAGAGCCCGGTCGTGCCGCCCGTGTATTGCAGGAAGAGCGGATCGTCGCCGCACAATGCGGGAGCGTCGAACGGCAAGCCGGCGCCCTGCGCGAGCGCCGCCGCGAACGAGCCGGGCTGCGCATCGCGCTCGCCGCCCGCGCTTGCGCAATCGCTTGCGGCAACGCTCAATACGGTGTTGACGGCCGTATTCGCCTTGATCGCATCGAACGTCGGCAGCGCCCCATCGATCACCACGAGCGTTTGCGCGCCGGAATCCGCCAGCTGGTGCTGAAGCTCGCGCGGCGTATAGAGCGGATTCACGTTCACCTGCACCGCCCCTGCCCGCACGATGCCGATCAGCGCGATGGGAAACGCCAGCAGGTTCGGCAACATCACGGCGACGCGGTCGCCCTTCTTCACGCCCGCGTGCTGCAGATACGCCGCGAAATCGCGCGACAGACGATCGACATCGGCGTAGCTAAGCGAAGTATCGCCCGCGCGCAATGCCGGCCGGTGCGCATGTTCGCGCATCGCCTCGATGAACATATGCGCGAGCGACGGATGCCGGTCGGGATCGATGGTAGCGGGAATCTCGCCATAGCTGGCGAGCCAGGGGGCTTTCGACACGTTCGTCTCCATGAAATCAATGCGCGGCTTGTCTGCGGGGTGCCGCGTTTCACGCCCATGCTACGGGCTTGGCCGCGCCGGGAGAACTGGGAAAGCAGATAAGGTGATTGTGAAAAGTCACAAAAGCGCGTCCGCGCGCGGACCGGTGCGGCGTCACGTCCGTGTCTGATTTCTGTCAATTGTGCGACACTGCGTCGTCTCGTCCGCATCGCGCTTTCAGCGTGCCGACGCGGCACCGCGCCACGCACGTTTGCGAACCCGCATACGCTGCGCCGAGGCGCTTCCCCAAGCGGATTGATCAGAGCCACCACGCTTTCATGCCGGACATACCCTTGTCCCCCTACCGCGCGCCGAGCGCACGCCGCCGCGGTATTGGCATCGCCCTATTTCTCGCCATCATCGCGGCCGGGGCGATTTACGTAATCGATCATCTCGTCGTTGATTTGCGCGCCGTACGCGAAAGCTCGGCGCTGCCCTTCATCCTGCTCGGGCTTGCGCTCCTCATCGCGCTCGGCTTCGAGTTCGTGAACGGCTTTCACGACACCGCCAACGCCGTCGCTACTGTCATCTACACGAACTCACTCGATCCGCATCTCGCCGTGGCGTGGTCGGGCGCGTGGAATTTCATCGGCGTGCTCGTCTCCAGCGGCGCGGTCGCGTTCGGCATCCTGCAGCTGCTGCCGGTGGAACTCATCCTCCAGGTGGGCAGCGGCGCCGGCTTCGCCATGGTGTTCGCCCTCCTGCTCGCCGCGATCGTCTGGAACCTCGGCACCTGGTATTTCGGCTTGCCGTCATCCAGTTCGCATACGCTCGTGGGCTCGATCATCGGCGTGGGGATCATGAACCAGTTCATCAGCGGGCCTTCGGGCACGAGCGGCGTGGACTGGGACCAGGCGGCGGGCGTGGGCAAGGCGCTGCTGTTCTCGCCCGTGGTCGGCTTCGTCATGGCCGGTTTGCTGCTCCTCGTGCTCAAGCTGCTCGTGCGCGTGCCCGCGCTCTATGCCGAGCCCAAAGCCAACCAGGCGCCGCCGCTCTGGATCCGCATCCTGCTCGTCCTCACCTGCACCGGCGTTTCGTTCGCCCACGGCTCGAACGACGGCCAGAAGGGCATGGGCCTCATCATGCTGATCCTGATCGGCGTCGTGCCGACCGCCTATGCGCTCAACAAGGCCGTCACGCCCGAGCAAACCACGGCGTTCGTGGTCGTGGCGCGCGAGGCGTCCGCAACGCTCGGCCGATACGCGCACGGCGCGCCGCCCGACAACGCGCGCGCCGAGGTCGAGGCATTCGTGCGCACACGCCAGCTCACGCCCGCCACGCTGCCCGCGCTGCGCCGGCTCACCGACACGATCGCCGACCAGGTCGCCTTGTCCGGCTCGATGGCGACGGTGCCCGACGCGATCGTCGACAACGTGCGCAACGACATGTACGTGGCGAGCGAAGCGATCCGCCTGATGCAGAAGGCGAAGGCACCGGAGATGTCTCCCGCTGACGTTAACGTGCTCGACACCTTCCGCAAGCAGATGGACCACTCGACCAAGTTCATTCCGACCTGGGTGAAGGTGGCCGTGGCGCTCGCGCTCGGTCTCGGCACGATGGTGGGCTGGAAGCGCATCGTCGTGACGGTGGGCGAAAAGATCGGCAAGCAGCATCTCACCTACGGTCAGGGCGCCTCGGCCGAAGCGGTCGCCATGATCACGATCGGCATGGCCGATGTCTACGGCCTGCCGGTGTCGACCACGCACGTGCTCGCTTCGGGCGTGGCCGGCACGATGGCCGCGAACGGCTCGGGCCTGCAGTGGGCGACCGTGCGCAACCTCGTGCTCGCGTGGGTGCTCACGTTGCCTGCTTCGATTGCGCTTGCTGCCGGTCTTTACT
Organism: Paraburkholderia sp. EG287B; assembly: GCF_040965595.1. Lineage (NCBI taxonomy): Bacteria > Pseudomonadati > Pseudomonadota > Betaproteobacteria > Burkholderiales > Burkholderiaceae > Paraburkholderia > Paraburkholderia sp. EG287B. Next base: position 233,101 of record NZ_JBFRCG010000015.1, read on the forward strand.
GGATGTTCCGGCGGCTTCTCTGACATCGGCTTCACGCAGCATGTCGCGCAAACGGAACTTCTGCACCTTGCCTGCGGGCGTGGTCGGCATGGCGTCGAGCAGCCAGAGCCGTTCGGGCAGGTACTGCACGGCAACCTTGTGCGACTTGAGAAAGCCGACGAGCGAAGGCAGATCGACCGCCTCGCCGGGCCTCGCCACCACCACGGCGCAGGCGCGCTCGCCCAGCCGCTCGTCCGCGTACGCGACGATCGCCACCTGTGCCACGGCGGGATGCCGGTAGAGCAGCGATTCGATCTCCACCACGGGAATATTCTCGCCACCGCGGATGATCACGTCCTTGCTGCGGCCGCTGATGCGGATGTAGCCGCGCTCGTTGACGATCGCGAGGTCGCCCGTGTCGAACCAGCCTTGCGCATCCGTCGCATTGAGATGCGCGCGCTTGAGGTAGCCGCCGAACCCCGAGCAGGAGCGCACGAAGAGCCGGCCCGCTACGTTCGGCGGCAGCGCGTGATCGTTCTCGTCGACCACCTTCACTTGCACGCCCGGCAGCGGCGCGCCATCGGTCGTGGAGGCGCGTTCGTCATCGTCGTCCAGATGCGTGAGCGTCACCGCGCCCAGCTCCGTCATGCCCCACGCGGGGACGATCTTCGCCCCCAGCGCCATGCGTGCGCGATCGACCAGTGCGCCGGGAATGGGCGCGCCCGCGCACAAGAACGTGCGCAGCGTCGGCACGCGCGTGCCCGTCTCGACGGCCGCGTTGGCGAGATCACCGAGGAACGCCGTGGACGCCATCGTGAACGTCGCGCGTTCCTGTGCGATTAGTGCCAGCGCCGCCTCGGGCTGCCATACGTCCTGCAGGACGGCGCTCGCCCGCAATGCAATGGGCATCATGAGGCCATACATGAAGCCGGTTTGATGCGCCATCGGCGAGGCCATCAGCACGACGTCGTCGCGGCCGAGACGCATGGCCTGCGCATACGGGAAGATGTTCGAAAACAGCGTGTTGGACGTGTGCATCACGCCCTTGGGCTCGCCCGTGGTGCCGGAGGTGTAGAGCAGCTGCGTCACGTCGTCGGGGCCTGGGCGATTGCGCGTGAGGATGGCTTCGGCGTCACTCGCCTCTTCCCAGCGCGGGCCGCTCAGGAGCGCTTCGAAACTGTTGCGCGCCGGCTCGCCTGCGTCGGTTGCGCCCACGACCACCACGTGCTGCAAGGCGGGGAGTTCAGGCCGCAGCACGCGCAACATGGCCTCGTAGTCGAAGCCTCGATAGCGCTGCGGCACGATCATCACCTTGCTGCCGCCATGGTTGAGCATGAACGACAACTCGCGCTCGCGAAAGATCGGCATGAGGGGATTGAGCACCGCACCGATGCGCGAGCACGCGAGATAAAGCAGCGTGAACTGCCAGCAATTCGGCAGCTGCATCGAGACCACGTCGCCCTTCGCGACGCCGAGCCTGGCCAGGCCCACGGCGATGCGGTCCGCCATGCGCGCCATCTGCGCGTAGGTGAAGCGCGTGGTCCCGCCTTCCTCGATGCGTACCGCCGTGAGCGCGATCTTCGCCGGACATTCGGCCACGCAGGCGTCCAGCTCGTCGTTGATGGTGCGCCCGGGCCACCAGCGCCTTGCGTCCTCGCGCGCGCGGCGCGGCCCGATCAGTACCGCGTCGAACTCCATGTGCAGCCTCCCGTGGCGTTGCAGGAAACGTCGCAGGCGGCGCGCATCATGCCGGCACCGCGTCGCGGCCCGCGTTCGAGCGCGCGATGATGGTCTTCATGATCTGGGCCGTGCCGTCGCCGATCTGGAAGCCGAGCACGTCGCGCAGGCGCTGTTCGAGCGGGCCGCGGTCGTAGCCGCCGTGCCCGAACGAAAGCAGGCATTGGTGCACCACGTCGTAGGCGAGCTTCGGCCCCCACCACTTGCACATGGCCGCTTCGGCCGTATGCGGCAGTCCACGGTCCTTGAGCCACAGCGTTTGCAGGCACAGCAGGCGCGCCGCCTCCACCTGGGTGGCGTATTCGGCGAGCGGATGCGACACGCCCTGGAACGCAGAGAGCGGCTTGCCGAAGGCTTCGCGCTGGGCGACGTACTCCCACGTTTCTTCGAGGCTCACGCTCGCCACGGCGAGCACCTGCAGACCGATCAACGCGCGCGAAAAGTCGAAGCCCTGCATCACCTGAACGAAGCCCTTGCCCTCGTCGCCCAGCAGGTGGTCCACCGGCACGCGCACGTTCTCGAAGAAGATCGAACCGCGCCCGATCGCGCGCTGCCCGTGGCAGTCGAAGCGATTGCGCGTGACGCCCGGCAGGTCCATCGGCACGAGGATGGCCGAGACGCCGCGCGCGCCATCTGCCACGCTGCCGGTGCGCGCGAACACCACCGCGGCGTCGGCCTGATCGGCGGCCGATATCGAGGTTTTCTCGCCGTTGAGGACGTAGTGGTCGCCCACGCGCTCCATTTTCAGCCGCAGGTTCGCGGCATCCGAACCGCCGCGCGGTTCTGTGAGCGCGATGGCGAGCAGCGCGCGGCCCTGCGTGAGGCGTTCGAGCCACGGGCGCGCAATCTCGGGCGCCGCGTGCTTGGCGAGGATCTGCCCGTTGAGCGAGGCAAGCAGGTTGATGTACGAGAGGCTCAGGTCCGCACGCGCAATCTCCTCGTGGATCACCCCCGCGGCCAGGCAGCCCAGGCCCTGGCCGCCGTACTGCTCCGGCAATTCCGGCGCGATGAAGCCCATCTCGCCCATTTCGCGCATGAGGCCGCGATCGAGCACGCGTGTGGTGTCTCGCTCGATGAAGCCTGGCGCGGCGCGCCCTTGTGCAAAGCGCCGCGCGTGCTCGCCGAGCGCGGCGAGGTCTTCGTCGATATACGGATTCATGGTGTCTCCTTGAAGCGGCCTGCTCTATTCATTCGTCATCCTGATCGTCATGGAGACGCCTTCATTTGGCGTACTTGCGGAACTCGGGTTTGCGCTTCTCCTGGAACGCGCGCACGCCCTCGCGCGATTCTTCCGTGTCGTAGTAGAGCTTGAGCGCATACATGCCCATGCCGGCAATGCCCGCCTGATGCGCGGTGTCCATATTGAACGAGCGCTTGGCGATCGCAATGGCCGTGGGGCTCTTTTCCATGATCTCGTCACACCACTTCTGCACTTCCGCGTCGAGTTGATCGTGCGGCACCACGGCGTTCACGAGGCCCATGGCCAGCGCTTCGGCAGCCGGATAGCGGCGGCACAGATACCAGATTTCACGCGCCTTCTTTTCGCCGACCACGCGCGCGAGAAACGCCGTGCCGTAGCCCGGATCGACCGAGCCGACCTTCGGGCCCGCCTGCGCGAACACGGCCTTTTCCGATGCGATGGTGAAATCGCAGATCGTGCACAGCACGTTGCCGCCGCCCACCGCATAGCCTTGCACGCGCGCGATCACGGGTTTAGGCACGTCGCGGATCGCGGTGTGCAGCTCTTCCATCGGCAGGCCGATCGTGCCGCGTCCGTCGTACTGTCCCGCGTGCGCGGATTGGTCGCCGCCCGTGCAGAACGCCTTGTCGCCCGCGCCCGCAAGCACGATCGCGCCGATCTCGCGGTCGTAGCCCGCCTTGTTGATCGCGTGAATCAGCTCATCGCAGGTGCGGCCGCGAAACGCGTTCATCTTGTCGGGCCGGTTGATGGTGATCCATGCCGCGCCGTTGCGCACTTCGTAGAGAATGTCTTCGTAGTTCATGATCGATGCCTTTGATGTTGCGTAGTCGATAGAGAGCGTGTTCGTCGCCGTTAGCCCCCCATGGTCAGGCCGCCCGATACGCTCAGCACCTGGCCCGTGATGTAGTTCGCGTCGTCGCTCGCGAAGAACACGATCGCGCCGGGCAGATCGTCGGGCTGCCCGATGCGGCCGAGCGGAATGGAACGCTGGAACGCTTCCAGCAGCTTTTCGGGGTTGCCCGCGCCTTCCTTGTATTCGGCGAAGAGCGCGGTGTCGGTCGGGCCCGGACACACCACGTTCACGGTGATGCCGTGGCGCGCATGTTCACGCGCAATGGTTTTCGAAAACGCCACGAGGCCGCCCTTGCACGCCGCGTAGACCGCTTCGCCCGACGAGCCCACACGCGCGGCGTCCGAGGCGATGTTGATGATGCGACCGCGCTTGCGCTCGACCATGCCGGGCAGCACCGCGTGATGCATGTGCAGCGCGCCCGTGAGATTGATGGCGATGAGCTTGTCCCACTGCGCCGGTTCGGTCTTCGTGAACGGGCGGAAAACGTCCCAGCCCGCATTGTTCACGAGCACATCCACGGGGCCGAGCTGCGCTTGCGCCTGCTCGAGCGCCGTTTCCACCTCGGCGCGATTCGTGATGTCGCAACGCAGCGCCAACGCCTGGCCGCCCTTTTCGTGAATCTCCTCGGCCACCTTCAGCGCCGCGTCGAGCGACAGATCCAGCACCGCCACGCGCGCGCCCTCGGCCGCGAAGCGCCGGCAGGTCGCCCCGCCGATGCCGCCGCCACCGCCCGTCACCACGACTGTCTTGCCTTCGAGTTTTCGCACCGCGATCCTCCATTCGGTTGAGCAGTACCATAGACGCCTTCGATGCTGTCCCCATCTTTGGGTCTCGCTTCGAATTACGTCAATATGTTGACGTATACTAGGTAACACTCAGATCGAAGACAAGCGTGGAAGCACCAGGAGAAACCCTTGCCAAAAACACCAAAAATTCAGGATTCAAGCCGCTTCGATCTTGCCAACCGGCTGTTCTTCCGGCTCTACCAATGCGCAAATATGTTGCATAAAACGGGCACGCGCGCCGTGGAGGCCGAGGGTTTGACCACGCAGCAATGGGCCGTGCTCGGCGCGCTCTCGCGCCCGGAAGCCCAGCCGGGCATGAGCGTGGGCGACCTCGCGCGCTATCTGATGGTGAGCCGCCAGAATCTCTCGGGTCTGATCAGCCGGATGGAACGCGATGGCCACGTGAGCACCCAGGCGGACGCGCGCGATCGCCGCTCGCGCCTCGTCTGCATGACCGGGCCGGGCCGCAAGCTATGGGTGGCGCAGGCCACGCCGAAAATCGAGGCGTACTACGAAGCCGTGCTGGACAATTTTTCGTCGGACGACATGACGCACGCGCTGCACTATCTGCTGAAGCTGCTCGATAACATGAAGCGAGTGGACGAACAGGAACGCGTGGCGGACGACGACGATGCGTGAGCGCGCTCCGCTACACTCTGACGTCACGCACAAGGAGAAAACCGCATGAGAATGGATGCATTTCGCTTCGGCACCACCGACTGGTCCAGCGTCGAGCCCACGCAACACAAAGGGGAAACGGGCATGGCCACCTGGCGCACGCGTTTTTTCGGCGACGAGGCCGACCCGATCCGCGTGCGCAGGTCGAGTATTCGCCGGGCTACCTCGCGGATCACTGGTGCAAGAAGGGGCACATTCTGTTCTGCCTCGAAGGCGAACTCGAAACCACGCTCGACGATGGGCGCAAGTTCGTCCTCACGCCCGGCATGAGCTATCAGGTGGGCGACAACGCCGAGGCACACCAGTCGTACACGCGCACGGGTGCGAAGCTCTTCGTCGTCGATTGAAAGCGATGCCGCTTCAGCGCGCCGCGCCGAGATCGGCGTCGAGCCGCTTGCGCAGGTCGCGCACCACGCGCGCGGCGGGAACCAGCCACCATGTGGGCGCCGCCACGGAGAAGTCGTATGCGAGCGCCGTCTGTGCGGCGCCGGTCGTGTGCGCCCGGCAGCGGAACGCCACCATGTGGCGCCGCGTGGCGGTTTGCGAACCAGGCGAGAAGCGCATCACCGCACGCAGCGCGAATTGCGTATCGTCGGGTGCGGCCTCGTACGATTCGATGCTCCACTCCGCTCCGTAGTGCGCCTCGTGACGCAGCGCCGCGCTCACGCGCAGGCGCGTTTCATCGGCGGGCAACGCCACGGCGTGCTCGCGCCCCGCACGCCCGGCGCGATACAGCGTGCGCTGCGACCAGCCCCAGCCGAACGTGAGCACCACGCCGCCCGCCACGAGCGCCCACTGCAGAATGTGCGTGAGCCAGCGGCCCACCTCGAAGCGCGCGATGGGCGCGAGCAGCAAGCCCGCGATCCAGTGCGCGGCAACGAAGATCACGATGCACGCGAACACGCTTGCGGAAAGCGTCAGCAGCCAGCCCCGCGACGGGTCGTCGAATTTCGCAAACAGGAAATCGCGCACGCCGCCTGAACGCGCGTGCACGGCATCGGTTTCGGGCGCGGTTGCGCCCTCGGGCTCGCCTCGCTGCGCGGCATCCGCTTCGCCGCGCAGCCCCGTGAGTTCGCCGTGCAGCGAGTCGCGTTCGGTCCGCATGCGCTGGAGCTCGTCGAGGGTACGCGTGCGCTCGGCGCGCAGCCCGTCCAGCTCGGCGCGCACGCGTTCACGCTGCGCCAGCAGCGCCTGCATCTGCGCGTGCAGTTCGTCGGCCTGCGCGACGCTCAGCGCGGAGCGGCTCACCGGCGGCGCATGATGCACGGACCAGTACGCCTCGAGCAGCTCGCGCGCCTCCTTGACGCGCTTGAACTGGTCGTCGGCCCAGCGCATCGAGGCGGCCGTGGGGTGCCGCCATTTGTCGGGATGCAGGATCTGCGCGAGATGGCGATAGTGATGCTTGATGTCGGCCTCGCTCGCCCCCGGCTCCAGATCGAGCCGGTAGTAGAGGCGGTCGTAATCCACGGGTCGGTAATCGCGGCCTGGCATGACCTGTATCTATTCGTCAGTGGATGGATTGGCAGGCGGCGCAACGCCTGCCCGCTCAAGTTAGCGCAATGCGCCCGGTCCGGCAAGGAAAGCGCCGCTGCCCCTGCCGCTGCCGTTGCCCGCCCGGTTTCAGTGCTACCGGCCCGCGAGCAGGCGGCTCAACGTCGCAAACGCGGTGACCGGCAGCTCGTGGAGCTTGCGCACGACCACGGCATGCGGATAAAACGCCTCGACGGCGTCGTCCAGGATGCCGATGCCGACCAGCTCGATGCCCTGCTCCCTGACCGCCTGCACGCGCGCGAGCAGGTCGCTGCGCAACACCGCCGGGTCGCCGTCGCTCGTCGAAGGATAGCCGTCCGAGAGGACGAACAGCAGCCGCCGGCGCGCCCTGCGCTGCGCGAGCCGCGCCGCCGCCCAGGCGAGCGCTTCGCCGTCGGGGTTCTCGTGGCCGCACTCGATGGCCGCGAGCCCGCTCAGGTCGCGCGAGTCGAAGCGCTTGAACACGCGCAGATCCAGCCGCTCGACGAAGCGGTTATAGGCCCGCAGATCGGCGCCGGCGGCGCGCTCGCGCTCGTAGCGCGCGCGCATTTCCGGTTCTTCAATCGAACTGTAGCCGAGCACTTCCGAATCGAAGGCGAGCTGCGTGAGCGCGTCGGCGAGCGCCGCCGCGCACAGGCGCGCCAGCTCGATCTTGCGGCCCGCCATCGAGCCACTCAGGTCGAGCAGCAGCGTGACGACCGTGTCGCGCCCGCTCGCATGACGCGCCACGCGAAACGGCGTGCGGTAGCCGCGCGAAGCGGCGAGACGCGCGAGCGCCGCGCGGTCGATCTCGCCGCGCTCCTGCTCGCGCTTCCAGTGCGTGAGTTCGTCGGCCTTGAGCACGCGCTCGAGCTGGGCCTTGAGCGCGCCGGTCTCCGCGCGTGCCAGGGCGCGCAGCTTGCGCCAGGCGGCAGCGTCGCCGCGGCCCGTGAGATCGGAGACGGTGTCGTAGGCCGTGGTCAGCGGGATCGACAGACGTGGCCGCCCGGGCTCCGGGCTGCGATTCGTGGCGGCGTGCGGCGCATCCGCTTCGGAAAGCGCTGCGCCGGCCGCGGAATCGGACTCGGCGCTCGCGCGTGCCGCTGCGCCGTCGTCGCCTTCGCGGGCGTCATCTGGCTGGGCGCCTCCGCCCGGCGGCTCGACCTCGTCTGCCTGGCCGAATTCGTCCATTGCCTGCGCGAGTCGCGCCGATTCGTCGTCGAGCCCTTCGGACAGGGCCGCCGTCTGCATCATGTTGTTCGCGCCACGTGACGCGAGCGAGCGCACCCCCGCCACGATCGCCACGGCGGCACTCACGCTGGCGCGTGTCGACTGGCTCGCGCGGGCCGCGCCGAGTGGAGCGTCGATCGCACGCAGCGCGGCGGCCAGCGCCGCGACATCTCGCTCGAGCACGCCCGGCGCTTCGTCCCACAGCGTGCGTTCGATCGCCCAGGCGAGGCACTCGCGCCACGCCAGTTTCGACCAGCGTCGTGCGACTGCCTCACTGCGCTGCATACGCCAGCTTTGTGCGTAGCGTTGCGCGCCAGGGAATGCCCGCGCGAGTTGCGCAAGCACGCGACGGTCTTCGATCGCCTGCGCAATGCGCCCCGTCACGCCGGCTTGCGGCGTGTCGAGACGCGCCGCTTCGCTGTAGCGATAGCGCGCCGCCAGCAAATCGAGCGCGCCGAGCAGCGGGGCTTCATTCGCACCATCATTCGCGAGGCGCGCGGGCAGTACGAAGCGTTCGCCTTCAATGCGCGGCTCGCCCGCGCCGAACGTCACGCTCACGCGCGAATCGCCGGTCAGCACCCGCGCGAGGCGGCCGAGCGCGCCCGCGGGATCGGCGCTCGCCGTCAATCGTTCTGTTTGGTCCTGCAAGCTGGCCACAGGGCCTCCACGCTCACGCGTCGAAGATCACGTGATGCCGGATGACGCTGCGGATGAGCGCCGCATCGTCCGCGCTCACCTTCGCGTAGATCGCCGGCCCCGCCGCGCGCTCGACATCGCCGGTGCGCAGCATGAGTTCGGCCCAGTCGATCAGGCGCCGCGTGGAGAACGCGCTCGCGAGATCCTCGCGGGCGAACGCGGCCCGGCAGTCGGCGGCGATGGCGGCGAGTGTGTGCGCGAGCGGCCGCGTGAGAACGGGCAGCGTGCGCAGCAATACTTCGGTTTCCCCTTCAAGTGAGAGATAGTCGAACAGGTAGACGCGCCAGCGGTCGAGAAACGCCTCGTTGAGCAGATTCGCGCCCTGGTACAGATGGCGGTACGCGCTCATCGCGCCCGCGGCGTTCGCGGTGGCGAAGAGGCGGAACGACGGATGCGGCTCGACGATTTCGTTGCCGCGCTCCTTGAGCAGCAAGCGGCCGTTCGGTTCCAGCACGGCGGTGAGCACGGCCAGAATGGACGGCTCGGCAAAGTCGAGTTCGTCGATGATGAGCCAGTAGCCCTCGCGCATCGCCACGGGCAGCACGCCGTCCACCCAGATCGTCTCGCCGCCCTTCACGGTCCAGAAACCGACGAAGTCGCCGATGGTGGTCTGGCCGTTCATGTTCGCGCGCAGCACGCCATAGTCCGCGCGTGCCGCCACCTGCTCGATGAAGCTCGTCTTGCCCGAACCCGTATGGCCGATCAGCATGACGCGGCGATTTTCTACGATGTCCTGAACGATATCGTCGCCGCGTTCTGTGAAAAGGTAGGCTGCGTTCACGCGTGGCACCAGCGCGTTTGGTTCGCCGCGCGGTAGATCTACGGTGCCGATGCGTACGGTGGGCGTGTGGGTTTGCGGCCTGGCTCGAGCGGCTTTGTCCTCGCGCGCCGTTTCGACGGCGCGCTGCAAGGCGGCGGAAAATGTGCTGCCCGCTTGTGAAGCTCGCGCTTCGTCGGCGCGCTGCGCTTCGGAGACGAAGCCCTCGCGACGCCACTTGAGCAGCTTCGCTTCGAGATTGTCGAGATCGATTTCGGTGTCGATGTCGACTTCACCGTCCTCGCCCTGGCCATGCTCGATGCGGTACATGTGCGCGCGTTCCGAAGGCGAGACGCGCCACCATTCGCTCGCCCGGCCGGCGCCGCGGGTGTAGAGGCCGAGCGGGGCTTCGTCTTGTAGTGCGGGATCGGTTGCGTTCATGGGAGCGAAAGCGGGCAGCGTGGCGCGGTAGGTCGCCCTATCTTACCTGCGCGCGCCGCAGCTGCGCAAAGAATGCGTCGGACAACGCGCGGCCTGACGACAATCTTCGCTTCTTCAGAAAGCGGACTACGCGATCAACAATCGAGGTGCGTCAATGACCGATCGTGAATCTGTTTCAAAGCGCATGCCCCTACATCAAAATAAGAGAGATCGAATTTTCAGGATCCGACTCATTCTTGAACTACAACATTGAATCTGCAGAGGCCCGCATGTCGTTTCCATTGGAGTTGGTACGCGAATACATCGCTACGTACCGGATTGCCGTTAGCCACGACAAGGCACTTCCCGCTCGCTTTGCTGCGGCTACGCTGATCATGATCGCCGTCGTCGCTCTCGAAAGTGCAGTGCCGTGGCTATTGCGAGAAAGCACCAATGCGCTCTCGGTCGAGCGCGCCCCTGGTTTCGGGGGAGCAGCCGTCACGCTCGCGGGCGTCTACGGCCTGTGCTGGACCGCAGCACGCGTCTCAGAGTGGATCAAAACAATATTCTCATCCGCCACGCTTGCCCGATCCGACGCCGCGTTTCAGAAAGCCTATATGCGCATCTCATTCGCGTCGAATACGCCCGGCTCGCGACGATCGATCCTGGCGCGATGGTATCGGTCATCGCCAGGAGCCGCACCGCTTTCAGTGCAATCACATTTACGCTCTTCTGGGTAATCGTGCCGGCGCTCTTCCAGCTCGTTGTCACGGCATCGATTCTCTGGCGTGTGACCAATCTCGCATTTGCTGCTGCGTTCGTCGGCGCAATCGGCGCGCTGTTCGCGGCGACGTGGAGGCTCGCTGCGAAAACGAAAGGCGCGCACGCCCGGATTTTCGATGCCTCGAATCTTCTCTCCAGCCATCTGGTGGAACGGCTTGGCTTTATGCTGGATATCAAATTGAACAACGCCTATGAGCGCGAAGAAGCCGGACTCCACCGTATCCTTGCCCGTTATGTCGCGCAAATTTCGCACGGCAATGCGCGGCTTGCGCTGCTGCTTGCAGCGCAAGCGTTTTTTACCGGACTCGTGCTGACGATCTTCACGATCGTCGCGGCGACATCGGTCACGCGCGGCGTTTTCCGCATCGGCGATTTTGTGATGATTACCGGTTATGTCGCGGCGCTGACCGCGCCATTCACGGGCCTCGCTGCTTCACTTTCCGATCTGCGCAGAAGTCAGCTTGCCTTGCACGAAGGCCTCGGCATCCTTGCACTGCCGCCCGAGCCGGGTGGCGTCGAGGTCGCAACTGCACTTGACGCGAACCCCGTTTATGCCTTGTCGGGTGTCGATATTTCATTCGGACCACGAGCAATTTTTCGCGGAGCCAACCTTATCGCGAATCGAGGCGAGGTAACCGTCCTGATCGGACCATCTGGAAACGGAAAGTCGACACTCGTCAATCTGATGCTCGGCCTCGTGCGCCCCGAACGCGGGCGGGTCGAGTTGAATGGCGTTGACGTTTCTACACTCTCTCCAGCTTCGATATCGCGGACTGTCGCTGTCGTTCCGCAAAATCCGCTGATCATCAGCGGAACGCTCCGTGAAAATCTTGCTTTCGGCTGTGCAGACCCGCCTTCCGACGAACAGTTGCTGGCGCTGGTCTGCGCGCTGGAACTGCAAGGACTCGCCGGCGAGTCGAGCGGCAACGTGCTCGATGTCATCGTCGGCTTACAGGGTCGAGCGCTTTCCGGCGGCGAAAGGCAACGTATCGCGCTGGGTCGCGCACTTGCGCGCCACACTTCAGTCATCGTCCTCGATGAGCCAACCTCTTCACAGGATCCGTCCCGCGAGGCGCGTGTGCTGGAACAGGTACGCCGTCGCGTTCCCACGATCATCGCAATTACGCATCGTGAAGCGTTGCTGGAAATGGCAGATCGCGTCTATCAGGTCGATGAAGGGCGCGTCGTCGAATCGGGTGCCAGAAGACAAGCGGCCACGACCAGGCAGAGCGGATAATGTCGCGGAACGCTCACCCCCCGCAATTCCCCCGGAGCCCCCCATGCCCCAAGCCGCGCCGCCCGAACTCGACGACGAGCCCGGGCGCGGCCGTTCGCTCGCACGCCACTACCCGCGCGGCCTCGAGGTCGAGCCGCACACGCATACGTGGGCGCAGGTGCTCTACGCCGTCTCCGGCGTGATGTGGGTCGAGGTGGAGCGCGAAGCGCTCGTCGTGCCGCCGCAGCGCGCCGTGTGGCTGCCTCCCGGCACGCAGCACGCCATTCACATGCTGAGCGCCGTCGAGATGCGCAATCTCTATCTGCACGAGCGCGACAGCCGGCACCTTAGCGAGCGGTGCGAAGTGTTCGAGGTCAACGGCCTGCTGCGCGAACTCGTCACGGGCCTCGCGGAACACGCGCGCGAAGACGACGCCTGGCTCGACGCAGCCTATCGCCTCGCGTCGCTCGAACTCGCCCACGCGCCGCGCTCCACGCTGCGCATCCCGCTGCCCGATGCGTCCGACCGCCGCCTCGCCACGCTGTGCCGCGCGGTGATCGACAACCCGTCGGCCGATATCGGCTTCGAACAGCACGCGGCATCGGTGGGCGCGAGCGTGCGCACGCTCTCGCGACTCTTCACGCGCGAGCTTGGCATGGGGTTTGCGGAGTGGCGCCGCCAGGTGCAGCTCGCACTCGCGGTGTCGCGCCTCGCGGAGGGCGAGCCCGTGAGCGCGGTGGCGCGCATGCTGGGCTATCTGCCCAGCAGCTTCAGCGACATGTTCCGACGCGAACTGGGCGTGCCGCCCAGCGAGTTCCGGCCCGCCGGCACCCTTGGCGGCCCAGCGGGTTTCGCAGCGGAAAACGCGGCGCAGTAACGCGCGCGTAGACGCGTGGCGCGGCTCAATGCGGCGGCAGATCGCCCACTAGCGGAAACATGTCGGGCGTATAGCCCATATTGAAGTAACCGGCCCGTGCATAAGTGGCGATTCGCTCGAGCTGCTCGGTTTCGCGCGACGCGTCGCGCAGTTCGGGCTCATCGGCTTGCGGCGTGGGCGGCGGCCGGTTCGCCCGGCCGCGCCGCGTGAACCACGCCGGCACGGACAGCATCGACAGCTTCGACATTGCGGACTCCTTGCGAGGCGTTGACCCTTTCCAATCTAGACAGTCGGAGGCGCGCACGCAAACAAGCATTTCTGCGATGCATTGCACACCGCGGCCGATGCCCATCCTGGATCAGGCCCAGGCGCTGTAAACGCCCGAAAACCTTACAAATAACTAACGTTTCGAAATTGGCGCACGAGTTGGTTAGACTGCGAGTCTCGGCCTTCGCTGCATGGCGGGGCACGGCTTCGACGGCATAACAATCATGAGAATGCGTATGCAGCAACTCGACAGTCACCGGCAGCATTTCGCGGCGGCCAAGCCGTTGAGCGCGCCGACTTCGTTTCTCCGCACCGCCTCGCGCGGCGGTCCGACCTCCTGGAGGCAGGCATGAGCGACGTCCCGCAGACGCAACCCGCGCCCCAGCCCCCCCCGCCGCCACCGCCACCGCCACCGCCCGCACCGCCCCCGCAGGCGCCGAAGCGCCGCCGCCTCGGCCCGCTCATTCTCGCCATCGTCGTGATCGTGCTGATCGTGCTCGTAATCGTGCACATCATGCGCAACAAGAAGACGGAGCACGGCGCTACGCCCCAGGTCGTGACCGTGGCCGCCGCCACGCTCGGCCCCATGCCCGTGACGCTCAACGCGCTCGGCACCGTCACGCCTCTCGCGACCGTCACGGTTCTGCCGCAAATCAGCGGCTATCTCACCGAGGTGGGTTACAAGGAAGGCCAGGACGTCGTGAAGGGGCAGTTCCTCGCCCAGATCGACCCGCGCCAGTACGAGATCAGCAAGGAGCAGGCGCTCGCGCAACTCGCCAGGGACCAGGCCTTGCTGGCGCAGGCGCGCGCCGACCTCGCGCGGTACACGCAGTTGAACGCAAAGCAGTCGATCGCCGCGCAGACCTACAGCGACCAGCAGTTCCTCGTCAAGCAGTATGAAGCCGCGGTGCAGGCCGACAAGGCGAACGTCAGGCTGTTCGAGCTCGATCTGATCTATTGCCGCATCACGGCGCCGGTGTCGGGGCGCGTGGGCCTGCGGCTCGTCGACCAGGGCAACTACGTGACTTCGTCCAGCTCCACGGGCATTGCCGTCATCACGACGATCAAGCCCACCACCGTGCAGTTCGCCATCCCGCAGACCTCGCTCGGCAGCGTGCTCGAGCGCGTCAATGCCGGCGCGCAACTGCCGATCACCGTCTTCAGCAGCGACAACACCCGCCAGATCGCCACCGGCACGCTGTTCGCGCTCAGCAACCAGATGGCCACGGCCACCGGTACGGTCACGCTGCGCGCGAGCGTGCCCAACGACAACGAGGCGCTCTTTCCCAACGAGTTCGTCAACGTGAGGCTGCTCGTCGACACGCTGCAAAACGCCGTGCTCGTGCCGACGCCCGCCGTGCAGACCGGCGCGCCCGGCGACTACGTGTACCTCGTGAACGCCGACAACACGGTGTCGGTCCACAAGGTCACGCTCGGCCCGAGCGACGGCCGCTACACGGTGATCTCGGCGGGCCTGCAGCAGGGTCAGCATGTCGTGACCGACGGCCTCGACCGCCTCAACGACGGCGCGAAGATCCAGCCCGCGGGGCCGAGGCCCGCCACGCACGCAGGCGCGGCGAGTGCCCCGCACCATGGCAGCGCCCCGGGCGCGGCCAGCGAACCGGGCGCCACGGCGCCGAACGCCTCCGACGCGAGCGCCGCGGCCTCGCAAGCCGGTTAAGCCCCGGACCCAGCGCCGATGAATATTTCGCGTCTCTTCATCCTGCGGCCGGTCGCGACTTCGCTCCTGATGATCGCGATGGTGCTGATCGGCCTCGTTGCGATGAAGTTCCTGCCGGTTTCCTCGCTGCCCGCGGTGGACTATCCCACTATCCAGGTGCAGACCTTCTATCCGGGCGCGAGCCCGAACGTGATGGCGACCACGGTCACGGCGCCGCTCGAGGTGCAGCTCGGCGAAATCCCGGGCCTGCAGCAGATGATCTCGTACAGCTCCGAGGGCGCCTCGGTCATCACGCTGCAGTTCGACCTCTCGCTGAGCCTCGACGTGGCCGAGCAGAACGTCCAGCAGGCCATCAACGCGGCCAACAGCTTCCTGCCGAGCGGCCTGCCCGCGCCGCCGACCTACGCCAAGGTGAACCCGGCCGACCAGCCCATCCTCACGCTCGCGGTCACGTCGAAGTCGATGTCGCTCACGCAGTTGCAGGACGCGGCCAACAACCGTCTCGCCACCAAGATTTCCGAAGTGCCGGGCGTGGGCCTCGTCACCACGGCGGGCGGCAACGTGCCCGCCGTGCGCGTCGAAGCCGACCCGCAGAAGCTCGCGGCCTACGGCCTGAATCTCGACGACCTGCGCACGCTGCTCGCCAACGTCAACGTGAGCAACCCGAAGGGCAATTTCGACGGCCCCGAACTGAACTACACGATCAATTCGAACGACCAGATCTCCGACCCGAAGGACTACGAAGACACCGTCATCGCCTATGAGAACGGCTCGCCCGTGTTCATGCGCGACGTGGCGCGCGTGTCCACGGCCGCGCAGGACGTGGAGCGCGGCGCCTGGTACAACAAGACGCCCGCCATCGTGCTGAACGTGCAGCGACAGCCGGGCGCGAACGTGATCGCCACCGTCAACCAGATCATGCAGCAGTTGCCGCAGCTCGAAGCGGCGCTGCCCGCGGGCATGCAGGTCACGGTCGTGTCGAACAGCGTGGGCGTGATCCGCGCTTCGGTGAGCGACGCGGCCTTCGAACTCGTGCTCGCCGTGGCGCTCGTGGTGGCCGTGATTTTCGTGTTCCTGCGCAATCTGCCCGCCACCATCATTCCGAGCATCTCGGTGCCGGTCTCGCTGATCGGCACGCTCGCGATCATGTACGAGCTGGGCTACTCGATCGACAACCTCTCGCTCATGGCGCTCATCATCGCCACGGGCTTCGTGGTGGACGACTCGATCGTGATGATCGAAAACATCGTGCGCTACCTCGAGGAAGGCGACAAACCCTTGCAGGCGGCGTTAAAAGGCGCAGGCCAGATCGGTTTCACGATTCTTTCGCTGACGATCTCGCTGATCGCCGTGCTGATTCCGCTGCTCTTCATGGGCGGCGTGATCGGACGCCTCTTCAGCGAATTCGCCGTCACGCTCGCGGTGACCATCGTGCTGTCGGCCGTGGTCTCGCTCACCGTCGTGCCGATGATGTGCGCGCGCATCCTGCGCGCCCAGGCCGAGCGCCACCCTAGCCGCTTCGAGCGCATCAGCGAAGGGCTGTTCAACAAGACGCTCAACGCCTACGAGCGCGGCCTGCGCTGGGTGCTCGACCACCAGACGCTCACGCTCGTCGTGTTCGTGGTGACGGTGGTGCTCACCGGGCTGCTGTACGTCGTGATTCCGAAGGGCCTGTTCCCGGTGCAGGACGTGGGCGTGCTGCAAGGCATCAGCGTGGCCGACAATTCCATCTCCTACCAGGCGATGGTGCGGCGCCAGTCCGCCCTGGCCGAGGAAATCCTCAAGGACCCCGATGTCGTTTCGCTCACCTCGTACGTGGGCATCGACGGCATCAACAACACGCTCAACAACGGGCGCTTCCTCATCAACCTGAAACCGCACGACGACCGCTCCGAAACCGCCGACGAAATCGGGCGGCGCATTCAGCAGTCGGTCGCGAAGGTGGCGGGCGTGCGCCTTTACATCCAGCCCGAGCAGGACCTCACGCTCGACACCACGGTCTCGCGCAACCAGTACAACTTCGTGCTGCGTGGGCCAAGCCAGGAGGCGTTCGAGCAGTATGTGCCCGCGCTCATCGCGCGCATGAAGCAGATCCCGTCGATCCGCGACGTCACGAGCGACCTCAACACAGATGGCCTTTCCGTGAACGTCGAAGTGAACCGCCAGCTCGCGGCGCGCTACGGCATCACGGCGGCGACCATCGACAACGCGCTCTACGACGCGCTGGGCCAGCGGATCGTTTCGACCATCTTCCAGCAGTCGGACCAGTACCGCGTGATTCTGGTGGCGAAGCCCGAGGCGCTGCCCACGGTCGAATCGCTCGGCGACCTGTATCTGCCTAGCCAGACGAGCAGTGAAGGCCAGGTGCCGCTCAAGGGCATCGCGAAGATCAGCATCACGCGCTCGCCGCTCATGATCAGCCACCTTGCGCAGTTCCCTTCGGTCACGATCTCGTTCAATCTCGCCGATGGCGCGTCGCTCTCCGCCGCCGTGCGCGACGTGCGCAAAGCGGAGGCCGCGGTGAACCTGCCGCCCTCGATCACCTCGTCGTTCCAGGGCGCGGCGCAGGCGTTCGAGGATTCGCTTGCCAGCGAGGTGTATCTGCTGATCGCCGCGCTCGTGGCCGTGTATATCGTGCTGGGCGTGCTGTACGAGAGCTATGTGCACCCGGTCACGATTCTTTCGACGCTGCCTTCGGCCGGCATTGGCGCGCTGCTCGCGCTGATGATCGCGGGCAAGGACCTGGACGTGATCGGCATCATCGGCATCGTGCTGCTGATCGGCATCGTCAAGAAGAACGCCATCATGATGGTGGACTTCGCGCTCGAAGCCGAGCGCGTGCACGGCAAGCCGCCGCGCGAGGCGATTTTCGAGGCGTCGCTGCTGCGTTTCCGGCCGATTCTCATGACCACGCTCGCGGCCATGCTCGGCGCGCTGCCCATGCTGCTCGGCAGCGGCACGGGCTCGGAGCTGCGCCGCCCGCTGGGTCTCGCGATCATCGGCGGGCTCACGCTTTCGCAGATGCTCACGCTGTTCACGACGCCCGTGATCTATCTGTTCTTCGACCGGCTGGCCGAACGCTTCGGCCGCAAGCGCAAGCCTGAAAGCCACCCGGACGGCGACGCGGACGGCGGCTCCGGCACCGGCGCGCCGCCCGCTCCCGAGGGCACGCCGTGAACCTCTCGGCGCTCTTCATCCGGCGGCCGGTCGCGACCTCACTCCTTGCGATCGCGATCCTCATTTCAGGGACGCTCGCCTTCTTCCGGCTGCCGGTCGCGCCGCTGCCCAACATCGCCTACCCGGTGATCGTGGTGCAGGCCAACATGGCGGGCGCGAGCCCGGACATCATGGCGTCCACCGTGGCCGAGCCGCTGGAGCGCCGCCTCGGCACCATCGCCGATGTCAGCCAGCTCACGTCGATCAGCAACACGGGCTCGTCGCTCATCGTGGTGGTGTTCGGCCTGAACCGCGACATCAACGGCGCCGCGCGCGACGTCGAAGCGGCCATCCAGGCCGCGCGCGCCGACTTGCCCACCACCCTGCGCAGCAACCCAACGTATCGCCAGTACAACCCCGCGAGCGCGCCGATCATGGTGCTCGCGCTCACCTCGGACACGCTCACCAAGGCTCAGCTGTACGACTCCGCCGATTCGGTCATCCAGCAGCAGCTCTCGCAGGTGGACGGCGTGGGCCAGATCACACTGGGCGGCGGCGCGCTGCCCTCGGTGCGCGTGGAGCTGGAGCCGGGCAAGCTCAACAGCTACGGCATCGGCCTCGAAGACGTGCGCGCCTCCATTGGCGCGGCCAACGCGAACAGCGCGAAAGGCCATATCGACCAGGGCAACCAGCGCTACACGGTGACTTCGAACGACCAGATCAGCAAGGCCGCGCCGTTTCGCGACGTGGTGATCGCCTATCGCAACGGCTCGCCCGTGTTCCTGCGCGACGTGGCTTCCGTCGTCGACTCCAACGAAAACATCCGCAACGCGGGCCTCTACAACGGCAAGTCGGCCGTGCTCGTGATCGTCTACCCGATGCCGGGCAGCAACGTCGTGAAGACCGTGCAGCAGATCCGCGATCGCCTGCCCTCCATCGAGGCCGCGCTGCCCGCCACGATCAAGGTGGATGTGGCGATCGACCGCTCCGAGTCCGTACGCGCCTCCGTGGCCGACACCGAACGCACGCTCTTCATCGCCGTGCTGCTCGTGATCGGCGTGGTGTTCGTGTTCCTGCTCTCGCCGCGCGCCACGCTCATCCCCGCCGTGGCGCTGCCGCTTTCCATCGTGGGCACGTTCGGGCCCATGTACCTGCTCGGCTACAGCATCGACAATCTCTCGCTCATGGCGCTCACCATCGGCACGGGCTTCGTGGTGGACGACGCCGTGGTGGTGCTGGAGAACATCGTGCGCCATGTCGAGGCCGGTATGGACCCGAAGGAAGCGGCGCTCAAAGGCGCGGGCGAAGTGGGCTTCACGGTGCTTTCCATGAGCCTTTCGCTCATCGCCGTGTTCCTGCCGATTCTGCTCATGCCGGGCATCGTGGGCCTGCTCTTTCACGAGTTCGCGATGACGCTCTCGATCGCGATCCTGATCTCGCTCGTGATCTCGCTCACCGTCACGCCCACCATGTGCGCCTACGTGCTCAAGCGCGAGGCGCTGCACAAGAAGCCCTCGCGCGCGGCCGTGTGGATCGACGCGCAGTTCGAGCGCTTCAAGCAGTTCTACTCGCGCACGCTCGACGTCGCGCTCAATCACGCGCGGCTCACGATCTTCATCCTGTTCGCGCTGCTGGTCGGCAATGTGTTTCTCGCGCGGCTGCTTTCCGGCACGTTCTTCCCCGAGCAGGACACCGGCATTCTGATCGGGCAGATCATCGCGGACCAGAGCATTTCGTTCACGGCGATGGAGAAGAAGCTCGCGCAGCTGCAGGCCATCGTGAAGGCCGATCCGGCGGTGCAATCGGTGGCGGGCTTCACGGGCGGCCGCGCGCTCAATTCGGCCACCGTGTTCGTCGAACTGAAGCCGCTCAACGAACGTCGCCTGACGGCCACCGAGGTCGTGAACCGCCTGCGTCCCAAGCTCAATGGCGTTTCGGGCGCACGGCTTTTCATGCAGGCCCAGCAGGACCTGCAGATCGGCGGGCGGCAGTCGGCGGCCGAGTATCAGTACACGCTCACGAGCGACGACGCCGACGCCCTCTTTACCTGGGTGCCGCGTCTAGTGGACGAGCTGAACAAGCACCGCAGCCAGATGTCGGATGTGAACTCGGACCTGCAGCAAAATGGTCTGGAGGCCTACATGACGGTGCAGCGCACGACCGCCAAGCGCTACGGGTTCGACCCGAACCAGGTGGACAACGTGCTCTACGACGCCTTCGGCCAGCGCACCGTTTCGACCATCTATAACGCGATCAACCAGTACTTCGTCGTGATGGAAGTGGCGCCGCAGTACTGGCAGTTTCCGCAGTCGTTCCAGGATATCTGGCTGAGCACGGCGGCGGGCAACGCAAGCGGCGCCGCGCAAACGCAGATGCCGTCGAGCGTCATCTCGGGCGTCACGCCGTTCACGGCCGTGAACACGGCCACCACGGCGAACGGCAACACCAACGAGCGCAACGCCAACGCGGTGGCCAACCAGCAGAACAACGCGATCGCCAACAGCAAGGGCGGCAGTTCCAGCGGCAGCGCGGACAGCACGGCCGCCGAAACCATGGTGCCGCTCATGGCACTGATGGACTGGAAGACGCGCCATACGGCCACCCAGGTCAATCACCAGGGCACCGAAGTGGCGGGGACGATTTCGTTCAATCTGCCCAAGGGCGGCTCGCTTTCGGAGGCCGGCACGATCATCGAGCAGGCCGAGCGCAACATCGGCATGCCGGCCTCCATCCACGGCGCGTTCGCGGGCGCGGCACAAGCCTACGCGCAATCGATGAGCGTCGTGCCGCTGCTGATTCTCGCCGCGCTCGCCGTCGTCTATACCGTGCTGGGCGTGCTGTACGAGAACACCATCCATCCGCTCACGATCCTCTCGACGCTGCCTTCGGCCGGCATTGGCGCGATTCTCGCCATGCTGATCTTCGGCACGCCGTTCTCGGTGATCGCGATGATCGGCATCATCCTGCTTATCGGCATCGTGAAGAAGAACGGCATCATGATGGTCGACGTCGCCATCCAGTTGCAGCGCCACGAGGGCATGGAGGCGCGCCGCGCGATTCACGAAGCCGCCGTGGTGCGCCTGCGCCCGATCATGATGACGACCTTCGCGGCCGTGCTCGGCGCGCTGCCGCTCGCCATCGGCATCGGCCAGGGCGCTTCGCTGCGCCAGCCGCTCGGCGTGACGGTGATGGGCGGCCTGCTCCTGAGCCAGGTCTTTACCCTGTACACCACGCCGGTGATTTACCTGTTCCTCGACCGCCTGCGCGCACGCCTCGCGCGCTGGGCCGCGCGCCTGCCGTGGAATCGCCAGGCCGATGAGAGCGCATCATGATGAAGACTCGCCTTAATCCATCGCTCACGCGAATGCTGATCGCCGCCGCCGCAAACGCCGCCACGCGCACGCTGCCGCTCGCGCCCCTCACCGCCGCGCTGCTGCTCGCGGGCTGCATGGTCGGGCCGGACTACCACCGCCCGCAGGTCACCGTGCCCGCCACGTGGAAGGAACTGCCCGGCTGGACCCAGGCCGAGCCCGAAGCCGCCCAGGGTCCCAAGGGCGACTGGTGGACCGCCTTTCAGGACCCGCTGCTCGACGAACTGGAACCGCTCGTCCAGGTCTCGAACCAGACCGTGCGGCAGAGCTACGCGAACTACCAGCAAGCGCTCGCCGAAGTGCGCGTCGCGCGTGCGAGCCTCTTTCCGACCATTGGCATCACCGGCTCGCTCGCGCGCGAGCGCTCCTCCACCGGCACGCTCAGCAGCGTGAGCAGCATCACGTCCACGCCGAGCGGCGCGCGCATCGTCAACGGCGGCACGCTCGAAGCGAACGCGAGCTGGGACATCGACCTCTGGGGCCAGGTGCGGCGCCAGATCGAGGAACAGTCGGCCACGGCCCAGGCGAGCGAGGCGACGCTGGCGAACGCTACGTTATCCGAACAAATTGCCCTGGCGAACGCCGTGATCGATCTGCGCATCACCGATGCCGATATCGACCTGCTCACGCATACCGTGCAGGCGTACTCGGACTTCCTGCGCGTGGTGGCCAATCAGGACCAGGCGGGCACCGTGCCGCCGTCCGATCTGATCTCCGCGCGCACGCAGCTCGAATCGGCGCGCGCGAGCCTGATCGCCCTGGGCGTGGCGCGCGCGCAAAACGAGCACGCCATCGCGGTGCTCGTGGGCCGCAACCCCGAAGAAGTCGATATCCCGCACAGCGCGCAGCTTCCCGCGCTGCCCGCCATTCCCGCCGGCGTGCCCTCCACGCTGCTGCAGCGGCGGCCCGACATTGCGACTGCCGAACGCCAGATGGCGTCGGCCAATGCGGCGATCGGCGTGGCGGTGGCCGCCTACTATCCGACGATCTCGCTCACCGCGCTCGACGGCTTCACGCAGTCGCCGCTCTCGGGCCTGCTGCACATGAGCAACTATGTGTGGTCGCTCGGTGCGAGCGCGACCCAGACGATCTTCGACGGCGGCCAGCGCAGCGGCCAGGTGGCGGCCGCGCGCGCGAGCTACGACGCGGCGGTGGCGAACTATCGCGGCACCGTGCTGACGGCGTTCCAGGGGGTGGAGAACGATCTCTCGGGGCTGCGCATCCTCGCGCAGCAGGCCGACGTGCTCGACGGCGCCGTGCGCGACGCCATCCGCGGCGCGCAGATCGCGCAAAACGAATACGAGGCGGGCACCGTCGACTACACGACGGTCGCCACGGCGCTGGCCACGCAGGTGACCAATCAGCAGAGCGCGCTCAACGTGCATCAGCAGCGGCTGCTCGATACGGCTTCGCTGATCGGCGACCTGGGCGGCGGCTGGTCCGGACAACTTCACGATGCTCAGCACCCGGCGCGTGCGGTGACACCGGCTTCCGACGCCGCGGCGGCGAGCGCGAGCGGTCCGGCAAACGTGGAAGCGAGCAGGACCCAGGGCGCCTCTGCGAGCCCCTGACCGGGAGAACCTGCGCTACGCGCGCGGCTCCCGCTCCGAAGCCGTCGCCACCGGCATGGCGGAGGCCGGCAGGCCGAACACGGCGTCGAAGATCAGGTTGTAGACGTAGTTGTAGACGAGAAAGAACACCGAGAGACCGATATCCATCGCGAACGCCTCGAACAACGTCACTTGCAGCGTGAGCGCGATCATCGGCACGAGCAACACCAAGAGGCCGCCCTCGAAGCCGACCGCATGCGCAATACGGCGCGCAAAGCTGCGGCCGCGTTTCGTCTGGCGCGCTTCCCAGCGCTCGAACAGCAGGTTGTAGACGAAGTTCCAGCCCACCGCGATCAGCGATGAAAGCACCGCCGCCGCGCCCGCGCGGTCCATGCCGCTGCCCGAGAGCGAGGCGAAGCTCGTGCTGGTAATCAGGATCGCGATGCCTTCGAACAGCGTGACGTACACGATCCGGCGTTTGATGCCCTGCATGAACGAATGCTCCTG
This sequence comes from Paraburkholderia sp. EG287B, assembly GCF_040965595.1. Lineage (NCBI taxonomy): Bacteria > Pseudomonadati > Pseudomonadota > Betaproteobacteria > Burkholderiales > Burkholderiaceae > Paraburkholderia > Paraburkholderia sp. EG287B. The sequence goes on from NZ_JBFRCG010000015.1 coordinate 256,354, forward strand.
ATGCGCTTACCGCGTGGCTTCGGGCCGTGTCGATCGCCGCGCCGGCTGCGAACGCGGCGAAACCCTGCGCGAATCAACCGAGATCGGTAAATACCGAAGCGGCGGGCAGACGCGACTTCGGCAGCTTCGCGTTGAAGTCGTCGGCGCTGCGGTAGCCGAGACCGACCACCACCAGCGCGGTGAGGCCCTGCTCGCGCAGGCCCAGTTCATCGTCGAGCGCCTTTGCGTCGAAGCCTTCCATCGGGCAGGCGTCGATTTCGAGCGTCGACGCGCCGATCAGCAGCGTGCCGAGCGCGAGATACGCCTGCTTCTCCAGCCACGCCGGCAGGTCGTTGCGTTCGCGATGCAGGTTCACGTAGAAGGCGCGGGTCTTTTCCTGCCCCGCCTTGGCCTCGGCATTGGCGAAGCGGCCGTCGGCCTCTTCCTGCGCGAGCACGCCGGCGAGGTGCGCTTCGTCCATGTCGGTGCGTACGCACAGCACCACCACGTGCGAGGCGCGCGTGACCTTCGGTTCGTTGTACGCGAAACCTTCCATGCCACGGGCGATACGCGCGCGTGCCGCGTCGCTTTCGGCCACCACGAAATGCCACGGCTGCGAGTTCACCGAGGACGGGCTGAAGCGGATCAGCTCCTTGAGTTCGTCGATGACGGCGGCGGGAATCTTGCGGGCGGGGTCGAACGCCTTGGTGGCGTGGCGGGCTTTCGCGAAGCGGGTGAGTTTCAAGCGGTTTTCTCCTTCGTATGCGGTCGGCCGGGGCGAAACCCGGCAAGGCCGACATCGTACCAGCATCGTGTGCCGGCCGAGGGGGCGGTCTGCGCGCCCGGCGCGCCTGCGCTATGCTTGGAAGCTGGAATTGCCGCGACGGCGCACCCGCTACGCGCCGCCAGCAAGGAGAATACCGATCATGCGCCAGGCCATCCATCATCTGCCGGTGAGCACGCGCACGCGCGGGCTCGTCGAAATCAGCCATGAGGTGCGCGCGTTCGTGCGCGAACAGCGCATCGCGACCGGCTTGCTCACCCTCTTTTGCCGCCACACGTCGGCGTCGCTCGTCATTCAGGAAAACGCCGATCCATCGGTGCGCCGCGATCTCGAACGCTACTTCGAGCAGCTCGCGCCCGAAGATCCGCAGCGCTACGAGCACGACACCGAAGGCACCGACGACATGCCCGCGCATTTGCGCACGGCGCTCACGCACACGCAGCTCTGCATCCCGGTCGAGCACGGCAATCCCGTGCTGGGCACGTGGCAGGGCATCTATGTGTTCGAACATCGGCGCGCGGCGCACACGCGCGATATCGTGCTGCATCTGATCGGCGAATGAGCCGATCAGGCGCGCGCACGCAAATCCCGTAGGCAAGCGCTATGCTACGGCTTTCGTTCAACCGACTTACCGAGGGTTGCCCCAAATGAAACAGTCCGCCGGATCCATGATTTCCTTCACCCGCCCTGACGGCCAGTCGCTCCAGGGTTATCTCGCCAAACCGGAAAAGACCGAAGGCGCGCCCGCCATCGTCGTGATCCAGGAGTGGTGGGGCTTGAACGACCAGATCCGTGGCGTGGCCGACCGGCTCGCACAGGCTGGCTATTTCGCGCTCGTGCCCGACCTCTATCGCGGCAAGAGCACGGTCGAACAGGAAGAGGCCCACCATCTGATGACGGGCCTCGACTTCGCGGACGCGGCCTCGCAGGACGTGTACGGCGCGGTCACCTATCTGAAGACGCTCACGGACCGCGTGGGCGTGACGGGCTACTGCATGGGCGGCGCGCTCACGCTGCTCGCGGCCACCATGGTGCCGGGCCTGACGAGCGCCGTGGTGTGGTACGGCTTCCCGCCGCTCGAATACATCGACGCGAGCAAGATCACCGCGCCCATCCTCGGCCACTTCGCGACCCAGGACCAGGCGTTCAGCATCGAAACGGTGGCGGAACTCGAAACCAGGCTCAAGGGCGCCAACGTCGACGTCGAATTCCATCGCTATCTCGCCCACCACGCGTTTGCGAACGAGACAGCCGTGGGCCCGAACCGCATTCCCATCACGCAGTACGACCCGGTCTGGGCGCAGCTCGCGTGGGACCGCTCGCTGACGTTCTGGGGCCGCACGATGTGGCCGCAGCGCACGGCGCGCTGAAGCGCTCACAGCGGCCCGCGCGCACGCGCGGATCTGACGTAGAATCGGCGTCGCACCGCCTCACGCGGGCGACGCCGATTTGCATTGCAGCGCCTTCGTCCCTCTCACGCAATTCGCGGAGACTCCATGACGCCGCTCATCCTCCAGCGCCCCGCGCTGCTGTTCATCGTGCTGATCCTCGTGCTGCCGCTTGCCGCCGGGCTCGGTGCGAGCGTGCTGCACCGCTGCTTCCCGCTCGCCGAAGAGGCGCGCGAGAACTACAAGATCGTGCAGGGCGCGACGCTCACGCTGCTCGCGCTCCTGATCGGCTTCACGCTCTCGATGGCCGTGAGCCGCTACGACCAGCGCAAGAACCTGGAGGAAGAGGAAGCCAATGCAATCGGCACGCAGTATCTGCGCGCCGACCTGCTGGGTGGCGAGGCGGCGGCCCGGACCAAGGCGCTGCTCGCGCGCTACCTTCAGGCGCGCATCCAGTTCTACGTCGTGCGCGACGCCGGCGCACTCGACCAGATCAACCGCGACACCAGCGAGCTGCAGACGCAACTCTGGGCAAGCGCGCGCGATCCCGCGAAGGCGCAGCCGAATCCGGTGATGGCGCTCGTGGTCGCCGGCATGAACGACGTCATCAACGCCCAGGGCTACACGCAGGCGGCGTGGATCAATCGCATTCCCGTCGCCGCGTGGGCGCTGATGATCATCATCGCCATCTTCAGCAACCTGATGCAGGGCTACGGTGCGCACGGCCAGGTCGGCCGGCGCGTGCTGCTGCTCATCCTGCCTATCACGGTGACGCTGTCGCTCACGCTCATCGCCGATATCGACAGCCCGCGCGGCGGCCTGATTCGCGTCGCGCCGCTCAATCTGATGAGCCTTGCGCAATCCATGCCTGCCAATCCCTGAACCCCGCTCCGCGGCGCCGCACGATCACACCCAAGGCCGTACCACCATGAAAGTCATCCGCTCGAAAACCTTCACCGCCACCCGCCCTTGGGGGGCGCTCGATATCGCCAACATGAACGGCACCACCGTGCGCCTGCACTGGACCGACCAGCCATACAAATGGCACGTCAACGATGGCGAGGAAGTGTTCGCCGTGCTCGACGGCGTGGTCGACATGCATTACCGCGAAGACGGCGCGGAACAGGTCGCGGTGCTCGAAGCCGGCGACGTGTTCTTCGCGGGCGTGGGCTGCGAGCATGTCGCGCATCCGCGCGGCGAGGCGCGCATTCTCGTGGTCGAGCGCGAAGGGAGCGTGTAGCAGCGTGCAAGTCGCGCCTTGCGGCGAAAAGACGGCGCGCGCCGTTTCCACTAAACTTGGCGGCCTGACTCCACTCCCGCCTCTCGATCAGGCCGCGGCGCGCCTTGCACGGCGAGCGCCGCGCCGTTGAAGGACTTCAAGGACCCCGCATGAGCGACCTTTCCGCCTTTCCCATCACCGGCAAGTGGCCGGCGCTTCACCCCGATCGCATCCAGCTCTATTCGCTGCCCACGCCCAATGGCGTCAAGGTCTCGATCATGCTGGAGGAAAGCGGCCTGCCTTACGAACCGCATCTGGTGCGCTTCGACGCGAACGACCAGATGTCGCCGGAATTCCTTTCGCTGAACCCCAACAACAAGATTCCCGCGATCCTCGATCCGAACGGCCCGGGCGGCGAGCCGCTCGCCCTCTTCGAATCGGGCGCGATCCTCATCTATCTCGCCGACAAGAGCGGCCGCTTCCTCGCCCGTGAAGGCGCGGCGCGCTACGAGACGATCCAGTGGGTCATGTTCCAGATGGGCGGCATTGGCCCGATGTTCGGTCAGGTGGGCTTCTTCCACAAGTTCGCGGGCAAGGAGTACGAGGACAAGCGTCCGCGCGACCGCTACGTCGCCGAGTCGCGTCGCCTGCTCGCCGTGCTCGACCAGCGCCTCGAGGGGCGCAAGTGGATCATGGGCGACGAGTACACCATCGCCGACATCGCCACGTTTGGTTGGGTGCGCAACCTTGTTGGCTTCTACGAGGCCGGCGACCTCGTGGGTTACGCCGATTTCAGGAACGTCGCGCGCGTGCTCGAAGCATTCGTCGCGCGGCCGGCGGTCGCGCGCGGGCTCAACATCCCGCCGCGCGGCTAACGCGTCCGGGCGTCATTGCGGCGCCGCTTTCACGCGCGCCGCGACCGAGTCGGCCACTTCGGCCGCCGCGCGGTCCACGTTCTTGCGGTCGTCGGCGCGCGCCAGCACGAATTTGGCCGCCGCCACATAGGGATTGAGCTTGATAGCCGCACCGGCGCCCGGCTTCGCATGGCTCGACTGGCTGTCGATCACCTGATACAGCGGCTGCGGCGCCTGGGTGGCCAGGTTGTCCACGGCCACCGCCAGCTCGATCTGGCTCGCGCCCGAGCCGAAGCCCACCACCGCGCGCCGCATGCTGTTGCCTTCGTCCACGCTCAGGAAGACGCCGCGCACCAGCCAGCCCTGCGCGGGTAGCGGCGCGCCGCTGGGCAGGCGACGTGCGTCGAGGCCCTTCTCGCGCAGGTCGTTCACCAGCGCGTCGGCCATTTTCTTGACGACCTGATCGGCCTGCTGCTGCGGGTCGCGGTGGCGCAGTCGTGGCAGCAAGCCGCCCATGCGCTCGCGCGCATTCTCCACAGGATTCGAATCCTGCTTGACGTTGGCCGCGTCGAGTTCGAAGTCCGTCACGTAGACGAGCGGCGCGCCCGGTTGTTGAGCCGCGGCGAGCGGCGCGAACGCGCACAGGCAGAGTGTCGCGACCAGCTTCCAGTTCCATTGCATTTTCATCGCAAGCTCCCGTACGTTCGCCAGCCATCCATCTATTCATGCATGCCGTCGCCGCCCGTGCGGCACGGTCATCAAGCGTCGATCAGCCCGAGCCGCGCCAGGTCGCTCGCGAGCGCATCGGCTTCGACAAAGTGGCACGCCTGCAACCCCGCGTCGAGCGCGCCCGTGACGTTCGCTTCGCTGTCGTCGATGAAGAGCGTTTCCTCGGGTTGCGCGCCGAGCTGGGCAACGCAGCCAAGGTAGGTCTGCGCGGCCGGCTTGACCGCGCCGAACGTCGCCGACGAATAGATCTGCGAACCGAACAGCCGCGCCACGGGCGGATTCAGATAGTCGAGGTGATGCGTGACGAGCGAGCAGTTGTTGGTCAGCACGGCGATGCGGCAGCGCGCGGCCACACGCTGCGCCAGCGCGAGCGCCGCCTCGTTCGGCGTGATCGACGCGCGCCGCGCAGCGAGCCACACATCGCGGCCCACCTCGCATCCGAGCATCGCACCGAGCGCGCGCAAATACGCGTCGGGATCGAGCTCGCCCGCGTCGGCGCGCGCTTCGAGACCCGAGCCCCAGATCGCGTGACGCACCGTCGCGGGCGGCGCGCCGGTGGCGGCCGCGAGGCTCGCCACGCGCGCGTCGCGATCGTAGTGGGACAGCACGCCCTCCATGTCGAACAGGACTACGCCGATCGCCGCCATCTGCCGCTCCCGCCACGCTAATTCGAACCGCGGTCCCGCCACATCCGCAGCCGATCATACCGCCGGGCCGCGCCAGGCGGCGCACGAGTGGCACGCGCGCCGCGCGACGCTGATCGCGCCCCTAAACCCTCAATCGATTTTGGGTAAACTGGGATGCATGGACACCTGCCGTTACTGCGGAAAACTGCGCGACGAATGGGATTGCCACGGGCCAGCGTGCCGCCAGGCGATCGCGCAGGCGCTGCACCGCCAGCGCAAGGGGCTGCCGATGGTCGCGAACGTGATCCGCAACGAAATCCCCGCCGACGCCACCACCGGCCAGATCATCACCGTGCTTTCGCGCCAGCGCCAGCGCGCGCGGCGCGGCAACGAGGAACGTCGCGAGCGCAAGGCGCTCGGTCTCCCCGAAAGCGAGTAAGGGACCCGCCGAACCCGCTCAGCGCCCGCTCTCGTCCTCGTTTGCGGGCACGGCAATGCCGATGCGCGCGAAGGTTTCCTCCAGATGATTCACGCACACGCGCACCTTCGCGGACTGCGCGAGGCGCGCCGGGTACACGGCCCAGACATTGGCCGGCTGCGTCACGCCGGGCAGCACGCGCTGCAGGCGCCCGCTCTCCAGCAATGGCGCGACGTCCCACATCGAGCGCAGCACGATGCCGCGGCCCGCCAGCGCCCACTGCACGGCGACCTCGCCGTGATTGGTCGAGAGCGGCCCGGCCACCTTCACCGAGACCGTTTCGCCATGCGTGTTCAGGCGCCATACGCCGAACGGATGATCGCGCTCCTTGATCGCCAGACACGCGTGTTCGGCAAGATCGGCGACCTCCTGTGGCGCGCCGCGCCGCGCGAGATACGCGGGCGCGGCGCAGAGCACGCGATAGTTCGTGGCGAGACGCCGCGCGATCAGATGGCCGGCGATCTCGTCGCCGATACGCACGTCGAGATCGAAGCCCTCGCCCGCCACATCGACGAGCCGGTCGAACAGTTCGAGGCGCACGCTCAGTTGCGGATAACGCTCGGAAAGCCCCGCGAGCGCGGGCGCGAGGAAGTTGCGGCCAAAGCCGAAGCTGCTCGACACGCGCAGCGTGCCGCGCGGAATGCGCCGCGTGGTGGAGACGTCGTCCACGAGGCGCTCGACGTCGTCGAGGATCTTGCCCGCCGACGCATAGACGCGCTCGCCCGCCTCGGTCATCGCGACGCGCCGCGTCGAGCGGTGCAACAGGCGCGTGCCGAGGCGCGCCTCGAGCACGCCCACGCGCTTGCTGACATAGGCCGGCGAGGCCGCCAGCGCTTCGGCCGCCGCGGTGAAGCTCGCCTTGCGCGCGACCATGCAAAACACGCGCAGGTCGTCGAGCTCCGGCGATGCGACAGATTTCGGCGCTTTCGGTGCGTCCGGCATAGGCGTCACCGCGGCGTCACAGCGCGGCGGCTACCGCTTCGCCGAGCACAGTCGTGTTCGCCGTGCCGCCCATGTCGGGCGTACGCGGGCCTTCCACCAGCACCTTCTCGATGGCCTGCATGATCGCGTCGTGCGCGGCCTTGTATTGCGCGTCGCCGTTGCCGAGGAACTCGAGCATCATCGCGCCCGACCAGATCATCGCGATGGGGTTGGCGATCTGCTTGCCGAAGATGTCGGGCGCCGAGCCGTGCACCGGCTCGAACAGCGACGGAAACTTGCGCTCGGGATTCAGGTTCGCCGAGGCCGCCAGACCGATCGTACCCGTGCAGGCGGGGCCGAGGTCCGAAAGAATGTCGCCGAAGAGGTTCGAGGCGACGACCACGTCGAAGCGGTCCGGCTGCAGCACGAAACGCGCGCACAGAATGTCGATGTGCTGCTTGTCCCACTTCACGTCGGGATACGCCTCGCCCATCGCCGCCACGCGCTCGTCCCAGTACGGCATGCTGATCGAGATGCCGTTGGACTTCGTGGCCGCCGTGAGCTTCTTGCGGCCGCGCTGGTTCGCGAGTTCGAACGCGTACCTGAGAATGCGGTCGACGCCGTGGCGCGTGAACACCGACTCCTGCAGCACGAACTCGCGCTCGGTGCCTTCGAACATCTTGCCGCCCACCGAGCTGTACTCGCCCTCGGTGTTCTCGCGCACGACGAGAAAGTCGATGTCGCCGGGCTTGCGGTTGGCGAGCGGGCACGGCACGCCGGGCAGCAGACGCACCGGACGCAGGTTCACGTACTGGTCGAACTCGCGGCGGAACTTCAGCAGCGAGCCCCACAGCGAAATGTGATCGGGCACCTTGTCGGGCCAGCCGACCGCGCCGAAATAGATCGCATCGAAGCCCTTGAGCGTGGCGAACCAGTCGTCGGGCATCATCTTGCCGTGCTGCAGGTAGTAGTCGCAGCTTGCCCAGTCGAAATGGGTGATGTCGAGCTTCAGGCCGAACTTCGCGGCCGCCGCCTCGACCACGCGCACGCCCTCGGGCATTACTTCCTGGCCGATACCGTCGCCGGCGATGGCGGCGATTTTGAATGTCTTGCTCATGTCGCGTTCTCCGTTTCTGTGTTGATTCTGTGCTGATGCGCCATCATGCCCGAAAAACCGTCGGCAACCAGCCCCGCAGGCGTGGATAGATTCAACACGAAACGTGAATAATCGCACGAGGGCGCGCTACGGTCCATGGATGCGCCATATTCAGCGCCCGGCGAATTCCTGCCGATAGCCGATCTCGCCTAAAATCTCGTTTGGCCCCACCGCGCCTTTCGCTGCAACGGCGCATATCCAGATCGACCGACTTATGTTCTCGCTTTCCGACACGCTTCCCTCCGACAAACCCGCCCTCTACGAATCGCTGGCCGCGCAGGCGCGCTCGCTGATCGAAGGCGAAACCGACGTCATCGCGAACGCCGCGAACTTCGCTTCGCTCGTGTTTCATTCGCTCGAAGGCCTGAACTGGGCGGGCTTTTATTCGTTCGACGGTAAAGAGCTCGTGGTCGGCCCGTTCCAGGGCAAACCGGCGTGCGTGCGCATTCCCCTGGGCAAGGGCGTATGCGGCACGGCCGCGGCCACGCGGCAAACGCAGGTCGTGCCCGACGTGCACGCGTTCGCGGGCCACATTGCGTGCGATTCGGCTTCGCAGTCGGAAATCGTCGTGCCCCTCGTCACGCCGGACGGCGAGCTGATCGGCGTATGGGACGTGGACAGCCCGCATCTCGCGCGCTTCGACGAAGAGGACGCGAAGGGCATGGAATTGCTGTGCCGCACGTTCATCGAGTACGGCATGAAGCGCCGCTAGGCGTCATTACGCGTGGTTAGGCGCACGACGCCGCATCTTCCCGAGTGGGCGTCCTGAATCGCTCGACGCGTACTCAGGACGCCGAATCGTCTGGTGCATTCGCCTTGACGAAGTCGACGAACGCGCGCAGCGGCGCCGGCAGGTGCCGCCGCCCAGGGTAGTAGAGAAACGGCCCCGGAAACGACACGGCCCAGCCGTCGAGCAGACGCACGAGCGCGCCGCTGCGGATCTGCGGCAGCAACATCTCTTCATACAGATACACGATGCCGACGCCGTCGAGCGCCATGTTGATCAGCAGGTCGAGCGCCGCGCCGGGGCGCACGACGAGCGGCGTGGGCGGGTCGAGGCGCAGCACTTCGCCGTCGCGCTCGAAATGCCAGAGCGGCATCGCGCCGCCCGCGAACTGCACGCGCAGGCACGCGTGGTCGAGCAGCTCGCGCGGGTGTTCAGGCCGCCCGCGCGCCGCGAGATACGCGGGCGACGCGACTGTCGCGAAACGCTCCACGCGCGGACCGATCGGAATCGCGATCATGTCCTGCTCCAGCCGCTCGTCGTAGCGGATCCCGGCGTCGCAGCCGATCTGCAGCACGTCGACGAAGCCGTCCTCCACCACCACCTCGACGCGGATCTCGGGATACGCGCGATGAAACGGCGCGAGCACGCCCGGCAGGATGGTGCGCGCCGCGCTCGCGGGCACGTTGAGCTTGAGCGTGCCCGCCGGCTTTTCGCGGTAGCCGTTGAGCACATCGAGCGCCGCTTCCATCTCGCTGAAAAGCGGCGTGATCGATTCGAGCAGACGCTGCCCCGCCTCGGTCGGCGCGACACTGCGCGTGGTGCGGTTCAACAGCCGCAGCCCGAGCTTCGCCTCCAGCCGGCGCACCGCGGCACTCAGGCTCGACGCCGAAACGCCGCCCACGCGCGCCGCATCGCGAAAGCCGCCCGCGCGCGCCACCGAAACGAAAGCGGCCAGATCGTTCATTTCCATCGGCATGGTTCATCCTGCACTGTTCGGTTTTCCGCACAGCCTGTTCTGATCAGATGGGATTATCGGACAATTCGAAGGCGCCCATACTGCGGACATTCGTCAACCGAGGAGTACGCAATGCCGAACCGCAAACCCGGAAGCACCTATGAACTGGCCGGCCGCCAGGTGAACCGCATGGGCTATGGCGCCATGCAACTGGCCGGCCCCGGCGTGTTCGGGCCCCCGAAGGACCGCGCGCAGGCCGTCGCGGTACTGCGCGAGGCGCTGGAACTGGGCGTCAACCACATCGACACGAGCGACTTCTACGGCCCGCACGTGACGAACCAGATCATCCGCGAGGCGCTGCATCCGTATGCGCCGAACCTCACGATCGTCACCAAGGTGGGCGCCGTGCGCGACGACAACGGCGCCTGGCTGCCGGCACTGGAACCCGCCGACATCGAGCGCGCCGTGCACGACAACCTGCGCAACCTGGGCCTCGACGCGCTCGATGTGGTCAACCTGCGCATCATGGGCGACGTCCACAAACCGTCCGAAGGCCCCGTGGAAAAGCAGGTCGAGGCGCTCGCCCGGCTGCGCGAGCGCGGCCTCGTGCGCAACGTCGGCATGTCCAACGCGACCGCCGCACAAATCGCGGCGGCGCAGCGCCTCGTGCCGATCGTGTGCGTGCAGAACCACTACAACCTCGTGCACCGCGACGACGACGCACTGATCGACGCCCTCGCCGCGCAAGGCATCGCCTACGTGCCGTTCTTTCCGCTCGGCGGCTTTACGCCGATTCAGTCGTCGGCGCTTTCAGCGGTGGCCGCGCGCCTCGAAGTCACGCCGATGGCGCTCGCGCTGGCGTGGCTGCTGCGGCGCTCGCCCAACATCCTGCTGATTCCGGGCACGTCCACGCTTTCGCATCTGCGCGAGAACGTGGCGGCCGCGCAGCTCGACCTGAACGACGACATGCTCGCCGAACTCGACGCCATCGGCAGCAGCGGCAACGCCGCTCACGCCTGAGCGCGAGGCGCTGCGCCGTCACGCCACTTCGGCCATCTCCAGCTTGTTGGCCAGCGCGTCGCGGATGAGCGCGACCGGCCGCACGAGGCGCCCCGGCAGCGCCCCGTGCACGAGCCACACATTCAGGCCCGAGCGGAAGTCGGTCGCGTCGATGATCTGCAGCTGGTCGCGCAGCGGGCTGCGGGCAAGCGCCTGCGGCGCGGCGAGCCCGACGCCCATGCCGCGCGCGACCAGCGAAAGCTGCAGTTCCGAGCCGAAGGCCTCGACCGCGACGTTGAACGGCAGACCCGCCATGCCCATGGCGCGGCTCAGCGCCGAGCGCATCCCGCAGCCGTCCTGGTTCAGCACCCACGGATGGTGCGCGAGCGCGGCGAGCGTGGTGGGCTCGTCGGGCAAACCAAACGAGCGCGCCGCGACGACGAGGGTCGGCGTGTAGCCGAGCTGGGTCGCGACCACGCCCTCCGGCGGCATCACCGCGGCGGGCAGCAGGATCACGGCCGCATCGAGCCGCGCGCGCTCGACCTCGTCGAGGAGGCCTGGCGACCAGCCCGCCCTCACGCGCAGCGTCAACTTGGGAAACTCGCCGCGCAATTGATCGACGGGCTGTTCGAGCGCCAGCTCCGAGAGAAACGGCGGCACGCCGAGCTTGAGCTCGCCGACCGGCTCGCTCTCCGGCGAGGCGACCGACATCAGGTCGTCGACCGCACGCAGGACCGAGCGCGCGAGGCCGTACACCTCGTTGCCCGCGGCCGTGGGCTTGAGGGGCTTGCTCTGGCGGTCCAGAAGCTCGATGCCGAGCGTCGTCTCCAGGTTCTGCACGCGGCGCGTGAGGCCCGGCTGCGTCAGGAACAGCCGCTCCGACGCCCGCACGAGCGAGCCGCTTTCGACCACCGCCACGAAGGCTTCCAGATCTCGAGTGTTCACAACGACTCCGCATAAAGATTATCGCGATAATTCAATTGTCGCATAACGTGACGCTCCCTACGATAGCTGGTGTTGCCACGTTGCGGAGCCAATCGATGGAGCACCCTGCCGAAACCTGTACGCGTGCGATGGCGCGCGAAGCCACCCCCGCGAGCCACGCCAACCAGCCCAATCACGCCACCCACGCCACGCTCACGCTGCCGATGACGCTGTTCTTCGCCGCCGCCGTCGGCGTAATCGTCGTCAATCTGTCTGCGGCCCAGCCGCTCGCCGGGCTCGTGAGCCAGTCGCTGCAGTTGCGCCCCGAATTCGTCGGCGCGGTCGCCATGCTGCCGCAGATCGGCTACGCGGCCGGCCTGCTGCTGCTCGTGCCGCTCTGCGATCTGCTCGAAAACCGGCGGCTGATTTTCCGCACCCTGCTTGCCTGCTCCGTCTTTCTGGCCCTCGCAGCGCTGGCGCGCTCGGGGCCGCTCTTTCTCGGCGCGGCGTTCCTCGCGGGGGCGACCTCCAGCGTGATCCAGATGCTCGTGCCGATGGCCGCTTCGATGGCGCCCGAAAGCCGGCGCGGGCGGGCCGTCGGCAACGTGATGAGCGGCCTGATGCTGGGCATTCTGCTGTCACGGCCGCTCGCGAGCCTGATTGCGGGAACGCTCGGCTGGCGTGCGTTCTACGGCCTCGAAGCGGTGGTGGATGCCCTGCTCGCCGTGGTCCTGTTTCTGCGGACGCCACACCGCATGCCGGCCGTGACGGCGCGCTACGCCGATCTGCTCTATTCGCTCTGGACGTTGCTGCGCACCGAGCGCGTTCTGCGGCGCAGCGCCTTGCTTGCGGCGCTTGCACTGGGCGCCTTCTCGGCGTTCTGGACCGCGGTCGCCTTGCTGCTGTCGCAGCCGCCGTTTTCGCTCGGCATGAACGGCATTGCCGCGTTTGCGCTGGCGGGTGCGAGCGGCGCGATCGTCACGCCGCTTGCGGGCCGGCTGGGCGATCACGGCGCGGGGCGCGCGGTGCAATACGCCGCGCACGCGACGATGCTCGGCGCGGTCGTGCTGCTGGGCGTGGCGGGCGCGGGCTGGGGCGGCTTTGCGCCCGCCGCGCATCCCGCGCTGGCGCTTGGCCTGCTCGTTGCGGGCGCGGCTGCGCTCGATGCGGGCGTCATCGCCGACCAGACGCTCGGGCGGCGCGCGATCAACCTGCTCAACCCCGCCGCGCGCGGCCGGCTCAACGCGATTTTCGTGGGGATGTTCTTCATCGGCGGCGCGGCCGGCGCGTTCATGGCCGGCGCCGCGTGGGCCACGGCGCGCTGGAGCGGCGTGTGCCTCGTCGCTCTCGGCTTCACGGTGGCGGTCATCGCGCTGGGCTTCGTTTATCGCGCGTCGCCGGGTTCTGGGCGCTGGCGGGCCGCCCGGTGAGCGGTCCAATGAAAAAGCCGCGGCTGATCCGGCCGCGGCTTTCCTGTATCTGTACTGCCACTCGCGTATCGAACGACACGCAGCCATGCGAAGCGAAGCGCGCCAGACTCCCCGGTCAAACCGTCATGCGCGCCGCAATGTGCTCACGTCTGCTGATCCGACCCATCCGCGGGCTGCGCGGTGTTGTCGTCGGCGGGCTTTTCGTCTTCCTTCTTCTCGACTAGCTGCTCGACTTCCTTGGCGCCCTCGAAACCGGCAACCGCGGCGGCTGCCTTGGTCAGGAAGCCCGCGTTCGGATCGAGCTTCTCGGCGCCTTCCACAGCGGCGACCGCACCGGCAATTTCACCCACCTTGTCCAGAATGCCCATTTCATCCCTCCAGTTGAAACCCGCTCCGGGCTGACGAGGCGATGTCTCGCCTCCCGTGCGCCGCACCTTCCATCCAGCGACGCGCCGCTTCATTGTGTGCCTGCCCGATGGCCACATCAATCACTAACTCATTAATCTGACAATGATTAACGATGTTATATACGAACGTATATTGCGACGCGTCAATTGTTTGACTATAGTGAAGTTGTCTCCTCCATGTCTCCCTTGGCATGGTTCAAGCCCGCGTTCACTGCGGGCTTTTCTTTTTGCTGCCTCGCGTTTCCCCCACCGATTCGTCGCTGGCCTGCGGGCCGCGGCCTGGCGCGCGCCGTCCGCTGGCATAATCGTCCCTTCGCCGTATTCCAGCCCTCTTTGATCTCGTCGCTGCAATGAATCTGCATACCTGGTGGCTGTTCGTCGTCACCGTCTTCGTCGTCTGCGCCATCCCCGGTCCCAACATGCTGCTCATCATGTCGCACGGCGCGCAGTACGGACTGCGCCGCACGAGCGCGACCATGGCCGGTTGCCTTTCCGCACTGGTTCTGATGCTGGCCGTCTCGGCGGCAGGGCTCGGCGTGTTCCTGCAAGCGTGGCCGACCATGTTCAACGCGCTGCGCTTCATCGGCGCCGCGTACCTCGTGTACCTGGGCATCAAGGCGTGGGGCGCACCCGTGCCCGAGGCCGCCGCCGACGTTGCCGAACGTGTGGCCGCGCGACCCGTGCGCTCACCGTTCGCGCTCTATCGCAACGGCTTTTTCGTCGGCGGCAGCAACCCGAAGGCGATCCTTTTCGCGGCGGCGCTCCTGCCGCAGTTCATCGACGCGACCCGACCGGTGCTGCCGCAGTTCGGCGTGCTCGTTGCGACCTTCGCCGTGTGCGAAGTGAGCTGGTATCTCGTCTACGCGGGTTTCGGCACGCGCATCGGCGCGACGCTCAAGAGCCGTCGCGTGGCGAAAGCGTTCAATCGCGTGACGGGCGGGGTATTCGTCGGGTTTGGCGCGATGATGGCTTTGCTTCGGCAGTAGGGCTCGCTGGGCGGCGCGATGGTTTGGCGCGGGAACCATAAAACTTTAACTCTGGAGTTAACTGGTTCACTTTTACCGCCTAAGCGCAGAGTTGCACCATATTGGTGCGAAAGACATTACAGGAAAATTCCACTTTGCTTTCCTGGCGGCGCTCCACTGAGCTTTCGGTGTATTGACACTCATGTGCGCCTCTCCGCACCCGTGGAAAAAATGCCAACCGACGCGTCGATTCTTGTCTGCTCGAGCGAAAACAAAGTTTCTTAACTTTATCCGAGGCGGTTGCTTCGTCGCCCCCTCAACGCCAGGATCACGCGCGTTCTTTGCGCTCAACACTCCTCCCGACCGGCAGCTATCCACATCGGAAATGCCGGGCTAAAAGCGCCCAGAGTTGCGACTGGTTTCTTTGAGACAAAGCGATTTCTGAGCTCTATGCCAGCATCTCCACGTTTCGGTTGTCGTGCTGCCGAACGACGAGCGACAGCCAATAGAGGCATTCAAACTCGCCCCAATGGCAGATCCCGAGCTTGAATCATTGGCATAAGGAACACGATGCGGCGAATTATTCACAGCATGTTGCTTTACGCCATATAACATCCTTCACAAACAAGTGCGCGCGGCTCGACACTCTGTGTGGGGAAGCAACAAAATGAGTGGCAATGTCAAAGTACATCGGTTCGGTAGAAGAGCGCCTTGGCAAGGCGATTGCGAGAGAGCGCGCAGCCTTGGGCCTCACTCAGGAAGAGTTGGCTCAAGCGATAGGCGTGCAACAGGAAACCATAAGCCGGTTTGAACGGGGCGCTGTGTTGCCACCACTTCAGCGGTTGATCCAGTTGGCTGATGTCTTTGATATCCCGCTTGACAGCCTTGTTCGCGGAACAACCAATCGTGCTGTAGACGACGGGCTTGAGATCACGATGAACTTAAAGAAACTAAACCCGGAAAGTCGTGAATTTGTTCGGCGCTGGGTGATAGAGATGTGCGAGCAGTTGGGACGCAAGCGGTAAGCCGGTCGCCTCAAGTAATTTCCCGCTGGTCGCGCTGCATCAGCCCCGTGCGGCCATCGTGCGCGACCGAATCAACTGTATTAGCCGGGACTCGATCTGACAGGTAGTCGGACCGATAGAAAGGAAGCGATCAATGGGGAATGAGTTTCTCCTTGGCCAAATCCAGCGAATCGAGAAAGGTGCACATCGGCGTCTTGCCGTAA
>NZ_JBFRCG010000016.1:0-267373 GCF_040965595.1 Paraburkholderia sp. EG287B
AGCCCGAGGCCGCGCGGCGCCTGGGCATGCAGTACGGCCAGGAGAACGACCAGGTCCGTGCGGTCAACGAAGCCTTCGCATTCGTGATGGCGCAATTGCGCATGAAACTCGACGACGGCATGCAGGAGCTGACCGATCCGTTGCTCGATAACATGTTCGAGCACATGGCGCGGGCGATTCCATCGCTGTCGATCATCGAGTGCGCGCCCCTGAACCGGGGCGCAAAGGTGGCACAGATTCCCGCCGGGGCCGTGGTGCGCTCGGCGCCCGTCGGCCCCGACGGGGTGCAGTGCCCGTTCCGTACGACGCAGGCAGTCGATCTGCTGCCGCTTTCGGTTGAGGACTCGGTCCTCGCGGTACGCCCCGACGGGCGTACGGTTATCCGCCTGACGTTCGGCCTCTGGTTCGGCGACCAGCGCGAGCATACCGACCTGTCGCGCATCCGCCTCTACCTGCATGGCGACAGGCCCGCCGCCGCCGCGCTGTATGCTGCACTGACGCGCCAGATCGCCGCCATTGGCCTGCGCCTGCCCTCGGTACGCGACGGCGCGCTGGTACCGCTCGACGGGGTGCATTTCAAGCCAGCGGGGTTTGGCCCGTCGACGCGGCTGTGGCCGGTCCTGGACCCGAAACGCGACCAGGAACTCGACCGCGAACAGACGCTGCTGGAATATTTCGTCTTCCCGCAGAAGTTCCACTTCGTCGACCTGTGCGGTTTCGACAGCTCGATGGTGCCGGCGGGCGAAACGCGCATGATCCTCGAGATCGAACTGGACGGGCGTATGCCTGGCGACCAACCGGTAGGGCGCGAGAGCTTTCGCCTCTTCTGCACGCCCGTGATCAACCTGTTCGAGGTTGATGCACGGCCGCTGCAGCCCGCCGACTGGCATGACAGGGAACACCGCGT
Organism: Paraburkholderia sp. EG287B; assembly: GCF_040965595.1. Classification (NCBI taxonomy): domain Bacteria; kingdom Pseudomonadati; phylum Pseudomonadota; class Betaproteobacteria; order Burkholderiales; family Burkholderiaceae; genus Paraburkholderia; species Paraburkholderia sp. EG287B. Next base: position 908 of record NZ_JBFRCG010000016.1, read on the forward strand.
ACGCGTGCATCCCGCCGTGGAGAGCCACGTCGAGCCCTACGACCTGCTTGAGGTGACCGCCGCAGACCCGGAGGGCAGCGCACGGTACGCTTACAGGCCGTTCAGCAGTTTCAGGCATCGCGGATGGATGCTGCACTACGAGAAGCCGGAACGGTACTTCCGTACCTCGACGCGCTATGGCGTGCTGGGGCAGGAGCTGTGGGTGACCCTCTCAGGGCAGCTCTGGGCCGGGACGTACCGCCACGCACCGGACGATGAGGCGCGTCCACGGCCCGACCGCCATGTCACGGTGCGTGCGCTCGCGAACAACGGACGTCTGCCGCGCATGGCGCTTGCGGAGGCAACGATCACGGAAACGGTCACGGGCTTTACCGGCATCGCATTGGTGCACAATGTGACAAAGCCGAGCCTGCCGCAGTATCCGCCGCGCTACTACCCGGGTTACGACTGGCGCGTGCTTGGGCACTACGCCGCGAATGGTGCGAATGAATTCAACCGGATGCTGATGGAAGGCGCGCCGGTACTGCGCGAGATCCTCGAACTCTACGACTGGACGCCTGACGAGGCGGTACCGCAGCGCATCGACGCGATCCGGACCGTGCATTTCTCGGAAGACCAGCAGATCCTGCAGCATGGTTACGTCCTGCGGATCGTGCGCATCCACGTCGACCTCGACGCGGGCGGTTTCGACGGGCCGGGCGACGCTATCCTGTTCGGTGACGTGCTGAACCACTTCCTGGGACGCTACGCGAGCGCGCCATGTTCCATGCAAGTGGTACTCACCATCGACGGCAAGGAGACGGTCTATCCACGCACCGACTTTAAGGGGGCACCATTCTGATGCGTGCTGGGATCCATACCGGAATCGTGCGGGGTGCGCTCGCCACAGGTCTCGCGCTGTCGGTTTCGGCGTGCGGTATGTGGCAGTCAGTCAAGGACGGAACCGTGCATGCCGCGCGCGCGGTGTTCGAGACGAAGGTCGAATAGATGAATCTTGTCATCACGGCGCGCGGCGCGCTGAACCAGGACGTGCGCGGCGCTTCGCTGCCGGTCGTGCTGCGGATCTATCAGCTCAAGGATGACCAGCCCTTTGCGACGGCGACCTATGCGCAGCTGCTGGAGGGTAACGATGCGCTGAAGGCCTCAACGCTCTGGAGCCGGGACGTGACGCTGGGACCGGGGCAGACGCTGAAGGTGTCGAAGCCGATTGGCGAAGCGGCGAACTACGTAGCCGTAGCGGCGTTCTTTCGCGACACGGCGAACACCGAATGGTCCGTACTGGTGCCGAAATCGCAGTGGAAGAAGACCGACCCGGTGAGGCTGGTGGCAGCGGAGCGCACGCTGGAAATCGACTCGGAGCACCGATGAAGTCTCTGCACTGATGGATGATAGTCATGCGCTGGCCGCGCTGGAACCGGCGCTCGACGAAGCCACGGGCCGGTATCGCACGGGGACGCACACTGCCAGGTGTCACGCCCACGCGCACCAACCGGCACAACGCATACAATTGACCCGGACCCACTCAGAACTGAACGGCGATGCGCATTCTTGTGATCGAAGACGAGCCGAAGACCGGCGCGTATCTGAAGAAGGGCTTCGAGGAATCCGGCTATGCCGTGGACGTGGCCGTGGACGGCGCGGAAGGCCTGATTCTCGCGAAAGAGGCCGCGTACGACGTCATCGTGCTCGACGTCATGCTGCCCGAAATGGACGGCTGGACGGTGCTCAAGACGCTGCGCGCCACACACACCACGCCGGTGCTGTTCCTCACCGCGCGCGACGATATCAGCGACCGCGTGAAGGGCCTCGAGCTGGGCGCGGACGACTACCTCGTCAAGCCGTTCGCCTTCGTCGAACTGCTCGCGCGCGTGCGCACGCTGGCCCGCCGCGGCCCACCGCGCGAGAGCGACGTGCTGCTGCTCGGCGACCTCGAAGTGGACGTCACGCGCCGGCGCGTGAAGCGCGGTGCCACGCGCATCGACCTCACGCCGAAGGAGTTCTCGCTGCTGCAACTGCTCGTGCGCCGCCAGGGCGAAGTGCTCACGCGCACGCAAATCGCCTCCTACGTGTGGGACATGAACTTCGACAGCGACACCAACGTCGTGGAAGTTGCCATTCGCCGCCTGCGCGCGAAGGTGGACGACGCGTTCGACGTCAAGCTGATCCACACGGTGCGCGGCGTGGGCTACGTCGCTGAAATCAAAGGGAATGCCTGATGCCGCGCATGGCTGTGCGCTCGCTCGCCACCGGCCTCGCGCTGAGTTTCGCGGGTACCACGCTCGCGGTATTCGCGCTCGTGGGCAGCACGCTCTATTTCACGCTCGACCGCGAAGTGAAGCAGCAGGACGACCTCGATATCGTGCTGATTTCGCGGCACACGCGCCGCCTCGCGCAGGAGCTGCACAACGAGCACGACGTGCGCGACCATGCGGAGCGCCTCACGAGCCAGGTGCTCGGCAACCCCGCGCTTTCCATGGAAATACTCGGCGCCGGCGGTGCGCAACTCGTCGAGCACAACACGGCGGGCATCGCGGACGCGGGGTTTCCGGAAGCGGCGCTCGCGTGGCGCCTCCCGCCGACGCAACGCATTACCGAAGGCGACGTGGTGGCGTGGCGCAACGCGCGCGGCGTACCCGTGCGCGGACTCGCCACCGACGCCGCGCTGGCGGACGGCACGCCCGTCACCATCGTCATCGCACGCGACATGACCGATCGCTGGCGGCTGCTCGATCACTATCGCGAGCGGCTCTACGGCTTCGGCCTGGCGGGCATGCTGCTCGCGTTCCTCATGAGCTGGCTGCTCGTGCGCGAGTCGCTGCGCCCGCTGCGCGAGATGGCGGCGCGCGCGGCCACGGTCACGGTCGACCGGCTCGATACCCCCATCGAAGTCGAACGCGCGCCGAGCGAGCTCGAAGCACTCACGAAATCGCTCAACGCCATGCTCGACCGTTTGCACGGCGGCTTCGAGCGGATGTCGCAATACACGGCGGATCTCGCGCACGACATGCGCACGCCGCTCGGCAACCTGCGCGGCGCGAACGAAGTGGCGCTCGCGCGAGAGCGCACCACGGCCGAATACGAGGCGTTGCTCGAATCGAATCTGGAGGAATGCGAACGGCTTTCGCGCATGATCGAAAGCGTGATCTTTCTCGCACGCGCGGAGCACCCGCAGTTCATGACGACGCTCGCGGAGTTCGACGTGCACGAAGCGCTCACGCAGATTGCCGACTACTTCGAAGGTCTCGCCGACGAGGCCGGCGTGCAAATCCGCGTGCAGGGCGAGGGCCGCCTGCGCGCGGACAAGGAGCTGTTCCGGCGCGCCGTGGGCAACCTGCTCGCCAATGCGCTGCGCTATACGCCGCGTGGCGCGGCGATCACGCTGAGCGTCGCGCAGACGTCAACGGCCGTCGAGATCACGGTAGCCAATCCGGGCCCGCCCATCGAAGCCGCGCTGCTGGAGCGCATTTTCGACCGCTTCTATCGCGCGGATGCGTCGCGCCACCGCGAGGCGCGCGCGGGAGCTTCGGCAGGTCTGGGGCTCGCGATCGTGCGCACGATCATGGCGCTGCACGGCGGCTCGGCGCGCGCGGAAAGCGATGCGGCGAGCACGCGGTTCATCCTGACGTTCGCCCGCTTTTAGCGCTCAGGTCGCTCAGTGCCGCGCGGTCCCAGCCGCCACCGAGCGCCTCCAGCAGATGCACGCTCGCATCGAGCCTTCTTGCCGCGATCTGCTCTTCGTTGCGTTCGTTCGAGAGCGCGATGGTCTGCGCCGTCACGACATCGAGATAGTTCACCGCGCCCGCCTGGTAGCGGTTGGTGGTGAGCTTGAGCGAGAGTTGCGCGGCGGCGGTGGCGCGCTGCTGGCTTTGCGCTTCGCTCGCCAGCGTGTCGAGCGCGCTCAGGTTGTCTTCGACTTGCTGGAACGCCGTCAGCACGGTTTGCCGGTAGCCGGCCACGGCCGCGTCGTATTGTGCGTTCGCGCCCTTGAGCGTGGCGTCGCGCCGTCCGCCGTCGAAGAGCGTGCCCGCCAGTTGCGAGCCGAGCGACCAGAACAGGCTCGGCGCGCTGAGCCACGGCGCGAAGAACGTGCTTTCGAGGCCCGCCGTCGCGGAGAGCGTGAGGTCGGGATAGAAGGCCGCACGCGCTACGCCGATTCCGGCATTGGCCGCGGCCACGCGCCGCTCGGCCGCCGCGATGTCGGGACGCCGTTCGAGCAGCGCGGAGGGCACGCCCGCGGGAATCGACGGCACGACGGCAGGATCGACACGCGGCGGCAGGCTGAACGTCGAAGCGGGCACGCCGGTCAGCGTGGCGATGGCGTGCTGAAGCTGCGCGCGCTGCACGTCGATGTCGCTGTCCGCCGTGCGCGCGCTTTCGAGCTGGGTTTGCGCCTGGGCGACGGCGGAGGCGTCGATCGCGCCATCGGCGAGCTGCTGCTGCACGATGTGTAGCGCGGCCGTGTAGGCGGTCACGGTGTCGTCGAGCAGCTTCTTTTGTCGATCGAGCGAGCGCAAATCGAAGTAATCCGTAGCAAGCTGGCTCGCAACCGAAAGGCGCACCGATTCGAGGTCGGCTTGCGTGGCCTGGGCGTTGGCGTGCGCCTGGGTGGTCGCGTCCTTGACGCGCCCGAACAGGTCGGGTTCCCAGCTTGCCGTGAGGCCCGTCGAATAATCGGGAATCGTCTTGCCCGCGAGCGAATGGTCGACGAGATTCTGCGAGGTCCGGTAACGCTGCGCCGCCACGCCTGCCGTGACGGTCGGCGCATAGCCCGCGCGCTGATAGTCGATCATCGCGCGCGCGGCTTCGAGATTGGCGACGGCCTGGCGCACGGTCTGGTTCGACACGTCGACGCGGGCTTCGAGCTGGTCGAGGTCGTCGTCGCCGAAGAGCGTCCACCATGGGCCGCGCGATTTGGCGTCGGCGGGCGCGGCGACGCTCCAGCCGGGCGCCGCTGCGGGTTGCACTGCTTGTGTGGCGTAGTGCTCGGGTACGTCCGCCGAGGGCGTGCTGTAATGCGGCAGCGTAATGCACGCCGCGAGCGATGCCACCGTGCAGGCGACGACGATCCGGCGAAGCGATGGAAGAGGGTGTTCGAACATGATGAGCCTCACTTACGCGTTCGCTTGCGTAGCCGTCGAAGCCGCGACCACGCGCACGCTCTGGCCGCTGGCAATGGCGTCGCCGGGATTGTTGATGACGCGATCGGCCGGCGCGAGTCCGGTGGCGATTTCCACGTAAGTCCCGAAATCCCGGCCGATAGTCACCTTGCGCAATTGCACCGTATTCTTTGCATCCACCACCGCGACGGTCACGCCGTCGGGGCGGAACAGCAGCGCGCTCACGGGCAGTTCGAGCGCGGGCGCGGCCGCCGTGAACGCAAGATGCACCTGCGCGTAGGCGCCGGGCATCAGCGCGCCGTCGTGGTTGTCGACATCGACTTCCACGCGCAACGTGCGGCTCACGGGATCGATCACGTTCGCACTGCGCGCCACGCTCGCCTCGAAGCGGCGCCCCGGATATTGCTGCGTCGTCAGCCAGACGGTCGTGCCCGGCGTGACGAGGCTCGCGTCGTCCTGGGGCACGTCCACGTACACGCGCAGCCGGTCGGTCTGGGAGATATGGAACAACTCGCCTGGCATCGTGGCGAGGCCGGGCGTGCCGCCCGCGGTGACGAGCGCGCCCACTTGCACGTTGCGCGCCGTAATGACGCCGTCGAAAGGCGCCGTGACGTTCTGATAGGAAACCAGCTCCTGCAGCCGCGCCACGTTGGCCTGCGCCGCCTGGAGCGTGGCCAGTTTCGCGGCGGCGTCGCTCGTTTTCGCCTGGGCGTCCTGCTCGGAAACCGATTGCGTCTGCAGCATCGTCTGCCAGCGCTGCGCCGTGCTGCTGGCGAAGCGATAGTTGGCCTGTGCGGTGGCTTCGTCGGCGCGCGCCTGCTGGAGCTGCGCGTCGAGTTCGGGCGTGTCGATCTGCGCGAGCGTCTGGCCCGCCTTCACATGCGCGCCGATATCCGTGTACCAGTGCTGCACGTACCCGCTCGTGCGCGCGTAGATCGAGGCGTCGGCCCAGGACATCACCGAGCCGGGCAGCAACAGGTCTTGCGTGGCGGGTGCGCGCGTGGGCGTGAGCGTGGAGACGATCAGCTCGCGCTGTGCCGCGACCTGCCGGGCTTGCGCCGTGCGCGCCTCGAGGCGCGGCACGATGCCCGCCGTGAGGAGCGTCGCGGCGATGGCGAGGCAGGTCAGGCCGACGACGACAGCCGAGCGACCTCGCGTTGCGGTTGGCGCCGCGGCATCGCGTTCTTCGTGCGGTGTCTGCGATTTCATCTGGAATCCTTATTCAACGTGAGTGGTTGCACTGGCTTGCGCATCGTTGCTGGCATCGCGCGCGGCGCGGCGTTGCGCGAGCCAGCCATGCACCATGCCGAACACGACCGGCACGAACACGAGCGTGGAGAGCGTGCCGATCGCGAGGCCGCCGATCACGGCGCGCCCGAGCGGTGCGTTCTGTTCGCCGCCGTCGCCGAGACCGAGCGCCATCGGCAGCATGCCGATCAGCATGGCGAGCGCCGTCATGAGCACGGGGCGAAAGCGGTTGAAGCCCGCGTCGAGCGCGGCGGCGAGCGGCTCCATGCCCGCGGCGAGCGACTCGCGCGCCGTGTTGATGACGAGAATGCTGTTGGCCGTGGCGATACCCATGCAGAGGATCGTGCCCGTGAGCGCCGGCACGCTGAGCGTGGTTTGCGTGACGAACAGCATCCACGCGATGCCGGCGAGCGAGGCCGGCAGGCCGCTCACGATGATGAGCGGATCGAGCCACGACTGGAAGTTCACGACCATCAGCAGGTACACGAGCGCGATGGCGAACACGAGGCCCGCTGCGAGGCCGCTGAACGAGGCGTTCATCGACTGCACCTGGCCGCGCATCACGATCGACGAGCCCGGCGGCAGTTGCGCGCGCGCGGCGTTCACGAGGCGGTTCACGTCGGAGGCGACGCCGCCCAGGTCGCGTCCCTGTGTCGACGCGAAGATGTCGAGCACGGGCTGCACGTTGTAGTGCGAGACCACGGCTTCCTGCGAGCTGCGCGAAACCGTGCCGAGCGTGCCGAGCTGGTTTTGCGGCGAGAACGTGACCGATTGCGACGTCGTCAGCGGAATATTGGCGAGCGTTTGCAGCGAATGAATATCGTATTGCGGCACCTCGGTCACGAGCGGATAGCTCACGCCGTTCTTCGGATCGAGCCAGAAATTGGGCGTGGTCTGCGAGCTGCCCGAGAGCGCGATGAGCAGGTTCTGCGCCACGTCGTGCTGCGTGAGGCCTGCTTGCAAGGCCTTCGTGCGATCCACGTCGACGTTGATGGTGGGCTCGTCGCCGGGCTGCTGGATGCGTGCGTCGACGAGGCCGCGGACGCCGCGCATCTGGTCGAGCAGGCGGTTCGCCACGACGCGATTCTGCGCGAGCTTGTTGCCGACGATCTGCACGTCGATGGGCGCGGGCAGGCCGAAGTTCAGGATCTGGCTCACGATGTCGGCGGGTAGGAACGCGAAGGTCACGCCCGGAAACGCGGCGTTGAGCACGTTGCGCAGCTTCGCCACGAATTGCGCGGTGGGTTTGTGCTTCGGCGCGAGCGTAACGAGGATGTCCGCATCTTCGGGGCCGATGGGGTCCGAGGAGTCGTACGTTAGGTTGATGCCGCTCACCGGCACGCCGATGTTGTCGAGCACTGCGGCTTGTTCGGCGGGCGGAATCACGCTGCGGATCTTCGCTTCGACTTCGTCGGTGATACGGGCCGTTTCCTCGATGCGCGTGCCGGTGGGCGCGCGCAGATGCAGGCGGATTTCGCCGGTATCGACAGCGGGAAAGAAGTCGCGTCCGGTGAACGGCACGAGCACGAGCGAGCCGAGGCAGAGCGCGACCCACAGCACGACGAAACGGCGGCGCTGCGCAATCGCGGCCTGAAGCAGCGCGCGATAGCGGTTGCGCACGGCTTCGAAGCAGTGCTCGAAGCCCGCCTGAAAGCGCGTCAACATACCCGCGATGCCGCGCCTGGGTGCAGCGTCAGGCTTGCGCGCGCGCAGCAGATACATGGCGAGCGTGGGAATCAGCGTGCGCGAGAAGAAGTACGACGCGCACATCGCGAACACCACGGCCTCGGCGAGCGGCACGAACAGATAGCGCGCAACGCCCGAAAGCAGGAACATCGGCACGAACACGATGCAAATGGAGAGCGTCGAGACGAACGTCGGCACGGCGATTTCGCCGGAACCGTTGAGAATGGCATCGTGCAGCGGCGCGCCGCGCTCCAGGTGATGCGTGATGTTTTCGATGGCGACGGTGGCGTCGTCGACGAGGATGCCGACCGCAAGCGCGAGCCCGCCGAGCGTCATGATGTTGATGGTCTCGCCGAGCGCCGCGAGCGCGATGAGCGACGTGAGCACGGCGAGCGGAATCGTCACGGCGATGATGAGCGTGGCGCGCCAGCTGCCGAGAAAGAGCAGGATCATCGCGGCGGTGAGGCAGGCCGCAATGAGCGCCTCGCGCACCACACCCGAGATCGCCGACTTCACGAACACGGACTGATCGGAGAGCGGCGTGATCTTGAGCGCGCTCGGCAGGCCCGCGGCGATCTTCGGCAGCATGGCCTTCACCTGCTGGATGATCGTGAGCGTCGAGGCGCTGCCGGTCTTTTCAATGGTAAGGAGTGCGGCGCGTTTGCCGTCCGCGCGCACGATATTCGTTTGCGGCGCGTAGCCGTCGATCACGTGCGCGACGTCGCGCACATACACCACGCTGCCATTCACGGTCTTGATGGGCAGGTCGTTGAGCGCCGCGACGGTTTGCGTGCTGCCGTTCATTTCCACGTTGTATTCGCGCGAGCCGATCTTCGCGGTGCCGCCGGGCAGGATGAGGTTCTGCGCGTTCACGGCGTTGACGACGTCCGCGGGTGCGAGACCTTTGGCCTGCAACGCTTTCGGATCGAGCTGCACCATGATCTGGCGAATCTTGCCGCCATAGGGCAACGGCACGGCCGCGCCCTGGACGGTCGCGAGCTGCGTGCGGATGAAGCTGTTGCCGAGGTCGTAAAGCGACTGCTCGGGCAAGGTCGCGCTAGAGAGGCCCAGTTGCAGCACTGGCACCGTGGAGGCGTTGTACGTGATGATGTTCGGCGGCAGCGTGCCGGGCGGCAGCACGCGCAGGATCGAGGCGGAGTTCGACGCCGCTTCGGCAATCGCGCGGTTGATGTCGGCGCCCGGATGGAAGAACACCTTCACGACCGACACGCCGTTGAGCGACTGGGATTCGATGTGCTCGATGTCGTCCACGTCCGAAGTCAGCGCGCGCTCGTAGTTCGAGGTGATGCGGTGCGCCATGTCCTCGGCGGAGAAGCCGTTGTAGGTCCAGACGATGCTGACCACCGGGATATTGATGTTCGGAAAAATGTCCGTGGGCGTGCGCATGATGGCGAGCGGCCCGAGGATAAAGAGCAGTACGGCCAGCACGATGAACGTGTAAGGCCGTCTGAGCGCCAGTTTTACGATCCACATGACGGGGTCCGGGTTGAGGCAGGAGTGGCGCAAGTATCGGGAGGGCGCGCTTACCCGGTGCTGACCTCGACATTACGGATTTGTCATCTTTGCCGCGCGGGGACGTTGGCCGCCGTGGGCGCGTAGCGCCCAGATAACGAACTCGTAATCAGCAGGTCAGCTTTGGGTCAGCGCCGCACGACCAGAATGCAGTCAACCTTCGCGATATTGCCGAGGGCGGCTGAGGCGGCATCTCCCCGATGCAGCGGCCATTCTTTGAGAGATGAACATCATGAAAGCACTCGTTTGCACATTGCTCGTTGCCTGCGCCCTGGCCGCTCCGGTTGCCGCTTTCGCACAGAGCGCCACCCCCGCCGACCCCGCCAACGCGCCGGTCACACGCGCCCAGGTGATCGCCGATCTCGTGCGGGTGGAGCAGGCGGGGTATCGTCCTGTGGCCAAGGACGTCAACTACCCGGATGACATTCAGCACGCGGAGGCGATCGTGGCGCAGGAGCAGGCGCAAAAGACCCAGCAGGCCGCGCCCGGCAGCACGGCGGTCGGCGGTGTGGCGATGACGGGCAGCTCGGACGCGGGTGCGCCGGTCGTGGCGAGCGTCGGCGAGCGGTCGATTTATGCGGGCCACTGAGCGGGCCACTGCGCGGGTCAATGCGCGGGTCAATGCGCGGGTCAATGCGCGAGCCGCTGAGTGCTCGAGCGCGGCGCAGCAGCCCCGGCGATAACGCCGGGCGCCGCCGCGCATTTCGATTCGCTTGATCAAACGTTTGCGCGGACGTAATTCGCCCCATTCGCGCGTAAAAAAGCGTTATTCATTTTTATTAAAGCTGCGAACCTGCCCCATTAATAACGGCGGCGTTAAATCAGCCGCATTGGCAAATTCACCACAATATCGCGTGTTTTTACGGCGTCATCTTTCCGGATCACGCAAATTCATAATGCGCTGGTAAGATACGCGCGAATTGGGATGGCCGCTCTCCATTCCGGGCTATTGGCGCGAACCCAGACCACTCGCGCCACCGGAACAGGAGTCCGCGCCATCAGGCCGACGGGGAGCGGCCGTCTTGCACTACGAATCGCGCGCGATGTTTAAAAAAAGCGCGTACGTTCGGATCGTGTGTTTAATCGCAAGCGTTTGAGTCTCGCGTTTCGCCGTTCCGGCGAATCGTCTGGCGCCGCTTGCCGCTGTTGCGCCTTGCGCAGACGGTCATTCCCCCCGCGGTCTAATCCCGCCGTCATGCCAATCAGGCGTATCGAACAGTCGCACATACCGGCCGAACCCGTCATGTCCACCCAGTCGACCCACCATCATCGCCTCTTTATGGCGCTGGTCGGTGTCATCAGCGCGGCGCTCAATACGGGCGCGCTCGTCGCGCTGTTGTTGCTGCGCGGACAGACCGGCGACACGCCGTACACGCGTGCGTTGACCGGCGCGTTCGCCGTGGCCGCGTTCGTCGTGTTTGCGCGCTTTCACCTGATCGCCAGCGCGCGTCATCTCTGGTGGATGCTGGGCCGCGGCGCATGGCGCTGGTGCCGGCTGCCGGTCGCGCTCATGGTGCTGCTGTTCGTGACGCATGGCGACGGCGGCACGACGGCCCTGCGCTCGCTGGTCGTGCAGTGGGCCGCCATCGCGCTGCCGCTGCAGCTCGTCGGGCTGGCCGTTTTGCGCGGCGTGGCCCACAGCGTCAACAACGCGCCCGGCAATCTGCGCCGTGCGGTGTTCTTCGGCATGGGTAGCGAGGCGCGCAAGCTTAACCTGCGCCTGCGGCGTTCGCCGATTCTCGGCATTCACGTGACGGGCTATTACAACGACGCACCCGCCGTGCCGCGTGACGGCGAAGCGCTGCCGCCTTATCTCGGCCGCTATGAAGACGCGGCCGCGCGCATCCACGCGAACGACTACGAGATCGTGTTCCTCGCGATGAACCAGGCCGCAATGGCGCGCGCCGACGCAACGGAAGTGAAGGACATCACGGCCGACATCGTGACGCGCCTCTACGATTCGACGGCGGCGATCTATCTCGTGCCCGAGCTGCGCTACCTCGAAGACGTCGCGACGACCGGCGCAGACCTCGCCGGAGTGCCGCTGCTGGCGCTCCACGACGTGCCGATTCTGGGCCTTTCGCGCATGCTCAAGCGCGCGGTCGACCTTGCCGGCGCCGCGTTGCTGCTCGCGCTGCTGTGGCCAGTCATGCTCGCGATCGCGCTGGCGATCCGGCTCGATTCGCCGGGCCCGGTGATGTTCAAACAGCGCCGCAACGGCGAGCACGGCCGGGCGATCGTCGTGCACAAATTCCGCTCGATGCGCGTCGCGGCGTACAACGAGGGCGACGCAGAAGAGCAGGGTGTGCGCCAGGCCCGCAGCGGCGACGACCGGATCACGGGCGTGGGGCGCTATCTGCGCCGGACTTCGCTCGATGAGTTGCCGCAGCTCTTCAACGTGCTGGGCGGTTCGATGAGTCTCGTGGGTCCGCGTCCGCACGCTGCGGAGCACAACGAAGAGTACCGGCAACTGATTCCCGGCTACATGCTGCGCCATAGCGTGAAGCCGGGCATTACCGGCTGGGCGCAGATCAACGGGCTGCGCGGCTTGACCGACACGCCCGACAAGATGCAGCGCCGCGTGGAGTACGACCGCTACTACATCACGCACTGGTCGCTGTGGCTCGACCTGCAGATCCTGCTGAAGACGATCCCGTCGATCGTCTCGGGCCGCAATGCGGTGTGAAGCGTGCGCCGCGCGAGACGAGGCCGGACGTGAGCCGGCCGCGCTCGCATCGGCGGCGTTACGCCGCGCGCTGCTGCGCGCGCGCCATGCGCCAGTGACGCCACAGGATGGCGAAGAAGCGGCGGTCGTCCACGAGGTAGCGGCGCCACAGGCGCGCGGGGTCCTGTTTGATGCGCCAGCACCATTCGAGACCGCAGCGCTGCATCCACAGGGGGGCGCGTTGCTGCAGGCCGACGGCGAACTCGACGGCCGCCCCCGCGCACAGCATGAGGCCGCCCGGCAGCTTGCCCGCGTGATGGAGGGCCCAGCGTTCCTGCTTGGGCATGCCGAGGCACACGAACACGATATCGGGCGCGGCCGCGCGCACGCGTTCGGCCACCGCATCGCCCTCGGGGCCGGTCGGGTCGAACGTCATGGAAGGCGCGATCACCTCGACGTCGAGGCCCGGATAGTGCTGCGCGAAGCCATCCACGAGCGTGGCTTCGTGCCCCGGGCGGCCGCCCACCACCACCACTTTCCAGCCGGCTGCGTGGGCGCGCTCGCACAGTGCGGGCAACAGGTCCGAGCCGGTCACGCGTTCCGGCAGCGGCGCGCCGAACAGGCGGCTCGCCCAGACCACGGGCATGCCGTCCGCGAACAGGAAGTCGGCGGTGCGGTAAAGGCGTTGCAGATCGGGCTGCGTGTCGAGACGCACCACGTGGTCGACGTTCGGCGTGACCGCCACCTGCGCCCGGCCGTCGCGCTGCAAGGCGGCGGTGCAAAGCACGTCGAGCGCGGTGTCGAACGACACGGCGGCGATATTGAGACCGAACAAGGGAATGCTCGGCTTGAAGACACCCCGTGCGGCCGCCTGCGGCGCCGCTGTTATGTAAGGCGTGCTCATCTTGTTTTTGTGACCCCGACGTGCGCACACGACGAGAGCCACGCACGGCGCCCGTTGAACCGGCGTCGTGCCACCCCGTCATGCGACGTACGTTATGTTTTTTTCTGGTCTCCTGGCTTTTGCCAAGGCGTTTTGGACTTCAGACAGAATCTTACTGCTGTGTCGGTGCGTCGGGTAATACGACAGTGTTTTTTTAGAGACAAAAATCGGGATGCGTCTGAAATTTCTCTGGTGGCGCCGGTGGTTGCACGCGGGCGATCGGTTACGATCGCCGCGGCCCGTTTTCCCTTTCCCATACGTAACAGACGATGATCACCGACGCCCGTGAGATTCCCGCCGGCACGACGCTGCACGCGGACCTGTGCATCGTGGGCGCCGGCGCCGCCGGCATTGCGCTCGCGCTCGCGCTGGAAGAGAGCGGGCTCGACGTGATCGTGCTGGAGAGCGGCGGCGATGCGCCCGAGCCCGCCACCCAGCAGCTGTACGCGGGCACGGTGGCGAACGCGGCGCTGCATCCGCCGCCCGACCACTACCGCGTGCGCCGCTTCGGCGGCTCGACCACGCTGTGGGGCGGCCGCTGCATGCCGCTCGACGCGCTCGACTTCGAGACGCGCGCCTACGTCGCGCACAGCGGCTGGCCGATCGCCTTCGCCGATGTGCTGCGCCACTACCCGCAAGCCAACGCGCTGTGCGAAGCGGGCGAATTCGCCTATACGGCCGAAGGCGCGTTCGCCGTGCCGCCGCGTCCGATGATCGGCGGCTTTGCCAGCGACGTGTTTTCGACGCACACGCTCGAGCGCTTCAGCTGCCCGACCGATTTCGGTCAACGTTACCGGGCGCGCCTCGCGAAGGGCCGCGTGCGCGTGCTACAGCATGCGAACCTGTGCCGCCTGCCGATGCTGGCGGGTTCGACGCGGCGCGTCGGCGCGGCCCAGGTGCGCGTGCTAAATACAAAGGACGCGACGGGCGGCGCGACGTTCGAGGTGGCCGCGCGCGCCTACGTGCTCGCGGCTGGCGGCCTCGAAGTGCCGCGTCTGTTGCTCAACAGCCCCGGGCCGAGCGGCCGGGGGCTCGGCAACGCCCACGACGTGGTGGGCCGCTATTACATGAGCCATCTCGCGGGCACGATCGGCGCGCTCGATCTCGCGGCGGCACAGTCCGTCTGGCACGGCTACGAGGTGACGGAAGAGGGCATCTATTGCCGTCGCCGCCTCGCACTGCGCCCGGAACAGCAAGCCGCGCTGCGCGCGGGCAACTTCATTGCGCGCCTGCATCATCCGCGCATTCCGGACGCCGGGCACGGCAACGGCATCCTCTCCGCGCTGTATCTCGCGCGCGGCATCGTGCCCTACGAATACGCGAAGCGCCTCTACGACGGCGCACCCGAAGGCTATGCGGGCTCCACGCTCGCGCACGCAAAGAACGTCGTCGCCGACGCGCCGAACGCGGCGCGTTTCCTGTGGCACTGGCTGCGGCGGCGCACGCTGGCCGCGCGCAAGTTCCCCTCGGTGATCGTGCGGCCCGCGAATCTGCGCTTCTCGCTCGACTTCCATGCGGAGCAGGAGCCCAATCCGGCGAGCCGCGTCACGCTCGGCGACGAAACCGATGCGCTCGGCCTGCGCCGCATTCATGTGGACTGGCGGTATACGCAACAGGACGTCGAGACCGTGAGCCGCGCGCTCGCCGCGCTCGCGCACGAGGTCGAGCGCGCGGGCGTGGGCCGCTTCAGCTACGACCCCGCGCAGGTCGAAGCCGAAATGACGCGCTACGGCGCCTATGGCGGCCATCACATCGGCACGGCGCGCATGGGGCGCGACGCGCGCACGAGCGTGGTCGATGCCGACTGCCGGCTGCACGAAGCGGACAACGTCTATGTGGCGGGCGCCGCCGTGTTCCCGACTTCGGGCCAGGCGAATCCGACCTTGACCATCGTCGCGCTCGCCCTGCGGCTCGCCGAACACCTCAAGGGCGCCGCCGATCTCGGCGCGCTGCCCGTTCCCATCGCAAACCAATCCGAACCCGCGTGATGAAAGCCCGTATTCTCGTTCTCGGCGCGACCGGCTTCGTCGGCCGCCATCTAGTGAAAGCGTTGAACAGTACCGGGTGGGCCGAGCCGGTGGCCGCCTCGCGCCGGCAAGGAAGCGGCCTGCGCCGTGTCGATGCCGCGGACCCCGCGTCGCTCGCCGCCGCGCTGGCCGACGTGGACGGCGTGGTCAACTGCGTGGCGGGTGCGCCGGCGACGATCGTCGCGAATGCGCGCGCGCTGGCTGCCGCGCTGGCGTCACGCGGTGCGCCGCTGCCGGTGGTCCACTTCAGTTCGATGGCGGTGTACGGCGCCGCCGAAGGCCGTATCGACGAAGCGGCGGCGCTCGACGCCGTGAGCCCCTATGGCCATGCGAAGGTCGAGTCGGAACGACTGCTCGCTTCGCTGCCCGCGCTGACGATATTGCGCCCGGGGTGCATCTACGGAGGCGGCAGTCCGCAGTGGTCGGCGCGCATTGCGCAACTGGTGCGCGCGCGGCGCCTGGGCGACCTCGGCGCTGCCGGCGACGGTTGCAGCAATCTCGTTCACATCGATGACGTCGTGCGGGCGGCGCTGGCCGCGCTGCGCACGCCGGCTTCGGACGCTCAGGCCTACAACCTGGCGATGGCCCAGGCGCCGCGCTGGAACGAGTACTTCGTCGCATACGCACGCATTCTGGGGGCGACGCCGGTGGAGCGGATCGGTGCGCGGCGTCTTGCGCTCGAAACGAAGCTGTGGGCGCCCGCACTGAAGATTGCCGGGATCGCCGGACGGAAACTGGGTGGCGTGAAGGTGCCGCCGCCGCTGCCGCCTTCGCTCGCGCGGCTGTGGCAACAGGACATCCGGCTCGACGCGCGCCGCGCGGAACAGGCGTTTGACATGACGTGGACGCCGTGGCGCGTCGCGCTGCAGGCCGAAGCGTTCGTGGCGGCAGCGTCGCGCGCCGACTGAACCGGTCGGGTTAGTCCGGGTTTCGGTTCGCCGGAGTCTCGGGCTTCGGCTTGCCGTTATCGTTCGGACTCCTGCAAACAACATTCGGCAACCGCAGCCGCTTCGACCATCGTACCCTCATGTTGCGACGCCTTTGTGGTGCCGGATCGCGACGCGACGGCTATTCAACGGCGGCATAAAAAGCATGCGCTCAAATCGGCAAACCAGCGAATTGAGGCCATAAAAAAGGCCTGTTCGCGACGCAGACGCACGCGCGCGCCCCATAGAATTTGAGCGTAGATCCACTCACGCAGCGTCAGGCGATCGATACCTGTCGGATCGCTTCCCCACATCGGATTTCCGGTTAATTCAGCATGACACGGCTTGCACGGCACTACGTCCCAGAACAACCGCAGCACGTTATCTTGCAGGGGCTCAAAGGGCCCGCATTCCTCGACGAAGGAGACTACCTCTACTTCCTCGCCTGCCTCGCGGACGCCGCGCGCGTCGCCGATCTGGCAGTCCACGCGTGGGTGCTCATGCCCGACGCGGTGCAGTTCCTCGTCACGCCTTCCTACGAGTCGAGCGTGGCCATGGCGATGCAGGCGGTTTGCCGTCGCTATGTCGAGACTTTCAACCGCCGCCATGGCCGCCGCGGTGCGATGTGGCGTGGCGAGTACCGGGCAACCGTGATCGAACCCGACCGCTATTTCCTGCTCGCGAGCCAGGTCATCGATCATGCGCCGGTGCGCAACCACCTCGTGGCCGAGCCGGGCAACTATCCGTGGTCGAGCTACACGCACCACGTCGGGTTGCGTGTCGACAGGTTCATCAAGGACCATCCGCTCTACCGGGCGCTCGGCGATACGCCGTTCGAGCGCCACGAGTCCTACCGCGATCTGGGCGTGCAGCCTCTGGACGAAGCCGAGGTCAACAACCTGATGCGGGCGACGCTCGAAGGCTGGGTGCTCGGTAGCGCTGCATACTGCGAGTGGGCGGCGCAGACCGCCAACCGGCGGTTGATGCCATTGCTGCTGCGCGACCGGCCGAGCAAGGTTCGCCCGGCTAGCGCCCACGCATGACGAGCGACGAAGGGCTAGCCGCTGCACAGCGAGCGGAATCACGAGCGTGCGCCTCTTTCGTGGAGGCGCATAATAAGCGCTCGGCGAGTCATCCAGCTATTGTTCACGCGCAGGCGGGAAGTGAATCTCCCATTCTTCACGATCGGCCATTCCGACCGCACCCTCGATGAATTTATCGGGCTGTTGAGGGGTGCGGACATCGGCATGCTCGTCGACGTCAGAAAAATGCCGAGGTCGAGAACCAACCCGCAATTCAACGAGGAAACCTTGCCCGCAGCGCTTGCGGCCTGCGAGATCTCATACGAGCACGAATCCGTTCTCGGCGGTCTGCGCGGAAAATCGCGAACCGTCTCCGCGGACGTCAATGGCTTCTGGATCAACAGCAGCTTCCATCATTACGCCGATTACGCGCTTTCCGAGGCGTTTCACGCGGGCATCGATCATCTGATCGAACAGGGGCGCGCCAGGCGCTGTGCCGTGATGTGCTCGGAAGCCGTCTGGTGGCGGTGTCACCGACGCATCATCGCCGACTATCTGATCGCGCGCGGTGAAACGGTTTTACACATCATGAGTGCGCAACGGCACGAACCCGCGCAACTGACGGCGGGGGCGGTCGTTCGTCCTGATGGGTCGATCGTCTATCCCCCGGCGAACCAGGCGAAAACCTGAATTGCCATCCGGGCGATGTCTACGGCACGCCCGCCTGCCAGGCCGCAAGCGCCAGCATCCGCGGCCTCGGCCATCGCTTCGTCCGGCTTCCGCTACGGCTGCCCGGCTCCCAAAAAGTGCCAGCGAATCTGAAAATTGTGTAGGGACAGCTTCGCGCCCAGGACCTATCTTTCTGCCAGCGAATCCGATGTCCAGCGGTTTACGGGTGGCTGTGACGCTGATAAAAAATGGAGACTAGTACTGTGCGTTCTTCGCTTCAGATGAAAAATAAAATCCTGACGTGCCTCGCCCTTGCCGCCGCTGCGGCGCTCGTTCCGGGCGCGGACGCCGCGACGGCCACCAAGGGCGACTTGCTGATTTACCGCATCGGCCCGAGCACCTCGGAGCTCTACGTCGCCAATGCCGACGGCAGCGACGAACACCGTCTGATCCAGTCCGACGGGTTCGATTATCACGGCTCCTTTTCGCCGGACGGCAAATGGATCGTGTTCAGCTCGGAGCGCGACGGTCTCGGCCATGCCAGCCTCTATCGCGTGCGCGTGGACGGCACGGGCCTGCAGCGCCTGACCGACTGGATCGGGGTGAGCGACGCGGCGGTCTACAACCCGGCCGATCCGGATCTGATCGCGTTCGTGTCGTCGCGTCGCGGCAAGGACAGCTGGGGCACGACGAACATCTGGACGCTCAACCTCAAGACGGGTGCGTTGCATAACGTGACCGGCGATATCAAGTTCGACCCGGACAAGCCGCACAGCTTCTTCCGGCCTTCGTGGTCGCCGGACGGCAAGTGGATCGCGCTGTCGTCGGATATCGGCAGCGACTGGCGCGGCCACAACCTGCCGGTCGGCTGGGAGCGTACCCAGGAAAGCAGCATCTACGAGATCCATCCGGACGGCACGGGCTTCAGGCAGATCACCTCCCGCGCTGGCTTCGCCGAAGGCTCGCCGTCGTGGTCGGCGGACGGCAAGCACGTGGTGTTCTATGAGACGCCGGTCGAATCGACCTGGGGCGCGCACCGTCCCGAGGCGATCGGCAAGGTCGACACGCAGATCGTTCAGGTCGACGTGGCGACGGGCGAGCGCAAGGAACTGACGAACACGCCGGGATTCAAGGTGTTCCCGCAATACGTGGGTGCAACCGACGTCGCGTATCACATCAAGAATGGCGCTCAGGAAGGGCTCTATACGACGGGCGGCCAATCGCGCGCGACGGCGGGAAGCGGCATCCGCTCGCCGCATTATTCGGCTGACGGCAAGCAGGTCGTCTACGAGAAGGTGGTGTACAACAAGCCGTTCCATCCGAACGGCACGCCGCTCTACAGCTTCGATCCCGCATGGAACTACCGTTTCGTCGATGTGTTCCCGCAACTCTCGCGCGACGGCAAATCGCTCGTGTACACGGAGAAGGCGGTCGGCTCGTCGATCGTCGTTGCGAATGCCGACTTCACCGACGCCCGCCATATCTACGATCCCGCGACCAGCGGCCTCGATCCGAAGATGATCAAGATGGGGCTGGCGGGCGCGTTCGAGCCGACCTGGTCGCCGGACAAGCAGTGGGTGGCCTTCGGCGTGGGCGGCTGGTTCTTCACGCGCGCTCACATGCCGGGCCGCATCATGCGCATCAAGGCCGATGGCAGCATGAACGGCAAGCCGGAGGTGCTGACCGACGGGAAAGAGAACGCAGGCTTCCCGAGCTATTCGCCGGACGGCACCCGGGTCGTCTACCGCGTATGGAGCGATACGGACAAGGGCTTGCGCGTTCTCGACCTGGAGACGCACAAGACCACCGTGCTGACCACCGAGCCGGACAACCTGCCAGGCTGGTCGCCGGACGGCAAGCGCATCGTGTTCACGCGCAAGGAGGTCAACCCGACTGACCCCAACAAGTTCCACTATGACGTGTACACGATCCACCCGGACGGCACGGATGTGCAGCGCGTCACGCCGCCGGGTTCGAATCAGGCCCACGCAACCTGGACATGGGACGGCCGCATTGCCTACAGCTCAGGCGAGTATGGCTTCCGCGACGAGCTTTCGCTTTACGACGACACGTTCCAGCCCGACGGCCAGAACTGGGTGATGAATGCGGACGGCAGCGACCGGCGTGCGATTACCGACACGCTTTGGGAAGATTCGATGCCGCTTTATATTCCCAAACAGTAAGCCCCTCCGCAGGTTTAATCGACAAAGGCACCGCGCTCAGGCGCGGTGCCTTTTTTATTGCGGCTGCTCGCAACCAGGATTCGCATGGCAGTACTGATCAATGAAATCGCGCGATTCAACGTCCGGTACTTTCGAGTCCTGCGCGAGTCGAGATTTACCCGGATATTCACCCGCTCTCAGTAAAAAGTGCCAGCGAAAATCACTTTTGTGTAAAGGCATACACGCGGGTATCGCATACATTCCACTCCACCGCAGCAGGCTTTACCACGTTGACCAACGCAAGGCTTTGCCGACGGTGCGAAAAATCGAGAGTCGCCAATCGACCGCATCTTGCATATCGACAAAATATGGAAGGAGACATGAAAAAAACGATCGCTATCCGCACGCCGCTGTTAAGTGTTGCCGTCCTCAGCTGCTTCGCCGGTGCGGCACACGCAGCGGATCCCTCACAGACTGCAGAGGGCGGGGCTCAGCCGGCACAGGTTGCCCAGACGGACAGCAAGGCATCCAGCACCACGCCGGTTTCGGCCGCCGCGCCGCTGACGCTGTCGCAGGCCAGCACCGTGACTGCGCCGCTCTCGCCGCCGCCCGGACTGTACACGCCGCCGACCTCGTGGAACGACACGTATATCGGCTATCGCGTCGGCACCAATTTCTACTACCCCGGTGTGCGAACCGAGGCCGGCGCACCCGCCAAAATCACGCAGAACATCGGCTATCTGACGACCACGGGCGGCTTCAGGTTCGGCAGCTACGCGTTCAACGTCGATTACCTCGTATCGAGCATGGCGAACCCCGAAGCGGGTCCGACCAATCAATACGGTTATCCCACGCCGGGGCCGGGCGGCGCGCAGGAGCTCTACAGTGTCGGCCGTGTCTCCTTCAGCGCCGGCAAGATTTTCGGCCGATCGTTTTCCTATGGCTTCATGCGGGACTTCGGCCTGACGGTCGGCTATGAATTCGGCACCAAGAACGATGCCTTTGGCCAACGGGCCCGCATGCTGGTTGTCGGGCCCACCATCGACCTTGCCATACCGAACGGGTTCTGGAACATCACGCTCGGCGTTCGCACCGAGAGCAATCACGACGGCATCACGAACGTGGATGTGCATTTCAACCCCGCCGTGCACCTCGAGAGTTCCTGGCTCTACAACTTCCGTATCGGTCCTGTGCCTCTGGTCTTCAAGGGCTTCGCAAGCGTCACCGGGCCGAAAGGGAAGGATGGCGCCGGAGTCGATACCACGACGGAGTTCCTGACCCGCGCGTATCTGCTGGCGGACGTCGGATCGTTCGCCGGCCATCCGCGCACGGCGTACATGGGTATTGGCTACGAATACTGGCACAACATGTACGGCACGCCGGCTTCCGAACAACCGGGCACGACGCAGACATCCGTGCCGATGTTCGTGGCCGAAATCCACTTCTAAAGCAGGGGTGACGGTCATCGGCAACCGCAGTGCGGGTTGCCGATGACCGCGGATAACGAATCCGTGCTGCCTGATGGCTAGCCGCCGAGCGCAATGATCGCCATCGTCAGCACGATCCCAAGCAGCGTCATCGCGAAGCCCGCTTTCATCGCGCCCGCGCCGGTGTAGCGTCCGAGCGCGAAACCGGCAGTGAAGAGCATCGCGAGCGTGAGTACGCGGGAGACGACGAGCGCCACTGTGTGATCCCTCACGAGGATAAACGGCAGCGCAACGGGGAACGTCGATATGACGACGAGCAGAAAAACGCCCAGTGCCCCAAGAAAGTCGTCGCGCCTGAAATGCGCGCGAGGCGGCAGCGTAGGCTCTGCGGCGAGGCGCGCACGAATCAGCTCGAGTTCATCGTCGTCGACGAGCGGCTCCAGCGCCCTCGGCAACGCGGCGCGCAACGCCCGCACGGCTGCGGCGCGGTCCGATTCGCGCTTCACGGTCAGGGCGAGCGTCAGGCGCTGTCCGCGATCCGCGAGCGTGCGGACCAGATACATCACGGCGTCGGCGAGGCCCCAGGCGAGATTGCAGCCGAGGGCGGCGAAGAACAGTTTGCTGCCGGCGTCCTCGCCCGCCGTGACCGCCTTGACCGCGCCGACGAACGTCAACGCCATGAACAGGCCAAAGCACAGTTCGGTCACGCGCTCGACCGTATTGAGTATGGGCTCGCGCTTTTCAGACGTGGTCTGCTGTGTCGGGGTAGCGGTATTCATATGGCCTCGTACAGGAGGAGATGAGCGGTCATGGCGTTCTCTGTTCGGGATGGCGACTGGCAGACGATATGCCATCGCGCGAAATGGCATGCTGCGCTTCCCACCACGCGGCTAGCGCCTGTTCGAGATTGAGGAACATGCGCTCGTGTCCAAGCACGCTGCCGAGCGGCGCCTTCTCGACCACGGCGAAGACTTCGGGATTGAGGCCCACCACCCAGACTTCGATCCCGCTCTCGCGACATTGCTTCTCGGCCTCGGTCAGCATCTTCAATGCTGTGTACTCCACATCGAAAACGGCCCGCATATCGAGCGCCATGACCCTGGGGCGCGTCTGGGCGAGCAGCGGCATGATCTTGTGCACGATGTTGGCGGCGTTGAGAAAGAAAATGCGTCCCTCGGGACGCAGGAGCAGCAGTCCGGGAAAGTCCTCGTCGTCTGGATGCTCGTCCGATACCGGGCGGAATACGTTCGTGCCGGGCTTGCGCCGCAGCACGTACACAGGGGGATCGGAGACCTGATGGGCGAGTGCGACGAGTGAGACGACGATGGCGATCAGAATGCCTTGCAGCGTGCCGAGCAGCACGACGCCCACCAGCGCCACGACCGCCCAGACGAACTCGGTTCGCCGGATGGCGAGGATCGCGCGGAAGTCCGCCGGATTGAGCAGGCCGATCGAATAGACGATCACCACGGCAGCGAGCGTGGCGTGCGGCATGAGGCCGATGACGGGCGCGAGCAGCACCATGGTGCCGAGCGTCACGGCCGCGGTGGCGAGTTCGGCCAGTTGCGAATGCGCACCGGCCAGCCGGTTGACGGCCGTCTGGGTCGTCCCGCCGCCCGCGGGCATCGAGCCGAACAGCGCGCCCAGCGCATTGCCCAGGCCCGTCGCCAGCAGTTCGCGGTTCGGCAGCGGAACGGGTTCCCCGCTGAGCGCGAATGCGCGCCCTGAAGCAATCGTTTCGGTAAAACTCATCAAGGCAATGCCCACCGCCGCCGGCCAGAGCGCGCCGATCAGCGAAAGATCCGGCATCACGAACGACGGCAGTCCGGTCGGGATCTCGCCGACGACCTCCACGCCGTACCGCTGCACGCCGGCAAAAGCGACGCACGCAATCCCGAGCGCCACCGCAATGAGCGGGGCCGGGGACTTCGGATACCAGTGTTCGAGCGCGACCAGCACGACGATCGTCAGCGCGCCCATGGCAACCGTCGCCATCGACGCATGGGGAAGCCCTGCAGCGAGCGCATACACGTTATGAAAGAACGATCCTTTCACGACGTGAATGCCAATCAGTTTCGGCAGTTGATCGAGCACGATGACGATGGCGATGCCGGCCTTGAAGCCCGTCAGCACCGGCTCGGAAATGAAGTTCGCGACAAACCCCAGCCTGAGCAAGGCAGCGAGCGCGAGGAAGAGGCCGACGAGCAGCGTGAGCGTGGCGGTCGCGACGACCAGTTGGGCGGTGTTGCCATCGGGCGCAACCTGACCGAGCGCGGCCGCGCTCAGGATGGCCAGCGTCGCGCTGGTGCTGACGCTCAGTGGCCTTGACGTACCGAAGAGCGCGTAGATCACCATCGGCACGAACGCCGTGTAGAGCCCGGTCTCGACCGGCAGTCCGGCAACGGTCGCGTAAGCCATCGCTTTCGGCAACACGACAGCCGCCGCCGTGACGCCCGCGACGATGTCGGGTTTGATCCACGCTGTCCGGTAGTCGCGTACCCATTCGAGCACGGGAAGACGAAAGCTGGATTTGCGGTGCGACGCGGACTGATCGCGCATGATGCTGTGGCCTCCAGGAACAGAAACACTACCGACGCACATCGACGTCGAATGTCTCACCGCTGCCTTCCCGTGGGCTACTGCATTCAACGTGCCGAAGCGGAAATTTGACGAATCCCATGTTGTGGATCAAGCGTCAATCGGACTTTGGTCCTACTGCGGCCGGGGGCAATCGTAACGGCAGGGTATGGGCCGATGGTCCTATAGAGAAAGCTCGCGAGCGGTTGCACGATTCAGTTCGTGCAGGCGACATCGTCGCCGGCCCGGCGCGGCCCGTAACGAACCTGTCACGTGCGTCTGCCAGTGTCTACAGAGACAGCAGCCATGTCCGCCTTCGGGGCTACGCGCGTGACTGCCCGGCATATTCGTAAGCATTCCTTTCATTCAATCGAGGCGGCGGACGTCGCGTTAGCCACCCGCTCGCGGACCAGAAGGTGATGCCATGATCGACCTAGCCAATCAATATGCGCGTTGCCAGGAAACAGGCGGCAAAGTTGCCCGGGTCCTCGCAAAGCGATCGCAAGTCGCGCAAACCCAATTCAGTCAGCGTTTAGCGGATGCGGCTGAGCGCCTGGGCGAGAGCGAGCAACCCGCTTCGGCGAGCCCCGCATGGGCAACTGCGCTGGACCCCTGGGCCGGTTACCGCTACGCGGTGGACGTCGCCGAGCGTTCCGTGCTGTTCTGGGACACCTTGCGTCAGCGCGGCAATGGTTTCGTCGAGCAGGCGCGCAACGGTCTGCAACCCGTCCTCCATTTCGGCCACGAACTCGTGATCGACGGCCGCAAGCTGGCGCGGCCGGTCAACTACGCGCTCGTGCGCCTGCTGCCGCCCGACGGTGTGGTCATCGACGTTAGCAAGCGTCCTTATGTGATCATCGACCCGCGTGCGGGCCACGGTCCCGGCATCGGCGGGTTCAAGGTCGATTCGCAGGCCGGCGTTGCGCTCAAGGCCGGCCACTCCGTGTATTTCGTGATCTTCTTTCGCGATCCGGAGCCCGGCCAGACCCTGCTCGATGTCTGTGCGGCGGAAGCGCAGTTCGTCAAGAAGGTGTGCGAACTGCACCCGGACAGCCCGAAACCGGCGATCGTCGGCAACTGTCAGGGCGGCTGGGCCGCCATGATGCTCGCGAGTTCCGATCCGGACCATACGGGGCCGCTCGTCATCAACGGCGCGCCGATGTCGTACTGGAGCGGCGCGTGGAGCGAAGGCGAGGGCGACAATCCCATGCGCTACTCGGGCGGCATGCTGGGCGGCACCTGGCTCGCGTCGCTGACGGCCGATCTCGGCAACGGCAAGTTCGACGGCGCCCATCTCGTGCAGAACTTCGAGAACCTCAATCCCGCCAACAGCCTGTGGGACAAGTACTACCACCTGTTCGACAACGCCGACACCGAGCCGCCGCGCTTCCTCGACTTCGAGCGCTGGTGGGGCGGCTACTACCTGATGAACCGCGAGGAGATCGAGTGGATCACGCGCAATCTGTTCGTCGGCAACACACTCTGGTCGGGCGAGGTTCGGGGTCTCGACGGGACGGCGTTCGATCTGCGGGAAATCAAGTCGCCGATCATCCTGTTCGCGTCACTGGGCGACAACATCACGCCGCCGCAGCAGGCATTCAACTGGGTCGCCGATATTTACGGCAGCACGGAGGAAATCAAGGCGCGCGGTCAGGTGATCGTGGGGCTCGTGCACCAGAGCATCGGCCATCTCGGCATCTTCGTTTCGGGCAAGGTGGCGAAGAAGGAGCATCAGCAGATCGCCTCCGTGCTCGAGGCGATCGAAGCCTTCCCGCCCGGTCTCTACGGCATGGAGATCGCCGAGCGCGGGAGCGAAGACGGTAAGACGGAATACGACGTGTCGTTCCGCGAGTACCGGCTCGAAGATATCGCCGTGCGCCTGAACCGGTTCGAGCGTAGCGATGAGCAGCCGTTCGAGGCCGTCAAGCGCGTATCGGAGTTGAACCAGCGCGCGTACGAGCTATTCCTGCAGCCGTGGGTACGGGCATGGTCGAACGAAACGACGGCGAACCTGCAGCGGCAGTTTCATCCGCTTCGCGCGCAACGCTGGGCGCTTTCGGACCTGAATCCGTGGCTCGCATGGCTTGGGCCGGCTGCCGAGGCAGTCCGGGCAAAGCGGCATGCCGAAGCCCGTGAGGACACCCGGTTGCGGGAATTCGAACACTATGGCTCGGAGATGATCAGTGCGTCGCTCGACTTCTATCGCGCGATGCGCGACGCCATGACGGAGAGCGCGTTCTTTTCCTTCTACGGCAACATGTACGCCGTCGAACACGGCGAAGAGGCGCGAGCCCGACCCGCCGCGGCGGCCGGAGACCACCGCGATTTGCCCTACGTGAGGGACGCGTTGGCGTCGATGACCGAAGGCGGCTACACGGAGGCGCTGGCTCGCGCCGCTTGCCTGCTCGCGCGCCGGGGCGAGCCGCTCCCGCTCGCGCGGCTTGCGCTGCGCAGCGAACTCGCGAAGGACTATGCCGCGTATTTGCCCCAGCTTCCGGGCGACCAGTGGAGGCGCGTGCGCGGCGAGCAGGAAATCATCGTGCGTTACGAGCCGGAACAGGCGCTCGCCACGCTGCCGCATCTGCTGGAAGACCCGAAGGACCGGGAGAAGCTGCTCGGACTGGCCGAAAAGCTGCTGGCGGACCGGCGCGTTCAGGACGCCGGGCCGACCGCCACGCAGCTCAGCATGCTTGAGAAGATCCGTTCGTCCCTGCCGCTGGAACGTGCGCCGGCAGTCCGGTCCGCCGCAACGATGCATCAAGTCCCCGAGGCCCCGACCACCCGCGTGGCACCCGATCTCAAGGAGGCGTCGTGAAGCGCGAACACGAAAAGTTTGAGCGGCTTGCCAGCGGTCCGTCGTTGCTCGCCGGCGCGCGAGCGGCAGGGTAGCACCATGGCCGACGTCATCCTCGTTCTCAATGCCGGTTCGTCGAGCATCAAGTTCAGCGCGTTCAATGCGCAGCCGGACGATCTGCCGCTTGTCATGCACGGCCAGATCGAAGGGCTGCTGTCGGCACCGCGTTTCGTCGCGTTCGATGGCAAAGGCGTGCTGACCGGGAGTCAGGATTGGGGCACTCAACCCCTTGGGCATGATGAGGCCGTTGCTCACATCGCCCAGTTCCTGCGCAGTCATCGCGACGGCAACCGCCTGGTCGCCGTCGGGCATCGCGTGGTGCATGGCGGCCAGGGATTCTCGAAGCCCGTGGCCGTCACGCGCGCCGTGCTGGACGAACTCGACAAGCTCACGCCGCTCGCGCCGCTCCATCAGCCTCACAACCTGAAGCCGATTCGCGTCATCGCCGAGCGCAACCCGGAGTTGCCGCAAGTCGCGTGTTTCGACACGGCGTTTCATGCGACGCAGCCTGCGCTTGCCTCGACGTTCGCGCTGCCGGCAGCGTTGACGGAGCGAGGCGTGCGGCGCTACGGCTTCCACGGCCTGTCTTACGAGTACATCGCGAGCACGCTGCCCGATGTGGCTCCCGACGCCGCGAAAGGCCGCACCGTCGTCGCGCATCTCGGCAATGGCGCGAGCATGTGTGCGATGGACGCGGGCAGGAGTGTGGCGAGCACGATGGGCTTCACCGCGCTCGACGGGCTGCCGATGGGCACGCGCAGCGGCAATCTCGATCCGGGCGCGATTCTTTATCTGCTCGACGAACTGAAGATGGATACGCGCGGCGTCGAAGACCTGCTGTACCGCCGCTCGGGGCTGCTGGGGGTCTCGGGTATTTCGGGCGACATGCGTACGCTGCTGGCGAGCCACGACGCGCGCGCGGCCTTCGCGGTCGAGCTGTACGCGTATCGCATCGGACGCGAACTGGGATCGCTCGCCGCCGCGCTGCAGGGGCTCGACGCGCTGGTTTTCACGGCGGGCATCGGCGAGCACTCGCCGGAGATCCGGCGGCGGGCCTGCGCACAGGCTCGCTGGTGCGGGGTGGAAATCGACGGCAGGGCGAACGAAGCGGGCGGTCCCTGCATCAGCACGGCGTCGAGCAAGGTCTCGGTCTGGGTGATACCGACCAACGAAGAACTCATGATCGCCCGCCACACGCGTGACGTGACGGGCATTGCGTGAAT
The DNA here is from genome assembly GCF_040965595.1 of Paraburkholderia sp. EG287B. Lineage (NCBI taxonomy): Bacteria > Pseudomonadati > Pseudomonadota > Betaproteobacteria > Burkholderiales > Burkholderiaceae > Paraburkholderia > Paraburkholderia sp. EG287B. Next base: position 28,987 of record NZ_JBFRCG010000016.1, read on the forward strand.
CTGCGCGCTTGCCTTGGAGAGTCTGATGAGCCAGAGCGTTCAACACCCGGTGCTGACCGGAAAGAAGGCGTTGGTGACGGGTATCGCCAACGAGCATTCGATCGCCTACGGCTGCGCGAAGGCGTTCCATGAAGTGGGCGCCGATCTCGCGATCACCTATGCCGACGAGAAGGCCAGGCCATACGTGGAGCCGCTGGCAAAAGACCTCGGAGCGCCAATATTCATGCCGTTCAACGTCTCGAAGCAGGAGGAGCTGGAGGCGCTATTCGAGCGGATCGCGAGCGAATGGGGCGAACTCGACATCCTCGTGCATTCCGTCGCATGGGCGCCGAAGAACGATTTGCAGGGCGGGTTGCTCAACTGCTCCGCCGAGGGCTTTGCGGCGGCCATGGACATTTCATGCCATTCGTTCGTGCGCATGGCCCGGCTCGCCGCGCCACTGATGAAGCAGGGCGGCACCATGTTCGCGATGAGCTATTACGGCGCGAACAAGGTGGTCCCCAACTACAACGTCATGGGTCCGGTCAAGGCGGCGCTGGAAGCGTGTGCACGCTATCTGGCGTATGAACTGGGTCCGCAGCAGATCCGCGTGCACGCCGTATCGCCCGGGCCGCTGAAAACACGCGCGGCATCGGGCCTGAAGGACTTCGACGTGCTGCTCACCCAGGCGGCGGAGCGGGCGCCGCTCGGCGAACTGGTCGACATCATGGACGTCGGCTTCACCTGCGCGTACCTCGCGACGCCCTACGCGCGGCGCCTGTCTGGCGAAACGCTTTATGTGGACGGCGGCGTTCACATCATGGCGTAGGCACGCGAACGCCGCTGCCGGTCGCGAATCACAGCTGGAATGCGCGCACCGCCGAGCGCAACGTTTCTGCCTGTGCCCGCAGTGCGCCGGCTGCTTGAACGCCGTCCTGCACGAAGGCGGCGTTTTGCTGGGTGACGCGATCCATCACCGTGACGGCGGATCGACTGAAACGTTGAGTGAATTTTTTGTGACGCGGCTAATCGTCGCGCCGCGCGAGCGCGCCGTAGCACGGTTCACGCGGGCAGCGGCGCCGGACGTGCTGCCGCATTCGCGGCGATGTCGGCAATTGCACCGGCGCTCACGGCGTGGCTGTACAGGAATCCCTGGGCATGCGTGCAGCCGTTTTGCAGCAGGAAATCGCGGTGACCGCTGGTTTCGACGCCTTCCGCGATGAGTTCGAAATTGAGCGCCTTCGCCACGGCGATGACGGCGAGCGTGATCGCTTCCGTTTCCGTGTCCTGACCGATCTCGCGCACGAACTCGCGGTCGATCTTGAGGCGATCGACGCGAAAGCGCTTGAGATACCCGAGGCTCGAATAACCCGTGCCGAAATCGTCGATGGCGACGCGCACGCCCATCTCCCGCAGACCGGCCAGCGTGCGCGCGGCGAGATCGGGCGTGCGCATGAGCGCGCCCTCGGTCACCTCGAGTTCGAGCAGCGCCGGCGGCAGACCCGAATCGCGCAGTGCCTCCCGCACCTGCCCCATCAGGTCGCCATGCTCGAACTGCAACGGCGAGACGTTGACGGAGACGCGGATCGGCCGCGCCGGGTCCAGATTCCAGCGTGCCGCTTCCCGGCATGCTTCGCGCAGCACCCATTCGCCGATGCCGCGAATCAGGCCGGTTTCCTCGGCGACCGGGATGAACACGGCCGGCGACACGCTGCCGAGTTCCGCGTCGGTCCAGCGCAGCAGCGCCTCGGCGCCGATCATCGTGCCTGTCGCCATATCGATTTGCGGCTGATACAGCACGGTCAACGCGCCGTTGCGGAACGCCTGGCGCAGGCGCGTCGAAATGCGCAAGCGCGAGGTCGCGGCCTCGCTCAGTTCCGGGCGATAGAACTGGTACTGGTTGCGGCCGTTCTGCTTGGCCAGATACATCGCGGCGTCGGCGTTGCGCACCAGGGCGTCGGCGTCGTCGCCGTCTGCGGGGTAGAGGCTGATGCCGATGCTGGCCTCGATGAAGAGTTCGTGGCCCGCCACCCGGATCGGTTCCGTCATCGCGGCGAGCAGCGCGTCGAGCAGCGGTTCGAGCAACGGGGCGGCGCCGTCGGCGATGACCATGAACTCGTCGCCGCCATAGCGCGCCACCGTCCCGCGTTCGCCGACGACGCGCTCGATGCGCCGCGCGATCTGGGCCAGCAGCGCGTCGCCGATGCGGTGGCCGAGCGAGTCGTTGACCTCCTTGAAATTGTCGAGATCGAGGAAGATCATCGCCAGCGTCTTGCCCGTCCGGCTCGCCAGTTGCAGCTCGCGGGTCGCGCGCTCGTCGAAATACTTGCGGTTCGTGAGGCCGGTGAGCGCGTCGTATTCGGCCCGGTGCCTGAGTTCGGCCTGGGCGGCGAGTTGCGTCGTGACGTCCTCCATCACGCAAAGGGTCGCGCTGCGGCCGTCGAAATCCGTTTGCAGCTGGAACACGTTCATCGAGCGCAGCTCGCCGCTTTTCGTCCGATGTTCCCAGATGGCCGTGCCGTCGTCCTGGGCGCGCGCGTGCGCGAACGAGGCCCCGTGCAGCGCGGTCTTGTTCATGCGCAGATCGGCAAGCGTCAGCGAGAGCATCTCGCTCGCGCGATAGCCCAGGGCTTTTGCCGCCATGTCGTTGACGGCGACGAGCCGCATGGACGCGTCGTCGACGATCCAGATCGGCAGCGGGTTGAGCTGAAAGAGGCGCTGGTACTTCTTGCGGTTCACGTCCGCCGTCTGGAGCGCTTTGCGCAACGATTTCGTGATGCGCGCGTTGCGGCGCAGAAAGGCCAGCAGCAGGAAAGCCGCCGCCAGTCCCGAGCCGAGCAGGAGCGCCGAGGCCATTTGCGAATCACGCGACGCCCTGGTGACCGACCGGTCGAGATGCGCGTCTTCGTCCATGCGGATCTCGCCGATCTTCTGCATCGTCTGGAAAAAGCGCGCGTCGAGTTCGCCCAGCGACGGCGTAGCCACCGTCACGCTGCCCGGCTTGAGCATGGACAGCATCGCGAGCCGGTTGCTCAGGGCGCCCAGATGGCGAATCATGTCCTTCAACTCGTCGAGCAGGGCGATGCAGCGCTCGCGGCCTTCGCAGGTCCGCTGCGCCGCGTTGGCGTTGTCGATCAGCGCCGGAAGCGGATAAATGTAGGCGGCGCGCCGGTAGAACGGCCGCGTGCCGATGACCGTGTAGAGCTGCTCATGCTCATCGAGAAGCGCGTTCTGCAGTTCGTCGAGATCGCGCTTGGCCGATTCCACGGCACGCTGCTGCGCGAGCGCATAGCGCTGCTCATGAGATTGCCGCAGGGCGATGACGGTATTCAGGGCGATGGCCGACAGGATTGCAACGAGCGCCAGCGGCGCAACCAGGCGTGTTTTATGTGCGCGCCATACGTGCAGCACGCGCCATAGCCCGCTGAGCGCCGGCCGCGCGGCCGGATTTCGTGCGCTATCCGCCATCTTGCTGTCCTCACGCTGCATACTCGTCACCCTGCGCCCACAATCAATGCAATTGACATATCGACAAAGATCCGCGCAACTTGAGGGCAGGCAATCGCTATTTCGCCAGGGCGGATTGGGGACACGTGAAGAGCGGCCGAACTGTTCAGGCGCTTAATTGTGCGCAGTCACGTTAAAATCCCGACGCTCAATAAAAATGAAACGTTGAAAACAGGTGCCATGCGTATACGAAGTGGACTGGATATGCGTCGGGAGGTCCGTACGCCGATGTTGTTCGCCCCGCTGCTTTTGAACAAGGACGGCAAGGCTCTCGCCCAGGTCGCCGACCTCAGCTCGCGCGGGGCGCTCCTGCACGCGCGCAATGGTCTGCTGTTCCGCGGAGAGACGGTCTCGGGGTGGCTGCAGTCGGCGCCGATCGACGACGAAGACGAGATCGTCCTGGCCGTCGCGCTCGATGTTCGCTGGATCTCCGAGGATCAGGACAGAGGGTGGAGCCGCGTGGGTTGCGAGATGCACCCGCTGGATCAGCGCTCGATGGCCCGGCTGCAGGATCTCATTGCGAAGGCCGCGCCCTAGCCGATCAACGAGTCACGCCCAGACGCTAAAGTTTGTGTGCCGGCCGCCGAAAATCCCAGCATGGCGCACGAACAACCCAAACCACCGCAAGACGATCCGATCTGGGCAGAAGCACGGGCGCTGGAAGCCAGCATCCGCGCGATCAGACGGGCACAGGGAAGGCGGAATCCCGAAGACTGTGTGCCGGGCAGCCCGGAATCATTCGCGGTCATGGAAGCGTTCGTGCGCGATGTCGGGCGTGTGCTCGCGCTCGACATGCTCGAGCGTGAAAAGGGCAATGACATCGATCTGAACGGGGCGGACTCGACTGGTTAGACGATTAACGCAATAAATGATAAACATTATCATCAGGATTCCAGATTGACATCGGAAATGGATTAATCGGTTGAAAGGGATCGCTGCATTCACAACCTCATGGAATAGCCGCGCTGCCCTGATACAACCTGTTACATTGAGTCAAACGCACGGCCCTCAAGCCTCCCGCGCTCCTGTGGAAGACAACCGAAAGTAATCTTTCACGGCATTTTCTCATTCCGCGAGTTATCTCCTCTTGGGCGCTTTCGCGCCCAATTCATAATTCATATCAAGAGGTGAAGAATGAACGCGATCGGAAAATGGTTTGGAGTCAGGGCAATCGTTAGTGCGAGCGTGCTGGCGTTTGCGAGCATGGCCGCGGCAGCGCAGGATCAGGATGGCGATCACAACCAGCCATACACGCACGTTTTGCTGATCAGTGTGGACGGGATGCACGAGGCCGACCTGGAAAACTACATCAAGACGCACCCGCAATCCACCTTCGCGAAGCTCGTCAAACACGGTGTCGAGTACACCCATGCCTCGACGTCCCGGCCCTCCGACTCGTATCCCGGGCTCCTTGCATTCGCAACCGGCGGCAGCCCGCTGAGCCACGGCGTCTTCTATGACGACACCTACGACGCGACCCTGTACCCGCCGGGAAGCAATTGCACGGGCACGCCCGGCACCGAGGTGACCAACTTCGAAGCGCTCGACTGGGATCTCACCCAGCTCGACGGCGGTTCGCCGCCTGCGGGGGCCACGTACGACCCGCGCAATCCGCACATCAATCCCGCGAAGCTTCCACTGCGCAAGACGGCCGGCGGCGCCTGCGTGCAGGTCTGGCCGCATCTGTACATGAAGAACGGCACGAATACGATCTTCGAGATCATTCATCAGGCCGGCATGCGCACCGCCTGGTCGGACAAGCACCCGGCCTACGAGATCGTGAACGGGCCTTCGGGGCTCGGCCTCGACGAACTCTACGCGCCCGAGATCAACTCGACCTCGCTGCAAGCCAATGGCTTCCCGAGCGCGCCCGCGACCGTCGACTGGACCGCCGACCCGATATATACCCGGGCTTATGACGGCTTCAAGGTCAAGGTCGTATTGAACTGGATTCATGGGCTCGATCAGACCGGCGCGAAGCAGGTGGGCGTCCCCGCGATCTTCGGCATGAACTTCCAGGCGGTGAGCGTCGGGCAGAAGGTCACGTCCGCGATGGAAGGCACGACCACGACGCGCGGCGGCTATCTCGACGCCGCCGGGACGCCGACCGTGCCGCTCGAACAGTCGCTCGACTTCGTCGATGCCTCGCTGGGCCAGATGTACGACGCGCTCAAAGCGGGCCATCTCCTGCATTCGACGCTGTTCATCGTCGGCGGCAAACATGGCCAGTCGCCGATCGACCTGAAGAAGCTTCACATGCTGAGCGGTTCGAAGAACGCTTATGCGACCGCCGACGTCAGCGATGTCGCCACCGTGCTCGGCAATGGCGGCGTGCCGGTCGCCCAGGAAACTGCCGACGACGTGTCGCTCATCTGGCTCAAGAACCACGGCGATGCGGCAAAGGCGGTCTCGCTCCTTGACGCTGACGTGGCGAGCGGCAATTCCACTCATATCCAGACGCTCTATCACGATGCAGCGCTGAAGGCGATCTGGGGCGACCCTGCCCAGGGCCGTGTCCCCGACCTCATCATTCAGCCGATACCCGGAACGATCTACAGCAAGAGCGCGGCGAAGCTGGCGGAGCACGGCGGACTCTACACCGACGATACGAACACGTTGCTGGTGGTCTCCAACCCGAAGCTGCAGAAGAATGTCGTCAATACGCCGGTGACCAACATGCAGGTGGCGCCGACCATCCTGAAGGCGCTCGGTCTCGACCCGCACAAGCTGGTTGCCGTTCAGCGCGAAGGCACCCAGGTCCTTCCGGGCCTGCAGACCACGGGAGACGACGACTCGGGCGGCAATTCGCAGCAGTAGCGTGAGCGCGCCGGCGGTCCATGTTTGGCTTGGGGCCGCCGGCGTGTCGTGAAGATACGCACCCGCCGCCGCAACGTTCACGATTGCGCGGGCGTAAAGCCGTCGGGACTCCAGTCCTCGCTGCCCACGCCGTGATGGACGTAAAAGAAACCTTCCGGGTCGTAGCGATCCTTGATCGTTTTCAGCCGCGTGTAGTTGACGCCCCAAAACGCTTCGCGCCAATCGTTGCGAAAAAAATCGGTCTCCGAAATATAGGAGCCGCTTTGCGGCGACAGCGCCTTGAGAATCGTCGCGGCCCTGCCGATATTTTCGGCGTTGCGATGTGCCTGCGCCATGTCAGGCGCGGGGATGGGCAGGCCGGGAAACGGCGGCGGGCCGCCGGTGGCGACGATCATCAGGCCGAAGGCGTCGGCGACTTTCGGATTCGTCGCGCACTGGCGCGCCTGCTCGTTCACCTCCGGCGGCGCACCCGCGAGTCCCTTGTTGAAATGCAGCTCGACGGCCTGAAACTGGGCCGCCGCCACGAAGGCGTCAACGAGCCGGCCGCGCTGCGCCGGTTCGAGAAGGGCCGCGGGCAGCCATTGCGATTCGTAGGCGTGCAGGAAGGCGGAGGCCTGCTCGCCATCGCCTTGCCACCAGCCGTGGTTGTGCGTGGCGCCCGCGCGCGGGTCGGGCACGAGTCCCGGGTTGGCTTCGACGTCCCACCAGCGGCGCGATGGACCGGCGCCGACGCGAGGTCCCTCGTTGAGAGTGAAATCGGCCGGCGAGGCGCGCACCCAATCGATGACTGGCGCCCAGACCGACTTGACCTGATGGTCGTCGAGGCCCTGGCACACCATCGCCACCTCGATCTCGTCGCTGTGAAAGATGAAGCGCTCGCCCCATGCCGGGTTGAACAGATGCTCTGCGTAGTGATCGACCAGTCGCGCAGCGAGCCGCCGGTAAGCCTCGGGCGATGAAGTCTTGACCTTGAACCTGGCCCAGCCGAAGTTGTCGGGCAGGTCATGGGTCTGCAGCGTGAGCCTCGTCACCACACCGAAACTGCCGCCGCCGCCTCCTTTGAGCGCCCAGAAAAGATCGGGCTCCTGGCATGCGTTGACCGTGCGGACAACGCCATCGGCGGTGACGATCTCCGCCTGGAGCAGACTCGCGGCGGCGAGTCCGTAGCGCTTCGACCAGGACCCGAAGCCGCCGCCCAGAACGAGGCCGGCGACACCCACGGTCGTACATCCGCCGCCCTGAGCATAGCGTCCCGCCTGCGTCGTGACGGCGGTATAGACGTCGATCCACATGCAGCCTGCCTCCACCGTCACAGCCGGCTGTGGCGGCGTCGGGCAGCCGGCCGGCACGAACGTGTCATGGAGTGCGATGCGGTTCATCCCGCGCGTCCAGATCAGCAGGGAATCCGGCGCGTTCGAGCCGCCAAGGTAGCTGTGGCCGCCGCCTTTTACCACCAGGCGCAAGTTGTGTCGGCGCGCGAAATTGACGCCCGCGACGACGTCCGCGGTCGAGCGGGCCGCCACTGCGTAGGCGCTTGCGTGCGCCGTCCATGCATCGAGCCAGCCGGAGATCTGGGTGGCGCCGGGATCGTCGCCGAGCGCGAACGGATTGCGCGCTTCCTTGATTCTCGCGAGGCACTCTGGCGCGTGGGGCGCTTGCGCGCAGGTCTGCCAGATCGTGGTGGGTTGCAGCAAATTTCCGCCGACTGCCTGGCTCAACGCCTCCCATTCCGGCGCTTTCGGCCACGCGGGATCGCCGGGCCGGATGCGGCCCGCGCGAGCGGCAACGGGTTGCGCGCCGGCAAAACTCGAGGTGGCGGTGAGGCACGGCAACGCGACAACCCCCTTCAGCAGGCAGCGTCGTTTCATGACGGCTTTTCTCCTCGCGACGAGTGAAACGCTTAGTTTTCCAAATTATGAGGCAGCGCAGCCAAGGCCCGCTGAAGCGAGCGGCCGGCTTCGACGATCGCCGCGTCTAACCCGTCGAGCAACAAGCGCACTCGCGGATCGCGCGGTCAGGATGGGTGTACTTCACGGTGTTGACGAGCAATGTGGCACCGCATCGCGTCGCACCGTCCCGCCATCGGCGTAAAGCGGTTTTTAGCCCAGAGGGGTCGGGGGTTCTTTTCATGATATCAGCAATGCTGCGCGCGTCTGGGGCGCGCAGCATGTCGCGGGCCGCGGCGCTCGCTTGCGCCTCGCTGTCGTCCTGGCGTGCCGATATTGCGTTATTGCTGGTCGGCCGGGGACACGACGCTCGGGGTCGCGAGCGAATTGTTGCTCTTCGGCCCGCTGGTGTGAGGCGCCACGTCAGGGTTCATGCCCTGCTGCTGGGGTGAGTTCGGCGGGGCCATACCCATGCCGCTATCGGAGGTCGTGGCGCCAGGCATGCCGTAGCCGCTCGACGTGTCGTTCATCTGGTTCGTCGTCGCTGCGGGCGCCGTGCCAGGGTTCGATGAACCGCTGCTGCCCGTGCCTGCGCCCGCCGGCGCCGTTTGTGCATACGTACCGCCCGACAGTGCGAGCAGGGCGGCGGCCGCGATAAGGGTGCTGGTTGCCTTGGTCATGATCCGTACCTCCTTGAGACTGGGTATCGATGCAGACGATTGCCGCCTGCCTGACCATGAATTCCGCAATCGCCGTGCCGCCTGCGCTCGTCGACGCTTATTCGCGCCGGAACGATGAGTCGTTGCAGGCGCAAGCAGTTGAAGCCGGCGCCGTTGAAATCGCGACGATCTAGGCGTCCTGTTTTCCGTCTCGCGCCGCGCTGCGTCCCGGCACGCGTCCGAGTGCCCATCGCCCGAGCAGCGCAAGTGGCAACACGCCCAGCAGCCGGTGCGCCGCCCAGGCCGCGAGCGCGCCGTTCACGGCAATGGCGAGCGATGCCGCAGCAGCAGCCCCGACGCTGCCGCCCATCGGCGCGAGCACGGCGAGGCCCACGAGCAACATGGCGACCGAGTAGAAGTTGATTCGGTACAGGACGGAAGTGTGCGCTGTCATGCCCAGCAGTTCGGGCATGGCGGTAAAGCAGGCCGCGGCGATCTGGCCGAGCGCGAGCACGCGCAGCGCGGCCGCGCCGCCGCCGAAGCCCGGCCCGAACAGGCGCAGCAAGTGTTCGGGAAAGAGCAGCATGCAGAGCGCGGCGGGCAACGCGAGGCACAGCACGAGGCCCGCCGCCTGGGCCGCGCTTTTGTCGAGCCCATGCCGGTCGTTGCGCGCGAAAAGGCTCGCGAACTTCGGCGCAGCCATGCCGGTCACGCCGCTGATCAGCAGATTGATGACGAGCGCGAGACGCCACGCCAGCGCGAAGAGCCCGGTCTCGCGCGACGAGGCGACGATGCCGAGCACGATGGCGGGCGCCGAGGTGATCAACAGCTTCGTGAATTCCAGCGTGAAAAGCGGCAAGCCCGCCTTGAGCAGGCGCGGCGGTTCGGCGGGCGCTGGTGCGCTAGCGGGCACGCCGGCAAGAAAACGCCTGAGCAGAAACGCGCCGGTCAGCGCGGTGAGCGTGAAGCTGGCGGCGATCAGCATGAGCGTGCTGGCGACGCTCATGCCGTGCGTCAGTCCGAGCGGGATGGCGACGGCGCAGAAGATCGCGGGCCAGAGCCAGGAATAGATCATCTGGCTGCAGCCCACGCGCTGGAGTCCGGCAAGCGCCCCCGCCATGGCCGCGCCGAGATTTTGCGGGATGAACGAGAGCGCGCCGAGCGCGAGCGGCCAGGCGAGTTCGGGTTTCTTCAGCACGGCGTGCGCGAAGGCGAATGCGCCGGCGCCAAGCGCGATCGAGATGGCGGTGGAGGCGAGCAGCACCAGCCACAGCGCGCGGCGGATGGCGGGCCGCACGCCGCGCGCCTCGCCCGCCGCGAGGTCCATCGCGATCTGCCGCGTGAGCGCCTGGTCGATGCCGAGGCGCCCGAACCCCGCGAGCGCCACCATCGTGCTGAACACGATATAGAAGTCGCCCGTCTGCACCACGCCCAGCATGGCGGCGATCAGCAGATGGAAGCCGTAGCGGCTCGGCAGGTCGAGCAGGCGCACGCCGAGGCTCACGAGCGAGCCCCGGATCATCGAGCCGCCGTTTGGGCGCGCGGGCACGCGCGCTTCGCGGGCTTCACTCATGCTGCGCCTGTGCGCCGCGCAGGACGAACAGCGTCACGCTCTGCGCGGGCAGGCTCGCGCGCAGCGTGCTGTCCTGGTAGCGCGCGTCGGGCATGCGGAACAGCTGGTTGTTCGCGAGCCGCCAGGTTTCGGCCACGCCGCTCGCCGCGAAATGAGCGAGCGTGACGGCGGCGTCGGCGGGGCGGTCCAGCTGCTTGTTGATGACCACGAGCGTCAGCGCATGGTCGCGCTCGCGCAAGGCGGCGAATGCGGAAACGGTGTCCGGGTCGGGCGCGTTCGCGGCAATGCTGGTCGCGCCGAACGCCGCGCCGTTGCCGTCGTAGTTGCGGTAGAGCTTGAATGCCTTGTACACCGGCATCGAGGGATCGAGCGTGCCCCAGCGCGTGGCGATATCCAGCCCCTCGCGGCCGAAAATGCCGAGCACGTCGGCCTGGGCCGTCGCGCCGTTCATCAGCGTGTCGCCGCCCCAGTTGTATTCCGTGATGCCGATGGGCGTGCCCGGGTAGTAGTACGTATCGACCCAATGGCGCATCAGCGGGATCAGCGCCACGACGCTGTTGATCCACGTGGGGTCTTTGTAGTTCGGGTCCCACAGGTCGCGCGTGGAGCGGTTGCGCGTGAGCGCCACGGCCTGCGAGTTCGTCACGCCCGTTTCGGCGTATTCGCCGCCCTGCGGGTAGAAATGCAGGCTGAACACGTCGACCGGATGGCCCGCCGCTTTCCATTGCGCGAGTAGCCAGGGCACGTACGGCATGCCTTGGGTTTCGCCCGTGCGGTCCGGCGTGTGATCGAGGCCGTGGTCCGCGGCGTACTGCTGGTCGAAGCCACTGTAGAAATAGCCCTGCCAGCCCCATTCTTCGGGCGCGACGATCTGCGCGTGCGGGTCCGCCGCCTTCACGGCGCGCGCATAGGCGATCACCTTGCCGGCGATTTCGCTCGCATGCGCGCCCGTGGGATGCACGTCGCGGTGTATGAGCTGCCAGAGGCTCGGCTCGTTGTCGAGCGCGTAGTAGCGCACGCCGCCCCCGCTCGCGCCGCCGAATTGCTTCACCAGATCGGCGACGCGCGCCTGCTCGTTTTGCGGGTCGTCGGGCGTCGAGGCGTCGTTCGCGTCGTTGCCGGCAATCGGCTTGCCGCCGGCCGCCACGCCGTTGCCGGCGTCGGCGTGACCGTTCACGTCGTGATTCGGCTGCGGGCCGTACTTGTCGATCGAGAAGCTCGCGAGCGTCTCGCGCGCCGGTCCGAGTTTCGCCACACGGCCGAGCATCGGAATGGTCACGATGGGCGTGGCGCCCGCCGCCTGGGTGAGCGCGACGAAACGCTCGCCGAACTGGTCGTTGATATCGGCTGGATTGACGGCGAGGCTCTCGAAATACCAGTCCTTGCCCGCGTTGCGTGCGTCGAGGCGCCAGTTATAGGCTGAGGCGCTGTTGCCGCCCGAGCGGTTGATGGGCGCGCGCAGGTCTTGCAGGACGGCCGTCGTGCCGAAGTTGACGCCGTAAATCAGCGGGCTGATGGGGTGCCGGCCGGCGGCGGCATCCACCGGGATGGCTACCGGCAAGGGCGTGCCCGAGGTCGCGTCGGTGCAGGCCGCCGCGCCCGACATGAGCAGCGCGCCCACCAGCAGCGCATGCAGGTTGGGGCGCTTGATGCGCTTGTTGCGCTTAGGGCGTGGCATGGTGAACCTGCAGATCGGCATGGTCGTCGTGATGGCCGTCCAGCTCGCCCACGCGCCAGATGTACGCGAAGATCGCGAGAATGACCGCGGTCTCGCCCGGCGTGAGGGTAGGCGGGTAAAAGAATGAAATGAGCAGGACGTAGACGAGATAGTCGAACAGCGCGCCGAGAAAATCGTCGTCGACCTTCTTGCGCAGGCGCCGGTAGAACACGATGCCGCGCAGCTGGAAGAACAGGATGATGAGCGCGCCGATCAGGCCGTACTCGAACACGATGCCGAGCCACGTGATGTCGGCGAGGAAGAAAAAGTGGTGAAAGTAGTCGATCAGGTTGTCTTTGCTGGTCGAGCTGATCGTGCCCACGCCGAAGAGCCAGCGCATCGGCTCGCTGCCGAGGAACTTCGTGGCGAGCAGGATGGTGATGCGGCGCGTGTCGAAGCCCGTGCTCGCGTCGGTGCTGAAGGTCGTGGCGAGGTAGCCCGCCGAGAACAGGGCGACGAGCGCGACGGGCGCGGCGAGCAGCAGCAGGACGCGCGTGCGCATGCGCGACCAGGCGAAGGTGTTGATGACGAGCACGCCCATGATGCCGATGACCATGGCGCGCGTCTTGACGATCAGCAGCGTGACGGCGAACGCGACGACCACGCCGCACAGATAGCCCGCGTGCTTTTCGAAAAAGGCCCGCCGGTAGCAGAAGAACAGCAGGATGAGCGGGAAATACATCGACATGCGGATGCGATGGCCGCGGTTGTCGCTGCTGAAAAAGGGCGACTGGCCGATCACATACGACTCCTGGTACCAGTCGGAGGGCACCACGGCCCAGAGCACGATCAGCACCGCGAGAATGACGACGCCGAGCACCAGGAAGCCGCGCTCCAGCTCGCCGAGCGTGGGCTTGAGCGTGAGGAGCAGCGCGAGAAACGAGAAGAAATAGAGCACGGGCAGCAGCTTCACCTGCGCCGTGATGCTCGTGAAAAAGCCCTCGTGGAAATAGAACACGGCGGCGAAGCTCGGCACCAGCAGGAGCCACGCGAAGCTGATGAGGATTTGCCGCGTCATGGGAAAACGCGGTTCGCCGCCCAGACGCAGCACGGCGGGCAGCGAAATGACCGGCAGCGCTTTCGAGAGCGCCCAGAGCGGCACGAGCGTGCTCAGGTAGTGGAAGGTCTGGCCGAAGAGCGGCAGGAGCGCGAGCAGCCACCACGTGACCCGCCACCTGGCGGGCTCGCTCGAAAAGACCGGGGCAAGCCCGGTGGTCGTGGTGGCGGTTTCCATCGCGTGTGATTCGCGCTTGATTCGTTGGCCCGGGCGTGGAAAACCACGGGCTCGCGGAGCAGGCCTAGTAAGTCGTGGGGTTGTTCGAGATCGTGTAGTCGAAGCCGCGCTGGAACGGAATGACCTTGTCGATGTACTGATCGACCCACTGGTCGACTTCGGCGATCGAGGACTTCGGCACGAAGATCGTGTCGGTGGCCTGCAGGACGACGTCCTGGGTCGGGTCGCCGCGATGCGTGAGCGCGTCGAGGTCGATCGTGCGCAGCATCGGACGGCCGTCGGGGCTGCGGCGGATCAGCACGACTTCGTTGGTGCGCGCCGTGTCGAGCAAGCCCTGCGCGGCGGAGATGGCCTGCAGCACGCTCATGCCCGTGTGCAGCGCGATTTCGCCGGGGCGCCCGACCTGGCCGGCCACATAGACCTTGGCGGCCGACTGCACGATGGCAATCGAAGCGTGCGCGTTCTTCGCCATGCCGTTGGCGGCGAGCGCCTTGTTGATGGCGTCGCCGAGTTGGGCCACCGTGAGGCCCGCGGCGGGGATCGTGCCCGCGAACGGCATGGTCAGGCCGCCGTCCGGCGCGACCGAACCGCGAAAGTTCAGCTCGGCATTGAAGGGCATGACGACCGAAAGGTCGTCGCCGGGTTCGATGCGATAGACGCCGGGCGTGGCTTGCGACCACGCGGCGAACTGCGCGCGCTGCTGGAATTGCGGTTCCACCCAGGTCTGGGTGCAGGCGGTAAGCGTCAGCAGCCCGAGGACGCAGGCTGGTCGGAGTATGTTCATCGGGCGCGTGGGTGAAGCGGTGGCTTGCGGTTCCTGATCTCTTGTCAAGTAACGGCAGGAATTGCCGTTAATGAAGGGTGGAACTCACACGATTTTTTCGCGAATTTGCCAAGACTGTCAGTTTAACGCGACATCCTGGATGTTTTCTTACGTATTATATGCGCCGTCGAATCTTCACTGTTGGCCCGGAACCGCACCTGTATGGTTATTACTACTAGAACAAGGCCTGAAAGGAAGGCGGCTGTTGTCGAACTGACGGTCCGGGATTATCTCAACACCGTTTTTTATTATCGCAAGCTTGCCACGGCGGTATTTCTTTCCGTTGTGGCGATCGGCGTGGCGGTCGCGCTGCTGGTGCCCATGCCTTACCGGGCGCAGTCGACGCTGCTCGTACTCCTTGCAGGATATTACGACCAGTCGAACAACCCGAATGGCGGCGCCGCGGTGCAGCCCGCCATCGGCCAGCTCGACGGCGTCGAGGCGCAAATTCTCAGCAGCCCGGAACTGCATCGCGACGTGGTGATTGCGAAACTGGGGCCGAACGCCAGCGAACACGAAATCGACAGCCATTTGCAGGAATTCGAGCACCGGCTGCATATCGAGCAGAACGATCTCGCGAGCACCATCAACCTCACGTATTACGACGCCGATCCCAAGGAAGCGGCCGATGGGCTGTCGCGTCTGCTCGACACGTACTTCCGCCGGCGCGCGACGATCTTCACGTCGGGCCGCGTCGATTTCCTGACCGGCCAGCGCGACGAAGTCGCAAGGCAGCTGAAAAAGGCCGATGCCGACCTGCTCGCGTTCCAGAAAACGCACGGCATCGTCAATATCGACGACCAGACTTCGCGTGCCGTGCTGCTCGAAAGCCAGCTCGTGCAGCAAAAGCTCGAGAACGACACGTCGCTCGCGCAGCATCGCGGCGAACTGAAGTCGGAGCAGGCGTCCTCGAAGGGGGTGAAGGCGACGATTCCGATCTTCACCGACGACTCCGAAGCCGCCCACGCGCTCGACACGATGCAGCTTTCGCTGATGCAGCTCGAAGCGCGCCGCGCCGATTTCGCCTCGCGCTACATGGATAGCTCGCCGTTCGTGCAGCAGCTCGATCAGCAGATTGCCGACATGCACGCGAGCATCGCGCGTCGCAAGGCGCAGATGGCCACGGCCACGCGCTACGGCCACAACGACTACTACGACGTGGTGCAAGGGCGGCTGGCCGCGCTCAATGCGAGCATCGCGGGCGAAACCGCGCGCCAGCAGGCGCTCGAAGATCAGATCAAGGACACCCGCGCGACGCTGCGGAACTTGAGCGACATCTCCAGCCAGCTGCGCCAGCTGCAGGCAACGCGCGACATTCTGGCCGACAGCTTCAAGGACCGTTCGCGCCAGGTCGAGCTGGCGAAGATCCAGCAGGGGCAGGTGAGCCAGGTGAACAGCACGAACGTGCGCGTGATCCAGGCGCCGTTCCCGCCTTCGCAGCGCAGCGTGTCGGCCAGTCTCATCATTGCGGCGAGCGTGGCGGCGGGTCTGCTGATTGCGGCGCTCGTCGTGCTCGTCATGGCGAGCCTGCGCGAGACCTTCCTGAGTCCGGAGCAGGCCGAGCGCTCGCTGCTGCTGCCGGTGCTGAACGCGCCCGTGATGCTCGGCGGCGGCGGCGCGCGCCGGCCCGGCGCCGCGGGCGCGTCAGCCGACGCGGGCAAGGCGGCCAGCCGGCCCGCGCATATGGCGTACGGCCGCATGATCGCGGCCATCAACGCGAGCACGGACTCGCCCGCCAAGGTCGTCATGGCGCTCTCGTTCGGCAAGAACGACGGGCTGCTTTCGGTGATTCGCGGCCTCGCCGTCGAACTGGAGCACCGCACGACCAAGCCGGTCCTCATTCTCGACATGGCTTCCGGCGCCGACGCGCCGCTCTACGGTCCGCCGAACGCGCAGGGCCTGCTGACGTGGTCGGGGCACGGCGGGCAAAGCCGGGCGGCGAGCGCGGCGCCCACGGAGATCGCGGCTTCTGGCGGACTCGTGTTCGAGAGCGTCGAGCGGCACAACATCGTCGTCGCGCGGCCGGAAAGCGGCACGTTCCCGGCTTCGTGGCAGCAGACCACGACTCTCTTCGACGCGCTGCGCGAGGCGCACGACTACATCGTCGTGCATGCGCCGCCCGCGAGCCAGTCCTTCGCCGGCATCGAAAACGCGGCGCTGGCGGACGCCACGGTCATGGCGGTGCGCGCAGAGGTGTCGCGCAAGCCCGTAGTCCTCGGCCTCAAAACGCAGCTGCTCGACGCGGGCGGCAGGTTGATCGGCATCGCGCTGACGCATCGGCGCGGCTATATCCCGAACTTCATTTATCGATTCTTCTAACATTCGGGACCTGACTGCCATGCATCAGATCAGCGCCATCCTGCCGGTCAAGACGCGGGGACGGCATTACGCCGACAACATCGGCCGCTGCGACATCCTGTTCTCGTCGCTGCGTCACTTCACGACGCCCAAAACGTTTCACCGTTTCGTGATCGTCGTGCCGCACGACGAACTCGACGAGGTCAAAGGCTACGCGAAGGCGTGGTCCGATTTCCCCATCGAAGTGGTCGACGAATCGCTGTACATGGGCATTTTTGCGGAGTTCTCGCAGCGTCACCAGATCCGCAACTGGCACCGGCAGCAGATCATCAAGCTGAATGCGCCCGAATGGATCGAGACCGAGTATTTCCTCGTGCTCGACCCCGACTGCTTCGCCACGCATCGCTTCAGCGCGGATACGCTGATTCTCGACGGCCGTGCGCTCACGCATGTGCAGCCGCGTACGGTGGAGCCGTATTACTGGGAGGCTTCGGCGAAGCTGCTGAGTCTCGATCCACAACTCGCGCGCGACGGCATCTGGTGGACGCCGGCCATCCTGTCGCGCACGCTGTGCCTGAGCCTGCAAGAGCGCCTGGCGGCGTTGCACGGCACCGACTGGCGCCGCGTGCTGCTCGCCAACTACGCGCTCGACTGGACCGAATACACGCTTTACTGGCTCAACGCGGAAAACGAAGGGTTGCTGGAGCAGTACCACACGGGCCCGAAGCCTGGCCAGCGCGCGCTGCACGCCGACGAAAGCGTCTGGTTTGCCGACAAGATGGAAGGCTGGAGCGAGGCGCGCCACCTCGCGCCGGAAAGCGACGGCATGTTCGCCGTGGTCCAGAGCAACACGCACATCTCGCCGCAGCGCGTGGTGGAAAAGCTTGCGCCGTATTTCCCGATCACGCTGCAGCCTTACGAGCGCCATATCGACCCCACGCTCAAGGGTGCCGAGCTTTATTCGGCTGTGGCGCGTCGCGGGCTCAAGCTGTTGAACAAGCTGCGCGGCTAATCAGGCCGTTGCGTTTGAAGCGAGCCCGAAACGACGCCGGGCGCGTCGTTCATCGCCCCGGCTGCAGGTGGCCCCAGCTCACGAGGATGGCCTGAATGCTGCGCGCGTAGGCATCGCGCTCGTGCGGCGACTCCGAGTGGTACGCGCCAATGGCGCGCCACGTGTTGCCGTATCGCACCATCTTTTGCTTGAGCAGCCAGGCGGCCACGAAAATATTCACGCACGGGTCCGTGAGGGCGCCGTGTGGAATGCCCTCGCGCGAAAGCTCCGAAAAGTGGATCGAGTTGATCTGCGCTTGCCCGACGTCGATCGAGCCGTTCGCATTGTGATTGATGGCCGCCGCGTCGCCTTTCGATTCACGCCACGCCACGGCGCGCAGCACGAGCGGATTCACGCCCTGGTAGGCGCCGGCCTTTTCAAAGCATTCGTCGGCGGGCGGCGCGGCGTGCGCGGCCGTTGCGCCGAGCGCCGCGAGGCTCATGAACGCGACCCACGCGCGCATGACTCGCGATCGCAGCTGGCGCAGGGCGTTGGTCTTCTGCTGCATGGGTCGAAGCTCCGGGTTGGGCGTCAATGCGCGACGTCACTGCGCGAGAGCGGAATCGAGTTGCTGCTCGATGTCCTTGAGGTAGGCGCGCGAGGTGTCGGAGACGACGAGGCGCGGCGTGGGCATGGCGCAATGGCAATCGCGCTGGCGCACCTTCTTCTTGCTGTGCGAAGACGAATGCGGCGCGGGAACCTCGTCGTCGTCGCCGGTCGTGGGCGGCAGCATGGCGAGCGAGGGCAGCGGCGGATAGACCTTGTCGGCGGCGGGCGTCGCCGCAGCGGCAACGACGGTGGCAGTGGCGGGCGCGCTGGCGGCGGGTTGGCCCGCCCAGGCGGCGCTACAGAAGCCGAATGCGGCGGCGGCGAGAACGATCGGACGCATCGTGTCAGCTCCCCGCATGCCACGGCTCGATCGAGACGCTGTACGTCTGGTTCGCGCCGGCCGTCAGGTTTTCGAGCGTGGGCTTGGGCCCTTGCGCGGGCACGCCCCGCCAGATGGCCTGATTGATGTACTTGAAGTCCTGGCCGAGCGCCGTCACGCGGATCACGGTGGGCTGCTTCTGCGCGGCGGCGAGCGCGCCCGCCTTGGCGAGCACCGCGCTCAGCTGCGGGTCGTGCGCGCCTAGCGCATCGGCGGGAATGTCGAACTTCATGATGACGTTCGACACGGCGGGTTTCCCGGTTTGTGCCGTGGTGGCCGGCTGCAGTTGCGCGCAGCCTGTCATAACCATTACGGCAAGTAAAAGCAAAACGCGCGTCACGTCCGGGTCTCCAAAAATTCGTGGCGATGTACGCGTTGTCGGCCTCGCGCGCGCGGACTTGATACCCAGGCGGCAAACGTTTGCCAAAAAGAAAGACTTCGCTCGCGCAGTGCCGCTTCCCGGAAGGTTGCCCGCGCGCCATGGTGTGTTCGGGCAGGGAACTGCCTCCCCGATCTGGATGGGGAATGCGCTGCGCATGCGGCGAATAGGTGTGAAGAATGCTGAACGGCGGCGCGGCACCGGCCCGGGTGCCGCGCGCCGGCGCTCGTTAATTGAGCTTGCCGAGCACCGCCGTGAACTCGTCCTTGCTCAAGGCGCGCAGCGTTTGCGTGCGGATATTGCCGAGCGACCCGAGGGCGAGGCCGAACGCCATGAAGCTTTGCTCGTCGGGCGCGTCGATGACCGTGACGACGTCGTATTTCCCGAGCGTCCAGTAGATCTGCTTCATTTCGCAGCCGAAAGTTTTGGCGAGTTCCGCTGCCTGACTGGCGCGTTGCGCGCTGTTCTTGACGGCGCGGATACCCTGGTCGGTGAACTGCGAGAGCACCACATAAGTCGCCATGACGAATCTCCTTACGATGACATCGATACGCGGACTACTGGCTTCCCTCGGCCGACCCTTCGGGCCGGATGTTCTGGTTGTGGCGGAAAAGATTGTGCGGGTCGTATTTCGTCTTGACGGCGACGAGACGGCTCATGTTCGGACCGTAGGCGGCTTCGACGCGCGTGCTTTCGTCGTCGGTGAGGAAGTTTACGTAGACGCTGCCGAGCGCGTAAGGCGCGGAAGCTTCGAAGAAGCCGCGCGCCCAGGCGACGCAGCGGGTGTCGTCGGCGGGATCGGTCCAGCGGCCGTGCACGTTCATGACGTAGAGTGCGTCGCGATTCGGGTAGGCCATCGCATCGGGCGCGACGCGCAGCGTCGCGCCGCCGATCTGGCCGAAGAATATTTCGCACTCGGGCGAGGGCAGCGCGGCGATGGCGTCGATCAGCGTGTCGATGAGACCGTCGGGCAACGCGTTGAGATTGTGCGATTTCCAGTAGTTGCGCGCGCCCGGCGTGAGGAGCGGATCGAACGCCTGCTGCCACGCGGCGTAGGGCATCGGCCCGAGATGTTCGCCACACGGCTTGCCGAAGCGCCGCACCGCGTCCACCGCGTTCGGCCCGTTTTCCGGCGGCCCCGAATAGCAGATCGCGAACACGATGACGGGCTTGCCGTGCACCTCGGGCGGCAGGAACGGCAGCGGCGGCGCGAGACGCGAGACGCTCCACACGGTCAGGTCTTCGGGCATCGCTTCGGCCGCCTCGCGGTAATGCGTCAGCGCTTCTTTCGCGGCGTCGAACGGCAGCACGACCAGTCCGCCGTAGATCTCGGGGCCGACGGGGTGTAGCGCGAACTCGAACATCGTCACCACGCCGAAGTTGCCGCCGCCGCCGCGCAGCGCCCAGAAGAGGTCGGCGTTGTCTTCGGCGCTCGCACGCAGCAGATTGCCGTCGGCGGTCACGACGTCGGCAGCGACGAGGTTGTCGATCGACATGCCGAAGCGCCGGCTCAGCCAGCCGAAGCCACCGCCCAGCGTGAGACCCGCGACGCCCGTCGTCGAGTTGATGCCGAGCGGCGTGGCGAGGCCGAACGCCTGCGCTTCATGGTCGAAGTCGTGCAGCGTGGCGCCTGGCTCCACATACGCGCGGCGCGTGGCGGGCTCGACTCTGACCGACTTCATGAGCGAGAGATCGATCACGATGCCGCCGTCGCATAGCGCGCTGCCCGCGATATTGTGGCCGCCGCCGCGCACGGCGAGCGGCAGCCCGCTTTCACGCGCTAGCGCCACGGCCTGGCGCACGTCGGAGCAACCGCGGCAGCGCACGATGAGTGCGGGGCGGCGCTCGATCATCGCGTTCCAGATTTGCCGGGCTTCTTCGTAGGCCGCGTCGCCGGGTTGCAGGGCTTCGCCGCGCAGCGTGCTTTTCAATGTGGCGATGGATTCGCTCGACAGGCTCGACATGGCACACCTCTCAATTCTACGGATCGGACAAGCGCGCGCCACTAGCCGGGCGTGCGTTTTCATGGACTGAACGGAACTGCGGGCGACCGCTTCAATTGTCGAATCAATGCGGCTGACGCACGCGCGTGACGCGGCATGCGTCCGGTCGGGAAAGCGGGAAGGAAGGGCTTTCGCAAAGGGCGGTGGGGGCCGCCTCTGGCCGGACCGCGAGGGACCGGGGGCGAGCGCTTTGTGACACCGAGCCTCGCCGATTCATTAGATAACCTAAATTACGCAGCCTGATAAAAAAACGTGCAATTAATTCAGATTATTGTCGCGTCTGGATTCGCTTTAATAGTTTAGCAAGCGCACTGCATGGCTTCTATCATTTTCGCGCACGAGCGGGCGGCATGCGTGGCGGTAGGAATCATACGCTTTACGTTGTAATATCGACGCATTCCAGCCCCGCACCGCCCCATGACCGACGTCGCCCCCGACGAAGTACGCCTCGCCGCCGAGATCGAACGGCTCAAGGCCGAGTTTCCCAAAACGCGCGAGCTGTATCGCGAAGTGTGCGCGCTGATGTTCTTCCGTTATGGCATCACGCCCACGGCCAACCGGCTCTATCAGCTCGTGCACCGCGGCAGCATGAGCACGCCTACGGCAGTCCTTTCGGAGTTCTGGGCCACCCTGCGCGAGAAGAGCCGCGTGCGTATCGAGCACGCCGATCTGCCCGAGGAACTGCAAGGGGCCGCCGGCGAACTCATGGGCGCGCTCTGGACGCGCGCCACGGCGGCCGCACAGGCGTCGCTCGAAGCGCTGCGGCTGGAAGTGGAGGAGGCGCGCCGCGCCGCGGAAGGCGCAACGGCCACCGTGCGCGCGGACCTCTCACACACGGAGGTGGCGCTCGAACAGCGCACCGCCGCGTTGCTCACGGCGCAGGTGCGCATTCAGGAGCTGGAGCAGGCGCAAGCCGCCGCGGTTGCCACGCGCGGCGCACTCGAAGCGGAACTGGTGCGCGAGCGCGAGGCGAGCCGCGAACGCGACACGGCGCTCACCCAGGCGCGCGCCGACTTTGCGGCCGAACGCGACAAGCTGCGCGCAAGCGCCGAACTCGCGGAAACGCGCTGGCAGGCAGCGGAGAAGCGCGCCCAGCTCGAAATCGAGCGCGAGCGCACGGCCAACGCGCGTTTGCAGCGCGATGCCGAAGCCGCCACGCAGCGCGCGGCGCGCACGGAGGACAGTGCGCGCGCCGAAATTCAGGCGTTGCAGACGCAGCTCGGCGATTTGCGCCACCAGGTGGGCACGCTCGAAGGCCGGCTCGACGCACTGCGTTCGACCCACACAATTCAGGGGCAAGAGCGTGAGGCGGCGCCGGAGAACGGCGCTGCTGCGAAGCCGTTGCGAGCGGCGCGCAAGGCGGGGCAAAAGGCGTGAAGGCTTTATCTGTTCCGCGATTCCTTCGAGATCCTCACTGAACCACGGCGTCGCGCCGCGTGTCACTCGTCGCGCACGCGCACCGGCAGCTCGGTTTTGTACTCCACGCGGCGCAGCGCGACGGAAGTGTGAATGTCACGCACGCCCTCGATCTTGGTGAGGCGCGTCATGACGAAACGCTCGATGCCCGCAATATCGCTCGCCACTACGCGCAGCATGTAGTCGAACGCGCCCGTCATCAAATAACACTCCATCACCTCGTCGTAGTTCGAGATCGCGCGCTCGAACGCGGCCAGCCGTGTCTCGTTCTTCTTCTCGATTGCCACCGACACGTACGCGTTGACGGGAAAGCCCGCCTTCTCCTGATCGAGCAGCGTGACGTACTGCGTGATGACGCCGCGCTCTTCGAGCATGCGGATGCGCCGGTAGAACGGCGAGAGCGAAAGCCCGAGCGATTCCGCGAGGTCGGCGGACTTCACGTGCGCGTCGCGCTGCAGGGCGTGCAGGATGGCCACATCTACGCGGTCGAATTTCATTGGCCAGGTTTCCCTGAAAAAGGTGAATTTGGGGCGAGTGTTGCTAATTCATGAGCAAACCGTGGCTCAGTTTGGCACGAATCGCCGCTATTGGCTACCTAGAATCCGCTAATACCCACAAGCCGAACAGCGGAGACAAACATGAACATGCGAGCCGTCGAGACCGACCGCCAGATCGATACGGACTATCGCCTCGAAGACCGCTATCTGCGCGAGGACGGCGCGGTGTTTCTCACCGGCACCCAGGCGCTGGTGCGCATCCTGATCGAACAGGCGCGCACGGACCGGCTTGCCGGGCTGAAAACGGCGGGTCTCGTTTCCGGCTATCGCGGCTCGCCGCTCGGCGGATTCGATCAGGAACTGTGGCGCCAGAAGGCGCTGCTCGCGGACTTCGATGTGCGTTTCGAGCCGGGCCTGAACGAGGACCTCGGCGCGACCATGCTGTGGGGCGCACAGCAACTCGACGCGTTTCCCGGCAAACGTGTGGAAGGCGTGTACTCGATGTGGTACGGCAAGGGGCCGGGCGTGGACCGCACCGGCGACGTATTCCGCAACGCCAACATGCTCGGCACCGCGCGGCACGGCGGTGTGCTGGCCGTGGCCGGCGACGACCACGCGGCGCAGTCGTCGATGTTTCCGCACCAGACGGACCACGTCTTCGAAGGCGCGATGATGCCGATTCTCTTTCCGGCGTCGGTCGAGGAGTACATCGACTACGGGCTCACCGGCTATGCGCTGTCGCGTTTCAGCGGGCTGTGGGTCGGTTTCAAGGCGATTACGGAAACGGTGGAAAGCGGCCGCTCGATGCGCGTGGGCCGTGGCGCGCCGTTGCGCTTGCCTGCGGACATCGCGGTGCCGCCGCAGCGCGGCTTCAACTACGACACGCAATTGCGCTGGCCCGCGGAGCGCGCCGAACTGGAGCGCCGCGTGCTGGAAGAGCGCCTGCCCGCCGCGCTCGCCTTCATGCGCGCGAATCCGCTCGACCGCGCGTTGCTGCGTCCCGCGCAGGCACGCGTGGGCATCGTCACGGCGGGCAAGGCGCATGCGGACGTGCTGGCCGCGTTCGAGGCGCTGGGCCTCACGGCGGAGCGCCTCGAACAACTCGGTATCGGGCTTTATAAGGTCGGCATGATCTGGCCGCTCGAAACCGAAGGGATCAAGGTATTTGCGCGCGGCATGCTGGCGCTTTTCGTCGTGGAGGAGAAGCGCTCGTTCGTGGAGCGGCAGATCAAGGAGGCGCTCTTCAACGTGCGTGCCGACGAGCGGCCCTCCGTGCACGGCAAGACGCTTGGCGAGCACGAGCCGCTGCTGCCCGCCGCGATGGAGTTCGCGCCCGAGCAGTTGGCGCACGCACTGCAGCGGTTTTTCCGGCACGTCGAGGTCGATGTGCCGCTGCTCGCTACGGGCGCAACCCAGGCGCGTCTGGGCGGCGCGCAGCGCGTGATCGCGCTCGCGCAGGTGCCGCAAGGCGAACCGCTCACGCGCAAGCCGTTCTTCTGCGCGGGCTGCCCGCACAATACGTCGACGCGTCTGCCGGACGGCTCGCATGCCGCGGCCGGCATCGGCTGCCACATCATGGCGCTCGGCGAGGCGGGCAACACGGCGACGTTCTGCCAGATGGGCGGCGAAGGCGTGCAGTGGGTCGGCATGTCGACCTTCACGGACATGCCGCATCTGTTCGTGAATCTCGGTGACGGCACCTACCAGCACTCGGGCAGCCTGGCGATCCGCCAGGCCGTGGCGGCGCGCGCGAACGTCACCTACAAGATTCTCTTCAACGACGCGGTGGCGATGACCGGCGGCCAGCCCGCCGAGGGCGGCCTGACCGTGCATCGCGTGGTGGCGCAGGTGCAGGCCGAAGGCGTGAACGAAGTCGTGGTGGTCACCGACCGGCCTGAGCAATACGCGGGATCGCTGGGGTTGCCTGCGGGCGTGACGCTCCTCCACCGCGACGCGCTCGATGCGCTGCAACGCCGCCTGCGCGAGCAGAAGGGCGTTTCGGTGATCGTCTACGACCAGACCTGCGCCGCCGAAAAGCGCCGCCGCCGCAAGCGCGGCAAGCTGATCGATCCGCCTACGCGTGTGGTGATCAATCCGGCCGTGTGCGAAGGCTGCGGCGACTGTTCCGTGCAGTCGAACTGCATCGCGATCGAGCCGCTCGAAACGGCGCTCGGCCGCAAGCGGGCCATCAATCAATCGAGCTGCAACAAGGACACCGCGTGCGTGAAGGGCTTTTGCCCGAGCTTCGTGACGGTGGAGGGCATGGAGCCGAAGCGCCCGGACGCCGCGCGCATCCAGCGCATCGAGGCCGAACTGCGCGCCACGCTCGCGCCGCCCGCGCGCGTGCCGCAGGCGCTGGAGCAACATCTGCGCATGGTTGTGACGGGTGTGGGCGGCACGGGCGTCGTGACGATCGGCGCGATCCTCGCCATGGCCGCGCACCTTGAAGGGCGCGGCGCCTCGACGCTCGACTTCACCGGCCTCGCGCAAAAGAACGGCGCGGTGTTGAGCCACGTGCAGATCGCGCAGAGCCGCGGGCTCATCACCACCTCGCGCATCGGCGCACAGGCGGCCAACGTACTGCTGGGCTGCGACGCCGTGGTGGCGGCATCGTCGGGCGCGCTCTCGCGCCTGCCGGCCAGCGGCGCGCGCGCGATCGTGAACGAGCGCATCACCGCGACCGCCGACTTCGTGCGCGACGGCGATCTGCCCGTGAGCAAGGCCGTGCATCAGGCAGCGATAGAGAGCGCGATGGGCGCGGACGGCGCGGTGTTCTGGGACTGTACGGCGGCGGCGGAAGCGATTTTCGGCGACGCCATCGCCTCGAACATGATGATGGTGGGCTACGCGTATCAGTCTGGCCTCGTGCCGCTTGCCGAAGCATCGATCGTGCAGGCAATCGGGCTCAACGGCGCGGCTGTAAAGATGAACGAACGCGCGTTCCTCTGGGGGCGTCTGATCGCACAGGACACTCGCGTGCTCGAACGCGTGACGGGAGCGGAGGTTGCGGCCGCGGACACGCCGTTCGATCTCGCACGTTTCGTGGCCGAACGCGAGCGCGACCTCACGCGGTACCAGAACGCCGCCTATGCGAAGCGCTATCGCGCGCTGGTCGATACCGTTGCGCAGGCCGAGCGCGCGATCGAAGGGGCGAGCGGCGCGCTCGCGCAAGCGGCAGCGCGCCATTACTTCAAGGTGCTGGCTTACAAGGACGAGTACGAAGTGGCGCGCCTGCACACGGATGGCGGCTTCGGCGCGTACCTGTCCGGCCTGTTCGACGGCACGGCGGGCAAGAAGACTTTCCACATGGCGCCGCCGCTCCTCACGCGCCGCGACGCGCAAACGGGACGCCGCAACAAGATCGCGCTGCGCGGCGTGTGGGCCGAGCCGCTGCTGCGCGTGCTCAAGCACGGCAAGGCGCTGCGCGGCACGCCGCTCGATCCGTTCGCACTGCAGCGCGACCGCGTGATCGAGCGCGCGATGATCGGCGAATTCGAGGACGACGTGCGCCTCGTGCTCGGCAAGCTCACGCAGCGGACGCTTGCAGCGGCCGTGGGCCTCCTCGGCGTGCCGGGTGCGGTGCGAGGCTTCGGTATCGTCAAGGAGCGCAATTACGAGCGTTCGCGCGGCGTGCGCGAAAAGTATCGCGCGGAACTGGCGGTTGAGACGGTTTAAAAGATCGGATAACTAATGGAGAAGACTCAAATGGTTGTGCAGGACAAGACGTTTTTTATCACTGGTGGTGGTTCGGGACTCGGCGCGGCGGTGGGCCGACACCTGCTCGAACGCGGCGCGAATGTCGTGTTCGGCGATATCGACGTAGCGCGTGCGCGTGACGTGGCGGCGCTCGGCGGCGAGCATGCACTGGCCGTCGAGGTGGATGTGACGCTGGCGGCAAGCGTCGAGGCGGCGATCGCGCTCGTCACGCAGCGCTTCGGTGCGCTGCATGGCGTGGTCAACTGCGCGGGCATCGCACCGGCGCAGCGCATCGTCGGCAAAGAGGGCGCGCATTCGCTCGATCTGTTCGCCAAGGTCGTGAGCGTCAACCTCATCGGCACCTTCAACGTGATGCGCCTCGCCGCCGTGGCGATGGCGAACAACACGCCCGACGCCGGCGGCGAGCGCGGCGTGATCGTCAATACGGCTTCGGTGGCCGCGTACGATGGCCAGATCGGGCAGTCGGCCTATGCGGCCTCGAAGGGCGGTGTCGTTTCGCTCACGCTGCCCGCGGCGCGCGAACTGGCGCGCAACGGCATTCGCGTCGTGACCGTCGCGCCCGGCATCTTCGAAACGCCGATGCTGCTCGCCATGCCCGCCGAAGTGCAGCAGGCGCTGGGCGCGGGCGTGCCGTTTCCGCAACGTCTTGGCCAGCCCGCGGAGTTCGCGGCGCTCGTCGAGCATATCGTCGGCAACCGCTATCTGAACGGCGAGGTGATCCGGCTCGACGGCGCCTTGCGCATGGCGCCGCGCTGATATCCGGTTTGTGTGGGGCCGACCGTCGGGGCGACGTCGCAGACCGCGTATCGTAGAATCGGAACCATCGACTCACGATATTCGAAAAGCACATGGCCAAGGACGTGACCTTGCGGCAGTTCCGCTACTTTGTGGCGGCGGCGCAGAACGGGCAGTTTTCGATGGCGGCGGCGGCCGAGCATGTTTCGCAGTCGGCAATCACCAATGCGGTGCTCGCGCTCGAGGAGGCGCTCGGCACGCGGCTCTTCGTGCGCTTGCCCCAGGGCGTGGAGCTGACGCCCGACGGGCAGGACTTCCTCAATCACGCGCGCCACGTGCTGGAGTCGGTGCGCGACGCGCTGCACAAGGCGCCATTTCGCGCGCATAGCCTGCGCGGCACGGTGCGCATGGCCGCCTCCTATACGCTGCTCGGCTACTTCCTGCCGGAACTGCTCGCGCGCTTTCGCGCGACCTATCCCGAGATCGAGATCGACCTGCACGATCTGGACCGGCCCGCCATCGAGGCGGCGGTGCTCGCGGGCGAGGTGGATCTCGGCGTGGCGTTGCTTTCCAACGTGGAGCGGCGCGCGCGCTTCGGCCACCACTTGCTGATGCGTTCACGCCGCCAGTTGTGGGCTGCGCCGACGCATCCGCTCGCGCAGATGGGCACCGTCACGCTGCGCGACATCGCGCGTTACCCCTATATCCAGCTCACGGTGGACGAGGGCGAAGCCTCGACGCTGCGCTACTGGAAAAAGCGCCGTGTTGCGCCGAATATCGCGTTTCGCACGAGTTCGATGGAAGCGCTGCGCGGGCTCGTGGCGCACGGCTTCGGCGTGACGATTCTCTCGGACATGGTGTTCAGGCCGTGGTCGCTGGAGGGCAAGCGCATCGACGCGTGCGCCATCGAGGATGCCATTCCGCAGATGGAAGCGGGCATGTTGTGGCATCCTGGGGCAGTGCTCAGCGATCCGGCGAGAGCGATGCAGCAGTTTTTGATTCATGCTTGTGGGAATTGAGGGGGGCGGCCGCGCTCCTCCACGCACCGTACCTGGGTAAAAACAAGGAAGCCTCATGTCGGCCGTGTCGGCGTTCAAGCTCGTGCTCCTTTCGCTCATCGCCATCATCGCGCTCGAGTTGCTCGCCAAACGCCTGCGCCTGCCGCCCGCTGCCGCGCTGCTGGTCGGCGGCGCCGCCATGGCCTTCGCGCCCGGCCTGCCGCCGGTCGTGATCGACCCGGACCTCGTCCTCATCGTGTTTCTGCCGCCCTTGCTGATGGACGGCGCCTACTTCTTCGTCTGGTCCGACTTCAAGCGTCACCTCGCGCCCATCCTGCTCTTCGCCATCGGCGCGGTGGCTTTCACGACGTGGGCCGTTGGCGTGGTCGCGCATTGGGCCGTTCCGTCGCTGCCGTGGGCCGCATGTTTCGCGCTGGGCGCGGTGGTATCGCCGCCCGATGCGGTCGCCGCGAAAGCCGTGCTCGAACGGCTCGCGCTGCCGCGCCGCCTGATGGTGCTGCTCGAAGGCGAGAGCCTGCTCAACGACGCCGCCGGTCTCGTGCTGTTTCGCTTCGCCGTCGCGGCGGCATTGACGGGCGTTTTCAGCGAGCCGAATGCGGCGCTCAGTTTCGTCGGGCTCGCGCTGGGCGGCATGGTGGTCGGCGCTGTCGTCGGCTATGTCGTCGTGTGCCTGCTGCGTCAGCTCGAAGACGAGTATCTGATCATCACCGCCTCCGTGCTGGCGGGCTGGATTGCCTATATCGCCGGGGACATGCTGGGCGTTTCGAGTGTGATCGCCACGGTCACGTGCGGCATGCAGCTAGGCTGGCATCAGCACGAAATCTTTTCGGCCACGGTGCGCAGCCGCGGTACGGCGTTCTGGCAGGTCATGGTCTTCGTGCTCGAGGCGCTGGTGTTCGTGCTGATCGGCCTCTCGCTGCGCGGGGTCATGCTGCGTCTCGGCGGGACGGCGAATGCCGTCGCGCTGCTCGGTCCGGCCGCGATGGCCGTGGTGCTCGCCGTTGTCGTGTCGCGCTGCGTGTGGACGTATGGCATCGAGATCGTGAGGACCGCGCTGCACCGGATCATGCCGCGCCGCGTGAGCGCGCCGGACTTTCGCGGCGCAACCGTGGTGAGCTGGGCCGGCATGCGCGGCGTGGTCACGCTGGCCATTGCGCTCGCGCTGCCGGAGGCGATGCCGGGCCGCGATCTCATTCTCTTCGCCGCGTTTGCCGTCATTCTGTTCACGGTGCTGCTGCAAGGCACGACCATCGGGCCGCTCATCAAGCTGATCAGGCCTGCGGACGATATGGAAGGGGAGGAGCCCTACCTCAACGAGCCGCAGGCATGGGCGCGCCTCGAAGCTGCCCAGCTGGCGGCGATCACGCCGCTCGTCCACGGGCCGGACGGCAGCGTGATCCACCCGCGGCTGCTGGAGCAGTACACGTATCGCGCGAACCTGACGCGCAATTATGCGAATGCCGAGAGCTATCCGCAGGGGATGCGCACCTCGCACTACGACGTCGTGCTGGCCGCCGTGGAGGCCGGGCGCGCGGAGCTGTTGAAGATGCACCGCGCGGGACTCATCCACGACGAACTGCTGCGCGTGCTCGAACGCGATCTCGATCTGGAGGAGCTTTCGGCGCGGCACGGCAGGGGTTGATGCTTTCCCCCGCGTTCTTCAGGCGTGCACGACGAGTGGCGCGAACAGGTGCGAGAGGTCGCGCTGCTGGTCGAGGTTCCAGAGAAACCCAAGCGCATCGTCGGCGCGCGCCTTGCCGATCGCAGGCGCCGCGTTCTTGCGGAACTTGACCTCGAAGTCGCCGCGCTGCATCGGCCGAGTGGCGAAGCCTGGAATGTCGTCCACGCGCTTCGACACGGTTTGTCCGTCCGCGAGCGTGGCGCTCACGAGGGTCGCGTAATACTTCGGATAGAGCCGGGTCAGTTCGGCATCGTCTACAACCTTGATCTTTTGCATGAACGCGCGGATCTTCGGGTCGCGCAGCGCTTCGGGGCGATAGCTCGCCAGGCTGATATCGCCGTCGAACATGGCGCGCGCGGTCACGTAGGGCAGGCTGTGATCGGCGGTCTCGCTCGTTTCGGGGGCCCATTTCTGCGGGTCCATGCCCGCCGAGAAGTAGCCTTCGTGCGAGGTGCGGATCTCCATGCTGACGATACGGTCGAGGTCGCCCACCTGCTTCGCCACGTCGATGCCGGCGGCAATGGCCGTCTGCGTGAGCGCCTGCGCCGGGTAGAACTTCACGGCACAGTCGTTGATGCGAAACGGCCGGCCTTTGCCGCCGAAGCTCGCCGTGTCGATGCTGAATGGTCCGGACACCTGCTTGAACAGCCCCGCATTGCCCTCGAAGATCGGCGCGGGGCCCGTGAGTCCGTCGCGCGCGAGGGCGGCCGAGAACACGGCGTTGCGTGCGGCGTCGGCATCGGCGAGACCCTTCCAGTTCGACATGGTCTGCACGCGCGTCTGGTTCAGCGCGAGGTGGCCGTTGAGCGCGAGGTTGACCGCCTCGGCCAGTTGCCGCTCGTCGAGCTTCATGAGCTTGCCCGCCGCGAGCGCGGCTGCGGGCAGGCTGAAGATGGGGTGATCCCAGCCGCGCGAACTGATCGAGGCGGCGTCCATGAGGCGGCAATCGATTTCGTAGGCAAGGGCGATGGCGACGATCAGATCGCGGCCATTCGCACCTTCGGCCTCGGCCTGGGCGAGACACGCTGCGATGTTGTCGCTCGGGTGGCCGATTTCCTTGCCCGCGTAGACGTCGTTGAGGTCGTAATAGCGGATGGCCGCGCCGTTCGCGAAGGTCGCGAGGTCGGGCGACGTGCGCCGCTGCGTGCCGAGCACGGTTGCGCCCCGGCCGTCGCCGCTCGCGTAGTTGAGCGCAACCTGGCGCGCGATGCCCACGGGTTTCTCGCCGAGCGCAGCGATGCCGCAGCCCAGCGCGTCGGCAGTGTGGGTCTTGACCGCTTCGATCGTGCCGGCGTCGAGGTCGTCGTAGTTCAGTGCGGCGGCGTAAGCCGCAAGCCGCTGCGCGATGGTGGCCGATGCCGATGCGGACGCGACCTTCTGCGCGCGCGCCGCGCCGATGCCGCCGAATGTACCCGCGCTCGCGGCGAGCGCCGTGAGCGACGCCATGAATGCACGCCGTTGCATGCGGTGTCTCCTTGATCTTCGTTGGTTTTAGGGAAGAATGCCGATCAAACGAGCAGCAGCAGCGCCGCGCCGAATACCAAGGTGCCGAGCAGGAACGTCATGACCGTGAAGCCCAGCACGCGCTGCACGCCGATGCCCGCCATCGCGACCACGGGCGCGGCCCAGAACGGCTGCATCATGTTCGAGACCTGCTCGCCCATGGCGACGGCCATGGTGGTCGCGGGCATCGAAGCATGCAGCGCGATCGCGGCGGGCACGACGAACGGCCCCTGCACGGCCCAGTGGCCGCCGCCGCTCGGAATGAAGAACGTGACGATGAGCGAGCACACATAGCTCCAGAACGGCAGCGTATGCGTGTTCGAGATCGCGATGAAGAAGTGCGAGATCACGTTGGGCAGGCCCGTGGCGTCCATCATGCCCATCACGCCGCCGTAGAGCGGGTATTGCAGCATCATCGAGCCGGTTTGTTTGGCGGCGTTCTTGACCGCGTCCGCGTAGGCAAGCGGATAGCCATGCAGGATCACGCCCGCGATGAACATCACGAAGATCACGGCGTTCACGCCGGAAAACGCTTCGATATGCTCAACGTGCGCGAGCACGAGGAACGTCACGCCCACGAGGCCGATGAACGCGCTGCCGATCCACGAGTATTCGAGCCACTTCGCGAAGCTCAGCTTGCCTTCGGGGCGCTTGCGCGGTTCCGGGTCGGGGTTCTTCTCGATGTCGAGCACGACGGCGTCTTCATCGCGCGGCTTGAGGAGCGCGAGCACGATGGGCGTGGCGATCAGCATCACGACCACGGGCACGAGGTTGAACGCCGTGAACACGGTGTCGTTGAACGGCAGCACTTCGCCCGTGAGCTTTTGCACGACGTTCATCGCGCTGCCCGGCGTGGATTGCGCGAGCGCGATGGAGCTGGAAATGCCGCTCGCCCACACCACCCAGCCCGAAAAGCCCGCCGCGACGATCCACGCGAAGTCCACGCGCATGCGCTTGGCCACTTCGCGCGCGAGCAGCGCGCTCACCACGAGACCCAGCCCCCAGTTGAAGAACGAGGCCACGGCCACGAGCACGAAGGTGAGCGCCGCGGCCTGCACCGGCGTGCGGGCCACGCCCACGAGCGCCTTGAACACGCGCTGCACCGGCGCGGCGTGCGCGAATGCGTGGCCCGTGACGAGCACGAGTGTGATCTGGAAGGCGAACGTGAGGATATTGAAGAAGCCCTTGTACCACCCGACCACGAGCGTGTTGAGCGTCGCATGCGGGGCGAACATCGCCGATAGCGCGGCCAC
This sequence comes from Paraburkholderia sp. EG287B, assembly GCF_040965595.1. Taxonomy (NCBI): domain Bacteria; kingdom Pseudomonadati; phylum Pseudomonadota; class Betaproteobacteria; order Burkholderiales; family Burkholderiaceae; genus Paraburkholderia; species Paraburkholderia sp. EG287B. Next base: position 61,662 of record NZ_JBFRCG010000016.1, read on the forward strand.
GACCGCGGTGATGAGAATCGCGAGCACGAACGGGTCGGGAATGGTGCGCTCGAACAGGCTGATCGTCGCGTCGGTAAAGCGTGTCTTGCGTACGGGTGCGGCGGTGGCGGTGGACTTCACGTATCGTCTCCTGGTGCTGAATGTGGCCGCGCGTACCTGGCGCACGGCTGTTTGTATGGGGGCGCCGTGGCGCTGGTTCATCGGGCGAAGCCGTAGAGTTCGGCGGGGTTGTCGACGAGAATCCGCTTGCGTGCCGCTTCGTCCTCGACCCATCTGCTGAGCAGATCGAAGATCGCGGCGGTGTCGGGCTTGTGCGTCTCCGTCACGTGCGGCCAGTCGCTGCCCCACACGGTGCGCTCCGGCAGCAGTGCGGCCCATGCGCGCGCGGTCTCGGCGAGGTCGGCGTAACCGCCCGCGAGGCCCACCTGCGAATCGAGGTAGGCGCCCGAGAGCTTGACCCACACGCGCCCCGAGGCGGCGAGGCGGCGCACCACGCCAAATGCGGGATGCGAGGTGCCCGCGGGCAAGGGCAGGCGCGCGAGATGGTCGAACACCATCTTGCAGGGCAGGCGAGTGAGCAAGGCCTCGTGCTCGACGATCTGGTCGGCGGTCCAGTGCAGTTGCACATGCCAGCCGAGTTCCGCTATACGCCGCGCAAGCGGCTCGACCATGTCGAAGGTGACGACCGCCTGATGCGGCGTGTACAACGTGAAGCGGATGCCGCGGACGCCGCCGCGATCGAGCATGGCGAGTTCGGCGTCGCTGACCTCGGGGCGCAGCACAGCTACGCCGCGGGCGTTGTCGATGCCCAGCTGGCGGATCGCGTCGAGCGTCACGCAGTTATCGGTGCCGTACGGGCGCGGCGTGACGATGACGGTGCGCTGCGTGCCCGTGCGTTCCTGCACGCGTCGATAGTCCTCGACCGTCGCGCGATCGACGATATGCGCGCCATTGCCGGGCGAGGCCGCGAAGCGGCGATCGTAGATGTGGATGTGCGAATCGCACGCGAAGGCAGGCGCCGCTATGCGCGCCCTGGGGGCGTCGAGGGTATGGACATGCTGCTCACGGTCCATCGCGTTGTCTCCTTGTTTGCCGCGCGCCGCCAGGCATGGATGCGCGCGGATGCCGCTTTGTGTGTTCAGAGCACGGCGTGCTCGTTTCTCAATCGTTCGATATCGGCATCGCTCCAGCCGGCTTCGCGCAGCACCGCATCGGAATGCTCGCCGAAGGCGGGCGCCGCGATCGGGTCCGGTGCCGGCGTCGCGCCGAAGCGAATCGGCTCGCGAAAGCCGCGATACGCGCCCACGCCGGGATAGTCGTAGCGCGTGACCATCTCCTCGGCGAGCACCTGGGGATCGTCGAACATGTCTTCGACCGTGCGCGCCGCCGCGCAGGGCACCGCCTCGCCAAAGTGCGCCTCCCATTCGAGCGCGCTGCGCGCCTGCAACGCGGCGTGCAGTTGCGGCACGATCTCGTCGCGATGCTCGGCACGTTTGCGCACCGAATCGTAACGCGCGTTCTGCGCGAGTGCAGCGAGCCCGGTTTTTTCGCAGAGCGCCTGCCAGAAATGCGGCGTGTTCGCGGAGATGTAGAGCCAGCCTTCGCGCGTGGGATGAATGCCGGTGATGCCGCCCGAGCGCATGTCACGGCCCACGTCCTTCGGTTCGTCGTCGGCCCAGATCATGCGCGCCGATTGCATGGTGAGCGCGCTGCGCAGCAGCGAAACGCCCACGTACTGGCCCGCACCGCTGCGCTCGCGCTCGAACAGCGCGGAGGATACGCCCGCTGCGACGAGCGCGGCCGCGTAGTAGTCGACCACCGAGCCATAGAGAATCTCGGGCGGGCCGTCGCTCTTGCCCTGCAGCGCGCACATGCCCGTCATGGTCTGCAGCACCTGGTCATAGCCGGCCTTGTCCTTGTTCGGCCCCTGGTCGCCGTAGCCGGTGACCGCGCAGTAGATGAGCCGCGGGTTCACTTCGCGCAGCTGTTCCCAGGCAATGCCAAGGCGTGCCGGCACGCCGGGCCGGAAGTTGTGCACGAGCACGTCGGCCTGTTCGACGAGGCGCAGCAGCACCTCCTGCGCGCATGGTTGCTTCAGATCGAGCACAAGCCCGCGCTTGCCGCGGTTGACGCCGAGAAAGGCGCGGCTTTCGGCCTGCAGCGTCGACGGATACTTGCGCAGGTTGTCACCCGTGGGCGGCTCGATCTTGATGACGTCGGCGCCCTGATCGGCGAGCAGCGTGCAGCCATACGGGCCCGCGATATAGGCGCTCAGGTCGAGCACGCGCACACCCGCGAGCGGGCCGCGCGGCGCCGCATTCGTTTTGGGAAGCCGGCTCATTGGCGCACCTCGCTCGACGTTGCGGACGCAACGAGTCCAAGCCGTTCGGCGCTTTGCACGAGCGCGCGGGCGCGCTCGACGAAAGGCGCGTCGATCATCTTGCCGTCGACGACATAAGCGCCCACGCCGTCGTGTTCGGCGTTGCGCGCCGCTTCCACCACGCGCAGCGCGTGGGCGATTTCTTCGTCGGTAGGGCGGAACACGTCGTTGGCGAGCGCGATCTGGCTCGGGTGGATGCAGCTTTTGCCGAGAAAGCCTAGCGAACGGGCCAGTTCGGCTTCGGCGCGAAATCCTTTGGCATCCTTGATATTGGCGAAAGCCGAGTCGTACGCGAACACGCCCGCTTCACCCGCGGCGAGCCGCAGGCTGAACATGGCTTGCTGAATGGCCGCCGGGTCGCGCCGCGCGATGCCGAGCGGCTCGAAGAGGTCGCCAAGACCCAGCTGGAGGCCTGCCACGCGGGCATGCGCGGCGGCGAGCGTCGCCGCTTCGCGCAGCGCGCGCGGCGACTCGACGTTGAGCAACAGCCTCACGGGGCGGCTTACGCCATTGGCGTGCTCCGCGCGCTCGATCGCGTCAGCAGCGGCGCGCACGTCGTCGGCGGATTCGGGTTTCGGCAGATTCACGTAGTCGAGGCCCGGTTGAACCACGGCGGCGATATCGTCGGCGAACCACGCTGTGTCGAGCGCGTTCACGCGCACGATCAGCACCTTGCCGCGTTCGCGCACGGCAGACGACACCAGCAGCGTGCGCAGCGCCTCACGCGCTTCGGGTTTACGCGCAGGGGCAACCGAGTCTTCCAGGTCGAACGACAACGCGTCCGCGGCGCTGCCCAGCGCCTTTTCGAACAGCTCCGGGCGCGATGCCGGCACGAACAACTTGCTTCTCATCTCCATGCTTTCCGTATAGATCACCACTGAAGGGCAGTCTACGATCGGTAACGATTTAGATAAACTATGCAAATCTATCTTTAAACCGTAGAGAAGCTACGTTTATGGACACGGGGTTCCTGAGCAACCTGCTGCTCGTCGTGGAGAGCGGCTCGATGGCGGAGGCCGCGCGGCGCGTGGGCGTGACGCCCGCCGCGATCGCGCAGCAAATCCAGGCGCTGGAGCGCGAACTGGGCGTGGCGCTCGTCATGCGCGCGGGCCGCACGGTCATTCCCACGGAGGCGGGCCAGCGCGTGGTGGAGCGCGCCCGCTCGCTCGTGCGCGGTTTCGATGGGCTGAAAGCGCTCGCGCAGGAGCAGGAAATGGGCGGAGAGCTGCGCGTGGGGACCATCACGTCGGCGCTGCTGAGCGTGCTGCCCGACGTGCTGGCGCGCTTCGCCGCCGCGTTCCCGCAAGTGAAGCTGCTGATACGCGCGGGCACGTCGATGGAACTCTTCGAAGCCTTGCAGCGCGGCGAGGTGGACGTGGCGATTTGCCTGCATCCCGCCTTCGCGCTGCCGAAGTCGTACGACTGGCATCTGCTGCGCGAGGAGCCCATCGTCGTGCTCGCGCCGGCAAAATTCGCGCGCGCCGATCCGCACGACCTGCTGCGCCGCGAGCCGTTCATTCGCTACGACCGCGCACTGGGCGGCGGCAAGCAGGCCGACCAGTATTTGCGCCGCGCGAAGATCGCACCGCGCGAGCTGTTCGAACTGAACTCGCTGATGGCGATCGCGTTGATGGTGGACCGCGGCCTTGGCGTCTCGCTCGTGCCCGATATCGGCACGCCGCTTACGAAGGGCTTGCGGCTCGCGCGCCTGCCGCTGGCCGAGGCAACCGAGCCGCGCCGCTTCGGCATTCTGTGGTCGCGCGCTTCCGCGCGCAGCCGCCTGATTCGGGGGATGATCGAATGCTCCGGCGAGGCGCTGCGCAAGTGAGGGGCGCAAGCCCATCGACTATCTGCGCCACATCTATTACGACTGCATCACGTATAGCCCGGCCTCGGTCGAGTTCCTGATCTCGGTGGTGGGCGCGGACCAGGTCATGTTCGGCACGGACTGGCCGCACCAGGTGCACGACACGCGCGGCGTTGGCGCCGCGCTTGCCTGGATGAACTTCGCGCCTATTCCGCGAAGAGATCCGGCCCGAAGACTTCGTAGTGAATCCGGGCTTCGTGGACGCCGAGATTCTTGAGCGCATCGTGCTGCATGCGCATGAAGGGAATGGGGCCGCAAATATAGTAGTCGGCGTCGGGTTGCAGGATCGCCTGCTTGATCTGCCCGATATCGACGAACCCCGCGTAATCGTAATCGCGGCCCTGCACGTCGCCGGGCAGCGGCTCGTTGTAGAAAATCTCGAGATGGAAGTTGGCGTTCGTGGCCGCGGTCTCGCGCAGACGGTCGCGCATGGCATGCACGCCGCTATTGCGCGCGCCGTGCACGAACACCACTTTGCGGTTCGGATCCTGAAGCGCGCGCTTGAGCATGCTGATCATCGGCGTGAGGCCCACGCCGCCGCTGATGAGCACGATAGGCGTATGCGCGTTCACGTCGATATGGAAGTTGCCGTAGGGCGCGGCCAGCTTCACTTCGTCGCCCACGTTCAGGTGGTCATGCAGCAGGTTCGAAACGTAGCCGGCCGGCTGCGGGCCGCCGGCCTCGCGCTTCACGGAAATGCGGTAGGTCCGGCCGTTGGGCATGTCGGAAAGACTGTATTGGCGGATCTGCTGCAAGCCGAGCGCCGGCACGGTCACGCCGATGCTGATGTACTGGCCGGGTTCGAAGTTCGCGACCGGGCCGCCATCGGCCGGTTCGAGCACGAACGAGGTGATGATGCTGCTTTCGGGCCGCCTCTCGCGCACGACGAACTTGCGCCAGCCGGTCCAGCCGCCCAGCTTGTCGCCGGAACCTTCATAGAGTTCGCTTTCCATGCCCATGAGCACGTCGGCGAGATTGCCGTAGGCCTGCGCCCATGCGGAGATGATGTCCTCCGTGGCGGCGTCGCCGAGCACGTCCTTGATCGCGCCTAGCAGATGTTCGCCAACGATAGGGTAGTGCTCGGGCAGCACGCCGAGGCTCGCGTGCTTGTTTGCAATGTTCTTGAGCACGGCCGCGAGGCTCGAGGGGTCTTCGATGTTTTCCGCATACGCATAGACGGCGCGCGCGAGCGCCTGCTGTTGCTGCCCCTGTTCCTGGTGCGCCATGTTGAACACATTCTTCAGTTCAGGGTGGGCCTCGAAGAGCCGCGTGTAAAAACGCTTGATGATGGCGAAACCGTGGTCGGCGAGCACGGGCGCGGTCGCCTTCACGATGTCCTTCGTTCGCTGCGTGAGCATTGTCGGTCCTCCTTTCACGAGTGGGGAAGCGCACGTACTCGTTCCAGTCTAGACAAAGACAGCCGCAATCGCAGGCTCCGATGGCAGCGGCTCACTCCTCCTTGTCGTCGGCAGCGGCGGCACCCACGATCATGCGTACGCGTTTGCGAATTTCCGAATCGAGAATCAGTCGCCCGCGCAGCTTGCCTTCCATTCGCTTGACATGCCTGGACGCCTCGGTCATGTGCTCGACCATCAGCGGCGCGCGAGGTGATCGAATGCTGGCGCGTCGGTGTCACGATTCTGTTTGCGGCAAGTTCGAATTCAACGAGGTGCGGCGGTCGATTTGCCCGGTGAATGCAATTTCACCGCCGCAATACGAATACTCAGTATTCCTTCCCAACGTTCCCTGTTAGTACCCCTGCACCCAATGTCCCGGAATCCACACCCACTGGTTGCCTTCCCAGCGGTAATGTCCCTTGGTCCAGGCATAGCCCTCGGCGGGGGCGGGCGGCGGTGTCTCGACGCGGGGCGCCGGCTCCGGCGGGTGGGCCGGCTCCACGATACAGGCGGAAAGCAGGGCGGCGCAGGCGACCAGGGTCACGGGGTGCAGTAGTTTTATCTTCATGGCGGGTTTCCTCCACTGACTGAAATTGTTTGGTTATCCGAACGGCTGGCTGGTCTCGTCGCATGGCGGCATCCGGGTCCACGTAAAGCGGCCCGCTTTCGTGTTCGTCTGTTCTATCCGTTCATGTCCTTATCAAACCCGTAGCCGCATTTTTTGTGCCCGCATCGCCGAATAGCGTCGATGCAGTGCGCTGTGGATCGAGCCCGAGGCTCTCCGCGGCCGCGCCCGCGATCAATGCATCGAGTGAGGCCGTGGGCTTGAGGTCGCGCGACTCGTAGAGATCCGCGCTGCGCAGCCCCGGCCAGTCGGCCCGCACGCGTCCGCCCGCCACGGCGCCGCCCACGAGCATCGCTACCGAAGCCTGCCCGTGGTCGGTGCCGCCCGTGCCGTTCGCGGCGGCCGTGCGGCCGAACTCCGTCGCGACGAGCACCGTGGTCTTGTCCCATGCGGGGCCGAGGCCATCGCGCAGCGCGGCGAGCATCGTGTCGAGCGCTTTCAGCTGATTCGCGAGCCGCGCGTTTTGCGCGCTGTGCGTGTCCCATCCGCCGCTTTCGATCATGGCGATGCGCGGGCCATCGGGGCGCGAGAGGAAGCCCGCCGCAAGCTTGCCGACGCTCGCAGGGTCCTGGCGCGCGCTCGCGTTGCCCGCGAGCCCGCGTGCATTCATTGCCGAAGTCCAGAGCGCGCGCAGCTGCGGATCTGCTTCGTAGAGCGCGGACACGCGCGTGAGCAGATCGTCGGACGCGCTGGGCAGCGCCGAGGGCGCAAACGAACTTACCTGGACCGTGCCGCGCAGCGCGAGCGGCACGGTGGGCGCGAGCGCAATGGCGCTTTCGCGCGAGGCCGGCAGCATGGCGACGAGCCGGTTGAGCCAGCCGTCCTTGACCTGGTAGGGCGCGCGGCCGCCCGTTTCCAGCACGTTCTGACCGTCGAAGTGGGAGCGGTCGCGATACGGCGAAGCGATTGCATGCACGAAGAGCGCCTGCTTTTCACCATACATCTGCGCCATCTGGACGAGCGACGGATGCAGCGCGAACGTGCCGTCGAGTTTCGTGGCCTTGTCGATGTCGATGGCGAGCGGGCCGCGCAGCGTGGCGTAGGCCGGCTCCGCATAGGGCACGACGATGTTGAGGCCGTCGGCCGCGCCGCGCTGGATCACGAACACGAAGCGGCGCTCGGTTTCGACGCTGGCGAACACGATGCGGGGCGCGACGAGCATCGCGCCCGCGCCGGCGGCGGCAACGCGCAGGAAATGGCGGCGGGAAACCATGGCGGTTATCTCCTCAGGAAATCGGGCGAGACGAGCAGCAAGGCGATCGCTGTGGACGCGCTTTCTGCATGCGCGACGGCACTGGCCGTGGGCGCGCTGAGCGTGGCGCCCATGAGCGTGTTGCCGAGCGTGCGCGGGTCGAGCCGGTCGCCCACGCGCGCCGAGAAGCGCTGCGCGACTTCGACGCGGCGCACGAGCGCATCGGGCGCGGCCCAGCTTGCAGCGATGTCGTCGTAGCCGGCGGGCGAGCCCGGCCGCCACACGGGCTGGCCAAGCTGCGTGAGCAGCGGCGCGGCGTTGATTTCGCCCGCTTCGCCGGGTTCGCGCCAGCCGAGACCGCGCATCGACGATACGGTCCACTCCCACGGTGTCTTGAACTTCGCATCGATGGGCGCCCACGCCTGCGGCGCTTCAACGAGCGCGCGGTACACGGTGGGCAGGTCGCCGCCGCTTTGCTCGAAGGCGAGCGTGAGACGCTCGGTGAGCGCCGGTGGCGGATTGTCGGCGACGAAGTGGCGCGCGAGCTGGAACGCGATATGGCGGCTCGTGGCGTTCGCGTGTGCGAGGTCGTTGAGGATGGCGAGCGCCTGCTGCTCGCCCGCTTGATCGTAACGCTTGCCCATCACGGTGCGCGTGCCCGGCTCGTGCAGCGCGGGGCGAAACACGAAGCTGCCGGGCGCGGCATTGCCGGGCTGCGGCCCGCGCACGCCTGCCACGCTCCAGCCCGTGAGCGCGCGGGCGAATTCGGTCACGTCGTCCTGCGTGTAGCCGGTGCGCACGCCGAGCGTGTGCAGTTCCATGATCTCGCGTGCGAGGTTCTCGTTGAGGCCGCGCTTGTGCGCGGGGTCGCGCTGATCGGCGCGCAGCGCGGCGCGGCTGTCGGGGCCGACGGAGCGCGCCTGATCGAGAAAGAGCTGCATGGCAGGGTGCTGCTCGACGGCGACCAGCATGTCCGCGAAATTGCCGAGCACGTGCGGCCGTATCGCTTCCATTTCGAATGCGCCCGCAATGCCCGCAATCAGCGCCTTGTCCACCGATACGGCGAAGTGGTTCGACCAGAAATGTACGAGGCGCTCGACGAAAGGCGTATCGGTCTGCAAGGCGCTCACGAGGCGCGCGTTGACCGCGCTGCGGTAGATGCCCACGCTCTCGCGGCGGATCGCCTGGTTGACCGCGCGGCGTGCGGCTTGTTGCGCGTTCTCTTGTGCGTTCGTCTCTGAAGCCGCGCTCGCTGCCGCGTTGCCCGCCATGCCTTGCTGGCGTTCCTCCCCGAAGCGCGCCGCGAGCGCCAGTGCGCCGGGCTCGTTGCGCCATGCGGCGGGCAGCGGTTCGTAGGCCTGGAACTGGCCGAGCAGCCAGCCGCGAGGGTTGGCGGGCGGCGTCTCGTCGGCGCGCGCGCCGAGGCCGAAGCGGTTCATGGCGATCGCGCCGGCGCGGGCATTCGAAAGGCTTTCCATGCGCGGTCCCTTGTGCTCACTGGAGCGTTGCGTATTCCCGTTAAACGCTCGTCGCTCGCGGTATCCGTCGCTGGTCTGCCAGATTTTTTACTGCGCGCCGCTCGCCTCGCTCACGGCTTTCTGGGGTTGCATTTGCGGCTGCTTTTGCGACTGTGCCGGCAGCCGCCACTGGCCGCGCTTTTCGAGCCCTGCGACGAACTTCACGCGTTCTTCGGGCGTGAGCGTGGCCGCGAAATCGACCACGCCGCTTTCGATTTGCGCGCGCAACGCGCTGTCTGCGGTGCGCGTGCGCGTGAGCGCGGCGTCGATGGCGTTGCGGTCGAGTTGCGGCGCGGCGAGCAGGTCGAGCACCTCGCGCCTTCCGTCGCGTCCGTCGCGCGCGTACTGGCGGCCTTCGCGGCGCGAGGACTTGAGCGCCTGGGCGAACTGCTGCTGGCGGGCCGGCGAAAGCTCTTCGGTGGCGAAGCGCAACGCCACGCGTTGCGTCGCTTGCGCCTGCGGCTCGCCGCGTACGGCGAACCAGCGCCACGCACCGCCCGCAATTCCGCCGAGCAGAAAAACGTTCAGGAGGACCGAGCCGACGAGCAGCGTTTTCCATGAGCAGCCGTTCATTCGTCACTCCCTTCGGCGCCGGGGTTGAGGTTCGCTTCGCTCCAGTCCGAACCCGTCCCCCCGAAGCTCGTGCTGAGATACGTCTCGTGCGGGGCGGCGGGCGCCGCGCCGCCGAGCACGACGAGCGATATCGTCAGCGCGCCCGCGAGTGCGCCCGCGAGGCCCACGCCCGCGAATGCCGCGCCGGACCACCAGAAGCTGCGGCGCTTCACGGCCGCAACGGGCTTCACCGGTGCGCCCGCGACGATCTGCTCGAAGAGCGCGCGTCCCGGCGGCGCGACCATGTCGCGGGCGAGCCAGCTGTCGAGCGCCATGGCTTCGTCGAGCGCCGCGTTGGCTTCGGCGCGGTGCGCGCGCGCCCATTCGAGCGCGTCTTCGCGCTCGTGCTGCGGCCAGCGTTGCGGGTCGGCGCCATAGGCCGCGACGAGCGTGTGGAATCGTTCGGGTGTCATACGGAGTCCTTACCGGCAGCTTCGCCGGCCAGTTGTGCGCGCAGGGTGCGCCGGGCGCGCGCCAGCAGGCTTTCGAGCGCGTCCACCGAAATATCCATCAGGCTGGCTGCTTCGAGGTTCGAAAGCTCCTGATAGTAAGTGAGCACGAGCGCTTCGCGCTGGCGCACGGGCAGCGCCGCGAGTGCGGCCCGCACGCGTTCGTCGCGCGTGCGTGCTTCGATCTGCTGGTCGGGCGAGCCTGCGGGATCGGGTGCGGGCGCGCTCACGGCGTGCACGTCTTCCACGGTTTCTTCGCGCCGTCCACGCAAGCGGTCGTAGCACAGGTTGAGCGCCACGCGATGCAGCCACGTGTCGAATTTCGCTTCGCCCGTGCGCCAGGTGGGCGCCTGTTTCCAGATCCGCACGAACGCTTCCTGAGCGACGTCTTCGGCTTCGCTGTGGTCGCCGAGCATGCGTGTGGCGAGTGCGATGAGGCGCGGCAGCTTGCTCGCGACGAGCGCGCGCACGGCAAGCGGATCACGCGCGCCGACACGCGCAACGAGTTCCGCGTCCGGATCGCGTTCGTTCAAGGCCTTCCCGGCCTTGTCGGTCTGCAACGATGGAACCGCAGGCGAACCCGCTGCCGCGCCGTCATAGTCGTTTCCCAGTTTGAAGTCGGGCACTCAGGCCTGATGCCGCTCGAGCGGCATTATGCCCAGTGGCCCGGGATCCATCGCCAGTTCGGGCCGTCCTCGACCCAGTGCCCCGGCACCCAGTTGTACCCCGAGCGGGCTTCTTCCCAGTGGCCCGGTTCCCAGACGTACACGCCCCGGTCCCAGCGCCAGTGGCCGGACTGCCACACGTAACCCTGGCGCGGCGGGGGAGCCGCTTCTTCCCGCGGCGGAGGCGGCGGCGACGTCGGCGCGACCATCACGGGCTGCTGCGGCGGCTCATTTGGCTCGACGACCATGGGCTGCCGTGGCGCCTCATTCGGCTCGACGACCACGGGCTGTGCGAGCGCGGCCGTTGCGGTGGAGGCGAGCAGAGCGGCGGCAAGTGACGAACGCAGCGGTTTGCGGGTCATGATTTCTCTCCCTTGATGCAGAGGGGTCAACAGCCCCTATAAGGACTTAAACGGCGCCGCGGGGAAAACCCGTCGCGGACCATTTATTCACCATGCAATTTTCGCGCTCAGCGTCGAAATTACCGGTCTCGAAAGGGGTTGCTTGACAACTGCAATTTCCGAACCCGAAAGACTTACGTTAAGGGTTTCTACCTAATATGAATCGCCACAAAATTGTTAAATTTCTGTCTTAGAATGGACACTCGAGATCGACTGCGGCAATGCAGCATTAGCTTTCAAAACATAGGAATACAGCCGCAAGTCAGGCCATCGGGGTTGGCGCTTTAATTAGTAAGACTAACCAAGGAGTATGAGCTGATGTCCATTTCCGCACCCGAACAATTCCGCGCGAACTACCAGGCTGGCGTCGCAGCGTTCTTTGCGCTCACGAAGCCCGTTGTCGAGGGCGTGCAGGCCGTGATCGATCTCAACGTCCAGGCCAGCAAGGCTGCCATCGCAGAAAGCGAAGCGACGCTCAAGGGCGCCCTCGAAAGCGGCAATCCCGCCGAGTTCCTGACGCAGCAGATTGGTGCGTCGCAGCAAGCCGCCGCCAAGGCCATGTCGTACGGCCGCCATCTCGTCGACATCGCGACGACGACCCAAAACGAGTTGATTCAAGCTGCCCAGGCGCAATCGGGCGAAAACGAGCAGCGTTTCAAGGCCTTCTCCGAAGGCCTGACGCAAAACGCGCCCGCGGGCGTGGAGCCGTTCGTCGCGGCCATGAACTCGACCTTCGCCGCAGTCAACAACGCCGCCGAAACGCTGCGCGGCGTGACCCGCCAGGCCATCGAAACGGCCCAGAGCGGTTTCCAGCACGTCGTGGCTTCCGCCCAGGAAGCCGCGCCGGTCGCGGTCCAGCCGGCTGCCGCCAAGGCCAGCCCGGCCAAGGCCTGATTCGCGTTCCTGCCCGCCGGTAATACGCCAGTACGTGTCAACACGCGTCTTCGTCGTGAATGTGAACGACGGGGGCGCGGCGTTTGCCGGCTCAGTTTTCCAGACATCGATTTTTTAGCGCATCTGCAGAGCAGGAGCTCAACATGACTGACATTGTGATCGTTTCGGCCGCACGTACGGCAGTAGGCAAATTCGGCGGCTCGCTCGCGAAGGTGGCGGCGCCCGACCTGGGCGCGATCGTCATCAAGGCCGCGCTCGAGCGCGCGGGTGTGAAGCCCGAGCAGGTGAGCGACGTGATCATGGGTCAGGTGCTCACGGCCGGTTCGGGCCAGAACGTGGCGCGCCAGGCATCGATCAAGGCGGGCCTGCCCGCGGCCGTGCCCGCCATGACGATCAACAAGGTGTGCGGCTCGGGCCTGAAGGCGGTGATGCTCGCGGCCAACGCGATCATCGCGGGCGATTCGGACATCGTCGTGGCCGGCGGCCAGGAGAACATGAGCGCCGCGCCGCACGTGCTGCCGGGCTCGCGCGACGGCTTCCGCATGGGCGATGCGAAGCTCATCGACAGCATGATCGTCGACGGCCTGTGGGACGTGTACAACCAGTACCACATGGGCGTGACGGCGGAAAACGTCGCGAAGGAATACGGCATCACGCGCGAAGAACAGGACGCGTTTGCGGCGCTGTCGCAGAACAAGGCGGAAGCCGCGCAGAAGGCCGGCCGCTTCGACGCGGAAATCGTGCCGGTGGCGATTCCGCAGCGCAAGGGCGAGCCGCTGCAGTTCGCCACCGACGAGTTCGTGCGCCACGGCGTGACGGCCGAATCGCTCGCGGGCCTGAAGCCGGCGTTCAACAAGGAAGGCACGGTGACGGCGGCGAACGCGTCGGGCATCAACGACGGCGCAGCGGCGGTCGTGGTGATGTCGGCGAAGAAGGCCGAGGCGCTGGGCCTCACGCCGCTCGCGCGCATCAAGGCGTACGCCAGCGGCGGCGTCGATCCGAAGGTGATGGGCATGGGCCCGGTGCCGGCGTCGAAGCGTGCGCTGGAGCGCGCGGGCTGGTCGGTGAACGACCTCGATCTCATGGAGATCAACGAGGCGTTCGCGGCGCAGGCGCTGGCCGTGAACAAGCAGATGGGCTGGGACACGTCGAAGATCAACGTGAACGGCGGGGCGATTGCGATCGGTCACCCGATCGGCGCGTCGGGCTGCCGGATTCTCGTGACGCTGCTGCACGAAATGCAGCGCCGCGATGCGAAGCGGGGTCTCGCCTCGCTGTGCATCGGCGGCGGCATGGGCGTGGCGCTCGCGCTCGAGCGCGCTTGATTCAGCTTGATCCCGCTATTAAGGCAGTAAGCAGAGCAGTATGGAGGTATCAGGCGGTTCGTCGCGCGAAAAGCAGCGGCGATCCGCCTGTAGCAGCAACCACGCGCAATACTAGAAATTGATCAGAAGCCGCGCGGCATTCGCCTGTCTTTTTCCTGGGTGGAAGGATGAAGCCGGGCAACAGTGTATGTGGCGCCTGCACGCGTAGCGCGTAACGCCACGGTTTTAGTGACGCTCAACTCTCGCGGATATATAGGATGACTAATCGTATTGCATTGGTGACTGGTGGTATGGGCGGCCTTGGCGAGGCCATCAGCGTGAAACTGCATGACGCGGGTTATCGCGTTGTGGTGACGCACTCGCCCGATAACGCAGGCGCGAAGGACTGGCTGGCGCGCATGAAGGAGACCGACCGCGAATTCCACGCCTACGGCATGGACGTGGCCGACTACGATTCGTGCCAGCGCGGCGCGCAGAAGATCCAGAGCGAGATCGGCCCTGTCGATATTCTCGTGAACAACGCGGGCATCACGCGCGACATGACGTTCCGCAAGCTCGACAAGGTCAATTGGGACGCCGTGCTGCGCACGAATCTCGACTCGATCTTCAATATCTCGAAGCCGCTGTGCGACAGCATGGTCGAGCGCGCGTGGGGCCGCATCATCAACATTTCGTCGGTGAACGGCTCGAAGGGTTCGGTCGGCCAGACCAATTACGCAGCGGCGAAGGCCGGCATGCACGGCTTCACGAAGTCGCTCGCGCTGGAAGTGGCTCGCAAGGGCGTGACCGTAAACACCATTTCGCCGGGCTATCTCGCCACGAAAATGGTGACCGCCATTCCTCAGGACATTCTCGACTCGAAGATCCTGCCGCAAATCCCGATGGGCCGCCTCGGTAATCCGGGTGAAGTCGCTGCGCTTGTGCTGTTCCTGTGTTCGGACGAAGCGGGCTTCGTGACGGGCGCAAATATTCCTATCAACGGCGGCCAGCATATGCAATAAAGCTATGCTAAACATGTATCTCGCATGAATGATGTCAGGCGAATTTCGCCTGGGCGATGCGAGGTGCATGTGGCAGCGGTAATCCATACCGACCGCCGCATTGCAGGGCACGTGTAAAGCGTGCCCTGCAATGCGGCGGTTTTGCATGGTGCCGCCGGGATTGCGGGGCACGAACGCGGTCAAGCGTGCCGCTATAATTGGCCACCCCACGCGTGACCGGAGACCGGCCTTTGTCGAGCATTGCGAAACTGCTGTCCATCCTCGAACTCTTCTCCGAGGCGCGGCCTTTTCTTTCCGCCGAACAGGTGGCGGCCGAACTGCAATGCTCAGTGCCGACCGCTTACCGCTATCTGCGCGAACTCGTCGAGACGGGCATGCTGCTGCGCTTCGTGGGCGGCGAATATGGCCTCGGTCCGCGCATCATCACGCTCGACTACCATCTGCGCATTTCCGATCCGCTGTTGAAAGCGGGGCAGCCGGTCATGCGCGAGCTGGCGGAGCAATCGGGCTTCGACGCCGTCATGTCGCGCTGGTACGGCAATGAACTCGTCGATACGCATCGCGAATCGCACGACGCCGTATTCGACCTGCGCTATGGACGCGGCCGTCCGCGTCCGCTCTTTCTTGGCGCCGCGCCCAAGGCGATCCTTTCGACGTTTCGGAAGGCGAAACTCGCCGCGCTGTTCGAGCAGTACCCCGAAGACATCGCGGCCAGCGGACTCGGCGGCTCGCTCGAAGAATTCCGCGCGAGCCTGCTCAAGATCCGCCGCGCGGGCTTCTATCTCTCGAAGGGCGAACTCGAAGCGGGCATGTCCGCCGTCGCTTCGCCGCTGTTCACCGACGCATCGGGCGAAGCCGTGGCCGCGCTCGCGCTCGTCGTGCCCGAGCAGCGCCTCGCGTTCTTCAACCTCGAGCGCGTGGTCGAGGCGGTGAAGGAAGCCGCCGCGCGCATTTCCACGCGCGTGCGTGCATTGATCGAGTCATAAAACGGCGCGGCGTCACGCTACGCCCATCCGCGCCGCCATCTCCCTCTCCCACACCGCGCGTGGCCGGAAGCCCGGCAACGTGCTCGCATGGCGCTCGACCTCGGCCAGCAACGCGTCGTCGGGCAGCGTGAAGTCCACGGCGACACGCATGGGCTGATCCACGTACCACGGCGTGTCGATGAAGATCTCCAGCCGGTTGCCCTCCGGGTCGCGCGCGTAGAAAGAGATCGCATTGCCGTGCGTGACCGGCACGATCTCCTCCATCCCTTCCTCCACGAAGCGCCGGTGAAAGTGCTTGAGCGTGGCGAGGCTGTCCGCCTCCAGTGAAATCTGGTTGATCGGATTGAACGGCAACTGCTCGGGTCTGCCGCTCGCCAGCACGATCTGGTGATGCACGCGGGGATCGCGGCTGAGAAAGACGAGGCTGACCGTGCCACGCGGCGAGGGCAGCGTGCCGCGGTCCGTCACCGTGAATTCGAGCACCCGCGTATAGAAGTCTTCGACCTTCGCCATGTCGTTCACGAAAAAGCCCATATGGCTGAGCGTGAGGCCGGTGCGCTTCGTGGCTGTTTCGGTGTTCGGCAGAGTCATGCTGTCTCCAGTGGTAGTGATAAACCCTGATAAAAATCAAGTTGTGTAGCGCGTTTTTCGTAGTGTATTCTCAAAATACGATAAACGCACCAACAAATGCGCGTCTCTATATCAAGGAAACCCCACTCTTTATCATCGGAGCATCATGAAACTCGCCAGCTTTTCCACCCATGAAGGTTCGTCGTTCGGCGTCGTGCGCGACGGCGCGGTGTTCGACCTCAAGAAGCGCCTGGACGGCCGCTATGCCGACCTCAAGTCGCTGATCGCAGCCGGCGCGTTCGCCGAAGCGGAACGTGCCGCGAGCGAAGGCAAGGGCGACTATCCGCTTGCCGAAGTCACGCTCGAGCCCGTTATTGCGAATCCGCAGCAGATCTTCTGCGTGGGCCTGAACTACGCGGAGCACGTGAAGGAGACCAATCGCGAGACCACCGAGCAGCCCGTGATCTTCATGCGCCTGCCGGCTTCGCAAGTGGGCGCGGGCGAACCGATGCTGCGTCCGCGCGAGTCCACGCAGTTCGACTATGAAGGCGAGATCGCCGTGATCATCGGCGAGGGCGGGCGGCGCATCGTCGAGGCCGACGCATGGCGTCATATCGCGGGCTACAGCTGCTACAACGACGGCTCGGTGCGCGACTGGCAGCGCCACACGGGCCAATGGGGACCGGGCAAGAACTTCTATCGCACGGGCGCGTTCGGCCCGTGGATGGTCACGAGCGACGAGATCGAGCCGAACGCGCTGATGACGCTCGTCACGCGTCTGAACGGCCAGGAAGTGCAGCGCGCGACCACGGAGATGCTGATTCACGGCATTGCGAAGCAGATCGCGTATCTCTCCACTTTCACGCCGCTGTTCCCCGGCGACGTGATCGTGACCGGCACGCCCGGTGGCGTGGGCGCGAAGCGCAATCCGCCGCTCTTTATGAAGCATGGCGACGTGGTGGAAGTCGAAGTGGATCGCATCGGCACGCTCAGGAATTCCGTCGCGGACGAAGCGTAAGCCGCAGGACGCCGCCCGCACGCTGCAGGCGGCGCAGTCATCCACGCAGTTTTCACGCAGTTAGCCATGGATCAGGTGAATGGGATGAAGGATGTCGTAGACAGTTCGGTATGCAAATCAAATCCGGAGCCCGACTATGACGTCGCGATCGTCGGCTTCGGGCCGACGGGCGCGACGCTCGCCAATCTGCTCACGCTGCGCGGCCTGAAAGTGGTGGTGTTCGAGCGCGACAAGGACGTATTCCAGCTCCCGCGCGCGGTGCACTTCGACGGCGAATGCATGCGCGTGTTTCAGGCTGCCGGGATCGCGCAGACGCTGCTGCCCAATCTCTTCGTCGGCCCCGGCATGAAGTTCGTGAATGCGCGCGGCGAGCTGATGATCGACTGGACCCGGCCCGGCGGCATCGGCCCGCAAGGCTGGTGCGCGAGCTACAAGTTTCATCAGCCGGATCTCGAACGGGCGTTGCGCGCGCAGCTATGCTCGCGCGGCGGCGCCGACGTGCACTTGCGTCATGAGGTGTTCGCGCTCGACGAACGCGACGACCACGTGCGCATCCGCTTCGAGGATACGGCGCAAGGGCGCCTCGCCCATACCACGGCGCGCTACGTAGTGGGGTGCGACGGCGCGCGCTCGACGGTGCGCCGCTTCATCGGCACCGAGCTGGCCGATCTGAAATCGCACGAACGCTGGGTCGTGGTGGACGTGCTGCTGGAGGGCGAGCGCGCCGATCTCGGCGACTACTCGATCCAGTACTGCGACCCCGCGCGGCCGACCACATACACGCGCGGACCGCACAACCGCCGCCGCTGGGAAATCATGGTGATGCCGGGCGACGACGAGCGCCGCATCGGCACGCCGGAATGGATCTGGGAGCGGCTCGCACGATGGATCACGCCGGAGCACGCGCAACTCGAACGCTCGGCGATCTACACGTTCCATTCGGTGATCGCGCAGGGCTGGCGGCGCGGCAGGCTGCTGATCGCGGGCGACGCCGCGCACCAGACGCCGCCGTTCATGGGGCAGGGCATGGCCGCGGGCATACGCGACGCCTCGAACCTCGCATGGAAGCTCGCCGACGTGATCCACGGCGCGCTGCCCGACGCGCTGCTCGACACCTACGAGAGCGAGCGCGAGCCGCACGTGCGCACGTTCATCGAAACGGCGGTGCAGCTAGGCGGCGTGATCCAGGCCACCGACAGCGACGCCGTCGCCGCGCGCGACCGCGAGATGACGGCCGCGATTCGCGAGTTCCGCACGCCCCAGCCGCGCTTGGGCCCGGGCTGGCACGCCGGTGCGGCGGGCGGCGATATCGGGCCGCAACCCGTGTTCGACGACGGCTCGCGCCTCGACGACGCCGTCGGTTATCGCTTCGCCCTGATCGTCGACGAAGCGCTGGCGCAACCCGCGCAGGACGCGCTGACGACCGCAGCGCAAGGCGCGCGCGTGGCGATCGTGCCGGCCACACGGGAGCCGCTGCGCGCCTGGCTTGCGGAAACCGGCGCGCGCGCCGTGCTGCTGCGGCCCGACCGCTACGTCGGCGGCGTGGCGCACGACGCGCTTGAACTGGAAGCACTGCTCGCACGCGCAGGCGTTGCGTGCGCGCTGCAGCGACGCGAGGCCGCTTGACCCAACGCCCGGGCAGTTCGCGATGAAACGCGGCCGCGCGGGCCGATGCTTTTGAAGAAGTGGCGCAGGACGAAGATCCGCTAGCAGCAACCCCAAGCGCCGCCAGGTCCATCAACAAGGAGAGCATATGGAGACGACACCCTCACTGCCAGCGTCGCACGCCGCGGCGCCTGGCCTGACCCGCGCCCAGTGGAAGATGATCCTCATTGCGAGTCTGGGCGGCTCGCTGGAGTTCTATGATTTCGTGATTTACGGTTTCTTCGCGCATTCGATCGCCGCGCAATTCTTTCCGGCGAGCGACCCGCTCGTGAGCATGCTGCTCACATTTTCGGTGCTCGCCATCGGCTATATCATCCGGCCGCTCGGCGGCATCGTGCTCAGCAGCCTGGGCGACCGCATCGGGCGGCGCCCCGTGTTCATGGGCTCGATCGTCGTCGTGACACTCGCAACAATCTGCATCGGCCTGTTGCCCAATTACGCGCGCTGGGGCATTGCGGCGCCCATCGCGTTGATCGGCCTGCGCGTGCTGCAAGGCTTCTGCGTGGGCGGCGAGATGCCCGGCGCGATCACCTACGCGGTGGAGGCGGCGCCGCGACGCGCGGGCCTCGCGGCCGGCGTGATCGTCTGCGCGATCAATACGGGCGTGATGCTCGCGACGATCGTCAATCTCGTCGTGCAGTCCGCGCTCAGACCCGCCGACGCCGCGAGCTACGGCTGGCGTATCGCGTTCCTCGTGGGCGGCCTGTGCGGGATCGTTTCTTATCTGCTGCGCCGCAATCTCGACGAGTCGCCCGAATTCCGGCAAATGCAGGGCGCCGTGGTGAAGCAGCCGTTTCGCGAAACGCTGCGCCACCATCGCGGCGCGGTGGTGGGCGGCGCGCTGTCGATTGCGGTGATGGCGGGCTTCAACGGCGTGCTCTACGGCCACATGCCCGCGTATCTGATCGAGACGTTGAAATACGCGCCACGCGAGGCCGCGCTCGCCCAGAATGCGTACTTACTCGTGAGTTCGGTGGGGCTGCTCGCGGCGGCCTGGGCTGGCGACTTCGTGCCGCGCCGATACCTGCTGCGCGTGTCGTGCGTGCTGCTCGCCGCGCTCGCCTGGCCGTTCTATACCGCTCTCGCAGCGCACAGCGTGAACGTGGTCGTGCTGTTCGTGATCGCCGCGCTGGTGTTCTCGCTCGCCAGCGGCACGTGGGCCGCGGTCCTCGCCGACCTCTTTCCGGTGCAGGTGCGCTTTAGCGGCATCGCGCTCGCCTACAACGTTTCGGTGGTCGTGTTCAGCGGTTTTGCGCCGTTGCTCTGCGCGGCCTTCGTGCGCATGAGCGGGTCGCCGGCTGCGCCCGCGTGGTACGTGATCGGCTCGGCGCTGGTCGCGCTGGTGGCGAACCTCGGGCTGCACGCGTCGTCGCGCTCGCGGGTGGAGCGCCCGGCGGCAGCCGCGGGTTAGGCGTACGCGTGGCTCAAGGAAAGCCTGCCGGCATTTCGAACTCCGAATCGTCGACGTCGAGTTCAATCGAGCACGCGCCCTCCGTGGCGGGCGGCGTCTGCCTTGCCTCGAAGCGTTCGCGCACGCGCTCGCGAATGCGCTGCTGGATCATGCGCCGGCGCGCCGTGTCCATCGCGGCGTAGCGGTCGAGTTGCGCGCGAGAGAAGCGCAGCGTGGCGGCGCAGCGCGCGTCGAGCGTGGTGTCGCGGTGCGAGTCCACGACCCACGAAAGCTGGATGACGAACGTCTCGCCCTCGTCGATGAGGCTGACCGCCGGCCGCTTGGGCGAATCGAAAATAGTCGCGACAGCGATCTGGATTTCCTCCAGACGCTGGTCGAAATCGAAGGTGTTCATAGGGGCTCCCGTCTCGATGGCTGCTTCCCGGTGACCTCGCAGCGCGCATCGGGCGTTCCAGCCGTACCTGGGCACGCCCGATGCGCTAACTGGCAAGCGGCAGGCGAACGCGCGCATCGCGTAGCGCGAGGCGAATGGCACGACGCGTGCGCGCTCGCTCAGGAACTTCCACTCATCGAAGCCTGCAAGGAGAGAGCCATGTCCATGATCGTTGCAAGCCGCTTCACGACCCTGCACGAAGCGGAAGCGGCCGTCGACAAGCTGCATTCGAGCGGCTTCGTCGGCGAGGATGTCGCCTCGTTCTTCGTGAACCCGAGCGGCCAGCACGCGCGCTATCCGGTGGGCGGCGACGAGTTCGTCGACCCGGGCGCGCGCGACACGTCGCTCGGCGCGGCCACGGGAGCGGCGGCGGGCGCGGTGCTCGGCCTCGTGCTCGGCGTGCTGATCTCGTACGTCGTGTTTCACTCGCTGGTGGTGCTGGCGGTGGCCGCCGGCGTGGGCGCCTATGTGGGCACGCTCGCGGGCGCGCTATGGCAGACGAGGGGCGGCGGCAAGGGGCGCCAGCCCGACATCGGCCACGAGCCCGACGGCACGCCGAAGGCGCGCGAGTCCGGCGTGCTGGTGGCCGTGCACGTGAGCCCCGGCACGCAGCACACGGCCGCGCAGGTACTGGGCGCGGCGGGCGGCATGGAGATCGAGCGCGCCGACGGCCGCTGGCAGCAGGGCCATTGGGCCGACTTCGACCCGACCCGCAGCGTCGAGCCGCTGCGCGAATGAGCGGCGGCGCGTTGCGCAGACAAGGAGGCAACCATGAAGCATCACGAGACCCCGGACGACGACGGCACTAACGTCAAGCGTCCGCAGCATGAAAGCAGCGAGCCGCTCGCGCGGCGCCACCCGCACGAGCCGCGCTCGGTGGGCCGCCAGGGGCATAGCGACGTGGAAAGCGGGCAGGAGGACACGGACCGCTGGGGCGGCGATGAGTACCAGGAGCGCACGAAGAACGACGCCCACGTGAACCGCAATTCGCGCGAGGGGCGGCGCTGACTCATGCCATGCGCCCGCCCCTGAGTGCGGGGTATTACTTGGGCGAAACGTCGATGTCGCCGAAGTATTTGTGCGCGAGCGAGGTGACCGTGCCGTCGGACTCGATCTTCGCGATGGCCGCGTTCAGGCGCTCGCGCAAGGCCGTATCGCCCTTGCGGATGCCGAACGCCACGCCGCTGCCCAGAATCCTGTCGTCGCGCACGGCTTCGCCCACGAACGCGAAACCCTTGCCGTCAGGCTGCGAAAGAAAGCCCTTCTGGCCTGCGGGCGCGAGCACGAGCGTTGCATCGAGACGGCCCGCGCCGAGGTCCGCGTAAATCTGGTTCTGGTCCTGGTAGGGCACCACCGTCACGCCGGCCGGCTCCCAGTGCACCTTTGCGTAGGTTTCCTGAATCGACGACTGCAGCACGCCGACCCGTTTGCCCTTGAGCGACGTGGCGGTGGCCACGAGTCCGCTGTCACTGCGCGCGATCAGTCGGCTCGGCACACGATAGATCACCGTGGTGAAGTCGATGGCCTCGCGGCGCTTTTCGGTCGCGTTCATCGCCGAGTTGATGGCGTCGAACTTGCGGCCCTGCAGCGCGGGAATCAGGCCGTCGAACGAGGTTTCGACCCATTTGCAGGTCATGCCCGCCTTCGCGCACACGGCATTGCCGATGTCGATATCGAAGCCTTGCAGCGTGCCGTCCGAGGCTTTGGTTTCGAACGGCGGATACTGCGCCTCGACGCCGAAGCGCAACAGGTTCGCATCGGCGAATGCCGATGCCGGGCCGAGTACGCCGTACACGCATGCGAGCGCGAGGAGCGCGTTGAGTCGCTTCATGGTGATCTCCTTGCCTGCCAGTTCCAGGCAGTTTCGTTGTGTTTCGAATCCGGTGCGCTAGATCGCGCAAAGGCGGCGTGCGCCTTCGAGCAATGTTTCGTCATCCTTGGCGAAGCTCAGGCGGATGATGCCTTCGTCGGTGCCGTCGGTGTAGAACGCCGAGAGCGGAATCGTCGCCACGCGCGCATCGCGGATGAGCCGCAGCACGAAGTCGCTGTCGCGCTCGTCGGAGAAGGAGCGGAAGCGCGCGAGCATGAAAAAGCTGCCTTCGCTCGCCAGCAGTTCGAAGCGCGAGGCTGACAGCGCGCGCGCGAGCAGGTCGCGCTTGTGCTGGTAGAAGGCCGCGAGTCCCAGATAGCTCTGCGGCTCGGCAAGCGCCTGCGTGAACGCATACTGCATGGGCGTGTCGGCCGAAAAGACCATGAACTGGTGGACCTTGCGGATCTCGTCCATCAGCACGGCGGGGGCGAGGCAATAGCCCACCCGCCAGCCCGTGACGTGATACGACTTGCCGAACGACGATACGATCACGCTGCGCTCAGCCAGCTCGCGATAGCGCGCCATGCTCCGGTGCGGCGCGCCGTCGAACACCACGTGCTCGTACACCTCGTCGGAGAGAATCACGATGTCGGTGTTGCGCGTGAGCGCCGTGAGCCGCGCGATGTCGTCCTCGCCGAAGATCGTGGCCGTGGGATTGTGCGGCGTGTTCACGATGATCATGCGCGTGCGCGGCGTGATGGCCGCGCTCACGGCGTCCCAGTCGACGCGGAAATGCGGCTGCGCGAGCTTGATCGCCACGGGCTGCGCGCCCTGCAGGCGCACGATGGGCGCATAGCTGTCGAACGCGGGCTCGAAATAGATCACTTCGTCGCCGGGATGCACGAGCGCGCTGATCGTCGAGTACAGGCCCTCGCTCGCGCTCGCGAGCACGGTCACTTCCCTCGACGGATCGTAGTGGGCGCCATGGAGCGTTTCGAACTTCACAGCGAGCGCTTCGCGCAGGTCGGCCAGCCCCGCCATCGGCGCGTACTGGTTGTGGCCCGCGCGCATGGCGGCGGCCACATCGTCGACGAGTTTCGCGCTCGGGTCGAAATTCGGCGCGCCTTGCGAGAGGTTCAGCGCCTGATGCTCGGCGGCAAGCTGGCCGATTACCGTGAAAATCGTCGTGCCTACATCGGGCAGCTTCGAGCGGGCCTGCGCGGCGCTCTGCATGGTCGGTCTCCCTTCGGGCGGCGCGCGGCCGCATGGTGTGACAAATGCGAGGTTGCCGGAAGATCGGGCCTTGCGCGGAGCGCCCCATTACGCCGAAAGAGCGGCCCGCATGCAATCGATTAATTCTCATGGCCGCCATGCACGGCCCTCATGGCGCGCTACGGCGTCGAGCGGTCCCGGCCCATCCAGTCGCTGAACAGCTGCACCTTCTTCTGCTGGGCCACGCACTCGGGGTACACGAAATAGTAGCGCGAGCCCGTGGGCACGGCGAGGTCGAAGGGCATGACGAGGCGGCGGGTCTCGACATCCTCGCGCACGAGCGTGCGGTCGGTAATGGCGACGCCGAAGCCTTGCATGGCGGCCGTGGCCGCGAGATCGAGCGATTCGAAGGTGGGACCGAGATCGGCATCGACCTGTTTCGCGCCCGCCTGCGCGAGCCACAGGCGCCAGTCGGCGTGGTCGCGCGTGGGGTGCAGCAGGGTCTGATGCGCGAGGTCGTCGGGCTCGACGAGCGGGCGGCGCGACAGCACCTCGGGCGTGCAGACGGGCGTGAGGTATTCGTCGAAGAGCGGCACCGCATGCACGTCGGCGCCGGGCGACGAACCGTAGATGATCGCCGCGTCGAACGGCTCGGCCTGGAAGTCGACTTCGTGCCCCCAGGTGGTCGTGATCTGGATCTGCAGGTCGGGGTGCTCGTTCTGGAAGCGCATGATGCGCGGCAGCATCCAGCGCATCACGCAGGTCGGGACCTTGAGCGCAAGCTCGGTGCGCTGGCGCGTGAGGCGCTGCGAGGCTTCTTCGATACGCCCGAAGCCGTCGCGCACGGCCGGCAGCAGTTGCTCGCCTTCGGCGGTGAGCGTGAGACCTTTGGACGAGCGGCGAAAGAGCGGCAGGCCATAGTACTGCTCGAGCGCGAGGATCTGCCGGCTGACTGCGCCCTGTGTGAGGCAAAGGTGCTCGGCCGCGCGCGTAAAGCTGCCGTAGCGGGCGACCGTTTCGAAAATCTGCAGGGCGTTGAGCGGGGGAAGGCGTCTCATGGCGGTCGTTGGGCGGCCGGGCGAGTGCGCGCAGCCGGCGGGAATCGAGCCGCTATGATACGACGGCCGCCCGCTTCAATCGTCTGCGCCGCCTGTGCTTTGCTCCGTGCTCGCGGCGCGTGCCGCGTCTATCGTGGCGTGCGCGCCGAACAGGGCGCGTATGCCTGCCCCGGAGAGGAACATGGCCTCGGCGTTGTGGCCCGCACCCGGCACCTCGAACCACGTATGGCGCAACTGGGGATGCCGGGCGCCGAGGTAGGCGAAGTAGGCGCGGGCCCGCGCGAGCCGGTGCGGCCCCTGCGCGCTGGCCGCGCAGGAACGGTCGAGCGCCGGATGCACGGGGTCGCAATCGCGCTCGCCTGCCAGATAGACCACTTCTCTTTCAAGGTAGCGGCGCTCGAGCGTGGTGGCATCGTGCATGGCCGCCGCATAGCGCGGGAGCTTGCGCATGCCGTACTTCCAGTCGTCGACGTCGGGGCATGCGGTGCGATCCGCAGGCGCGAAGCCGCCATCCGGTTGCGGGCGCAACGAATCGAAATACACCCAGGAGGAGGGATTCGCGATCACGAAGCGCAGGGTCACGCCGCGCTGCGCGCATCGCTCGGGCGCGGCACTCAGGATCGCATAGCGATGCGCGACCTGGGCGCCGCCCGAATGCCCGGCGATCACGATTTCGCGCAGCGCCGGATAACGGGCGCGGTCGGCAAGCTGCGCGACGAGGGCATCGAGCGCGTCGAACGAACTCAAGGGCGCCGGACCGCGCGCATCGGCTCCGCCCATCCAGGCGGTCCATTCCCAGTGCAGCAGGTGCGCTGGCGCGCGGTGATGTTCGACATCGGCGCTGGCGAGGAACTGCGGCACCACGACGAGCGTGTCGTCGTCATGCGCGGAGGAGGCGGCGCGGGCGCGCAGCGTCGAGCGCAAATAGGCGTCGGCGTCGCGCAGGCGGCCGTGCAGCACCACGAGGGCACGCGTGGCGCGCTCGCTCTGGGTGCAGCCGCCCACGAACATCGGCACGCTGCCGCTGCCTTGCGCCGTGACGACGCGCAGCATCACCTCGCCGATCGCGCGCACCGGGTACTCGTTGCGCGGGCGTTGATCGCTCGCGCGGCTCACGTCGCTCACGATGGACGGCTCGCTCATTCCAGCTCCGACTCGGCCGGCCACGCATTGGGCTCGCGAAAGAGACGCCGGCCCGACACGCTCGCAAAGACCAGCACGAGCGACACGATGCCCGTGACGATGAGATACCACGCCGGCACGATGCGCGAACCGGTCACACCGATCAGCGTCGAGACCGTGAGCGGCGCCATGCCGCCGAACAGCGTGACGGCGATGTTGTACGAGAGCGCGACGCCCGTGGAGCGCGTGGACGTGGGGAACAGCTGCGTGAGCATGCCGGGGTGCGCGCCCGACATCAGGCTCAGCACGACGGTGGCGACCATCTGCGCGGCGAACACGCGCTCGGGCGTGGGCGCGGCGAGGACCCAGGCGAAGAGCGGCCAGGCGGCGCAGATCCACACGAGCGTCACGGGCAGGAACAGCCGGTACGCGCCGAAGCGGTCGGCGAGCTTGCCCGCGAGCGGATAGCCGACGATGCCGATGAGCCCCGACACCGCTGTGCCGAGCAGCGCGCTCTTGAGCGGTAGATGCAGCTGGCGCTCGACATAGAGCGGCATATACGAATGCCAGAGATAGTTGGTCGCCGCGCCCACGGCGATCACGCCGACCGCGCACAGCGCCGCGTCGCCGCGCTCGCGCAGGAACGTGCGCAAGGACTGGCGCGGCGCATGGCCGAGGCGCTCGCGCAACTGCACGAACTCCGGCGATTCGGCGACCTTGTGGCGGATATAGAAGCCCACCGGGCCGACCAGCGCGCCGAGCAGAAAGGGCACGCGCCAGCCCCATTCGACGAGCGCCGCCGGCGAGAGCCGCGTGGTGAGCAGGAGGCTGCACGCCGAAGACAGCAGCAGCGCGACGGCCTGGGACGTCATCTGGAAGCTGCCATAGAACATCTTGCGGCCGGGCGGCGCGTACTCGGTGAGCATCGAGGCGGCGGTGGCGAACTCGCCGCCCACCGACAGCCCTTGCAGGATGCGCGCAAGCAGCACGATGAGCGGCGCGGCGATGCCGATCGACGCATAGCCGGGCGTGACGCCCATGAGCAGCGTGCTCGCCGCCATCAGCACGATCAGCGCCGACAGGGTCTTGCGCCGCCCGTAGCGGTCGGCGAATGCGCCGATCACCACGCCGCCGAGCGGCCGCACGACGAAGCCGATCGCGAACGTGGCGAGCGTGAGCGTGATCGACAGAAAGCTGCTCTGCACGGGGAAGAACACGTGCGCGATGGTCTTCGCGAAGTAGCCGTAGATGAGGAAGTCGAACCACTCGAGCCCGTTGCCGATGACCGAGGCGAGCACGGCGCGGCGCACCTGCGAGGTGGTGAGGCGGGGCGCGTCGAGCGCCGCCGGGCCTGCTTCGAGAATGGATTGCATATGTCTCCGGAGGTCGTCGTTGGTGTTTTCCTCACAGACTAGGGAGTCGCGCGGCAAATGTAAAATACATATCGGATGGGGTTGCCATATCCAATGCCTATACCGATTACTTCTGCCGGAGTGTCCCGATGGAGCTACGTCACCTGCGCTACTTCCTCGCGGTTTGCGAAGAGCGCCAGTTCACGCGTGCGGCCGCGCGCCTGCACATGCAGCAACCGCCGCTCTCGCAGCAGATCCAGGAACTCGAGCAGGAACTGGGCTTTGCGCTGTTCACGCGGCAGCCGCGCGGCGTGGAGCTGACCGCGCCGGGCGAGGCGTTCGCTGCTTGCGCGCGCAACCTTCTGCGCACGCTCGAGCAGGGCGTGACACACGCGCGGCGGGTGGCCCTCGGGCAGGTGGGCAAGCTGCATGTGGCGCTCACGAGTTCGGCCGCGTTTCATCCGCTCGCGCCAGCCGTGATCCGCGCGTATCGCGACGCGCATCCCGACATCGCCATCGAGCTCAGCGAGATCAACGCGGCCGAGATCATCGAGATGATGATGAACGGGCAGGTCGATGTCGCGATCCTGCGCAAACCGATCGAGACGCCCGCCGAGCTGCGCTTCGAGCGCATCGCCCAGGAGCACATGCTGCTCGTGCTGCCGGCGGGCCACCGGCTGGCGGGGACGCGGGCGGTGTCGCTCAAGCGCCTCGCGGGCGAGCCGTTCATCTTCGTGCGGCGGCCCGGCGCCCCCGGCATGTACGCCGATTTCGTGCGCGCCTGCGAAGCCCAGGGCGTGCAGCTGCGCGTGGTCGACGAGGTGCCGCGCATGGTCACCGCGATCAATCTCGTGGCCGCGGGCGGCGGCGTGACGCTCGTGCCGGCTTCGATGCGGCGCTACCAGCAGGAGAGCGTGCGCTACTGCCGCGTGGCTGGGGACGAGGCGTTTCGCGCGCCGCTTCATCTCGTGACGAAGCCCGCCGTGCGCAATCCGGCGGTGGAGCGGTTCCGCGAAACCGTGTTCGCGTTTGCGGAGCGCTCGCGCGAAGGCCACTAAGGCTTTCAAATATTTTCGTTGCGCCCCTTTCGGATTGGGCCGACCTGCCGTTAACCCGTATGCCTCGATACGGGCGCCAGGCGCAATCACAAGAGCAAAACGAATAAACAGTGGCAACGAGAATCATCGAAGGAGCGGCAGTGCGGGCCGCCGCCGGGCGCGAGGCGCCCATTGCAGGGCGCCCGGCGACGGTGCGCCTGCTCATCAAGCTGCGCGAGCACAAGGCGCGGGTCGTGCTGCTGGCCGTCGCGGCGGGCTGTGTCGTCGCGTTCGCGTCATGGCTGGACGACCAGTTGCGTCCGGCGCTCGAAGCGCGC
This sequence comes from Paraburkholderia sp. EG287B, assembly GCF_040965595.1. Classification (NCBI taxonomy): domain Bacteria; kingdom Pseudomonadati; phylum Pseudomonadota; class Betaproteobacteria; order Burkholderiales; family Burkholderiaceae; genus Paraburkholderia; species Paraburkholderia sp. EG287B. The sequence continues at coordinate 89,999 of NZ_JBFRCG010000016.1, forward strand.
GAACGCAACGAACTGAGCGAGGAAGCGGCCGAGGAACTGCGCGCGGCCGTTGCGCCCTGCGTGCCCAGCGCGGGGCACAGCCATACCTCGTGGTGCGGCGCCGTGAGGATCGTGCCGCCACCGCCAGGACCCGTCATGCCGCTCCCGCTCATCGCGGGGGCGCCCGCGGCGTTCTGCACGGCCAACGGCAGCCCGTCCTGCTGATGGCATCGTGCGCGCCGACGGGACGACGTCACCCCCGCGCCTCGCCCGCCAACGCCTCACACGTCTCGAACAACAACGCGCGCGCCCACTGATGCCCTGGCGAGCGATGCGTGCGCTCGTGCCACGCGAGCGTCTTGGTGAACCCCGGTATCGCGAGCGGCGGCTCGATCACGGCGAGCCCCGCTGCGTCCTTCACGAGCCGTGACGGCACGACCGCAATCAGGTCGCTCGTCAGCAAGATATCGGGCAGCACGAGAAAGCTGTTCACCGACACCGTCACGCGACGCGTACGCCCCACGCGCGCCAGCGCCTCATCCGTGACGCCGCTCAGGCTCCCGCCCTCATACGACACCAGCGCATGATCGAGCGCGCAAAAGCGCTCCAGCGTGAGCCGCCGCTGGGCGGCGGGGTGATCCGCGCGCATCACGCACACGTAGCGCTCGTCGAACAGGCGCCGTGCATGCAGGTCGGCGGGCGTGGTCTCCGGTGTGATCAGGGCTAGATCGACGTCGCCGCTTTCCAGTTGTGCCTGCAGGCGCTCGTGCTGCACCGGCACGATGACGGCGCGCACGCCGGGCGCCGTTTCCCGCAGCCGCGCGAGATACGGCACGACGACGGCGCGTAACGCGTAGTCGGTCGAAGCGAGGGTGAGCGTCATCTCGGCCTCGGCCGGTGCGAAGGCCTGCGGCTGCAGCATCTGCTCGATCTCGCTCAAGACCTGCTTGAGCGGCGCGGCCAGTTGCAGCGCGCGTTCGGTCGGCACGATGCCACGTTGCGAGCGCACGAACAGCGGATCGCCGAAACTCTCACGCAGACGCGTCAACATCGCGCTCACGGCCGGCTGCGTGAGCGACAGACGCTGCGCGGCGCGCGTGACGTTGCGTTCGTCGAGCAGGGCGTCGAGCGCCCGCAAGAGGTTCAGATCGAGCATTCTGATATCAACATGATTTATGGCCGAAATAATGAGTCGCGATTGGATTTATTTCAGCATAGCCCGCATGATTTCTCGTGTCCACCGCACCGAAACCGACAGCATCGAAAGGTAACGAACATGAACGAGATTATCTGGCCCGAAGACTACTTGCCCGGCACGACCGATAACTTCTGTTCCAACGAAGTGATCGTGGCGGGCCTCTCCACTGCCGACGTCTGGCCGCTGCTCAACAACGCGACCGTGTGGCCGAGCTATTACAGCAATTCCGCCGATGTCGGCTTCCACGACGGCCTGGGCCCCGAGCTGAGCGCGGGCGCGCGTTTTCAGTTCAAGACCTTCGGCTTTCCGGTGCAGGCCAAAGTGACCGAGCACGTGCCGCCGGCCGCGGGCCAGCCCGCGCGCGTGGCGTGGCACGGCTGGGCCGAGGGCGACGCAGAAACGCGTCTGGACGTGATTCACGCCTGGCTCATCGAAGACCTTGCCGGCGGCCGCGTGCGCGTGCTCACGCAGGAATCGCAGACGGGCAAACCGGCTGTGACGCTGGCGAAAACGCGTCCGAATCCGATGATCAACGGGCACCAGGACTGGCTCGACGGCCTGATCGACGCCGCGCGCAAGGCGAAGGGAGCACGGCCATGAAGGCCGCCGTGGTGCGTGCGCCGGGCGGGCTCGACCGCATCGAGCTGTGCGAGATCGCCGAGCCCGGTGCGCCCGGCGCTGGCGAGATCCGCGTGGAGCTTCACGCCACCTCGCTCAATTTTCACGACCTGCTGATCGCCAATGGCGCGATCCCCACGGCGGATGGGCGCGTGCTGATGTCCGATGGCGCGGGCGTGGTGTCGGCGGTCGGCGCGGGCGTGACGGAATTCAAGCGCGGCGACCACGTGGTGTCGTGCTTCTTCCCGCAATGGGCGGACGGGTTGCCGTGGCAGGCCGTGGGCAACTTCGCGCAGACGCCCGGCGACGGCGCGGATGGCTTCGCGACCTTGCACGCCGTGCGGCCCGCGAGCGCCTTCACGCTCGCGCCACACGGCTGGAGCTACGCCGAGGCGGCGACGATTACGACGGCTGGACTCACCGCATGGCGCGCGCTGGTGGCCGACGGCGGCCTCAAGGCCGGCGACACCGTGCTGACGCTCGGCACCGGCGGCGTGTCGATCGCGGCGTTGCAGATCGCGCAGATGATGGGCGCTTCGGTCATCGTCACGTCATCGTCGGACGAGAAGCTGGCGCGTGCGAAAGCGCTGGGCGCCGGCCAGGTGGTGAACTACCGGCAACACGAAAAGTGGGGCGCGCTCGTGCGCGACATGACGGGCGGCAAGGGCGTGGATCACGTGATCGAAGTCGGCGGTCCGGGCACGCTCGCCCAGTCGATCGACGCGGTGCGTGTGGGCGGCCACATCGCGCTGATCGGCGTGTTGACCGGACGCGAAGGCACCGTGCCGACCTCCGCGCTGATGGCGAAGCAGGCGCGCCTGCAGGGCTTGATCGTGGGCAGCCGGCGCCAGCAGCAAGAGTACGTCGCGGCGCTCGACCAGGCTGGCATTCGCCCCGTGCTCGACCGGACGTTCGGGCTGGACGAACTGGCCGATGCGTTTCGTCATCAGCAGGCCGGGGCGCATTTCGGCAAGGTCTGCGCGGCCTGGTGAAGTCAATGCGGCGCCGCTGTGGCGTCGCGTTTGCGCTCGCCGTTAAAATTGCCTGGCATAGCGAAATAATTACAAGCGCTATGCGAAGTGCTGCAATGTTTCCGTTCTTTACAAGGCATCACGAAGTGATATAAATAAATAGCACACGGAAAAAACACGAACGAATCGGCCAGCTGATCGGCAACAACGAGAGCCGGGTACGTTCCATGCTCAGGAGCCCCACCATGCCGCTTTCCCGTCGTCGCTTCATGATCCTTGCCGCCTCCGTGGCTTCCACGGCGGCGCTTTCCAGCGAGTCGCGCGCCGACGCGCCGGTGCTCTCCGAGAGCGACCCGACCGCCATGGCGCTCGGCTACAAAACCGACGCGAGCAAAGTCGACAAGACCAAGTTTCCGCGCTTCCAGGCGGGGCAGACCTGCGCGAACTGCCAGCTGTTTCAGGGCAAGCCGGGCGCGCCGAATGGTCCATGCGCGACTTATGGCGGCAAGATCGTCGACGCCAAAGGCTGGTGCAATGCCTACGTGAAGAAGGCTTGAGCCATGCCCCGCGAGGGGTAAGCTATAAGCCATCGAGCAATGAGTTTCGGGAGGCAGCATGAAGGCGGTGTGCCCGCTGCATGGGCCAACGACTATCGTCGGTACTAACGCGTATGGGTTTCCGGTATATGCGTGTTGCCGCGACGACATTCCCTTTGTCATGCCGCCGGACGCCTGTGCGCGCGAGCCGGTGGGCTCCGGAAACGAGCCGGCGCCGAAACGCCGGCAACCTCCGGCAGACAAGGAACCACGCTGACGAACCGATCGCAACGCACACGGAACGCGCTTGCCCGCGTCCGTGTGCGTTGCGTCGGCTTCAGGTCGCCGGTGCGGTCAGCGAGGTGTTGTAGGTGGTGCCCGCGATCACCACATTGGTCAGCGTAATGCCGCTCACGTTGCTCGCGAAGACCGGCCCCGGCGCGGCCGTCGCCGCTGTCGACGGCGTGGTCGGCACCGCGCCCGTGCACACCGGGCTGCCGAGGTTGCAGTTCGAGATCGTGACGCCGCTGATCGGACTCACGGTCGGCACCGGCAGCGCACCGTTGTAGTCGACCGCCTCGGGGCCCTGCATGACGATCGCCTGGAAGCACGAGTTCGACCCGGCGACGAAGCCCGAAGGCATCGAGTAGGACACCGCGCCCGACACGTTGCTCGCGTTCACGTTGGTGATGTTGATGTTGCTGATCACCGACGGACTCCAGCGCACCGCGTCGCCGGACGGGCTGTAATCGCAGTCGAACGTGATCAGGCCGCCCTGGCCCGTCGACGGGTTCGTGGCGAGACCTGTCGTGCCCGTGCCCGTGATCTTGCTGATCGCGGCGCCCAGCGAGCCGCCGCCGTATTTCCCCGCGAGGTTTGCGCCGTTGGCGAGCGTCACGCCGTTGATCCAGACGTTGTCGATAAAGCCGCCGCGGTTCATGTTGCTCTTGAACCGCAGCGCGATATTGAGCGGATTGCTCGCCCAGTTCTCGTTCTGCATCGTCAGATTGCGAGCGTAGACGTTGCGCACGCCCGCGCTCATTTCGCTGCCGATCGTCAGACCGCCATGGCCGCTTTGCATCGTGCAGTTCTGCACGACGATGTTCTGCATCGGACCGTACTCGGTGTCGAGATACTTGCCGGACTTGATCGCGATGCAGTCGTCGCCGGTGTTGAACTGAACGTTTTGCACCAGCACGTGATTGCACGCGTCCGGATCGAAGCCGTCGTTGTTCGGTCCGATGCTGTCGGCAAACACGCCGTCGATCACCACGTTCGTGCAATCGGTGGGATGGAGTTGCCAGAACGGCGTGTTCTGCGTGTGGTAGTTCTGCAGATACACATTGGTGCAGCCGATGAACTCGATCATGCACGGACGCAGATAGTGACCGTTGCCGAAAATGCGGTTCTCGATGGGCACGCGCAGTTCGGAGAGCGCGGGCAGATAGTTCTGGTCCTGGTTCCAGCCCGTGCCCGTGAGCAGGGTCATCAGCGAAGTCGTCACGCCGTACTGATTCGTGAAGGATACGTTCGCCTGCAGGTTCTGGATCTGGCCAGCGGGGAGGCTCGTTAGCGCGACGTTGTTCGGATTCACATAGGCCTGGGAAGGCGTCGAGGAACCGGCGCAACCGTAGGTGTTGCTGCTTCCCTTGTAGGTCCACCAGCACGAGGTCGGCGCCTGGGTGCTCAGCTGCATCGGCGTCATCGCTTGACCGTTCAGCACGCAGGTGTTGTCGTCGGCGGTCACGGCGATGTTGGTCTGGCGGAATGCGTAGATCGGCGAGCCGAAATTCAGGCAGTCGTTCGCCTGCCAGCGCGTGTGGTAGAGATTGCCGTTCGCCGTCTTGTATGGGCCGTTTTTCGCATAGTCGGCAGGATTCGGGCTGAAATAGATCGTGCAGCCCGATTCGAGGTGGAGGTTCACGTGGCTCAGCAGCACGATGGGACCGCCGCAGTACCAGTTGCCGGACGGCACCACCACGCGGCCGCCACCGGCACGGCTCGCGTCGACAATCGCGGCATTGATCGCCGTGCTTGAGTCGTATTGCGTGCCCGTGTAGTCGCACGGCACCATCACGCCCGAGCCCGGGCTTTGCAGATCGCTGGTCGGATGCGCGGTCTGTTCCGTGCCGCCCGTCACCCATGGAATCTTGCCGCCCGGCCACGCGGTCGACGTAATCAGTGCGGAGGCGGGGAGTGTGCGCGCACCGTAGCTCGTCACGTGAAAGTCGGCGCGGGAGAACAGCGAGCGATCGACGTGGGCAAGCCTCCTGATGATCGCCGTGGCCTGGCCGTCCGGGCCCCAGATCGGGTCGCCCGCTGCGTGGCCGGGCGGCTGCGGAATCTTTCTTTCGAATGTGGCAGGCGTGGGAAACATGGAATCGGCTGCTGCCGCTGCGCGGCTGGCGGCGAGGAGGCTTGCGCCTGCGGACGCGCCGGCAAAGGCCATGAACGCGCGCCGTTTGGGCGAGGCGGGGGCTTCGGAGGACAGGGGATCGTCCTGGTCATGAGTTGCCATTTGATTCGTTCTCCTATGTTGTCTCGCTGGATTGTTTTGCTGCAGGGGGCGTGGCTCGACTTCGGCGGCGATTGGGCCGCGTGGCGACGCTAATGCGAACGGAGGCACGGTTACAGCGGCGAGATCGAACAGGAGCGGCTGACTCGATCACCCTGGATATTGTTGTCAGACGACATCGAAATCGTCAATCAGATTTATCTAGGTGGTGTACCTGGGTTTCGTGGATATGCCCTATGGCTGCGGGTGGCTTACGGTATTGTAAATTTGTCAGACGAGCGGGTGTGGCGTGTCGCCTGTGGGAACGATGCCCGCTGACTCGACCATCAGGATCACTGTCTTCTCCGGCGCTCGCGGGCGGTGCAGCTGGCCTTTACGCACGACAAACGCTTGCCCCGGGCTCAGATCGACGACCCGGTCCTCGAGATCGATCAGGAAGTGTCCGCTTACGACATAAAAGAACTCGTCCTGTGCGTCGTGTTTGTGCCAGTGATATGCGCCCTCCACGACACCCAGTCGAACGACCGACTGGTTTACCTCGCATAGCGTCTGGTTGTACCAGGGATGGCTGTTTGCCGCCACGAGGGCGGGCACGTCGATGATTTCGCCGAAGGCGTAGAGGACGTCAAGGCGCGTCAAATAAGGACAGGCATGTGGGCTCACATCGATCTCCAGGAACGTCAGTTCGTGTCGAACATGCGAGCCACTTTAGGCCGTGGCCGCACCGTGAGTCTTGTACCGGACCGTCAATCTTTGGTACGGGAGCGATCTTCGAGCAGCTGCGCGCGATACGCGCCTGGTGTCAGCCCCATGCTGCGCCGAAAGACCCGCGTAAAGTGGCTTTGATCGGCAAAGCCGGCGGCCTCGGCAATCGCGGCGAGCGAAAGGCGTCCACTCGTTAATTGAGCGCAGGCGAAATCGAGCCGCAGCTGGCGCACGTACTCTCCGACCGTACAGCCAACGTGCTTGCGGAATTCACGCGCGAGGTGGTCGGCAGAAACATGGTTCTCCGAAGCAATTTCATCGAGCGCCAACGTCTCGCGAAAGCGATCGTGCAGCATGGCTTCCACGCGAGTGAGCCAGCGGCGCGAACCGCCAACCGTCGGCGCGCGCGGGACGGACCGCTCGCACGCGGCGAGAAGTTCGAGTACCAGCCCTTCGACGGCCAGCGACGTCGCCGAATCCTGCTCACGGCATTCGCGGACCAGGCGGCGCATGAACGACAGCGGTGCGCCGCCTGCAAAGTCATCGGGACGATCGAGCACCCGGGTCCGGCCGCCAAGGCGCTGTGCCCACGAAGTCGAAAACTCGAGATGGAGGGCTTTGCCGCCGGCCCCGTACCAGGTGTTGGCATGGGGCACGCCTGCGGGGAAAAACGTCAGTGACATCGGCCCGTCTTGACCGCGGCGGGCCGGCCAGGATCGGGTTCCGCAACCGTTCAGCACGAAACAGAAAAACGGATTGACATGCTCGTGCTGCGGAATGATCAGATCCGTGGCGAAATCGGTCTCCACGAGCGAGATGCCGTCACTACCGTAGCGCAGGGAAGTGGTGCCGAAGTAGTCGCCCGGTTCAAGGACCCTAAGCATGGGAGGGCTCCCAAAGAGACGTTGCAGCCGATATTAAACGCTTGTCTGGAACCGTTTGAAAGGCGGTCGTGCGACGACCGCGCTGACGCCGGGATTCGCGCGCAAATTGGCGGACCCGGCTCCCTTTTGTATTTGCATGTATCTACAGGGCGCATGCGTACATGCGCATACAAAACCGCCGTTCCAGGAAACGAGCGAGACACGTCCGCGCGTTCCAATACGCCTGCGGCACATCGGGCGATACGCCGGTTCGGGCCGCAACGTTCATGTCATTCGTCGCAAGCGACGCTTGCGACGGCAAAGAGAGGATTTTCAGTTATGGGTTCATTGAGCATCTGGCATTGGATGATCGTTCTTCTGATCGTGGCACTGGTTTTCGGTACGAACAAGCTACGGAACATCGGCGGCGATCTGGGCGTCGCGGTGAAGGGATTCAAGGAAGGCATGGCGCAAGGCGAAACGCCTGAACGGCAGCCTGCATTGCAGCACAGCGATGCCGTCGACGCGGAAGCAAAGGACGTGACCCGCTCGAGCGACGTCCGCTAGCCTCATCCGTCTCCGTGCATCTGCGGGTGCAACGCGCGCTAGTCACGCGCGATGGCGGCCTCGAGCAGACAGCCGAACTCCGACGCAAATTCGACCGAGACGCGCGCATGAACAGCGCCTTGTTTGTCGAAGAATCGCTGCGTCCCCTCGAGCGTGAACACGCCTTCATGCCAGATGTTGGGGTGGATATAGAGACCCTGGCGTCCGTCGAAGCGGAAGCACACGAACTTCTCCGGCGTAATATCGTCGCCCGGCAATGCCAGCGGCACGTAGAACGGGCGATGATCGAGCGGAAAGAACAGTTGCCCGCCGTCCGGGTGATAGTTCGCATGCCATATCAACATGCGTTCGGGTGCGGCGGCGTTGTCTTCGCGTGCGTCTTCCGGCTCCGTTGCGTAGGCGAGAACATAGTTGCCGCCTACGGCTTCGTTTCGCCCGTAGAGAATGTCGCCGCGCCATTCGCTCACGAACGTGCCTTCGGTCGTGCCCGCTTCGTCGCCGGTTCCCGGGTCGATCGGCCTTGACCCCATCGCAGGCCACTGGACGATTTCCACCTGGCATGCGTGCGGGTCGTCCACCAGCTTGCCATAGCCATTCAGCGTTGCCGTGGTCGCGTCGACCACGGGCATCGCCACTCGCCGCAGGCCCCGAGGGAGGGCGGGATTGAGGTAGTCGATCTCTTTGCTCATTACGAATCTCACCAGGCGTCAACAGGGCGGGTCGCCAGAACCGCAACGGCATCGAGCTTAGAGCGCGTACCCGGTGCCAGTCAAATTAATGCCGAGCCGTGCGGCAAGGCCTCGGCATCGGATTCGTGCTCGAACGCGAGATTCCCGAGTGCGCGCGTTGCGTTGCCATCCCGGTGGAGGAACTGCGCGGCTGCAATATCGATTCGGTGGCCTGCCTGCACAGCCAGCGCAAGCGAGGAATCGTGCAGACCTTTCTGGGCGTGGCGGCGGCATCCGCGGCCGTGTAGTGCGGCGTCGCGATACGAGCGCCTTCGGAGCGGGTGTTCGCGTGGTGGTGCAATATGGCTTGCTGCCGGCGCGTCCCTGCGCGGCACTGTCAGGAGTGGGTCATGAAATCGAATCTGCGATGCGCCGTGTTGGCGTCTTTTCTGTTGACCGCCGCTGGCATGGCGCATGCCCAATCGGCAAATGCGCCAACTGACGCGTCGATGGCGCCGAGCACGACCCAGGCGGCGCCCAGCGAGAAGAAGGCGGACCGCGCACTTGCCCGTGCCGTGCGACGTGCGTTGTCGAGGGCGCAGGGATTCAACGTGTCCGGCGTTTTCGTGCGCGCGCGCAGCGGCGCCGTGACGCTGAGCGGCACGGTTCGCACTGGCGACCAGATCCGCCAGGCGGAAGACGTTGCGCGTTCGGTGCAGGGTGTGACTTCGGTGACGAACAGGCTGACGCTCTTTCACGGCGGGAATGGCTGAGTACCTCGCGTTGGCATTCGCGCGCTGACTGTGCGGGATGTGCAGATCAGCGCGCGGCCCTTTCAAGCGGAGATTCCTGCGATCGCGATCACAGCGACAAACACACCCAGCGGCACAAGGTGCGAGAAGTCGCGGTGACGCAGAACGGTCAACACCGCAGCCGCAATGATGAGCGTCCCGAGCGCCAGGCCAATCATGCGAGTTGCCGGAAGCGCGATCAGCACGGCGGACAGCATCTCCAGTGCGCCGGTCAAACGACCCCACCAGCGCGGGTAACCCCACCGGGCGTAATCGCCTTGCGAAGCGGGCGTGCCGATCGCGTTGAAGAGACCTGCGCCGAAGAAGCCGGCGGCGAGCAGCCAGATCGAAAGCGTGTGGACCATCTCAGCGCCCTCCCATCATCATCGAAATCGCGGTGAAGACCATCAGCGCGGCCGTCGCGCCATGCATGCCGAAGGCGCTTTTGGTGGAGCCCTTCGCGGCAAGAATGAGCGACATGTCGCCAACCGGAATGACGGCTTCCACGAGCAGGACGATGCCGATCCCGAGCGGCGTGCCCCACACCATGAACGCCAGGACCGCCAATCCCGACGCAATGTCGCGCACGCCCTTGAGGCGAAGCCACCAGGCAGTGTTGGCGCCGTTTTCTGGAAGCGGCAGACCGAAACTGCGTGTCGCGGTCATCGGCCTAACGAGATATTGGGTGCCGATCGCGATAATCGCGAGGGCGAGAAACAGCGCCAGTCCGAACGAAAGCCAATGCATCGCAGAGTCCTATGCTTCGTGGTGTAGTGGCGGAATATAATCTAGCGTTGCTATATTTTCAAGCTTCCGTATCATCACAGGCCATGTGGACCATCGGGGTCAGGGAGAGGACAAGTTGAGTATTGCCGAGCGCAAAGGCAGGCAACGGGCTGAGCGCGAGTCCCGCATCGTCGCGGCAGCGCGCGTGATCGCGGAGCGCGATGGGTGGGACGCCGTCACGGTTCGCCGCCTCGCCGAAGAGATCGAATATAGCCAGCCAGTCCTCTACTCGCATTTCGAGAACCGGGACGCGATCGTTTCAGCCGTTGCTCTCGAGGGCTTTCAGGAACTCACGGTAGCGCTGCGGGAAGCGGCGCATGGAGCGGCGGGGCAAGAAAACGCCGTCGAGAATGTCGCCGTGGCCTATCTCGGCTTCGCAGCGCGGTGTCCCGCGCTCTACGAGGCGATGTTCACGCTTCCGACCAATCTGCGGTTTGCCGACGCCGAAACGCGGCCGGAACTGCGGGCCGGTTTCGAAGCGCTCGCATCGGTCGTCGCGCCGTTCTGCATAGATGTCGAGAACGTGACCGAGACCTTTTGGGCAGCTTTGCATGGGCTTGCCGAACTCGAACGTGCAGGCCGAATCCGGCCCGGCGCACGGGTCGAACGCATCATGCTGGTCGTCCGGGCAGTCATCGCTTCTCGCAACGGCTCGCTCGACCCCGGCTCATAAGGAAGCACCTCGACGAACCAAAAAAATGGCGCCGCAGGCATTCAGCCTGCGGCGCCACTGTCTGGTGCTACGGCGCAGATCTAGAACTAAAGTCCCGCGCCGTACTCCAGCATCACACTTACATCGTCACCGTATCGGCCACTTCCTTGAAGTCGGCGATCTGGTCGAAGTTCATGTACTGATAAATCTTGTCGCCGTTGGCGTTGAGCACGCCCATATCGGCCATGTACTCTTCCTTGGTCGGGATCTTGCCCAGACGCGAGCAGATCGCCGCCAGTTCCGCCGAGCCGAGGTACACGTTCGTGTTCTTGCCCAGGCGGTTCGGGAAGTTACGCGTCGAGGTCGACATGACCGTTGCGCCTTCGCGCACCTGTGCCTGGTTGCCCATGCACAGCGAGCAGCCCGGCATTTCGGTACGCGCGCCAGCCGTGCCGAACACGCCGTAGTGGCCTTCTTCGGTCAGCTGCTTCTGGTCCATCTTGGTCGGCGGCGCGACCCACAGCTTGACCGGAATGTCGCGCTTGCCTTCGAGCAGCTTCGACGCGGCACGGAAGTGACCGATGTTGGTCATGCACGAGCCGATGAACACCTCGTCGATCTTGGCGCCGGCGACGTCCGACAGCGTCTTCACGTCGTCCGGATCGTTCGGGCAGGCCACGATCGGCTCATGCACGTCGGCCAGGTCGATTTCGATGACGGCGGCGTACTCGGCGTCGGCATCCGGTTGGAGCAGTTGCGGATCGGCCAGCCATGCTTCCATCGCCTTGATACGGCGCTGCAGGCTGCGCGGGTCCTGGTAGCCCTGGGCGATCATCCACTTCAGCAGCGTGATGTTGCTGTTGAGGTATTCGATGATCGGTTCCTTGTTCAGGTGCACCGTGCAACCGGCAGCCGAACGTTCAGCCGATGCGTCCGAGAGTTCGAATGCTTGCTCGACCTTCAGATCGGGCAGGCCTTCGATTTCGAGAATGCGGCCCGAGAAAATGTTCTTCTTGCCTTGCTTGGCGACCGTCAGCGAGCCTTGCTTGATCGCCCATAGCGGGATCGCATTCACGAGGTCGCGCAGCGTGACGCCCGGCTGCATCTTGCCCTTGAAGCGCACGAGCACCGATTCGGGCATGTCCAGCGGCATCGTGCCGGTGGCGGCCGCGAAGGCCACCAGACCCGAGCCTGCCGGGAAGCTGATGCCGATCGGGAAGCGCGTGTGCGAGTCGCCGCCGGTGCCGACGGTGTCGGGCAGCAGCATGCGGTTCAGCCACGAGTGGATCACGCCGTCGCCCGGACGCAGCGCGATGCCGCCACGGTTGCTGATGAAGTTCGGCAGCGTCTGGTGCGTCTTCACGTCCACCGGCTTCGGATAGGCGGCGGTGTGGCAGAACGACTGCATGACGAGGTCGGCCGAGAAGCCGAGGCACGCCAGGTCTTTCAGTTCGTCGCGCGTCATCGGGCCCGTGGTGTCCTGCGAGCCGACCGAGGTCATCTTCGGTTCGCAGTACGTGCCCGGGCGCACGCCCTGGCCTTCCGGCAGACCGCACGCGCGGCCAACCATCTTCTGCGCCAGCGAGAAGCCCTTGCCGCTGTCGGCCGGGTTCTGCGGCAGGCGGAACAGCGTCGACGGGGCCAGGCCCAGCGCTTCACGCGCCTTGGCCGTCAGGCCGCGGCCGATGATCAGCGGAATGCGGCCGCCGGCGCGCACTTCGTCGAACAGCACGTCGGACTTGACCTGGAATTCGGCGATCACTGCGCCGTTCTTGAGCGCACGGCCTTCGTACGGGCGCAGTTCGACCACGTCGCCCATTTCCATCTGCGACACGTCGAGTTCGATCGGCAGGGCGCCGGCGTCTTCCATCGTGTTGTAGAAGATCGGTGCGATCTTGCCGCCCAGGCACACGCCGCCGAAGCGCTTGTTCGGGATGAAGGGGATGTCTTCGCCCGTGAACCACAGCACCGAGTTGGTGGCCGACTTGCGCGAGGAGCCGGTGCCGACCACGTCGCCCACGTAGGCGACCAGGTGGCCCTTTTCCTTCAGCGATTCGATGAACTTGACCGGGCCGCGCTTGCCGTCTTCTTCCGGCGTGATGCCGGGACGCGCGTTCTTCAGCATCGCCAGCGCGTGCAGCGGGATGTCCGGGCGGGTGGTCGCGTCCGGGGCCGGCGAGAGGTCGTCGGTGTTGGTTTCGCCCGTCACCTTGAACACGGTGATGGTCAGGCTTTGCGGCACTTCCGGACGGCTCGTGAACCATTCGGCGTCAGCCCAGCTTTGCAGCACTGCCTTGGCGTTGGCGTTGCCGTTGCCGGCCAGTTCCTTGACGTCGTGGAACTGGTCGAACATCAGCAGGGTTTTCTTCAGCGCGTCGGCAGCCACGGTGCCCACTTCGGCGTCGGACAGCAGGGCGATCAGCGGGGCGATGTTGTAGCCGCCCAGCATCGTGCCGAGCAGTTCGGTGGCGCGAGCGCGCGAGATCAGCGCGCAGGCGGTTTCGCCCTTGGCCACGGCGGCCAGGAACCCGGCCTTCACGCGGGCGGCTTCGTCGACGCCTGCGGGCACGCGGTTGGTGATCAGGTCGAGCAGCGTCTGCTCTTCGCCAGCGGGAGGATTCGTCAGCAGTTCCACCAGTTCGGCGGTCTGCTGAGCCGTGAGCGGCAGGGGGGGAATGCCGAGCGCGGCGCGTGCGGCTACGTGAGCGCGAAAGTTTTCAAGCATTGGGGGACCTACTGGTATTGCGTTTGAAGGCGAAGGCTTTTCAGGCACTCCGAGGCTTTTCCAGGCACTGCTTTGAGCGGGATTTTAAGCGCAATACGATATAACGTCAAATGTCTTATGTCTTATATAAGAGTTGAGCCGCAGAGCCGATGCCACCGTGAAAAAGCCTGAAATTTTCGCTCAGGGCTTGCGGCCAAACGCTTCCCGTAGCTTTCCCTTGGCTTTCACGAGCGTGTCGCGCCGCGATTTGGGCAGATTTCTACCCGCGCGATTGATGTAGAAGTTCAGCATCGACATGGCCGACTGAAACGGCGTGCCCTTGCGCCGCCGGCTGTGCAGCGACGATTCCTTGAGCGAACGGGCGATCGCTTCGGCGCTGCCGGACCTGAATACGCCGGACTCGATGTCCATGGCGTCGCTCGTCTCGTTCACGTGCTTCGACCATTTGTTCGTGGCGCCGCTCGTGGCACGTTTCGAGTGACCTTTCGCGGCGCTCGCGTGGGCATGACGCTGCCGCGCGGGGCGGCCGCCCTTGCGCCGCGTAGCTGGATGCTGGCTCGTGCTCATGACTTCTCCCTCTCCCATCAGACGATTCACCCGCTGCGCAATTGCAATACCGCCCGCACTGTGAGGTCAGGTCCGGCACGCCCTATGCGACCTCGCGGGTGTGCACGCGCGCGGCGTGAGGAAAACGGCAGGTGCGCGTCGAACCGGCAAGGGAGGCAGTCGATCATGAAGTCAACTCCACGCTACGAAGTGAACGTCTGCGGAGGCGATTTCCAGCATGTCCGGGAATGTTTTCGCGAATGGAAAACCGAAACGCTTATCTACCGGAGGGACCAGAAGATGTTCGAGGGACGCAACGAAGTGCGTCCGCTGGAAAAGCGCGATTACGACAACACGGAACAGGCGCGCAAGGCGCTGCAGAACGCCTGCAGCCCGCACGACCGCTATGCGCTGGCTGCTGAAGTGAGCAACGGCGAGCGCGACATGTGGATCGTGATGGCGGCCTATCGGGAATGAAGGATGGGCGCAGGACCGGCGCGAGACGGAGCGCGCCAGCGCCAAAGTGAAAGATTGGAGAGGCGGGGAACGGGGTAGAAGAATTACAAGCGTGGCGCGCGGATTTGCAAATGGCGCGCACAAGGGAGGGATCAGATGAAAAGCTCTGCGAAATCGGCTGCCAATCTGGCCAGGCCGCGTCCCCGCTCCTGGCCGCGTTTGTGGCTGCTCGGCGCGGCCGCGCTGGCGCTCGGCTGTACGGCCTGCAAACGTGCGGACGAAGGTGCGCGCCCGCAAACCCAGAATTCTCCGGGTAGCCAGATGTCGGCGCCAGCCGGCGCGCAAGCGGCGCCGGCGAGCGGTCCGAAAGAATGAACAGGATGCCTCGCATCCACGCCCCTTAAGGAGCCGAGTATGGGTCTTTCGCCACAAAACCCAAGGCCGGACGAGGCCAGCAAAACCGGCGACGAACTCGCCGCCGGCAAGCAACCGGCGCAGGAGAAACCCGCACGGGGTGCGCCGGGCAGCTTCGATCAACCGGAGTCGCGGCCCGAGTTCATGCCGCGCGAGGGCGGCCCGCATCCGGAGCAGACCGCAGAGGTGCCGCTCGGCCACCACGGCCGGGCGGAGCCGCCGGGGTCGTTCGGGCACAACAGCGCGCCCGTGAAAAAGAAGGGCGGTTAGTCCTGCGAAATACCGCGACGCGCTCGCATTGGCCGCCGAGTACGCCGTGCGTCTCTTTCCGGAGGTCGCCTTTACGTCGGCGCTGGCGTACTACGTGGTCTATCGGCCCGAGTGCGCGAGTCTGCCGAGGCTCACGGCGTTTCGCGACTGGCTGAGAAGCAAGGTGCGGGAAGAGGTGGGGCGCCCGGTGCGAAAACCCGCTAAGGCGCAAGCATCCACGCCGTGATGCCGTGCACGACCTCGCTTTCGATGCCATTGAAGCCGTGATACGCGAACGCCCCGCACGGGTCGCCCCGCGAGGCGCCGCCGGAGACGAGCGTCAGCTTCGTTCTCGGCGCTTGCGTGAGCTTTTGCATGAGGGTGTCCGTTTCGGCTACCGGGCACACCTTGCAGGCGTCGTCCTTGTTGTGCACCACGAGCACGGGAATCCTGAGTGCGGCGAGGTTCATGCCCGTGACCGGATCGCCGCCCCGGTTTTCGCGCAGGATGGTCGAGGTGAGCACGATGCCGTCCGGGCCCGCGCCAGGGCTTGCGTCGTCTTTCGCGAGCGCAATGGCGATGGCCGCGACCGACTGCGTGCCGCGGCTCGTGCCGACGAGCCAGACCGGCACGTGCAGCTGTTCGCGCAACCATGCGATCACGGCGCGGGCGTCCGCGGCGTGTTCGGGCGTGAGGCGAAAGCCGTCGAGGTAGGGCGGCGCTTGCCGGTCGCTCGGTGCGTCGACGACCGCCACGGCCACGCCGTCGTTCACGAACAGCATGCGGCTGCGCACGAGAAAATTGTTGGCGCCCCAGCCGAAGCTTCCCTGCGGGTCCACTTGCAGGCCGCCGTGCCCGCCCGCGTAAAGAATCGCGACCGCCTTTGGCGCTGCCGGCGCAATGAAGAGAAAGCGCTGGGTGACGCCGGGCCGGGTAGGAAGGTCGACGACCCTGGGCGCGCTTTGCGCGTGGGCTAGCAAGGACGCCGCCGCGAGCACGAACGCCAGTGTCAATGCCCACACCAGCGGCGCGGCAAGCAGCCATCGCCAGGCCAGGCGCCCGCTCATGGCCGCGTGACCGGGCTCAGCGGCCTGCGAGCATGCGCCCGCCGAGTCCGATCAGCACAACGCCCACCACCGAGTCGAGCGCGGCTTTGCGCCGGACGAGGAACTGGCGCACGGTGGGATGCGAGGCGAGCAGGGCCATCGAACAATACCAGGCGCACGAAATGAGAATGGCGATCACGACGACCGCCACTTCGAGCCAGCGCGGCGCCGTAGCGGGCACCATCAACGCGAAGATGCTGCCGTAGAACGCAATGGCCTTGGGATTCGTCATGCTGACGACGTAGCCCTTCTTCGCGGCGGCCCAACCCGATGCGCCCGCCTGCGCGGCAACCTGCAAGGGCTGTCGCGCCGTGAGGAGCATTTTCGCGCCGAGCCAGATCAGATAGCCCGCGCCCGCGATGCGCAGCCCGGTGCCGATCCAGGCCACGTGGGTGACGATCAGGCTCAGGCCCGCGATGGCGATCCATGCCCACGTGCCGGAGGCGGCGGCGAGGCCGAGGCCGGTCGCGAGGCCCGCGCGCCGCGAGGCCACCGCCGTGGAGGTGACGATCACGAAGTTCGGCCCGGGGCTGGCGACGCTCAGCAGCAGGACGCCCGAAAGCGCGAGCAGGACGTTGAAATAGTTCACGATGGCAGGTTCCGCGGCAGGTCCGATGCGCCCTCAATCGACGCATCGTGAAGGTCGTCATGATACTCCGTGCGCTCAGGCGCCCTTCATCAAGCGCCACAGCGTCGTGCGGCCTATGCCGAGCGCGCGGCTGGCGGCGGCCCGATTGCCGCGGTGCGCGGCGAGCGCGCGCTCGACGTCTTCCCGCGTGACCGGCGTGGCGTCGTCGCGCCGCGCGCCGCTCGAGGCAGTCGCCGCGCGCCGCGGCGCATGGCTCGCTGCGTCGCTTTGCGCGAACTCCGGAAATACATCGTATAACGAACTATCGCCGTGCGCGCCGCCGGTTTCGTCGGCGAGGAAGATGGCCGCCCGCGCGAGCAGATTTTCGAGTTCGCGAACATTCCCCGGCCACGCATAGCTCGCGAAGTACGGCGCGAACAGCGTGAGCACGCGCTCGATCGCGGCGGCGCGCAGGGCGTAGCGATCGGCCATACGTTCGAGTAGATGGCGCGCGAGCGCGCCTATGTCCTCGCGCCGTTCGCGCAAGGCCGGCAACGGAATATGCAGCAGGTTGAGCCGGAAATACAGATCGGCGCGAAATGCGCCTTCCTGCACCAGCGCGCGCAAGTCGCGGTGCGTGGCGGCGATCACGCGCACGTCCACGGGCGTGGCGCGGCTGGCGCCCAGCTTCATCACCTCGCGCTCCTGGAGCACACGCAGCAGGCGGCTTTGCAGCGCGGGCGGCATCTCGCCGATTTCGTCGAGAAAGATCGTGCCCGTATGCGCGATTTCGACGAGGCCAGGCTTGCCGCCGCGCCGCGCGCCCGTAAATGCGCCTTCCTCGTGACCGAACAGCTCGCTCTCGATCAGCCCCTCGGGCAGCGCCGCGCAGTTGAAGGCGACGAATGGATTGCCGCGCCGCCGGCTCGCGTTGTGGATGCCCTGCGCGACGAGTTCCTTGCCCGTGCCGCTTTCTCCCGTGAGCAGTACGGTGGCGTCGTGGGCGGCGCTCATGGCCGCGAGGCGGCGGACGCGCGCCATGGCGGGCGCAACGCCGACCAGGTCGTCCAGTTCGTAGCGGGCCACGAGGTGCCGCGGCCGCTGGGTCGTGCGCAGCGACCGGTCGATGCGCTGCGCGACGAGCGCATCCTGCGCCGTGACCACCGCGCCCGAGCGCGCGCCTTGCTCGACGATCGGCACACAGCTCACGATCAGTGAGCGCCCGCCGATCTGCTCGATGCGTTCATCGACGGCCGCATCGCTGCCGGCCACTTCGCGCAGCAGCGGGCCCACCGAGCGGACCAGTTGCGCGCTCACATCGCGCGCGCGGTCGAGACCGAGCAGATCGAGCATGGCCGGATTGACCGCTTCGAGCTGACCGGCTGCGTCGAACGCGGCCACGCCGTCGCGCAGGTGCGCGACGATCGTGTTCAGGCGCACCCGCTTGGACTCCTTCTGGCGGCTCACGCGCGCCAGTTCCACGGAGCGCTCGAACGCCTCGTGCACCGCGCCCAGCGAGTAGAGGAACACGCTTTCGAGCCCCGCGGCCTGGGCGAGATCGCAGGCCATGCCGGGGCCGATGATAACGCGGCAGCCCTCGTCGGCGAGCGCCGTGACGGCGTCGCGCACTTCGTCCACCGTGCGATAGGCGCGCTGCGTGAGGCGCAGGTTGAGCCACGCCCCGAGGTCGGCGAGTTCGTGCGAGACGCTCTCATGCAGGATCAGCCCGATCGGCGCGCCGGGCCAGGTGGCGTTCGCGTGCGTGATGCCGGCCAGTACGTCGAAGCCGTTCACTTTGACCATGACCACGGGCACGCTCAGGTTGTCGCGCAGGTACGCGCCGTTGGAGCCGGCGGCGAGCACCACGTCCACGGTGCCGGCTTCGATATAGGGCTGCAGCGCCGTGACGGCGTCGCCATAGCCTTCGCGCACGTTGAAGAAGCGCGCCTCGCTGGCATAGCGCGGCGCCACGGTTTCGCAGAGATTGCGCAAGCGGCTGATGCTCACGAGCGCGATGCTCGGGCGGCTGGCGGCCTGGGGCGGGCTGGGGGGAGGCACGGCGGAATCCTCGGTACGAAGGTTGGCGTTCTGGAACGTTTCATGAAACGTTCCAGAGATTGTGGCATGAAACGTCGATCGCACGCTGGGCCGCCTAAAGTATTGTTCTATATGGCTTGCGCCCAGCTTCCGCTGGTTGGCATACATCGTGCGAATATCCGAGCCATCTCAAAACCCACTGAACGGAGTCATCGCGATGACCACTTCCACTGCCGCACGCCG
This sequence comes from Paraburkholderia sp. EG287B, assembly GCF_040965595.1. Taxonomy (NCBI): domain Bacteria; kingdom Pseudomonadati; phylum Pseudomonadota; class Betaproteobacteria; order Burkholderiales; family Burkholderiaceae; genus Paraburkholderia; species Paraburkholderia sp. EG287B. The sequence goes on from NZ_JBFRCG010000016.1 coordinate 109,192, forward strand.
CGCCGCGTTCCGCGCCAAGGTCGACGAACGCCGCGGCCTGCTCGTGCCGGGCGCCTTCAACGCCATGAGCGCCCGCGTGATCGAGGACGCCGGCTTCGGGGCGCTGTACCTCACGGGCGCGGGCGTCACCAACATGTCGTTCGGCCTGCCCGATCTCGGCTTCATCGGCTTGAGCGACATTGCCGAGCACACGGCGCGCGTGCGCGACGCGGTCAACCTGCCGCTCATCGTCGACGCCGACACGGGCTTCGGCAACGCGCTCAACGTGCGCCAGACCGTGCGCACGCTCGAGCGCAGCGGCGCCGACGCGATCCAGTTCGAAGACCAGGTGATGCCGAAGAAGTGCGGCCACTTCGCCAACAAGGAAGTGATCGGCGCGAGCGAGATGGTGGGCAAGATCCGCGCGGCCGTGGACGCACGCGAAGACGGCAACCTGCTCATCATGGCGCGCACCGACGCGGCCGCCGTGCACGGCATCGAAGACGCGATCGCGCGCGGCCACGCGTTCATCGAGGCGGGCGCGGACATTCTCTTCATCGAAGCCACGGAAAAGCTCGAAGACATCGAACGGCTGCCCAAACTCATCGACGCGCCGCAACTCATCAACATCGTGATTGGCGGCAAGACGCCGGTGCAGTCGCGCGAAGCGCTGGCGGGCCTTGGCTACGCGCTGGTGCTGTACGCGAACGCGGCGCTGCAGGGCGCCGTGGTCGGCATGCAGCGTGCTCTCGGGCAATTGCGCGCGAATGGCCGGCTCGATGAAGACGCGACGATCGTCGCGCCGTTCGCCGAGCGTCAGCGCCTCGTGAACAAGCCGCTCTTCGACCGGCTCGATCGCGAGTACGCACCGAAGGACTGAACGGCACCCCCCGGAATTTTGAAAAACAAGAGGAGGAGACACGCATGTCGAATGACACGGATTTCGGAGTCCGAATCGACAACCAGGCGGTGGAAGCATACGCTGCACCGAGCGCACGGCCACGCATCCGTTCGATCGTCGGGGGCCTGGCCGGCAACCTGATCGAGTGGTACGACTTTCTGGCGTACAGCATTTTTTCGATTTACTTCGCGAAGTCGTTTTTCCCGAGCGACAAGCCGACCGTGCAGCTCATGAACACGGCGGCCATCGCGGCCGTGGGCTACGTGGCGAGACCGCTCGGCAGCTGGCTCGTGGGCTTCTACGCCGACCGCCACGGGCGCAAGTCCGCGCTCACGTGGTCGGTCACGGCCATGTGCATCGGCTCGCTGATGATCGCGCTCACGCCCGGTTACGCGAGCATCGGCGTGCTCGCGCCTGTCGTGCTGATTGCGGCGCGCCTGCTGCAGGGCCTGAGCATGGGCGGCGAGTACGGCACCAGCGCGACTTACCTCAGCGAGATCGCGCCCGCCAACCGGCGCGGCTTTTATCTCGGCTTTTTGCAGGTGAGCGTGGTGGCCGGGCAGCTCGTTGCGCTCGCACTCATGCTCGTCATGCAGAACCTGCTGATGACGGCCGAGCAGATCGAGCGCTGGGGCTGGCGCGTGCCGTTTCTGCTGGGCGGCGCGCTCGCGCTGTTCGCGCTTTACATGCGCCGCAACGTGACGGAAACCGAAGCGTTCGAGCGCGGCCGGCGTGAAGCCGGTCCGCCGGCGCTGCAGCAACTGCTGTCGCACTGGCGGCAGATTCTGCTCGCCATCGGCATTACCGTGGGCGGCACGGTGGGCTTCTATACGTTCACGATTTATATGCAGAAGTACCTCGTGAACACCGTGGGCCTTTCGAAGGAGATGTCGACGCTCGTCTCCACCGGCGCGCTGCTGCTGTATATGCCGCTCCAGCCGCTGTTCGGGCTCGCTTCCGACGTGTTCGGCCGCCGCCCGGTGCTGATCTGTTTTGGCCTGTCGACCACGCTGTTTTCCGTGCCGCTCTTCACGGCGCTGAGCCATACGCGCGATCCGCTGGTGGCATTCCTGCTGTCGTTCGCCGGGCTCGTGATGCTGAGCGGGTTCACCTCGGTGCACATGCTCGCGAAAACGGAGCTGTTCCCCACGCGCATCCGCGCGCTCGCCGTGGGCCTGCCGTATGCGCTCACCACGGCGATTCTCGGCGGCACGACGGAGTTCGTCGCGCTGCGCTTCAAGGCGAGCGGGCACGAGCAGTACTTCTACTGGTACGTCACGGCCTGCGCGGCGATTTCGCTGATCGTGTATCTGCGCATGCCGGAAACGCGCGGGCGCCCGGCAAGTTCCGTGTGATGCGAGTCAACCGGCGCGGCGCCGCACGAAGCGCTGCTCCGTGACCTTCGTGCCCCACTGGTCGCCTTCGGACGCTTCCGCGAGGTGAAAGCCGAACGACTCGTACAGATGCTGCGCGGCGTCGAGGCCCTTGAAGGTCCACAGGTAAGTCTCGGCGTAGTGCGCATCGACGAACTGCATCGCGTTCGTCATCAGCTGCCTGCCGACGCCGGTGCCGCGCAGTGAGTCGTCCACGATGAACCAGCGCAGGTGGGCCACGCCGGCGTTGCCGCTCTCGTTGCCGTCGATCGCCAGCGAAGCCAGTACGCGATCGCGCTCCACCGCGAGCCAGAGCGCCTTGCCAACGGCTGGCAAGGCGCCGGCGAAATCGGCGAGTTCCGCCGCCACCTTCTTTTCGAAGAAAGCGCCGAAGCCCCAGTTCGCCGCGTAGAACCGCGCGTGCAGACTCGCAATGTCGCCGATGCAGCCGGGCCGGTAGCCTTCCACGATCTGCACGCCCGCCGTCGGCGCGGTTGTGCTGGTCTCGTTGGGGTTGTCGTGCGCGAGCGCGTCGGCATAGAGCGCGAGCGCCCGCACGAGTGTCTGCTGGTCGGCCGGAACGAGCCTGCGCAGCGCGTTGGACACCTGGTCCGTGGCGAAGCGGTCGATCTTCGCGCGCAGCTTCTGGCCTGCCGCGCTCAGGGTCAGCTCTGACGAGCGCGCGTCGTCGTCGGCGGTCTTGCGTTTGACGAGGCCGGCCGCCTCGAGCCGTGCGACCTGCCGGCTCGTATTCGACTTGTCGAGCCGCAGGATGTCGCCCAGCGCCCTCGCGTTGATGCCCGGCTGCGCGCCGATCTCGATGATCGCGTGCACGGCGGAAGGGGCGAGATCGCTGTCGGCGAGCGTCGTACGCATGAAGCCCAGCTCGCGCACCAGCCGCCGCGAGAACTCGCGCAGCTCGAGGATGGTCGTCTCGCGGGGCTGCGCGGGCACGTCGACAAAATCCATGATGGTCTCCGTTATGGTCTTCATGCGAATGGTTGCGAGTCGCAACCATTCGAACTCAATATAGGCGCGCCCGGCGGATAACGCAAGTTCGCCACGCGGCCGGGAAATTGCGTTCGACCCTTGACTCGCCGAGGCGCAAGAGGAACGCCAATTGCGTGAAGGCAAAGCATCCACGATCGCCGCGCAGCCATGCTCAAGGAACGCCTCAACCCGCCCGGAAACGCGCCGAAAGAGCGGGCGCGCAAGCAGGACGCCGCCGATGCTGGCCAGCGCGCGCTGGTGCTCGGCGCGCTCGGCGTGGTGTTCGGCGACATCGGCACGAGCCCGATCTACGCGCTGCGCGAAGCCGTGCAGACGGCGCATTCCACGGCGCAGCCCGTGGTGATGGGCGTGCTCTCCATGATCCTGTGGGCGGTGCTGATCGTCGTGGTGCTCAAGTACGCCACTTTCGTCATGCGCGCCGACAACGAAGGCGAGGGCGGCATCGTCGCGCTCACGGCGCTCGTGCGCGCCGGGTTCGCGAAGGCGGGGCGGCCCGCCCCGCGTCTGCTCGTGCTCGCGGGGCTCGTCGGCGCGGCGATGTTCTACGGCGACTCGATGATCACGCCCGCCATTTCCGTGCTCTCCGCGGTGGAAGGGCTCAAGGAAATCAATCCCGCATTCGACAGTGCCGTGCTGCCGGTTTCATTGGCGATTCTCGTGGCGCTCTTCCTGTTCCAGTCGCGCGGCACCGCCGTGGTCGGGCGCACGTTCGGGCCCGTCATGGCGCTCTGGTTCCTGAGCCTCGGCGCGGTGGGCGTGTATCACATCGTGCGCTATCCGGCGATTCTCGCCGCGGCGTCGCCGGTCTGGGCCGTGCGGCTCGCGCTCGCGCATCCGGGGCTCGCGTTCGGCGTGCTAGCCGCCGTGATTCTCGCGTTGACGGGCGCCGAGGCGCTCTACGCCGACATCGGCCATTTCGGCACGCGCTCCATCCGCATGGCGTTCTTTTGCGTCGTGCTGCCCGCGATCGTCGCGGGCTATTTCGGCCAGGCCGCGACCGTGCTGTTCGAGCCGGGCGGCGCCAGCCAGCCGTTCTTTCGCTCGGTGCCGCATTGGGCACTGATTCCGGCAGTGGGTATTGCCATGCTCGCCACCATCATCGCCTCGCAGGCGGTGATCTCGGGCGCGTTTTCCATGACGAGCCAGGCCATCGAACTGGGCTTCCTGCCGCGCATGCGTACGATCGAAACCTCGAGCACGCGGCGCGGCCAGATTTATGTTCCGGCGGTCAACGCGGGCTTGCTCGTGGCCGTGGTGTTTCTCGTGCTGTTCTTTCGCAGCTCCGAGCGGCTCACGTCCGCCTACGGCCTCGCCGTGGCGATGACGATGGTGACCACGTCGATGCAGATGCTATCTGTATGTCGCGAAGTATGGGGCTGGCCGCGCGTCGCCACATGGCTGGCATGTGTGCCGCTGCTGATCGTGGACGGCATGCTGCTTGCCGCGAGCTTGCCGAAAATTCCCACCGGTGGCTGGTTCCCGGTTTCCGTGGGCGCATTGCTGTTCATCATGACGAGTACCTGGCACCGTGGCCGCGAACTCGAGGCGCGTCATGCGGCACGCGGCGAATCGGTGGACGTCTTTTTGCGTGGTATCTGCACTGCCGATCCGAAGCCGCCTCGCGTGCCGGGCACGGCCGTGTATCCGGGCAACGCACCCGGCATGACGCCGGCCGCGCTCGCGAGCAACGTGCGCCACAATCACGTCCTGCATCGCACGGTGATCGTGTTCGCCAATGTTTCGGAGTCCGCACCGCAGGCCGACGATGAAACGCGCATCGAAGCGCGCGACCTCGGCGCGGGTTGCTGGGAGATCGTCGCGCATCATGGCTTCGTCGAGCGGCCCAATCTGCCGCGGCTTTTGGCATCGCTGCAAGGCAGGTTGGGCGATTGGCGTTTCGACCCGCAACAGACCACGTTCTACTTGCCGCGCGACGAGGTGCTGCGCGAGCAAGCCCAGCACGACGTGAGCCGCTGGCGTGCGCGGCTCTTCGCGTTCATGTCGTACCACTGCACTTCGAGCGCCGAATATTACGGTCTGGCTCCCGCGCATGTGGTCGAGCTGGGCGTGCAGGTGGCGCTGTGAGCATGACGCCGGCCGGCGCCGTCATGCCGTGCCCGCCGCCGCCGAAAGGGTGGAGATGATCTCGGCGTTGAAGGCAGGTATATCGTCGGGCTTGCGGCTCGTAATGAAGTTGCCGTCGTGGACCATGGTCTCGTCGACCCACTTGCCGCCTGCATTGCGAATATCGTCCTGCAGCGAGGGCCAGCTCGTCATGGTGTGCCCCTTGACGATACCGGCCGAGACCGGCAGCCAGCCGCCATGGCAGATCACGGCAATCGTCTTATGCGCGTCGTTGGCCGCACGCACGAACGCCTGCGCCTCCGGAATCAGGCGGATGGCGTCAGAGTTCACCACGCCGCCGGGCAATACGACCGCGTCGTAGTCATCCGCCTTCGCGCTGCCGAAGGTGCGGTCGACCTTGATCTTGCTGCCCTTGTCGACGTGACGAAAACCCTGAATTTCACCGCTTTTCTGCGATATCACGTCCACGTGCGCCCCCGCTTCCTTCAATGCGCGGCGCGGCTCGGTAAGTTCGACTTCCTCGAATCCGTCCATGGCAAGGATTGCGACCTTGCAGTTGTCGAGCATGTTAGCCATTGCATTTCCTCCTTGAGTGAGACCGTCTGAGACCGTTTGCAACCAATCTCAACTGTAGCAAGGCGGATACCGCGCGGTGCGTGAAACCTCGAATCAGAGCGAACGGCGCGCAGCCGGGTTCGACTCTGCGGCGGCATGGCGCTTGCGGAACAACAGGCAGGCGTGGTGCGCCGCCGGTTCGCCACGTAGCAGTTCCATCCACAATCCTCAAGGAGAGCGAAATGAATGGATCGATCAAACAATTGCTGGCTGGGGTCATCATCGCAACGTGTTCGGCAGCGGCGCTCGCGCAGGGCGCAGGCGGGGGAGCCGGCGGGGGGGGCGGTGGCGCCGGCGGCGGTAGCAATGGCGTAGGCGCGGGCGGCGGCACGACGGGCGCGGCGGGCATCAATACGGCGCGTCCGCCGGGCAGCACCGCAGGCACCCGTTATAACAATAGCGGCTATGGCGCGCCCGGCACTACAGCGACCGGCGGCGGCCAGGGGACGGGGACTGGCGCGGCGCCTGCGCCTGCCACGGGAACCCCCCAAAGCATGCCGTATAACGACAACGGCAATGGCGGGATGAGCACGCAGCCTGGCGGCAGCCAATAAGGGCGTGGTATGTAGTCGAACTGACTAAAGAAGAAGAATCGGGGTGTAGTGCGAAGGGCGGGCGACGCAGCGTGCGTCGGCCGCCCTTTTTAGGGCTGCATCTTTTCAGGCGAGCGGTCAGTCGATCTGCTTGTTGCCGGTTTCCTCGAACATCGAAACGGCGATGAGTGAAATCAGCACGCAGCCGATCATGTACCATGCGGGCGCCATCTTGTTGCCCGTCACGTGGATGAGCCAGCCGGCCACGAGTTGAGCCGTACCGCCGAACACGGAAACCGCAATCGCGTACGCGCTCGACATATAGCTCGCGCGCAGATGTTTCGGAAAGTTTTCCGGCATCAGCGCGTAAGCGGGTGCGGAGCCCATCGTATAGCAGAGCATGAGCACGACGAGCGCGGCGAGCACGACCGGCAGCGACGGAAAGTGCGTCATGAGCCAGAACGCCGGATAGAGCAGCAGGATCAGCGCGACGCGGCCGATCACCGTGAGCGGCTTGCGGCGTCCCATGCGGTCCGACCACGCGCCGTAGATCGGGCACATCACGAGCGAGATCGTGCTGGACGCCACGCCAGCGAGGATCGACATTTTGGGTGGCAGTCCCAGGTACTGGATGCAGTAGGTCGGCATGTAGTACATCATCACGTAGGTCGAAACCGACATGCCCATGATCGCGAAGATCGTGAGAAACCAGTTGCGCACGTACAGGCCGCGCTTCGGGTCGTTGCGGTCCGCGACCACGCGCTGCGCCGGCGGCTCTTCGCGAATGTGCCGGCGCAGATAGATGCCGACCGGCGCGATGAGCGTGCCGAGCAGGAACGGAATGCGCCAGCCCCAGCTATGCATCGTTTCCGCGGAGAGCAGAAAGCCGAGGCTCGCCGCGAGGCCCGAGCCGAGCAGCGCCGCCGCGCCCTGGCTCGCGAGCTGCCAGCTCGCGCGAAAGCCGCGGCTCGCCTGGCCGCCCATTTCGAGGAGGGTGGCGGTGGCGGCGCCGAACTCGCCGCCTTGCGCGAACCCCTGCACGAGGCGCGCGACGACGATCAACAGCGGCGCGGCGAGGCCGATCTGCGCATAGGTGGGCGCGAGACCGATGGACGCGGAACCCACCGCCATCAGCAGGATGGTGAGCGTGAGCGCCGGCTTGCGGCCCGCGCGGTCCGCGTAGCGGCCGAGCACGATGCCGCCGAGCGGGCGCATCACGAAGCCCACGGCGAACACCGCGAACGCGAGCAGGAGCGACGTGACCTGGCTGTCGGCCGGAAAGAACTGATGGCCGATCGTGAGCGCGAAATAGCTATAGACGGTGAAGTCGAAGAATTCGAGCAGGTTGCCGATCACCGCCGCGAGAACGATCTTGCGCTGGTAGCCCGGCGAGAGTGTCGCTTCTTCGGCCGCTTCCAGGAGCGGTTCGGTGGCGGCGTTCATGCACGGTCCTTGCTGAGGAAGCGTTCGACGAGGCGCGTCCAGAACGCCGCGCCGATGGTCAGGTTCTCGTCGTTGAAGTCGTAGCGCGCGTTGTGCAGCATCGGGCGGCCTTCGCCATTGCCAAGGCGTACGAAACAACCGGGGCGCTGCTGCAGGTAGTACGCGAAGTCCTCGCTGCCGGCGATCGGCGGGAACGGTGCGATGATGTGCTCCGGCCCGACCAGTTCCTCGGCGACCTGACGTGCGAATTCGGTTTCGGCTTCGCTGTTGATCAGCACGGGATAGCCGCGGATGAATTCGATGTCTACCGTTGCGCCGTAGCTTTGCGCCTGCGCCTGCACGAGCGCGCGGATGCGCGCTTCGAGCGTCGCGCGCACCTCGGGCGAGAACGAGCGCACGCTCATTTCGAGCACGGCGTCTTCGGGAATCACGTTCGGCGCGTGGCCCGAACGGAACGCGCCGACGGTCACGACCGCGGCTTCGTTCGGATCGACGTTGCGCGACACCACCGATTGCAGGGCCATCACGATGCTGCTGCCCACGAGCACCGGGTCGACGGCCAGATGCGGGCGCGCGGCATGGCCGCCCTTGCCGTGAACGCGCAGCTTGACGGTGTCGCACGCGGCCATGAGCGGGCCTGCGCGAAAGCCGAAGGTGCCGGTGGGCACGCCCGGATGGTTGTGCAGCCCGAAGATGGCTTCGCAGGGGAAACGCTCGAACAGGCCGTCGGCGATCATGCGCTCGGCGCCGCTGTCCGAACCGGCTTCCTCGGCGGGCTGGAAGATCAGGTGGACGGTGCCGTCGAAATTGCGCGTTCTGGCGAGCTGGCGTGCTGCGCCGAGCAGCACGGTCGTGTGGCCGTCGTGGCCGCACGCGTGCATCTTGCCCGCGTGGACGCTGGCGTAGTCGAGGCCGGTCAGCTCCTGGATCGGCAGGGCGTCCATGTCGGCGCGCACGCCTACGGTGCGTGTTCTCGTGCCCGCCTTGAGCGCCGCCACGACCCCGTGCCCGCCCACGTGGCGCGTGACTTCGTAGCCCCAGGACTCGAGCTTGTCGGCGACGAAGCGCGACGTGTCGGCTTCCTCGTACGACAGCTCGGGGTGCTTGTGGAGGTGATGACGGATTTCGTCGAGTTCCGATCGGGCTTCGGCCAGGTCGGCGACTTCGCAGTAGTGCTGCTCGCTCACGGGGGACTCCTTTTATTGGAATAGGTTTGGACACACGCCAAAGGCCGAGTATTGCATCGACGAAAAACTCGACCCATGACGGAAATGCATCGAAAACGTTGACTTTAAGTCAACGATCGATTGTCGCGGCGCAGCAAGATGATCCTGGAAATAAAATTCTGTCCCCTGCGAATCAAGGCCGTCAGCGGCATCCGCGATGTGGAGTGCGGCACGCGGTGATCGACCACGAGCGTGTGCGCCTAGCCGGGCTCGAACCTTCCCGGCTACTTTGAGCGTTGCCGCAAAACGGGATTTGCGGGGCGCGCCCGGTTTTGTTCCGCAATGGCGGGGAAGGCGAAGCGCAGCACGGCTCGACCTCCCCGAGCGTTGACTAACGAACCTGTACGGTCGTCTTCCCGCTGATCCGTTTGGTGGAATTGAACGTGGCGACGGCTTCGTCGAGGGGCACGATGTTGCCGATATTCGTCCGCAGGCGCCCGTCCCGCACCCGCTGGACAATCTCACGCAGTTGAGAACGATCCGACTCGACAACAAAGTCGATCGGCAGACCGTTGTCGGGCCACGGGCTTCGTGCAGATTGCTTTGAGTCTCAGCGTGAACGCATTCATTGCGATGGCTGCGGGTTCGATCGCCGGGTTCCTCGCGCGCCGGCCCGGATGGCTGGCGATGCAGCGCTGGATGATGAGAACCGTGTTGACGGGTCTGGCCGTTCGGATGGCGATCGAAGGGCGCCGATAGGTCGACTGAGACAATGCTCACGATCTCAGCTTGCCACCGGGGCGAGCGTGTTGGCGTCGCGGGCCAGAAGCCAGCGGCCGTCGGCTTGTTTGCGGTATAGGGTGATCCGGTGACCGGCCAGCTGCGTTGCTTCTCCGCCGGCGCGCGGTGTCACAGATAACGAGTCCCGGCACAGGGTGTAGGCGACTTCGCCGACGATCACGACTTCTTCCAACTCGCTGATGCAACGGATTCGGGATTGCTGGTGCGCGGCCGAGAAGCCAACGGGGAATCCTTCCCGACCGAGCGGTGCCTGGCCCGGAGTGAGAAACACGACATCGTCCGCCATCAGGGGGAGCAGGCGGACAAGATCGCCGGCGTTGACTGCATCAATCCAGGTCGCGTGCACCTCGCGAATCGCGCGTTCATCAGAACCCATCTGCAACCTCCGCTGGCAAAACAGTTAGGCTCGTTCGAGCCAATCCGCTATCGCGACATCGAATCCGCTTCATTGCCCGACGAAGTTTGAATGCGTTCCCTCCATTGACCCATACCGCGTCGAACTGCACAAGGGTTGCCGGGCGCATTTGACCGGCGATCTGGCCTGCAAGTTGGTCTGGTCTGGCGCCCACATCGAAGGACCAAACGATATCTCAGGAGGTCACTGCTCGTTCATCACGGAGCGTCGCTGTAAGTATCAGCGCCACGCATGCAAGCGCCGACGCGGTGATAAAAACGTCCTTGAGCGACCCAAACCAGCCTGCGAAGTTGCCCCCCATCACGTTGCCCAATGTCGTTCCCAGACCGAGAAAGACGTTGGCAACCCCAAACACCGTGGTTGCCGAGCGAGGGTCCATGGTCTTGCTGATATACGCGGGAATCAGTCCGTAAATCGCATAGAACGAGAGACCGAAACACACGGCGGCCGCTCGCAATTGCCATGCGTCGGAATGGAAAGCGATCAGGAGACCGGAGCCGGCGAGTGCAGTGAAAGAGAATGCGAGCGCAATCCGCACCCCTGCCTTGTCGGCCGCCATGCCCGCCGCAAATCCGCTGAACAGTCCGACCACGCCAATCGTCGACCAGACCTGCCCGATCGTTTCCAGCGAATGCCCCTGTTCATCGGCCAGAAAGCTCGACAGATAGTTTTGCCACGGCCCGCAAGCCATTCCGCTCAACGCGAGCAGGATCCAGACCGTCAGGTTGGGGCGAGTCACCAGGCGCCACCGGTCGCCCGACGCGTGGCGACTTTCGGCGCGCTTTGGCGCCTTGCGGCTGAAAACCTGTGGAGCGAAGCGGCGCAGCGCAAGCAGTCCCACGAGCGCAATGACGAGCGAGACCGACGCCGCCACAATCCATATCGAGTGCCAGCTGTATTCCGGTAAAACCCGCGACACCAGAACGCCATTCGCGAACTGCCCATAGGCCGTGCCGCTCGAAACCAGACCATTGACGCGCGACCGGTACCCGAAAGGGACTGTCCCGGAGATGGCGCCGACGCTCGGGACCATCATGAAAGCCGCCGTCGCGCCCAGTCCGGCGAGAACGAGTCCGACCGACATTACGCTCTGGACTTGCGCGAACAGGAGCAAAAGCAAGGCTGCCGCAGCGACGGCGACCACAATGACCTGCCCCTCGCCGAAGCGGGTTGCGAGACGCGGACAAACCAGCGCCGCAACGAGATACGCAGTCTGGGCCCCGCCAGTTACGATGCCAATCGCCGTATAGTCGAACCCGAGACTCTGCCGCATCACTGGCACGACCAGCGCAAAAAGATAGAGCCCAAAACCGAACACGACCGCCACGAACAGCGTGAAGACGACGGCAACGCTGATCGTGCGCACGATCGACTGAGTGCTTGTGGAAGTCATTGCATCCGTCGCCATAATCGACCTATATCGATAAATGTCTATATAGATAGAGTACAATATAGATTGGTCCCGTCAAGGAAAATCTGAGCAATGTCGAAAATGGACAACCTCGATGAGAGCCCGCTGCAGGACGCGCTGCATGCACTCTCAAATCGCCACCGGCTGACGATCCTCATCTGGCTTACCGAGCCGGAAAAGCACTTTCCACCGCAGCGGGACGCGGACCTCGTGAAGGACGGGGTGTGTGTCAGTTTCATCACGGAGAAAACAGGCCTGAGTCAACCCACTGTCACCACGCATATGCAGGCGCTGGCAGCGGCAGACCTCGTGACTTCGAAGAAAATCAAAAACTGGGTGTACTACAAGCCCAATCGCGAGGCGATCGAGCGCTTGCTCGACGACCTGGATCGCGCGCTACGGCCCGCTTGACCGATTCGCTACCTTTACTCAGGGAGCCGCCGGACGCGTCGAGCGTTGGCTGGCGCCCGGCGGATCACGCGGGTCGTCGTTGAAGGTGCCCTTGAATGTCGACTCGCCTCGCTGGATTTCTGTAAGGAGAAATTTCTCGGCAGCAGTGGAATAGGGATGCACGTGCGTGGTTTACCCAACAGCACGGTGCGACCACGGAACGATCGAGTCGGGTCCGGTCGCCAACGAACAACTTCCACGAAGCCTGCAAATGAGCCGAACGATAATTCAGCCTCTCTGGGTCCGCACGACACACTGGATCAATGCCGTGGCGGTCGTGCTGATGGTGACAAGCGGCTGGCAGATATACGACGCCTCGCCTGTCTTCGCGCGACTGAAATTTCCCGCAAGCATGACCTTGGGCGGCTGGCTGGGTGGCGCCTTGCAGTGGCACTTCGCGATCATGTGGCTGCTGGTCGCGAACTATCTTGCATACCTGTTCCTGAACGTGCTTTCAAAGCGTCTGTGGCGGAAGCTTCTCCCGATTCGTTTCAGTGCCGTAGCCCGGGAGCTTGCCGCCGCGATGCGCGGCAAGCTGGGGCACGAGGATCTTGCGCGCTACAACGCTGTTCAAAAGCTGGCGTATGTGGTGACGATCGTGGACATCGCGATCGTGATCCTTTCGGGGTTGGCGGTCTGGAAATCGGTTCAGTTGCCTCTGTTGCGAACGCTGATGGGGGGATACGACAACGCGCGTGTTGTCCATTTTTTCTCGATGAGCATTCTCGTCGCGTTTTTCGTCGTGCACGTCGTCATGGTCGCATTCGTGCCGCGCTCACTGCTCCTGATGATACGCGGACGGTAAACGATGATGCGCCCACGCAAAAAACAAGCCAATGCGTTTCTCGTCTCGAACGCCGATTCGATCATCAAGGACGTGCGCAGTGAATTGAAGAGTCCCGCGCGCAGACTGCTCGGCAAACAGATACTCACACTCGGCGGCATTGCCATGCTCTCGGGCTGCGATCTCTCGAACGACAAGTCGGTGAATACCGCGCTGCGCAAGATGTCGTTCTTCAACGACCGCGTGCAGGCGCTGCTGTTCGATCCAGACAAGATGGCGCCGACGTATCCGGAGTCGATGATCACGCGGCCTTTTCCCTTCAACGCGTTCTACGACATCGACGACGTGCCGGAAGTCGACGCCGCGACTTATCGGCTGCAGGTGGGGGGACTCGCGAATGGCAAGCGCATATGGACGCTCGACGAACTTCGAGCGCTGCCACAGGAAAGCCAGATCACGCGCCATATCTGCATCGAGGGTTGGAGCGCCATTGGCCATTGGGGCGGGGTGCGTTTCTCCGACTTTCTCCGCCGTGCGGGCGCGGACACAACAGCGAAGTACGTCGCGCTCCATTGCGCCGATAACTATTGGACCAGTATTGATATGCCGACAGCCCTGCACGCGCAAACGCTGCTTACGCTGACCTACGACGGCGATGTGCTGCCGCCCAAATACGGCTTCCCGATGAAGCTGCGCATGCCGACCAAACTCGGCTACAAGAATCCGAAGCATATCGTCGCAATCACGCTGACGAACGAGTATCCCGGTGGTTATTGGGAGAACCAGGGCTATAACTGGTTCGGCGGTTCCTGAAGTGCAATTGATTCCTTCCTCAACGCATATCCGCTATATGGAGCATTCGTGACCATTCGACTGAAAGCTGGAGCGGCCATTGCCGCAATGGCGATAGCCGGCAGCGTGCTGGCGCAGACTGCTGACACCAGGCCGGTACGTATTCGCGGCAGTATCGTTTCTCTCGACGGCGATGTGCTCAAGGTCCATCGACGCAGTGGCGACACGGTCTCAATCGCCCTCGAGACAAACGTTCCAGTGTCGTCCGTCAAAGCGATGCAACTGTCCGACATCAAGCCGGGTACGTTCGTCGGCACGGCCGCGACGACGGGCACTGATGGCAAGCTGACGGCGACCGAAGTCGTCGTCTTTCCCGAAGCCGCACGCGGCACGGGGGAGGGGCACTACGCGTGGGACCTCGGTCCGAACAGCACGATGACCAATGCGAATGTTGATACCGTCGTGCAGGGCACGGAAGGTCGCAATCTCAAGCTGTCGTACAAGGGCGGCAGCAATGAAATTACGGTGCCTCCGAATGTCCCGATCGTCACCTTCATGCCGGCTGCGCGCTCCGATCTGGCGCCAGGCAAGCAAGTCTTCGTGGTTGCGAAACCGGCGTCACAGGGTACCTATGCCGCGCAGCGCCTGGTGGTCGAAAAGAACGGGGTCGTTCCGCCAATGTAAGAGAAAGCGTGCGGATTTCCCGGAAGTTCTCCGGCAATCACGATCCACGCGCCGGACCGGGGTGCGGACCCCATTCCGGTCCGGCGCAACGCCATCTGACACGAGGGGTCAGCATTCAAAGGTGGGTCGCTGCCGGGAGCAGTGTCACAAGGTAACGCTGCGGATCACGCGGAGAGCCCGGCGACGTGCTGCGCATTACCGCCTGCCGCGCTCAGTAACCACCGCCTGAGGAATTGGTCGAGGTGCTTGACGCGCCATTGCCGCCTTGATTCATATCGCCGCTCGCGGCTACGGATCCAGAAACCGCGGCCAATCCGAGGCAAACGAGACATGCAAGAACCATCCGAAGCCGCTTCATGATGATTTCCTCCGGGGGAAGTTCGCTGGTAGTCGCGCTGAGGGGTAACCAGCGAGGCATTGACCGCGCAATGGCTGACGACGCCGAACGTCGCATGCGGCGCGGACGCGTCACGCGGCTCATCGCGAACGCAGGCACCTACATAGCTATAAACGCGGCGCACCGACGCCTTATTCCTCGTGCGCAACAATGATGCCCGTTTGGTCGAAGCGCCGCGCCAACGCGGATATATTGCCGCCGTCGGCGCATGGCTCTTTTTTGCCGCCTTTCGAGCTTTTTCTGACTCACAGGGTGATCTACGGCGCCACGACAAGTGCCGTATGCATCCCCGCTGCATAGTGTCCCGGCTTGTTGCAGATCAGCGCGTAGTGGCCGGGCGCGAGCTTGAACGACACGCGCTTGCTCTTGCCCGGTGAGATGGCATGAACGTTTTCTGCAGCACGATACGTGCAGTAAACGTGCGTGGCGGGAGGCCTATTCCAGCAGCCCGTCGTCACATCGCGTTCTTTGCCGTACACGTCGCCGCGGTCGCGATGCCCTGCAAGGCCTGGGTCATGACGGGACTCCGCGGGTGAAACGGCAGCGAGACGGTTCAAGGATCCGCGCGTTCCTGCACAAATTCGGCGTGGATCCTCAAGTGCACCTCGTCCCCGACAGCGCGCGACCACTTCGACAGTCCGAACGCCGCCCGGCTGAAGTGGCCGTCGGCGAAAAAAAACAGCGTTCGGCGGGCGCCCGGTGGATCGCGCGGGTCTTCGTCGAACGCCACGGCGAGCGTGACCGGACACGTCGTCGTGCGGATCGTCAGATCGCCGGTCAAAAGGCCGGTCAATGTACCGGTTCGGACAAAGCGGGTGCTCACGAAGCGAATGGCCGGAAAATGCGCTACGTCCAGCATGTCGCCGCCTGCGACGAATCCGGCGACAAACGGGGTATTCGATTCGAGGCTTGTCGCGTCGATCGTCACCATGACGCGGCCCACGGCAAAGCCCTGGAATCCTTCAAGCTGGGCACCGATGCGGCTGAAGCGCATCGTCAGGTTCGCGTGCCAGACGTTCGCGACATCGAACGTGACACCCGAGCGGCCTGGATCGAGTCGATACTGTGCCAGCGGCGCGGACGTGTCGATCGAATCGGCACGGACCCCGGCGACTGCGCAGGCAGCGCAGACGCCGAACATCACGATCGCGCCAACGCGCGCTTTGAGACGATGCATGGCCGCGCCTCGTCGACGGATGGGGCTGCGATAGGGCACGCTTCTACCTCCACGGTTCGGGATGCCCGCCAGGCTCGCTGCAGACGTCGACAGCGATCTTGCGCAATTGACCCTCCACCATCCGCCCGGAAAGCGCGTAGCCCATGTGGTCGCGTCACACTCAAAGAGTTGGTTCTTTCGGAAATGCACTGTCATGCCTGGGCGCCGCTCATCTGATACAGGAAAGTTATCTTTTTCTGCGAGCGTGTCGTCGTTATGATGCGTGCCATCGCACGTGCTCCGGATCGCGAAGCACGGACGTCACGCCAGCAGGTTATATTTTTTGATCGAACTCAGGCGTGGTCAAATTCAACCTCATGACAACATTCTTGAATCGCGAGATCAAGGACAGCGCGCGCGGTAGGAGCAATGCAATGCGGGGAAAGGCGGATTGGGAAGATGCGGCGCGAGACGCGATCGACGATATCGGCGAGCGGCCGCTGCGCTATCTGGCCGAAATTGCGGCTGCGGGCGGCGTGCGCATGGCCGCGGAGGCTTTGGGTATCAACGCCTCGGTCATCAGCCGGCAGGTGGCGGCGCTGGAGCGGCGGCTGCGCTTTCCGTTGATCGAGCGGCGCGGGCGCAGCGTGGCCGTGACCGAGATCGGTCAGGTGCTCGTGGACCATTATCGCGACGGGCAGCGGCGCCAGCGCGATCTGGCCGCGCGTCTGGAGGAGTATCGGCACCTGCGGCGCGGCCGCGTGGCGCTGGGTGTGGGCGAGGGCTTCATCGGCAATCTGATCGCGCGGGCGCTGCAGCGCTTTTCGATGACGTACCCGGACATTCTCGTGGAGATCCGCTCGGGACCGACGCCGGTCGTGCTGTCGCTCGTGCGCGACGACGTCGTCGACATCGGCCTGTGCACGCGTACCTCCGACGACCCTGCCATGCGCATTCATCCCTTCGCGTCGCGGCCGCTCTGTGCGCTCGTCGCGCCCTCGCACCGCTTTGCGAAACTGCAGAAGGTGGCGCCCGCCGAACTCGCCAGCGAGCGCCTGATCTTCATGACCGAGTCGTTCGGTGTGCAGCACTTCGTGCAGTCGCTGTTCGAAGACGCGCGTCTGAACGTGATGCCGGCGTATCGCGTGGACCTGTTCAACACGGCGCAGACGCTCGCAGCCGCCGGGCTGGGCGTGGCGTTCATGTCGTCGATTACGGCGCGCCGCGGCATCGATCTGGGCGAGCTGGTGGCCGTGCCGATCGATCATCCGATCGCGGCGGGCTTTTCGAGCCAGATGGTCACGCGCGTGGGCCGCAGGCTCTCGCCCGCCGCCGATCACCTGAGGAAGCAGTTGGCGCAGAGTTTTCTGGAGTCGGCGGCGAAGTAGTCGAAAGACGTTGCGCGCGCAACGAATCAGTTGCCGGCGTCCTGCACCGAAGGCGTGTCCCCGATCCGCAACACCGCATCGCGTTTGGCGAGCAAATGCTGCCGCAGTATCGCGGCCAGCCGCTTGCCGTCGCGCGCGTCGAGCGCCTCCAGCATCTCGCCGTGCTCCTGAATCGCGCGGTCCCACTTCGGGGTCTCGAAGTTCGAGCGAAACCGCAGCGCCTGCAAACGGCGATTCACCGCGATATACGTTTGCCGCAGCGCCGAATTGCGCGCCGCTTCGTTGATCTTGTCGTGAATCGCCTGATTGCGGCTGTAATAGCCGGCCAGATCGTTCTGCGCGCGGCAGGCGAGCATGGCGTAGTGCAACGCCTTGATCTCGGCGATCTCAGCCGAGGTGATCCGCTCGCAGGCCAGTTCGCCTGAAAACGCTTCGAGCCCGCTCATGAGTTCGAAGGTCTCGCGCAACTCCGCCTCCGACATTTTCGAGACCGAGGCGCCGCGATTCGGCGAAATCTCGATCAGCCCTTCGGACGCGAGCACCTTCAGCGCCTCGCGCAGCGGCGTGCGCGAAATGCCCAGGGTTTCGCATAGCTCGCGCTCGTTGAGCTTGCGCCCGGCCTCGAGCACGCCTTCCACGATGAACCGTCGCAGATGGTCGACGACGGTGTCATGGAGTTGCTGGCGCGGAATGGGCGGCAGTTCCGGGCTGATCGCAGAGGAGTTCAGGTTCGGGTTTTGCATGCAAAAGGCATTTCCATCGATTTCCAGCGAATTCTAGCCCAAGGACGGGACCCCAAAGAAGCAACGCGTGATTGGGGTAAACCACGTCAGAATTGTCTGTCTATACGTGAGCTGACTGGATTATAGTTTTTTGAATGCAAAATTCAAAACAGGAGCGATTGTATGTTGAAGCTCGATTTCCATCCCGCTGGTCGCCATTTCCTGCAGATTCCGGGGCCGAGCCCGGTGCCCGATCGCATCCTGCACGCGATGAGCTATCCGACCATCGACCATCGCGGCCCCGAGTTCGGCGTGCTCGGACTCAAGGTGCTCGATGGCATCAAGAAGATCTTCAAGACGCAGCAGCCGGTGGTGATCTATCCGGCCTCCGGCACCGGCGCGTGGGAAGCCGCGCTCGCCAATACGTTGAGCCCCGGCGACACGGTGCTGATGTATGAAACGGGCCATTTCGCGGCGTTATGGAAGCAGATGGCCGAACGCCTCGGCCTGAAGCCGGAATTTCTCGGCCTGCCGGGCATCGAGGGCTGGCGGCGCGGCGTGCAGGCCGACATGATCGAAAAACGGCTGCGCGAGGACGCGCAGCACGCCATCAAGGCGGTGTGCGTGGTGCACAACGAGACCTCGACTGGCGTGACCTCGGACATCGCCGCGGTGCGCCGCGCGATCGACGCCGCGGGCCACCCGGCACTGCTGCTCGTCGACACGATTTCGGGTCTCGCGAGCGCGGACTATCGCCATGACGAATGGGGCGTGGACGTGACCGTCTCCGGCTCGCAGAAGGGTCTCATGCTGCCGCCGGGTATCAGTTTCAACGCCGTTTCGGCGAAGGCGCTGGCCGCGAGCGAGCATGCGAAGCTGCCGCGCAGCTTCTGGGGCTGGGCCGAGATCATCGAGATGAACAAGAGCGGGTACTGGCCGTATACGCCCAACACGAACCTGCTCTACGGCCTTTGCGAAGCGCTCGACATGCTGCAGGACGAAGGGCTCGACAACGTGTTCGCGCGCCATCAGCGGCTGGGCGAGGCGTGCCGGCGCGCCGTGCGCGCGTGGGGCCTCGAGATCCAGTGCGTCGATCCCGCCGTCTACAGTCCCGTGCTCACGGGCGTGATGATGCCCGAAGGTGTCGATGCGGACGCCGTGCGCAAGCTCATCTACGAGCGCTTCGATCTTTCGCTCGGCACGGGCCTCGGCAAGGTCAAGGGGCGCATGTTCCGTATCGGGCATCTGGGCGACTGCAACGATCTCACGCTGCTGGCGGCCCTGGCCGGCTGCGAGATGGGCCTGCGCATTGCGGGCGTGCCCTTGAAGGACAGCGGCTTGCCCGCCGCAATGGAATATCTCGCGGCGCAACCCAACGTGGTGTCGCTGAAAGCCGCCTGACGAGGCGCGTTTGCCCATGCCGCGCACGGGGCGCGGCATGCCAGGCCGATTCCGGGTGATGCAGGGTCGTTCCCATGCCGGACGCCACTTCGAGAAGGGCGATGCGGCCGATAGAACCAGCAACGGAGACTGACGATGAAACGGTTTCGATTGACGAGCGCGAGCAGCATCGTGCTGATCATGCTCTGCATCATGTACTTCATCACCTACCTCGACCGGGTGAACGTGAGCACGGCGGCGGCGGGCTTCGGCAAGGAGTTCCAGCTCTCGCATACCGAAGTGGGGCTGGTCTTTTCGGCGTTTGCGTATCCGTATCTGCTGTTTCAGATCATTGGCGGCTGGGTGAGCGACCGCTTCGGCGCGCGCCGCACGCTGCTGTTCTGCGGCGCGCTGTGGGGCGTGGCCACGATTCTCACGGGCATGGCGGGCGGCCTCGCCACGCTGCTCGCCGCGCGCCTGTTGCTCGGCTTCGGCGAGGGCGCGACGTTTCCCGCCTCGACCTCGGCCATGTCGCGCTGGGTCGCGAAAGAGCGGCGCGGCTTCGCGCAGGGCATCACGCACTCCGCGTCGCGCATCGGCAATGCGGTGGCGCCCGCGGTGGTCGTGCTGGTGATGGCGCGCTACGGCTGGCGCGAATCGTTCTACGTGTGCGGCGCGCTCAGCCTGCTGTGGGTGGTGGTGTGGGCGTTCACGTTCACCGAACATCCGAAGGATCACCCGCGCATCACCGAGGCCGAACTCGCGATCCTGCCGCCGCCCAAGCCGCGCGTGACCGGCCTGCCGTGGATGGCGCTCTTCAAGCGCATGATTCCGGTGACGATCGTCTACTTCTGCTACGGCTGGACGCTGTGGCTGTTCCTTAGCTGGATTCCGCAATACTTCCTGCACAACTATCACCTGCAGCTGGGCAAGTCGGCGATCTTCGCCTCGGTGGTGTTCCTCGCGGGCGTGGTGGGCGACACGCTCGGCGGCCTCGTGACCGACTGGCTCTTTCAGCGCACGGGCAACCTCAAGCGCGCGCGCAGCTGGATGGTCTCCGTCTGCATGCTGATCACGCTGATCGTGCTCGTGCCGCTGATGTTCGTGCACGATCCCGTCATCTCCATGGCGTGCCTCGCGGCGGGTTTCTTCTTCGCCGAAATGACGATCGGGCCGATGTGGGCGATTCCCATGGACATCGCCCCGGAGTTCTCGGGCACGGCGAGCGGCATGATGAACACGGGTTCGGCGCTGGCCGCGATCATCTCGCCCGTGGTGGGCGGCTTTTTGATCGACCGCTTCGGCAACTGGGACCTGCCGTTCGTGGGCAGCATGGTGCTGATGGGGTGCGGCGTGATTCTCGCGTTCCGCATGCAGCCGGAGAGCCGCTTCGAGCTGGGCAAGAAGGCTGAGGAACCCGCGGGTTCCCGTCAAGGAGTGTGAACGGCGATGGAAGGCGCACGCACCTCGGGCATGCTGGTCAAGCCGGTTCATCTCGTTCCCTCGAGCGCGGGCCACGGCTCGCCGCTCGCGCGGCGCCTGCGTGAAGCGCTGCGCGGCGACGTGTTGTTCGACGCCGCGAGCCGCGGCCGTTACGCGACCGACGCCTCGATCTATCAGATCATGCCCATCGGCGTGGTCGTGCCGCGCGATCAGGACGATTTGCGCGCCGCGCTGGAAGTGGCGCGCCTCGCGCACGCTCCCGTGCTGGCGCGCGGCGCGGGTACGAGCCAGTGCGGGCAGACGGTGGGCGAGGCGCTCGTGATCGACACGTCGAAGTGGCTCAACAACATCGTCGAGTTCGACGCCGACGCGCGCACGGTGACGGTCGAACCGGGCGTCGTGCTCGATCATCTGAACGCGTGGCTCAAGCCGCACGGGTTGTGGTTTCCCGTGGACGTTTCGACGGCCGCGCAGTGCACGATCGGCGGCATGGCGGGCAACAACTCGTGTGGCTCGCGTTCGATCGAATACGGCAACATGGTGCACAACGTGCTCGGCATCGACGCCATTCTCGCGGACGGCACCGAAGCGCGCTTCCAGTCGCTGAACCTGCCGCACGAAGGCGCGCGGCTGGCGGCGCTGCTCGAAGGCGTGCAGCGCATCGCCACGCGCGAGCGCGGCGAGATCGCCGAACGCATGCCGAAGGTGCTGCGCCGCGTGGCCGGCTACAACATCGACCTGTTCGATTGCCAGAACCCGCTCGCGTATACCGACGACGGCGTGGCGAATCTCGCGCATCTGCTCGTGGGCTCCGAAGGTACGCTCGCGTTCAGCCGGCAGATCACGCTGAAGCTCGCGCCGCTGCCCGCGCACAAAACGCTGGGCGTGGTGAGCTTTCCTACGTTCTGGCAGGCGATGGACTCGGCGCAGCACATCGTCAAGCTCAAGCCGACTGCGGTCGAACTGGTCGATCGCACGATGATCGAACTCGCGCTCGGCAATCCGGGCTTCAAGCCGGTGATCGAAAAGGCGCTGGTGGGCAGGCCCGATGCGATCCTGCTGGTCGAGTTCGCGGGCGACGAACGCGACGCCCAACTGCGCCGCCTCGATGAACTGGTCGAGCTGATGGGCGACCACGGTCTGCCGGACTCGGTCGTGAAGATGACCGATGCAAACGAGCAAAAGGCGCTGTGGGAAGTGCGCAAGGCGGGCCTGAACATCATGATGAGCATGAAGGGCGACGGCAAGCCCGTCTCGTTCATCGAGGACTGCGCGGTGCCGCTCGAACATCTCGCGGAGTACACGAGCCGCCTGACCGAAATCTTCCATCGGCACGGTACCGAAGGCACGTGGTACGCGCACGCGAGCGTCGGCACGCTGCATGTGCGGCCGATACTCGACATGCGCCGCGACGGCGCGGCCAAAATGCGCGCGATAGGGGAGCAGGCTGCGGAACTGGTGCGCGAGTACAAGGGCGCGTTTTCGGGCGAGCATGGTGACGGTTTGTGCCGCGGCGAATGGATTGCCTGGCAGTACGGACCGAAGATCAACCAGGCGTTCATGGAAATCAAGCAGCTGTTCGACCCGGAGAACCGCTTCAATCCCGACAAGATCGTGCGGCCGCCGAAGATGGACGACGCGAAGCTGTTCCGCTTCGCGCCGGGCTATCGCGAGCGCCAGATGCGGCCGATGCTCGACTGGTCGGCGTGGGACGTGGGCCGCGATCCGCTGACGGGTGTGGAAACGCCGCCCGGCAGCGGCGACGACCTGACGGGCGGCCTCGCGAAAGCCGTGGAGATGTGCAACAACAACGGCCACTGCCGCAAGTTCGACGCGGGCACGATGTGCCCGAGCTACCGCGTGACGAAAGACGAGAAGCACGTGACGCGCGGTCGCGCGAACACGTTGCGGCTCGCGATCTCAGGGCAGCTGGGCGAGGACGGACTCGCGAGCGACGACGTCAAGGACACGCTCGACCTGTGCGTCTCGTGCAAGGGCTGCAAGCGCGACTGTCCGACCGGCGTGGACATGGCGAAGCTGAAGATCGAGGCGCGCGCGGCCTGGAACACGAAGCACGGCCTCAAGCTGCGCGAGAAGACGATTGCGTATTTACCGCGCTATGCGCGACGCGTGGCGCAAGCGGGCGGCCTTGCGGCGGCGGGCGAGCGCATTCCGCTGGTCTCCGCGTGGGCGAAGCGCGTGCTCGGCATCGCGCCGCAACGCTCGCTGCCGCAGTTCCGGCCTTCGTTCCTTGCTGAGGTCGCGGCCGCAAAGCCCGACGCAGCAGCGGCAACGAAGGAAGTGGTGCTGTTCGTCGACACCTTCAACGACAACTTCGAGCCCGAAAACGCCCGCGCCGCGAAACGCGTGCTCGAAGCGGCCGGCTATTTCGTGCACTTCAACGTGCGCGGCGAAGAGCGCCCGCTCTGCTGCGGCCGCACGTTCCTCGCTGCGGGGCTGGTGGACGAGGCGAAGCACGAGGCGCGGCGCCTGCTCGATACGCTCATGCCGTTCGTGGCGCGCGGCGTGTCGATCGTCGGGCTCGAACCTTCGTGCCTGCTCTCGATGCGCGACGAATTCCTGCAATACGGCTACGGCGACGAAGCGCGCGAGCTGTCGGCCGCGGCGTTCCTGTTCGAGGAATTCCTCGTGCGCGAAAAGGGCGCGGGCCGCTTCGATCTGACCTTGCACGAACTCGACGCGCCGCGCGCGTGGGTGCACGGCCACTGCCACCAGAAAGCGTTCGATGCCTTCCGGCCCGTGCTCACGGTGCTAGGCTGGATTCCGGGCCTCGAGGTCAAGCCGATCGAATCGTCATGCTGCGGGATGGCGGGCAGCTTCGGCTACGAAGCGGAGCACTACGAAGCTTCGCTGGCGATGGCCGAGCTGGCGCTGTTGCCCGCCGTGCGCAAGGTGGATCGCGCCGATCTCGTCGTGGCGGACGGCACGAGCTGCCGCCACCAGATCCACGACGGCGCAAACGCCACGGCGCTGCACGTGGCGCGGGTGCTGGAAATGGCGATGCGCTAGGTCGCCAGCGTGCTCGCGCCCTGGCGCGCGCGCACGGCATCCACGGCGTGCAGCATCTTGCCGAAGAACGCATCGGCGAATTGTGAATCGAGCCAGCGCACGATCAGCGCGATCCTGCGCTCGGGCTCGATCCACATGAACGAACTGCCCGCGCCGACGCCGAACCAGCTCGACTCCGGCACGCCCGGAAACATGCGCCGCCCCGTGTTGAGCCAGACCAGCGAACCGTAAAACGGCGCGAGCGGACAGGGCGTGCGCATGCGCGCGATCCATTCGCTCGAAAGCACGCGGCGGCCCGCGGCGACGCCATCGTCGAGCAGCATTTGTGCGACCTTCAACTGATCGTTGGCGCTCACCGACATGCCGCCGCCCCAATGCGAGCCGCCCGGCACCGACTGCACGCGTCGGCCGCCCAGGTCGATCCACGCGTCGTCGTAGCCGACCCATTGCCAGTTCTCGCTCGCGCCGACGGGTCGCATGATCGTCTCGCGAAAGACTTCGGGTAACGAACGACCGAACAGGCGTAGGAGCGCGAACGAAAGCTGGTTGATGCGCACGTCGTTGTATTCCCAATACGTGCCTGGCGCGCGCAACGGGCGCAAGTCGCCCTTTTTCCCATCGGGCGGCTCGCCGAACGTGACGGCGCGATAGTGATCGGCCTGATCGGAGAGGCCGAAGCACGTGCCTTGCCATTCGCTCGTCTGTTGCAGCAGATGCGTCCACGTGACCTGGGCGTTGTGGGCATCATCGAAGCCGATGCCGGGCACGCGCACGTGGACGGGCTCGTCGGGATCGGGCAGCAGGCCGCGGTCGTGCGCCACGCCCGCAAGCAGCGCCAGATACGTCTTCGCGATGCTGAAGGTCAGATCGGGCCGATCGGGCGCGCCCCATTGCGCGAGTGGCTGTCCATTCACGGCGATGGCGCCGGACACGGGGCCGCGGTCGTGAATGGGGCCCAGCAAGCGGTTCCACGGTGGCGGGTCGTTCACGTGCACGCCGAAGTTGCCATCGGCATTGCGGTCCCATGCCGATTCGTGATCGACGGAAAACTGGATGGCGTCCTGAACTTCCTGCGGCAAATCGTGTTGCATACGTGCGTGTTTCCTGTTGGTGTTCTTGTAAGGCGCCGTTTCAACGGGCGCCGAGGCGTACGCTGGCCCAGATCAGCGTGGCGAGGCTCAGCACGGCCGCGAACATCAGCCAGAGCCCCGGCGCGAGATTGTTGCCCGTCGCCGCAATGAGCGAGGCCACGGCCAGCGGCGTGAAGCCGCCGAACACGGTCGTGCCGACGTTATAGGCGAGCGCCATGCCCGTGGTGCGCGTGCGCGTGGGGAAGAAGCTGGCCATGAGCGCCGGAATCGAGGCGAAGTAGGTGACCTTCAGCACCGCGATCCAGACCACGGCGGCCAGCAGCGAGGGCAGCGAAGGATGGGTATTGACGAACACGAACGCGGGATAGACGGTGAGCAGGAACAGCACGCCCGCCACGAACATGATGCGCGTGCGGCCCACTTTGTCCGACCAGTGGCCCACGATCGGCGTGAGCACGATGGCGATCAGGCCGGCCACGAGCGTGGCAATGAAGCCCGACGAAGGCGCGAGGCCGAGCTGCCGCGCGGCATAAGTCGGCATGTAGAGCAGCACGTACTGGGCCGACGTGGTCAGGATCAGCACGCCGATCGATGCGATCACACGCGACTTCTGCGTGGCGAACAGTTCGCGCACGGGCGACTCGGCTTTTTCGATGCGCTCGAATTCGGGCGTTTCGTCCATGCGTCTGCGGATATAAAGACCCACGGGACCGATCAGCACGCCGAACAGGAATGGAATGCGCCAGCCCCAGCCTTCGAGCTGCGGCTGCGTGAGCATGCCCGTGAGCACCGCGCCGAACAAGGAGACGAGCAGCGTGCTCGCGCCCTGGCTCGAGAACTGCCAGCTCGACATGAAACCGCTGCGCTGCGGCGCGTGCTCGATCAGGAAGGCGGTCGAACTGCCGAACTCGCCGCCCGCCGAAAAGCCCTGTAGAAGACGCGAGGCAAAAATGCCGATGGGCGCGAGGATGCCGATCGTCGCGTAGGTGGGCATCAGCGCGACCATGCCGGTGCCGATCGTCATCATCGCAATGGAGAGCGTGAGCGACGCCTTGCGGCCCTTGCGGTCGCTGTACGAGCCGAGCACGAGCGCGCCGACCGGCCGTGCGAGGTACGAGAGCGCGAAGGTGCCGAGCGTGAGCAGCAGCGACATCGTCGCGTTGTGAACGGGGAAGAAGAGCTTGGAGAGCGTCGAGGCGAAGTAGCCGTACGCCAGCAGGTCGTAGAACTCGAGCGCGTTGCCGATCGAAGTCGCGAGGATGAGCCGCGAGACGTTCTTGCCTGACGTGCCTTGAGCGGGCTCTGACCAGTGTTCGCTGCCGTGCGCGGGTAGGGATTCGATGCTCATTGGGACGTCCTCATGCAAGCGTGGTTGGATGCGGTGCGGGGTTGGACGCGCCGGCCTCTCTTGCGCCGAGGTCCCAGAAGAGGCCAGCCATGATGCGCAGCCCGTCGCGCACGACCGGGCCGAGCAGGTGCTCGTTCGGCGCGTGCTGCGAGCAGCCTGGATACGAATGCGGCACCCACAGCGTGGGCATGCCGAGCACCTCGGCGAATACCTCGTTGGGCAGCGTGCCGCCCAGGTTCGGCAGCAGCACGGGGTCGGCGCCCGTGGTCTCGCGCAGCGAGCGTAGCGCCCACTGCACCCAGGCGTTGTCGGGATCGACACGCGTGGCCGGTGCGCCGCGTTCCACTTCGAGTTCGATCATGTCGAAGCCGTGCGCGCCGAGGTGCGCGCGCACGATCCGTTCGAGGTCCTGCCAGTTCGTGCCGACGACGAAGCGGATCTGCAGGTAAGCGATGGCGTGCGGCGGAATCGCGTTCACGGGCTTCTCAGGGTTGCCCGTGCGGAACGCGAGTACTTCCAGATTGTTCCAGCCGAACACGCGCTCGGTGGGCGTGAGGCCCGGCTCGCCGTAATCGCGATCGATCTCGGGCTCGCCCGGATTGCCGCCCACGCGAATTTCGGCGAGCGCGCGGCGCACGGATTCCGGAATCGGCGGCGGGCGCAGGCCATCGACGAGGATCTTGCCGTGCGCATCGACCATGGAAGCGATCGCATTCGCGAGCACGACGCCCGGATTGCGCAGCAGGCCGCCCCAGTTGCCCGAATGATGGCCGCCTTCGCGCAGCGTGAGTTCGAGCCTGAAATTGACGAGGCCGCGCGAGCCGAGAAAGATCGTCGGGCGGTGCGCGGAGAGGCGCGGTCCGTCGGAGGCGATCAGCACGTCGGCGGCGAGTTCGTCGCGCAGCCGCGTGCACAGTTCGTGCAGGCCCGGCGAGCCCACTTCCTCGCCCGTTTCGAACAGCAGCTTGAGGTTGAAGCCGAGCCGGCCGCCGCGCGCGTCGAGCACCGCCTCGAGTGCCGCGAGGTTGATGCTGTGCTGGCCTTTGTTGTCGGCGGTGCCGCGGCCGTACCAGCGCTCGCCGTCGACGGTCACGTCCCATGGCGTGAGGCCCGCGCGCCACTGCGCGTCGTAGCCGCGCACCACGTCGCCGTGGCCGTAGCTGAGCACGGTGGGCAGCGCGTCGTCTTCGTGGCGGTGGGCAATCAGGAACGGGCCCGCGCCTTTGGCGGGATTCTCGACGACCCGGCAGGTGAAACCCCATTGGGTGAGCAGCGGCGTGAGTTCTTCGTCCAGATAGCTGCGCAAACGGCCGCCGCTCTCCGGCTCCTGGCTCTCGGTGCGAAACGCCACGCGGCGGCGCAGATCGTTCAGGAAGCGGCCTGAATCGTATTGAGCGGTTGCGGTTTGAATGGCGGTGTCACGGGTCAACGCGCGTCTCCCTCTGGTTGAGGCCGTCTGCAGCCGTCGAACGATCGTGCAACCGCCGATATTTCTGCACAATTACAATATTTGTGATTTATCTTTGCCGAAACGGCAAAGCGGACGAGACCGCGCGCATCGACATGGACAACACCGCACTGCGCTATTTTCTGGAAGTGGCCCGCAGCGGCTCGCTGAGCAAGGCGTCCGAGCGGCTCTACGTCGCCGTTTCGGCGCTCAGCCGCCAGATCGCCCGGCTCGAAGAAGAACTCGGCACGCCGCTATTCGAACGGCGCCCGCGCGGCATGGTGCTGAGCGAGGCGGGACGCATGCTGGCCGAGCACGCGCGGCGCAGCCTGCTCGAAACGGAGCGCGTGGTCGGCGAGATTCGCGGGCTGAGCGAGGGCGGCCGCGCGACCATCCGCGTGGCGAGTTCCGAAGGCCTCGCGCCGGATTTTCTGCCGCAGGTGTTTGCGCACTTTCTCCGGACGTACCCGCAAACGCATTTTCAGCTGGACGTGTCGGCGCCTTCTGTTGCAACGCAGCGTGTGCGCGAGGGCACGGCCGATATCGCGTTGTGCTTCAGCGTCGCGCCCGAGAAGGAGATTGCCGTGCACTGTTCGCAGCGTGCGCCGATCTTCGCGCTGATGCGGCGCGATCATCCGCTGGCGGCGAGCGAGTCGCTGTCGCTGCGCGATCTGATCCCGTGGCCGGTCGCCATGAACAGCCAGGGCGTGACGATCCGCCAACTGCTCGACATCGCCTGCAGCCTCGAAGGGTTGATCTTCGAGCCGGTGTTCGTCAGCAACTATCATGTGGCGTTGCAACGATTCGTACGCCTGACCGATGCCGTGACGTTCACCGGTTTTCTGACCGTGCGCGGCCGTCTCGAGGTGGAGGGGCTGGCCGCCGTGCCGCTCACGAATCCGGAGCTGCATCAGCGTACGCTGCAGATCCAGACGATGGCGGGCCGCACGCTGCCGCAGACCATGCAGGCCTTCCTCGACCTGCTCACGCGCGCGATCGACGGCGAGGAGCTCGTGTGCGGCTGATTTTGCCTACGCGGTGAGCCGCGCGGCGAGCCGGCGCATGCCGGCGAAAACGGCGTCGGCTACGTCTGCGGGGAAGCCGGCGGGGATCTGCGCCGCGACGGCTTCGATCACGCGCGGTGTTTGCGCCGCCAACTGCGCAAGCATCGCTTCGACCTCCGCCGCGGCGAATCCCACGCGCTGGCCCTGCGCGATCCAGTGGCGCGGATAGATCTCCTCGACGCGGTAGTGCCGGTTGCGTCCGCGCACGGCCATCGCAAGGCTCACGCGTTGTGGTGCAATATGATTGCGGCCCCGGCCGATGACCGGATGCGCGCTGAGCACGTCGTAGAGCGGCGTGGCCGCGTACTGGCTGCCGGGCAGCAGCGCAATGCTGTAGTTCTTCGCGTGGCCGTCCGTGGCCGCGAGCAGCCAGAAGATGACCTGCGTGACGAAGAAGTTGCGGCGGTCGGCCGTGGCTTGCGCGGAGCCGTCCAGCACCTGCATGATTGCGTCGATGCCGGGGCCGCCGTCGGCTTCGTATTTGGCGAGGCCGGACGTGCCCGTGGCCTGGCACAGATCCTCCTGCGGCAGGCGCACGATCCATTTCGCGTCGCTCGCGAGACGCCGGTCGAAGCGCTCCACGACCAGTGCCTTCGTGTCCTCGAATTGCGCGATTTCGCACGGTGCGACGGGCAGACCGTACGCCGCGATGATTTGCGTGCACAGCCACTCGTTTTCCACCGAAGTGCGCATGTCGGCGCGCATATTGCCGACGAGGCCGAGCGGCAGCTTCAGGATGTGCGTGGTCGGCGTGCTGCCCTGCGGAAGCAGCCACTCGCCGCCATGCCGCAGCAGCGCGGTCTTTTCCTGCGCCCCCGCGATCGACAGCCGCAGGCTGTCCACGGCATCGTGCTCGCCCGCGTGCGGCGTGGCGGTGGTATCGCGCAGGAGTTGCGCGATGTCGCCGTCGCTCAGGGCGCGCCCCTTGATGCTCTTCAGGCCGGTGGGAGCAACGCCAGCGGGAAGAATCTGCAGCGCACCCACGCAATCGCGGCCGAGCGTAGCGAGCAGTTCGAACGGCGAGGTGCCGCCGGTCTGGTAGCGCGCGGCGATGCGTCTGCGGATGCGGTCGCTGTCCGGCAGCAGATTGTCGAAATAGTCCGCGACGATCTGGCCGCTGTAGGGCTGGTTGCCGGGCGTGAACGGCAGCGAAAGGGAGAGGGGGCGGCCTTGCTCGTCGTCGAGCCAGCTGTCGAGGTAGACGAGGCGTTCGTTGCCGCGCGCGTTCTCCCAGTATCCGACCGGCAGGCCGTTCATCCACAGGTCGAGCCGGTTGGGCAGGCGGGGGCGTGCGCTCACCAGTCCTCCCTCGGCTTGCGGCGGGCGGTGGACTGGCGCTGCGGCGCTGCGGCCTCTGGCGTGGTGCGGGTGCGTTTGCGGCCGGCCGGGGGCTTGGCCGCGCTCGACATCCTGGCGGTGGCTGCAGGCGTCTTTGCCGGCCGGGGTGTGGCTTTCGCAGCGACCGGCGAGGCCTTGGCTTCGGGCGCGCCGAGCTTGATTTCGACGTCGAGGAGCCGCAGGACCCGCACGAGCCGTTCGACGCTCGCCGCTTCGGGATTCGCCTCGAACGCGGCATAGCTCTGCTGCGAGATGCCGAGCCGTGCGGCGAGGTCTTGCTGGGTGAGGCCGGCCTTCTTGCGGAAGCCGACGAGAATCGGGCGCAGCTGGCTCAGGGTCTTGAGAGGGTAGTCCACGGCAACTCCGGGCGGCGACATGCCGATGCAGACGGCCGCGGCAAACGGAAACGCGCGGCGCGGTCGAATACAGTCTATACCCTGTAAAGTAAAAATACAAATCACAGGCTGTAATTTGAAAATACAGCCTGCAGGTTGTATTCGCTGCCGGGCGAGGGCGCCTTGGGCGCGCGTGGTGCCGGCGAATGTGCAACTAACTGTCAATCGCCGCCCAACCCCGCCCCAGCCGCTTCGCGGCCAGAGCGGTCTGCTTTCAGGCGTCTGCGCCAGTCTCCGCTTTCTATCAGGACTCCGATCAGAGTTCGGCGCCTTGCATCGGCTCGCCAAGCACGAACGGTCCGCCCTGATACTGCTGCGCGGCGTCGGCCAGCTCGGCGTTCGGCGCGGTCGCCGGGAAGCGCTCGGCGTACGCCGCCGAGCTGTCGCGCGGCCGGTAGCCGAGGAAACCCGCCTTGCCGTTGTCCCACCAGCTTGCCGGGTTGTCCGACACGCCATAGACGATCGCATGGCCCACGCGGTTGGTGAACAGCGAGCAGCGCACGAGTTCGATGAAGTCGCGATAGCTCAGGAACGTGACGAGCATGCGTGCGTTCTTCGGTTCTTCGAACGACGAACCGATGCGCAGACAGACGGTTTCCATGCCGAAGCGATCGAAGTAATAGCGCGACAGCGATTCGCCGAAGCATTTCGTCACGCCGTACAGGCTGTCCGGCCGGTGCGCGGCATCGGTATCGAGCACGCTCGTCACAGGATGGAAGCCCGTGACGTGATTGGAGCTGGCGTAGACGATGCGCTTGATGCCGTGCTTGCGCGCGGCTTCATAGAGGTTGTACGTGCCGCGGATGTTGGCTTCGAGCAGATCGTCGAACGGCGCGTCGATGGAGATGCCGCCCAGGTGCACGATCGCATCCACGCCTTCCACGAGTTGCATGACCGCCTCGCGGTCCGAGAGGTCGACGCGGCGCGTTTCCTCGTGCGGCGCCGCCTCGCCCAGTTCCGTGATGTCGCTGACGCGCACGACGTCGGCCCAGTTCGCGAGCGCGCCGCGCAACTGACGGCCCAGATTGCCGCCCGCGCCAGTGAGAAGAAGGCGGCCGAACGGTTTGGCTGCAAGTGAGTGTTGCGACATCAGGGCTCCCTGGGAATTATTTTGATATGGAAAACGCGAGGAAAACGTTTTCCGAATATAGCCATCGCGAGTCGCAGCGTCAATGGAGGAATACCTGCGGCGAATACCCGGGGTTCACCCCAGGTCCGTTTCTGCGACAATGCTCGCCGTCGATCCTCCCTGGCGTTGCCAATCTATGAAAAGTGGTTCCCCGACGATTCGCGATGTCGCCGCCATGGCCGGCGTCTCGGTCGCGACGGTATCGAAGTACGTGAACGGCACGCAGCGCTTTTCGCCGGCGGTGGAAGCGAAGGTCAAGGACGCCATCGAGCGGCTCGGCTACCGCTCCAATCCGCTGGCGCGCTCGATGATCACGGGGCGCACGCGCACCATCGGCATCGCCATTCTGGACATCGCGAACCCGCACTTCACGAACGTGGTCAAGGGCGCGAACCGCGTGGCGCTCCAGCACGACTACACGCTGCTTCTCGTGGACGCCGAAGAGAATCTCGCGCGCGAGCGCTCGCTCATCGAAGCGCTCGCGCCGCGCGTGGACGGGCTGATCGTCAGCTCGCGGGCTTCCGAGGAGATCGCCCGGTGGACGATGAATCTGGGCAAGCCGGTCGTCATGCTCCGGACCGTGCGCGGGCTCGACATGCCCACCGTGGGATTCGACAACCGGCTCGCGACGTCCATGCTGGTGCGCCACCTGCTCAATCTCGGGCACCGCCATGTGGCCTATCTGGGCTTCGCCGCGGCGACCATCAACGACGAGCGTATTGCCGGCGCCACCGAGGCGCTGGCCGAGGCCGGCCTCACGCTCGACGTCTACGAGACGCACGCGCCGACCGCCCAGGCGGGCGAGCAGGCCTGCTCGCGGGTGATGCTGGGACCGAAGCGCCCGCAGGCGGTGATCTGCTACAACGACCTGATCGCGCTCGGCTTCATGAAGGAGGCCCGGTCGCTCGGCTTTCGCGTGCCGCAGGACGTCTCGGTCGCCGGCATCGACAACGTGCCCTACGGCGAATATGTCGAGCCGCGCCTCACCACGATCGACGGGCAGAGCGAGCGCATGGGCGAGCTGGCCATGCAAAAGCTCATCGACGTCCTCGCCGGCCGCGCCGATGTCGAGCAGGTCGTGCTCGAACCCCGCCTCGTCGTGCGCGACTCGACCGTCGCCTGCCGCTGATTTCCTGATCGCTGTAGATCCCCCGCGCTGGCCGCCAGACAACGGCCGGCGGCCTCGCCACGCCCGCTCCCGATCCGCCGCCTCGCCCGCGCCGACCCTGCGCCGACCCTGCGCCGACCCTGCGCCGACCCTGCGCCGACCCTGCGCCGACCCTGCGCCGCTCCGCGTAACTACCTACTAGCCATTTCAAAAGGAACGCATTAAATTTCGAGAAAACGTTTTCCAGAAATGGCGCGCGAAGAACAAAAGGAGATCGGGAAATGGCGGAGAACAGGCGCCGGTTGAAGTGCGCTGTGGTCGGGGTGGCGATTGCGGGCGCCGCACCCGCCTTTGCGTCGTCCTGCACGGGAAGCCAGTCCCGACGCAGGTCTTTGCGACCGGCTACACCGACACGCGCCACGCGAGCCAACGGCATCACGAGCACCGCGCAATACCGGCAGTTCAATCTCTCGCAGTCCTTCACGCGTTCCAGGCGCACGGGACTTTACGCGTTGCAGGCTTTCCAGCGTGCCAACGGCAAGACCCTCACGCCCGCAGGCAACGCTACGCAGATCATCAACGCGACCGCAACGAGCGGCGACGGCTTCCAGGCCGCGCCGTCTTCGTCACGCAGCATGGTCGCAGCAGGTGCAGGCATCATCCACCGGTTATGAGACACCCGGTTGGCCAGCGAATCAGCCCAAACACGGCTCGAAAACAACTCATCCATTCTTGGGGCAAGCGATGAAAAAGACCTTTCGCAATTCACGTAGCGCACGCGCCGCAATGACCGTTCTGGCGGCGGCGCTCGCGCTCACCGCAGGCGCCGCGCACGCGCGCGTGTTCCGCGTCGCCGACGTGCACAGCGACACCTTCCCGACCAACATGGCGCTCAAGCACATGGGCGAGGAAATTTCGCAGGCCACGGGCGGCAAGGATTCCATCAAGGTGTTCGGCAACAGCGCGCTCGGTTCGGAGAACGACACGATCGATCAGGTGCGCATCGGCGCGCTCGACATGGTGCGCGCCAATGGCGCCGCGTTCAACGAGATCGTGCCGGAATCGATGATTCCCTCGCTGCCGTTCCTCTTTCGCGACATCGACCATTTCCGCAAGGTGATGTACGGCCCCGAAGGCCAGAAGATTCTCGACGCGTTCAAGGCCAAGGGCATGATCGCGCTGACGTTCTACGAGAGCGGCGCGCGCTCGATCTACGCGAAGCGTCCGATCAAGTCGCCGGCCGACATGAAGGGCCTGAAGGTGCGTGTGCAGCCGTCCGACCTCATGGTCGACGAAATCAAGGCGATGGGCGGCACGCCCACGCCGATGCCGTTCGCCGAAGTCTATACGGGCCTGAAGACCGGCCTCGTGGACGCAGCGGAAAACAACCTGCCGTCGTACGAGGAAACCAGGCACTACGAAGTGGCGCAGGTGTACTCCGAGACCGATCACGCGATGACGCCGGAAGTGCTCGTGTTCTCGAAGAAGGTATGGGACACGCTCACGCCGCAGGAGCAGGAGATCATCAAGAAGGCGGCCGCCGACTCGGTGCCGTACTACGTAAAGCTCTGGACGGCGCGCGAAGATACGGCGGGCAAGACGGTGGAGAAGGGCGGCGCGACCATCATTCCGGCCGCGCAGGTCGATCGCGCGGCCTTCGTGAAGGCGATGCAGCCGGTCTGGACGAAGTATGAAAAGACGGCCGACATGAAGAAGATCGTGGACGAAATCCAGGCGATTCACTAAAGCCCGGGGCTCCGCGTCGCGAGCGGCGCGGAGCCGAAGCAACGCAGTTGTGTCGTGTGTGCCGTGCAAGGATGGATCATGACTTTCCTGAAACTCCCCAACGATTTGCTGTTTCGCCTGCTGACGATCGTTGCCTCGGTCGCGCTCGCCGCGCTGACGGTTCTCGTCTTCTACGGCGTGATCATGCGCTACGTGTTCGAGAGCGCGCCGGATTTCGTCGAGCCGGTCGCGTTGTTGCTGGTGGTCACGATCGCCATGTTCGGCGCCGCGCTCAAGGTGCGCGAGCGCGGCCATATCGGTCTCGATTCGCTCGTCAAGAAGCTGTCCCCGCGGGGGCAGTTGATCGCGGAGGCGTTCCAGCACCTCTGCCTGATCGCGCTCGGCGTGGCGATTTTCTTCGGCTGCCTGCAAATGGCGGACACGACCATGGACGACCACATCGCGATTCTCGGCATACCGGAAGCGGTGCGCTATGTCATTCCGGTCGTGGCCGGCACCTGCATCGTGCTGTTCTCGCTCGAGCATCTGCTGGCGCTGTTCGTACGCAAGGCAAAGTAGGGAAAACATGGAACTCGCAATTCTTTCGCTCAGTTTTTTGGTGCTCCTCGCCGTTGGGGTGCCGGTATCTTTCTCCCTCGGTCTCGCCTGCGTCAGCACGTACCTTTACGAAGGACTGCCGGCCGCGACTGCCATGCAGTCGATGATCTCGGGCATGAACGCGTTTTCGTTTCTCGCGGTGCCGTTCTTCATCTTCTCCGGTGAGCTGATGCTGCACGGCGGCATTGCCGACCGCATCCTGCGCTTCGCCCAGGCCACCGTGGGGCATTTTCGCGGCGGTCTCGGCATGGCCAATGTCGTCGCCTGCACGTTGTTCGGCGGCGTTTCCGGTTCGCCTTCCGCCGACACGTCGGCCATGGGCGGCGTGGTCATTCCGCTCATGAAGCGCGAGGGCTATAGCGCGGCCTACGCCGTCAACGTGACGACGCACTCGTCGCTGGCGGGCGCGTTGATGCCCACCTCGACGAACATGATCATCTACGCGTTCGCGGCGCAAGGCATCACGGGCACGCTGAACGGCCAGCAGATGAGCGGCGTGTCGATTGGCGACCTGCTGTTCTCGGGCCTGCTGCCGGTGTTGTGGGTCATGGGCTTCGTGCTGGTTGCCGCGTACTGGCAGGCGCGCCGCTTCGGCTATCCGCGCAGTGCGGACGGTTCGACCAGGCTGCAGGTGTTTCCCGGCTGGCTCGCCGTGGTGCGGGCGTTCCTCGGCGCGCTGCCCGGGCTGCTCGTGATCGCGATCATTCTGTTCTGCGTGGCGCGGGGCATTGCGACCGCAACCGAAGCGGCCGCGATTGCCGTGGTGTATTCGCTCGCGCTCACCGTGGTCGTGTATCGCTCGATGACGAAGGAGAAGCTGTTCTTCGCCCTCTCGCGCGCGGCCAAGACGACGGGCGTCGTGCTGCTGCTGATCGCGGTGTCGAACATGCTGCGCTATCAGATGGCGTATCTGGAGATTCCGGAGGCCATCGAGCGCGTGCTCGAACATGCCACGACGCTACCCTGGCTGATGCTTCTCTACATCAACATCATCCAGGTGTTTCTGGGCACGTTCATCGACATGGCGGCGCACATCCTCATCACGACGCCGCTGTTCCTGCCGCTCGCCATGCATAGCGGCGTGGGCCCGGTGCAGTTCGGCATCATGATCCTGCTGAACTGCGCACTCGGCCTCGTGCATCCGCCAATCGGCTCGGTGCAGTTCATCGGCTGTGCAATCGGCGACGTGTCGATCGGGGAGACGACCAAGGTCGCGTGGCCGTACTATCTCGCGATCTTTAGCGCGATCAATCTGGTCACCTACTTTCCGTTCTTCTCGACGTGGCTGCCCAGCGTGATCAACGGGCATCCGGTTTTCTAAAGCGACCGGGACATCCAAAAAGAAGCGGGCACCTGGCGTGCCCGCCTCGCTTTTCTGCATACGTGCCGTCAGGCCAAGCGTATCACCACCTTGCCGAAATGCTTGCCGGCTTCCAGCCATGCATAAGCTTCGGGCGCTTCGTCGAATGCGAACACGCGATCCACCACGGGGCGAATCTGCTGGGCGGCGACGAAACGCGTGAGGTCGTCGAGCATCGCGCGGCTGCCGACCATGATGCCGTGCAGACGTTTGATTCCGCCGATCACCGCAAGCAGTCCCAGTTCGGGGCCCGCGAAACTCGTCACGCCGCCGATGATCGTCACGAGCCCGCTCATCTTCGCGGCCGCCACCGAGCGCGGCAGCGTATCGCGTCCGCCCACTTCCACGACGATATCCGCACCTTCGCCGCCCGTGAGCCGCAGCACTTCGTCCTGCCATTCGGGATGCGAACGATAGTTGATCGTCTCGCTCGCGCCTAGCGTGCGGGCGCGTTCGAGCTTCTCGTCGCTCGACGACGTGATGATGGTCCGCAAGCCCGCCGCATGGGCGAGTTGCAACGCCCAGATCGACACGCCGCCGGTGCCGAGCAGCACCACGGTCGCGCCGGGCCGTGCGCCGCCATCGGCGAAGATCGCGTTCCAGGCGGTGATGCCGGCGCACGAGATCGTCGCGGCTTCCTCGTAGTTCAGGTGCGCGGGAATCGCAACGAGCGAAGTTTCCGCGGCGACGAAGCGTTCGGCGAGCACGCCGTCGAATTGCGCACCGGGCGTCTCGCGCACTTTCGACGGCGTGGGCGGGCCGTCCACCCAATGCGGGAAGTAGGTGTTGATCACGCGGTCGCCGGGTTTGAAGCGCGTGACGGCCGCGCCGACTTCGACCACTTCGCCCGCTCCGTCGGCGACCGGCACGAGCGGCGTGTCGCCAAGACCGAGGTAATCGCCGCGCGCGAACATCAGGTCGCGATAGTTGAGCGAGGCCGCGTGAATCTTCACGACCACGTCATGCGGGCCGGGCGTGCGCGGCGTGAAGTCGGCGCGCACGAGTGCGCCATGGCCGCTGCCGGCCTTCAGTTTCCATGCGTTCATGACTGCTCCAGTACGAGTGGGAACACCTATGATAGTGTTGCTTGCGAGGCGACATTGGTGAGATTCTGGAGCTTGGTTGTCGCCGTAAGGGATACAAAAGGAGTGGGGATATGAACGACCGCCTGAGCGGCGTGGCCGAATTCGTGGACGTGGTGGACGCGGGCAGCTTCTCCGCCGCGGGCGAGCGCCTTGGCGTGACGCGCTCGGCGGTCGCGAAGATCGTCGCGCGGCTCGAACAGCGCCTCGGCGTGCGCCTGCTGCAGCGGACCACGCGCAGCTTGAGCCTTACCGACGAAGGCCACGCCTACTACGAACAGTGCCGCCGCGTGCTGGGCGAGCTGAGCGCCGTGGAAGCCGCGTTCGATCACGGACGGCGCGAGCCGGCGGGGCGCCTGCGGATCAGCGCGCCGGTGCTGTTCGGGCGCCAGTGCGTGGCGCCCGTGGTGCGGCGGCTCGTCGAGGCGCATCCGCGTCTCAATGTCGAACTCTCGTTCAGCGACCGCGTGGCCGATCTCGTCGAGGACGGCTTCGATCTGGCCGTGCGCATCGGCACGCTGCCCGACCACGGCACGCTCGTCGCGCGCCGGCTCGGGGTGCAGCGCATGGGCATCTGCGCGTCGCCGGCGTATCTCGCGCAGCACGGCAAGCCCGCGGACGTCGCGGCGCTCGCCACGCACACCGGCATCGCCTATGGCCGCGCGGGACAGAGCCCGGCGTGGCGCGTGCGCGGCCCCGGCGGCGCAGTCGAGGAGTGCCGGCTCGCGTCGCGGCTGTGCTTCGACGACCTGCTGGCGATCGCCGACGCGGCCGCCGCCGGCGCCGGTCTCGCGTGGCTGCCGTGCTGGCTCATGAGCCCGTATCTGAGCGACGGTCGGCTCGAACTCGTCATGGACAGCAAGAGCGTGATGGGCGACGAAGTTCACGTCGTGCGGCAGAAGGCGCGGCACATACCGTCGAAGGTGCGCGTGGCCGTGGATGCGCTCGTCGCGGATATTTCGCGCATGCTCGGCACTGAACAAGACCCTATGAACCCGATGGACCTCATCGACCCGGACGAAAATTGACGAAATTTCATCAAGGTTTCCGTTGAGCGCGACAGGCGCGCCGCTTATGTTTGATCCCAGGAGGTGCGCTACGCGTTGCCATCGGCGTTGGCCAACCCCGAGGTCAAGCTCAAGAGGCTGCTTTGAGACGAAAAACGGAGACATGATGGCGCAACGACTCCTGGTGTTCCAGTCGCTCTGGTCGATGGAACGCCGCCATAGCGACGGCTACGAGCGCACGCTCGAACAAAACGTGCGGATGATCGCCGAGGCGGGCTTCGACGGCGTGAGCGCGCACTGCACGCAGCGCGAGGACGTGAAGCGCCTCGCGGAACTGCGCAAGACCTACGGGCTGGCGGCGGAAGGCCAATGCTTCCCGACGACCGTCGACGACCTGCAACCGGTGCTCGAACTCGCAACCGAATTCGGCCTGCACCACGTCGACCTGCAGCCCGACGTGCGCCCGCGCACGCAGCGCGAGGCGCTCGCGTTGCTGGACGGCTGGCAGCGGCTAGCCGAGCAGGTGGAGATCCCGGTCTACATCGAAACGCATCGCGACCGCATGACGACGGACCTGTATTTCACGCTCGATCTGCTCGATGCGCGCCCGGACCTCAAGCTGCTCGGCGACATTTCGCACTACCTGGTGGGGCGCGAGTTCGCGTGGCCGGTTTCGCAGGAGAATCACGCGCTCATGCATCGCATACTCGACGCATCGTGGGCGTTTCATGGCCGTGTGGCGAGCCGCGAGCAGGTGCAGATCGAGCTGTCGTTCGCGCCGCACCGCAAATGGGTGGATCTCTTTCTCGACTGGTGGCGCTACGGCTTTCATTCGTGGCGCAAGCGCGCGGGCGCGGACGACACGCTCGCGTTCACCTGCGAGCTGGGGCCGCAGCCTTACGCGATCATCGGGCCGGATGGCAACGACACGACCGACCGCTGGCGCGAATCGCTGCTCATGCGCGACTGGATTCGCGAGTTGTGGCAAGCGGTCGAAAAGGAATCCGCGCGCGACAGTGCCGCGGCGTGAAGCCAGTCACTCAATTCCCCACGCCCAGATACGGATTGCGCCGCACATTCGCCGAGCAAAAAATCCGGAACTCCACCGGCCCCGGCGGCGCGGGCGTTTCGAGCACGCCGCATGCGTTGAGCGCGTGCTGCAACGCTGAAATGACCTGACCGTCCGGGTCCTGGTCGATGGCGATATCCATCGTTCCTTGCTCGATGTACTGGCGATGCAGGTCGAGCATTTCATGGCCTGCCCACACGATCTTTCCCGTCGCGCCCACCTTGCGCAACGCGGCCTCGATTCCTGCCGACGCATAGCCGCTGTTGTAGATGCCGACCACGCCGCCGCGCTTGAGCGACTTGAGCACCGCGCGATGGCATTGGTCCACGTCGTCGAGCGTTTCCACTGCCTCTTCGTCGCAGACGAGGTGCGGAAACGATTCGGCCAGCTGTTCGCGGCACCCGCTGATCCGTTCGATATGCGCGTGATAGTCCTTGCGCGAGCAGATCAGCAGCACGCGGCCCGGCGCTTTTGCGAGGCGCCCGACGAAATAGCCCGCCGTGCGCCCCGCAAGCCGGTTGTCGATGCCCGCGTAATGCACGCGCTCGACCCCGTCGATGTCGGTGACCATCGTCACCACGGCCTCGCCCTGGTCGATCACGGTGCGCAGCGCGTCGCGCACCGCCTCCGTGTCGTGCGTGGTGACGATCAGGCCCGCGCGCTTGTAGTTCGGCTGCAGGATGGCGCGGGTAATGACGGCGTCGTCGGCTTCGGGGAGGAACTGCCGGTGCAGCACGATGCGCCGGTCGAGCATCTGCATGGAGCGCTCGAGTCCCAGCGTCAGCCGCTGGAAAAACGGCGTGCTGTTTTGCGGCAGCAGAACGTCGATATGCACGAGCCCGTGATGCGTTTCGGGTAATACGCGCGGCACGCCGAGCTGGCGGGCGGCCGCAACGACCCGCGCGCGCATCGCGGCGGACACGCTGCCGCGCTCGTTGAGCACGCGGTCCACCGTGGCGGGGCTCACGCCCGCGGCTTCGGCAATCTCCACGAAACGCGCCGTGCGCTTGCGGCGCGGCGATGCGGTGTCCGTCATGGGGCGTCTCCGTCCGTTTGCAGCAGTATTCCCTCAATCGCATGAACCTCGTACGAAGCTCGCAATACGGAAGTCGTCATGAGACCAATGCCGACTCTCAGGTGACACTTCCTTCGATGCATAAATGACGTCCTTTGCTACACTGCTGCGACTGCGAGGCCAGTGTCCACGCCACGCAAACTCACGCAGACAGACAAGAAGCATAATAAGGAACGTCATGGTAAAGAATGGCAGATGGAGCGCCGCCCTGCGCACTGCGATTGGCGTGCTGGGTCTCCTGACCGCGCATGCCGCGCTGGCCTATGGTCAGTCGTCCTATGATGACTGCATGCTGGCTGGCTTGCGCGACGCCCGTAATGAGATGGCATCGAACTATATCCAGCGCTCGTGCTATGCGCTGTACCGGAACGGCGAAATGCTGTTGCCGCGCGAGAAGGCATACCATGAGTGCATCCTGCAGAATATGCCCGGTGCGAGGGAACCGTCCGCGATCTCGCGCATCGCCCAGATCTGCTCGCGGCGGGGGCAGATGTAACGCCGCCCGCGATGAACCAAAAATAAAGCCCACCGAAGTGGGCTTTTTGCTTTCACCAACAACCGTTACTTCGCCACCGGCATCGAAAACTCCGCACCCTTTTCGGTGCTTTCCGGCCAGCGCTGCATGATCGACTTCTGCTTCGTATAGAAGCGCACGCCTTCTTCGCCATATGCGTGCATGTCGCCAAAGAGGCTGCGCTTCCAGCCGCCAAAGCCGTGCCATGCCATCGGCACCGGAATCGGCACGTTGATGCCCACCATGCCCACTTCGATCTGGCGGCCGAACTCGCGCGCCACGTGGCCGTCGCTCGTGAAGCAGGCGACGCCGTTACCGAACTCGTGATCGTTGATCAATTGCACGGCCTCAGCGAAGTCCTTCACGCGCACGCAGGCGAGCACCGGTCCGAAGATCTCTTCCTTGTAGATGCGCATCTCGGGCGTGACGTTGTCGAACAGCGTGCCGCCGGTGAAGAAGCCTGCTTCGTGGCCCGGCACCTTGAGGCCGCGCCCGTCCACCACGAGCGTCGCGCCTTCTTCCACGCCACTCGCGATATAGCCTTCGATGCGCTCGAGCGCCTGCTTCGTGACGATCGGGCCCATTTCCGCATCGGCTTCCATGCCGTTCTTCACGATCAGGCTGCGTGCGCGCTCGGCGAGGCGCGGCACGATCCTGTCGGCCACATCGCCCACCAGCACCGCCACCGAGATCGCCATGCAGCGCTCGCCGGCCGAGCCGTAGCCTGCACCGATCAGGGCGTCGACGGTCTTGTCGAGGTCCGCGTCGGGCATCACGACCATATGGTTCTTGGCGCCGCCGAGCGCCTGCACGCGCTTGCCGTGCTTCGCACCGGTCTCGTAGATGTAGTTCGCGATCGGCGTGGAGCCCACGAAGCTCACGGCCTTCACGTCGCGGTGCGCGAGCAGGGCGTCGACCACGACCTTGTCGCCTTGCACGACGTTGAACACGCCGTCGGGCAGGCCGGCTTCCTTGAGCAGACGCGCCATGAAGAGCGATGCCGAAGGGTCGCGCTCGCTAGGCTTGAGGATGAACGTGCAGCCGGCTGCGAGTGCCACCGGGAACATCCAGCACGGCACCATGCAGGGGAAGTTGAACGGCGTGATGCCGGCCACCACGCCCAGCGGCTGGCGCACGGTCCAGTTGTCCATGCCCGTGGAAACCTGCTCGGTGTAGTCGCCCTTGAGCAGTTGCGGAATGCCGCAGGCGAATTCGATCACGTCGATGCCGCGCGCCACTTCGCCCTGCGCGTCGGAGAAGACCTTGCCGTGCTCGGCCGTGATGATTGCCGCGAGTTCGTCCGCGTGGCGATTCATCAGTTCGAGAAAACGCAGCATGACGCGTGCGCGGCGAATCGGCGGCGTGTCGCGCCACTTCGGGAACGCGGCTTTCGCGCTCGCCACGGCGGCATCCACGTCGGCAACTTCGCCCAGCACGAGGCGGCGCGCGGCGGCGCCGGTCGCGGGGTTGAAGATCGCTTGCGTGCGGTCGCCCGTGCCACGCCCGGTCTTGCCGCCGATGAAGTGGACTACGTCTGCGGAATCGGTATAGGGCTGCATGTCATCTCCTCGTTGGGTGAGTGCGTGCCGCCAGTCTACGGAGGGTGCGGGGGCGAGGAAAGACGCTGGCGCTGAATTGATTGTTTTCAGCTGTGAACAATCGCTCGCGTGGTCTGTGAAAAGTCCACGAGCGGCATGCTAGTATCGGCGCGGGAATCACGAGTTTTGACGCGGACTTTTTATCGATGGATACACAGCGAGTCGAAGCACTCTGGACGCATTTGCACTGGCTCAATGTGCTGGCCACCCAGGGCAGCTATACCGCGGCGGCGACGCGCCTCGGCGTGAGCAAGGCGGCGGTGAGCCAGCGCATTGCCGAACTGGAGCGCGTGGCGGGCGTGCCGCTTGTGCAGCGCACCACGCGCAGCGTGCGCTTCACGGAGGCGGGGCTGCGGCTCGTGGAGGACACGCGCGCACAGTTCGACAGCATTGCCGCCAGCTTT
Source organism: Paraburkholderia sp. EG287B (assembly GCF_040965595.1). Lineage (NCBI taxonomy): Bacteria > Pseudomonadati > Pseudomonadota > Betaproteobacteria > Burkholderiales > Burkholderiaceae > Paraburkholderia > Paraburkholderia sp. EG287B. The sequence continues at coordinate 152,523 of NZ_JBFRCG010000016.1, forward strand.
GCGAGCGTGCGCGAGATGGCCGATGTCGCGCGCGGCACGGTGCGCGTCACCGCGCCCGTGGCCTTCGCGCGCCAGCAACTGGTGCCGCGTCTCGCGCAGTTTTCGCGCACGCATCCCGAAGTGCGCGTGCAGCTGGAGCTTTCCGACCGGCTCAGCTCGATCGCGACCGAAGGGTTCGATCTTGCGATTCGCCATAGCGCGCAGGTGCCGGAAACCCACGTGGCCTGGAAGCTCTGCGACACGCGCTCGGTCATCGTCGCCACGCGGCCTTACCTCAAGCAGCGCGGCATGCCGCAAACGCCCGCCGATCTGGCGCAGCACGACTGTCTGTTCTATCCGCGCCCGCTGGGCGCGGGGGTGTGGTCGTTCGAGAAAGCCGGCCGCCGCGCCGAAGGCGCGCGCGAGACGGTGACGGTGAATGGCCCGTTCTCGGCGAACAACAGCGAGGCGTTGCGCGACGCGGCGCTGGAGCATCTCGGCATCGCACTGTTGCCCGATTTCAGCGCGCAGGCCGCGCTGCAGGCCGGCAAGCTCGTCGTGCTGCTGCCCAACTGGCGCCCCGTGGGCGCGTTCGCTTCGCAATTGCACGTCGTGCGGCCGTATGGGGCGCAGGTGCCGCGAGCGGTCAAGCACTTTACGGAGTTTCTGCGGCAGACGTTCAAGGATGGCTTTCCGCTGGAGTGACCTGGCGCACGCAGCCATGCCGCCGCCTTCCTGATGCGTTCTTGATAGATTATTGGTATCCACGGCGCCCGGTGCCGACGTTATGCTTGACGCAACACGGAGGCAGACGCATGGACCAGCACGAAACACCGGTGACGGATTTGGGGCGGCAATGGTACGTCGAACGCGAATGCTCGCTGGAGGCCTTCGTGGAGCGTCTGCGCGACGACGGCAGCCCGTTGCGTTACGCATGCGATGTGAGGCAGAGCATTCCGGTGTACGACTGCGCGGCGCTTGAAGGCGTGCTTCTCGACGCGGCGCAGCGCGCGCAATTGCAGGCGGAATGGGCGCACGTGCTGCGCGACGGCGCTGGCGTGCTGGTGCTCGAGCGCGCTTACTCCAACACGCAGCCAGTGGACGATGCGACCGCCGTGTTCGAAGCCATCATCCGGGCCGAGCGGGAGCAGGGCACGAGCGGTGCGGACCATTTTGCAAAGGCGGGCGCAAACGACCGCATCTGGAATGCGCAACAGAAGCTCTGCCTCGAAGCGCCTGCCGTATTCGTCGACTACTTCGCGAACCTGCCGCTCATGACCGTGTGCGAGGCGTGGCTCGGACCGTGCTATCAGATGACCTCGCAGGTCAACGTGGTGCGTCCGGGCGGCGCGGCGCAGGAAGCGCACCGCGACTATCACCTGGGATTCCAGACGATCGAAGAGGCGCAGCGTTATCCGGCGCATGTGCATCACGTCTCCGCCTTCCTCACGCTCCAGGGGGCAGTGGCGCACAGCGAAATGCCGGTCGAGAGCGGGCCGACGAAACTCCTGCCGTACTCGCAACGCTATGCCGAGGGCTATCTTGCGTGGCGGCGAGCCGATTTCCGCGCGTATTTCGAGGCGCATTGCGTGCAGTTGCCGCTTGCCAAAGGCGACGCCTTGTTCTTCAATCCCGCGCTGTTTCATGCCGCGGGCGCGAACCGCACCGCCGACGTGCAGCGTATGGCGAACCTGCTGCAGGTTTCATCGGCAATGGGGCGCGCAATGGAAGCGCTCGACCGCACGAGCATGTGCGAGGCGGTTTATTCCGTCCTGCGCGAGCGGCACAGGAAGAGCCAAGGCGATGCAGTCGACCTCGCGACCGTGGCGGTCATCGCAGCGTGTGCCGAGGGCTATCCGTTTCCCACGAATCTCGACCGTGACCCGCCTCTGGGTGGCCTCGCGCCGGAAAGCCAGCAGGCACTCATGCAGCGCGCGCTGCGCGAGGACTGGGAGCCGGGCCGGTTCGCCGAGGCATTGCGCGCGCAGGGCGCGCGACGCGACCCCGCGTGAGCGCCGCGATGACCTCGTCGAGCACGGGGCCTGTCTCGCGGCCGCTAGCGACCACGAGACGGTGAGGTGAGGATATTCAGGACCGCTATCGGATCAATTTGAAGCGCCCACCTCCGCAAAGCGCGCTTCGTTCAGATCGGCAATCAGCGAGGGACCCGTCGGGCGCCAGCCGAGCCGCGCCTGGGTGAGCGCGCTCGAAGCGGGCATGTCGAGGCCCACGAACATCCCCATCCAGCCGAAATGCGCGGCCGCCTCTTCCGGCGCGATCGAAACGACCGGCAGGCCGAGCCCGCGGCCCAGCGCCTCGGCGATTGCGCGGCTCGTCACGCCTTCTTCGCCGACCGCGTTGTAGCGCGCGCCCGGCTGACCTTTTTCCACGGCGAGCCGATAGAGGCGCACGACGTCGGAGAGATGGCCGGCGGGCCAGCGGTTCTGGCCGTCGCCCACGTAGGCGCAAACGCCTTTTTCGCGGGCGATCGCAACGAGCGGCGTAATGAGCCCTTGCCGGAACGGGTTGTGGACCTGGGGCAGCCGCACCGCGCCTACATTGAGCCCTTGTTCCAGCAGTACCTGCCCAGCCAACTCGGAAGCAATACGCGGGTTGGGATGACCCGGATTGAAGACGTCCTCGCTTGCCGGCTCGCCTGGCTGGGCATTACCGATGCCCGTGCCGGACGTGATCAGCAACGGACGATCGGAGCCGGCGAGCGCGGCGCCGAGCGCCGCAATGGCGCGCTTGTCCTTCTCGCAGTTTTCGACGAAGCGCGAGAAGTCGTGGTCGAAGGCCGTGTGGATCACGGCGTCCGCTTGCTCCGCGCCGCTGCGCAGGCTTGCCGGTTCCTCGAGCGTGCCGCGATGCACGCGTGCGCCCGCCCTCGCGAGCGCCTGTGCGCCCGCTTCGGAGCGGGTCATGCCGATCACTTCGTGACCGGCTTCAATGAGTTCCGGAACGAGCGCCGAGCCGATGAAGCCGGTCGCGCCGGTCAGAAAAATACGCATGGTCATCTCTCCTGGGTCATGACTGGCGTACTATCTCCAAATTCTCTATACCGTTAAAGTAGTGAGTTCATCATATTAAGATGACTAACAGGCTTTCCATTCCGATCCACTCGGCGGGCTCGCTCGGCGACTTCCTGAAGCGCTGCCGTACGCGGCTCGACCCCGCGAGCTTCGGTTTCAGCGGTCGCAGGCGCACGCCGGGGTTGCGTCGCGAAGAAGTGGCGCAGCGGGCCAGTATCAGTCCGACCTGGTACACGTGGCTCGAGCAGGGGCGTGGCGGCGCGCCTTCGCCGGAGGTGCTCGAACGCATCTGCAGCGCGCTGATGCTCACCGATCCGGAGCGCGAGCACCTCTTCATGCTGGGGCTCGGGCGGCCGCCCGAAGTGCGCTACAAGCCCGTGGACGGCGTCAATCCGCGGCTGCAACGCCTGCTCGACTCGCTGCGCTACAGCCCGGCCATCGTCAAGACGGCCACCTGGGAGGTCGTGGCCTGGAATCGCGCCGCGGCCATCGTACTCACCGACTACGGCAAGCTGCCGCCCGGCCAGCGCAACATCCTGCGCTTCCTGTTCTGCAACCCGGACGTGCGCGCCAAGCAGCACGACTGGGATAACGTGGCGCGCTTCGTGGTGGGCGCGTTCCGGGCCGACGTTGCACGCGCGGGTCTCGTTTCGGCCGTTGGCGAACTCGTCGACGAGTTGTGCAGCGTGAGCCCCGAGTTCGACGCCCTGTGGCGCGAGAACGAAGTGCTCGCGCACGCGGAAGCCGACCACGTGAAGCGCTTGCACCATCCCACGCTGGGTCTGATCGCGCTCGAGCAGTCGGCGTTTTCCGTCGATGGCCGGCCCGACCTGCACATGATCGTCTACAACCCGGTCGATGCCGGGCAGGCCGAACGCATCAAGGCGTTGATCGAGCAGTCGTGACACCGCCGCGCGCATGCTGACCTCTCTCGTCTTCCTCTCCCATCGCAACACTCCGGGCTTGTCCTGACTGCACCACAGCGGGCGCGACGCTTGCGGGCAAAGGCCGTCCGGTGCTCGCCGTGGCGAGCGCGTTTCGCTTCGCCGCAGCGAGGCATGAGCGGATTGCCGGCGTCGCATCCAACCAGGAGACGTGTCATGGGAGACGAGAATGGCCCGCATCACGGGTACGACCGGCGCCGTTTTCTCGCCGGCGTAGCGGCGGTTGCCGGCAGTGTTGCGCTATCGGGCTGCGGAGGCGGCGGCGGTGACGACCCGGGCGGCCACGACAGTGACGCGCCTGCACCATCGATCGGCGACGTTCCCTCACCGGACGGCGCCGACCGTTATAGCCTGCCGCGCCCGGGGTTGCCCGATCCGGCGAGTTCGGGCATCGATTTCATCGTGCTGGTCACGATGGAAAATCGTTCCTTCGACCACTTCCTCGGCTGGGTGCCGGGCGCCGAAGGCACGCCCGCGAACCGCCAGTTCAAGGACGCGTTCGGCGCGACGCAAACGCCGTTTTCGCTCGCGGCGAACGCCGCCTATGGCTACCAGGCGTGCGCGTACCAGGACCCCAATCACAGCTACGACGGCGCGCGCACGCAACTGGCTTCGGGCGAGATGAACGGCTTTCTCCTCACGCCGGGCACGAGCCTGCATCAGGGCGACTTGCTGCCCATCGGTTATTACACGTCGGCCGATGTGCAGTTCTTCGACGCCGTGGCGAGCAGCTACACGATCGGCGACTTCTACTTCAGCGGCATCCTCACCAGCACGTTTCCCAACCGCCTTTATCTGCACAGCGGCGCAACGGACCGCCTCGACGACGGTATCGACAATTCGACGCTCCCTACGATCTGGGACCGGCTCAGCGACGCGAATATCGGCGGCAACTACTACTATCACGACGTGCCGTTCACGGCGCTCTACGGCACGCGCTATGTCGGCATTTCGCGTCCGTTTGCGGATTTCGTCGCGCGTGCCGAGGCGGGCACGCTGCCGCCGTTCTGCATGGTCGATCCGGCGTTCGCGGGCGAGCCGCAAGGCACTTCCGCGGACGATCATCCGCACGCGGACATTCGCAACGGCGAGGCGTTTCTCGGCCAGGTGTACGAGGCGCTGCGCACGAGCCCGACCTGGAACCGCACGCTGATGATCGTCGTGTACGACGAATGGGGCGGCTTTCTCGAGCACGTGGTGCCGCCCACGCGGCCGATCAGCAAGAACGAGCTCGCGCTCGGCAACGACGGCAAGCTGGGCTTTCGCGTGCCGCTCGCGCTCCTGGGGCCGCGCGTTCGCGCGGGCACGGTCACGCGCTACCCGTTCGACCCGAGTTCCATTCACGCACTGCTGCAATGGCGCTTCGGCTTGCAGCCACTCGGCGTGCGCGGCAGTGATTCGGCAACCTTCAATCTCGCCTATGCGCTCGACTTCACTGATGCGCCGCGCACCGACGCGCCGGCGTTCACGATTGCCCAGGGCACGTTCGGCGGGGAGTGCTCGGGGACGCCCGGAACGTCGTCGTCGAACCCGGTGTCGTCGATCGATCAGTCGCAGCTCGCGACCAATCCGAACGTGGACCGCTTCGCGGACCTGCGCGCGAAGGCGGCGTCGTTAGGATTCCAGACGGGAGGTTAGCGCCGCGGGGTGAGCCATCGGTGCCGTCGATCGCCGTGTCAGCGCACGGCGATCGATGCCGCGATCCGGTCGGCGAGTTCGCCGAGCACGCGACTGAGCGCAGCGGCTTGTGCGGTCGCATCGTGGCCCTCGACCGGCGCGCTCAGCGCCGCCTGCTGGGAAAGCGTGGTGCGTGCGGGCTGTCCCGCCAGGAGCGTCCACGCCACTTGCAGCGTGAGCGTGCCGCCTGCGCTCGCGTTGCAGTCGAGCACCGTGACGACGAGCGTGCGCGTGCCGGCGGGCGCGGGCGCGTCCGGAAAAACGAATGCGCCGGCCGGCAGGCGCGGCAGCAGGTCTTGCGCGAGCGTGCTGCGCATCATCTGCGCGAGCGGCGCGCCCCAGCGGTCGTTGTCGTCGACTGCGAGCCGGTTGGGCGCGATATGCGTCACCACTTCGGGCCGGTCGAGCACGGCGGGAATATGCACGGCGCTCAGTTGCACCGGCGCCATGGCGGCGGTGGCAAGCGGCGCTTGCGCGGGCGTCGCGTTGAGCGTGACGTAACGCGTGGGCGGACTGTGGCCACATCCGGCGAACCCGGCGCCGATGCCCACGACCACGGCCGCACGCAGCAGTCGCGCGATCGAGGCCGCTGCGCATCCGGCGCAGCGCGCTTGGCGGCGCATCATTGGCTCTCCTCCTGCGCCTTGCCGTGCAGCAGCGCTTCGGGGTGCCGGTCGAGATAGTCGGCGAGCGCGCGCACCGAGCGCGCGGTATCGGTCAGCTCGCGCAGCGCGGCGGGCAGGTCGTTCTGGCTCGAAGCGTCGGCGCCCAGCGTGCGATTGGCCGCCGCGACGGTGCGATCGGCTTCGTTCGCCGTCTCGCGCAGCTGCGCGACGAGCGGGCCGATCTGGGGCGACACCTGCGCGAGCGTCTGATCGATTTGCGCCACCGAGCGGTCGATGTGCTTCAGGCTGTCGCGGATCTGCGGCGAGGAGCTGATGGCGTTCACGTGCGCCGCAATGCTGCGCACTTCGTCGCCCGTTTGCTTGATGGGCAGGTCGTCGATCTTCGCGATCACGTCGCTGGCGCGCGAGGTCATGGTGTCGAAATCGGCAGGGGCGACGCTCGGAATCACGGGAAGCCCGTTGTCGGCGGTGAGCGTCGCGCCCGCCGCGCCCGCAACGAAGTCGAGATTGACCTTGCGCGGCCCGACGAGCGGCGGGTCCTGCGAAAGGCGCGCGCGCAGCCCGTCGGCGACGAGGTGATCGAGCATGCCGTCGACGAGCGGCCGCCAGTTGCCGTCCGCGGGCGGCGGCGCGCCGACGATGCCGAGCTGCGACGGATCCAGCGCGAGCTGAACGGGCGTGCTCAGCGCGCCCGTGCGCGCGTCGTAGCTCAGGCGCACGCTCGTGACGGTGCCCACGGGAAAGCCGCGCAGATCCACCTCCGAGCCGGTCTCCAGGTTGCCGACCGCGCCGTCGAAGCGCACCGCATAGGTCACCATCGGGCCGTGTTCGGGTGCGAGCGGAGGCCGGCGATCGCTGCCGTCGAAGTGGTCGGCATGTTTGCCGGGACCCGGCTCCATGACGATCTCGGGCCCCGAAAGCATGCCCTTCAGCGAGGCCGGATCGCTCAAATCCACCTTCGCGCCGCGCAGGTAGAACCGCGTGCCCGAGCGCAAATACGGATTCTCCGCCCGGTCGATCCGGAGCTTTGTTTCGACATGCTTTCCATCTGGCGCGAGCGATACGTCCGAGACAGTGCCCACCTTCACGCCGTGCAGCGTGACGATCGTGTCGTCGGGCTTCATGCCGTAAGCATTGTCGAACGTGACGACAACGGTCTCGCCGTCATGGATGAGCGCGCGCAGGCCGAGCCAGCCCGTCGTGCCAATGGCGGCGATCGGCACGGCCCAGATCCAGCCGGGCCAGGCGCTGCGCCGCACTTCGGCCTGCGTGCGGTGGCGACGCGGGCCGCTCATGGCTTTCTCCGCGTATGCGCGTCCCACATCATGCGCGGGTCGAAGCTGCGCGAAGCCATCATCGTGAAGAAGACGACGAGCGCGAACGCCGTCGCGCCGATGGCGGGTCTAGCCACCGCCACGCCGTCGAAGTGGATCAGCGGCACGAAGGCCGCGATCGTGAAGACATCGACGTTCGACCAGCGTCCGAGCTCGTCGATCCAGCGATAGAGATGGGCCTTGGCGCGCAGATGCCGGCGCGAATGGCACAACACCGAGGTGATGAACCATGCCATGCCACCGAGCTTCGCAACGGGAATCACGATGCTCGTGCAGATGATCAGGATGCCGAATGGCCATAACCCGACGTGGAAGAGCTGATAAACGCCGTCGATGATGCGGTGCGAGTCGTAACGCCCGAGCTGCCGCGACATGGTCATCGGATAGAAGTTGGCGGGCACGGTGAGCACGAGCGCCGCAAGCGTGAGCGCGGCCGCGCGCACCACGGCGTCGGGCTTGCGCGCGCGCAATTTCAGGCCGCAGCGCGGGCATGGCCGGCCCTCATGCGCAATGGGCACGACGAGGTCGCACACGGGGCAGGACAGCGCGCCATGCCCGTGCGGCGCTTGCTGGTCGGGGACGATGGCGCGCCAGACAGTGCGGCGATCGAGCGAGGCGCGCGTGAGCATCGACATGAGCGCGGCGAGGATGAAACAGTAGCCTCCCGCCCCGATCGTTCCGGTGAGGTTTTGCGTGACGCGCGCATAGCCGACGAGGCAGCCCGCGAGATACACATCGGGCATGGCCCAGATGTCGAGCGCGATGGACCAGCGAAAGAGCGTGCCGATATGCCTGAATCGCACGCCGAAGCGGACCAGTCCAAGCACGATCATGAGCACACCGAAGCGCACGAACGGCAGCACGATGCCGAACGCGCCGAGCAACAGCGCGAGCGCGAGCCAGCCGTCGCGCCAGATCGACACGATGCCCGACGCGAGAACGGCGGAACGATCGGCGCCGAGCATGTGCACCGTCATCAGCGGCGCGAGGTTGGCGGGGAACAGCAGGACGAATGTCGTAATGGCGCAGGCGAGCGAAGCGCTGATGCTGCGCCCGCTGCGCCGCTCCAGCGGGTAGTGGCAGATCCTGCAGCGCGCGAGCATGCGCGGGCCGAGCGGAGGGATGTCCTCGAGGGCGCCGCATTCGGGACAGCCAATCGTCATGGGCGGGGCTCCTGACTACGCCTCGCGATGACACACGATTCGCATCAGTGAGGCTGTTTCAGACCACGCGCATAAAGCGTTCCCGCGCCGCGGCGGATGCTCAGCCTTCCGATTTATTGCGGTTCAAGACCCATGCCGCGCCGAGCGCGAAGCCGACGGCGGCGGCGAGCCCGAGCGCGGTCATGGGCTTGTCGGCGACGTTGTCGCGTGTGGCGTCGGCGGCATTGTTCAGGGCCTGCTGGGACTTGCCATACAGGATCTTTGCCTTGCCGGCCAGGCCCATGGCGGGGTCGCCCAGCATGCGGCCGGCCAGGTGCTGCGCCTCTCCCGCGACCTCGCTCGCGACGGCGTGTGCGTGTCTCGTGTCCATGATCGTGCTCCTGTGCTCAGGGTGGGTCATTGAATATGCGCGCTCCACTTGCGCAATCACGGTGGAGCAACGCGAATGCCCGCAGCACGGCGATCGATGAAGCAAAGGCGAATCAGCGCTCGCGCGCAAGCGTGAGCGCGGCGGTGATCTGATCGAGGCCGATGGGTTTGACGAGATGCCGGTCGAAGCCGGCCTGCGCGCTGCGCAGCACGTCGCCGGCTTGCGCCCAGCCGGTGAGCGCGACGAGCCACAGATCGCGCAAGCCTGCGCGTGCGCGTACCCGCTGCGCGAACTCGCAGCCGTCGATGCCCGGCATGTCGAGATCGACGAATGCGATCGCCGGCGTGGACCGTTCCAGCGCAGCGAGCGCCGTTTCCCCGTCGTAGAACACGGCACACTCGCAGCCGAGTACGCCAAGCAGTTCGCCGAGGCTGTCCGCGGCGTCGCGGTTATCGTCGACGATCAACACCTTGGTGCCGTCGAGCCGGGCGACGGCGGCGGCTCCGTTAATGGGCGCGGCCGGCTCGAAGGCGTGGTCGACGGGCAGTGAAACGACGAAGCGGCTTCCGAGGTTCCTGCCTTCGCTGGTTGCCGAGATCGTGCCGCCATGGAGTTCGACGAGCTTCTTCGACAACGCGAGCCCCACGCCGAGTCCGTCCATGTGCCGCTCGGGCTGCAGGCGTCCGAACAGCGTGAAGAGCAGGGACGACTCCTCCGGCGTGAAGCCCATGCCGTTGTCGGTGACCGTGACGACCACACGGTTCAGGTCGCATTCCACGGCAATCTCGATGCGGCCGCCCGCGGGCGTGTATTTCGCCGAGTTGTTGAGCAGATTGGCGAACACCTGGGCGAGCCGCACGTCGTCGCCGTGCAGATGCAGCGGCGCGGCCGCCTTGCTCACCGCCAGCGCATGCCGCGCCTTCTCGATGGCCGGCCGGCTCAGGTCAAGCGCGGTTTCCAGCACGGTATGGATATCGATGCGGCGCCGGCGCAGCGCAATCGCACCGCTGTTGATGCGCGCCACTTCCATCAGGTCGTCGACGATTAACGGATCTGCGTCTCGCGTCGTCATAGTGGTTCTGTACGGGGGCGCCCAGTACCGGCAATCCGCATATTCTATGCGGCTTTGTCAGAGCCGTGTGTTGCCGGCTTGTAAATAGGGTTATATCCAGTTGCGTTTGCAACGAGCCCGCCACGTGGGCGCCGCAGGAACATGCGATGCGAATTTAAAGGTATCCGATAAGGCCGATTGTCTGACCATGCCGGCATGCCCGATGCACTGATAAATGGGGATGCCGGGGTTGGAACATCGGGGTGAGCTGGGAGGGAAACGACGATGCGCAGGAAATCACGATCATTGCGAGCCATGGCCGATAAATGGCTTATCTTGCGGCCGGACACGCGCGTGCACGTCACGCGTGTCGCGCAGGGTGCAAGGAAGCACCGCTCGTGCGTCTACGTCAGCGCGGACGGCACCGTGGGCCAATCGGGCATGTTCTTCTTCCGTCACGACGACGGCAGCTGGTACATCTTTCCGCCGGACGAAGCGCGTCCGGCGCTCGGCGTCGAGGGAGGTAACGCCTGAGCGCCGCGGCAAGCCGCGGTATACCCGGCCGGAGCGCTGGCGCCGTTCACGGGCCGAACAGCCCCTGCGTCGGCAGCGACAGCTTGCCGTGATCGACGAAGCGCGTGCCGCCGCCGATGCCGCCGGCCAGGCGTCCGCGTATTTCGTAGGGAACGTTGCCGGCCTGTGCGCTGCCCGCAAAGGCGAAAGCCTGGCGCACGGCGGCGAAGGCCGGCACGGTCAGCGGCACGACGATCACGGCTTCACCGAAGCGCGGCACGACGCCGCTTTGATCGCTCACGCCGCTGGCAAACGATTGACCGTTCAGGTCCAGTTGCAATGACACGCCGCTAAATTCGACCGGTGTGTCGTTGGGATTCTGGATGCGCAGCTTCACGTTGAAGCGCATCTCCATGCCTTCGCCCTGTAGCGGCTCGAGCCCTGCCACGTTGACCCGCAGCGGGTCTCCCATCATTCCCGCGCAGCCGCCTAGCCAGAACAGCATGCAAAGCAAGGTGCAGACAAGTCGCATTGAGCGCCTGGCGTCAGGTGCTGGCATGGCAAGTACCTCGATCGTCGAGTCCGCGAGTGCCGCCTAGTGTAGCGTCGATCGTTCGCGGGATTCTTGCCGGCCGACCAGCTCGATCCGGATTGCATGGATTCAGGCCGAACCTGCGATACGATACGTCCCCGACGCTCAAGCAATATGCGCCACACGCGGCCGAAATTCTTTTCAATCTGCTTTCACCGGTCGAGTGCCGCCTCACGCGTCGTGACTCTCTCCTTTCGTTGCCCGGCCCGTTCTCATGCTCAGCGCCTTCGCTCTATTCGGGATCTTGATCGTATCTTGCCTGATGAGCGTCGCCATCCTGGGCTCGCTGATCCGAACCGCCGTGCCGGGCGTGGGCCGCTGGTGTCTGGGCTATGCGCTGGTGGCCACGGCCTCCACCTGGATCGTGCTCGCCGGCCCGGGTGCTGGCGCGATCACGATCGTCGCGACGTCGGTCGCGACCCTGGGCGCGGTCGTGCTGCTCGTGCAGGGCACGCGCCAGTTCTTCGGCATGCGCGCCGTGTGGCACACGGAATCGGCGGCGCTGGTCATGATCTGCGCTGCGCTGGTCTATTTCATGTGGGTGTCGCCCAGTGTCGGCGCGCGAGGCGTGCTCGTCTCGCTGGGCCTCATCTATGGGCGGCTCGCGATCGGTACGCTGGTGCTGCGGCACGCCTCGCGCGAGGGTACGCGCTACGCATGCCGGCTGATCGCCGTGGCCGCCGGGGTCGGTGCGCTCGTGTATGTCGCGCGCATCGCCGCGATCGTCTCCGGGGCCGTGCCGTCGCTTACGTTCGTGCAGCCGTCGCCCTGGAACGTGGCGCTGCTCGGCCTTGCGATCGTCACGTTGCCCTGCATGTCGATCGGCATGGTGATGCTCGCTCACGACCGGATCCTTGGGCGCATGGAAAAGCTCGCGACGATCGACGAACTGACGGGCGCGCTCACGCGCCGTGCGTTCATCGCCAGGGCGCAGGTCCTGCTCGCGCAGGCGCGGGAGAAGGGCGATCCGTTGTCGATCGCGATTCTCGACATCGACAACTTCAAGGCCGTCAACGACGGCTTCGGCCATGCGGTCGGCGATCGCATCCTGGCGCACGTCGCCTCGGTCGTCTCCGCGCAATTGAGGTCATGCGATCTGTTCGGGCGGTTGGGCGGCGAAGAGTTCGCGATCCTCTTTGCCTACGCGCAAAAGCACGATGCAGCGACGTTGACGAATACGCTGCGGCTCGCTGTCGAACGATCGTCCGCCGAAGGGGTGCGCTGCACCCTCAGCGCGGGCGTCGGCAGGTTCGTGCCGGGCGATACGCTGGAGAGCGCGATGGTGCGCGCCGACGCTGCGCTCTATGTCGCGAAGGCGGCGGGGCGCAATCGCGTCGTCATGACATCGGATGCCGAGGAAGGCGAAGCCCGCTACCTCGCCGAATCGCGTTAAAGAAATGCTTGCCCGGCAAATTTATTCCAGGGAAAATTCGCGCTGACGAAAACCGGCAGCGACGCCGGCTTCGTGCGACCCGGCGCGTCGTACCGGGCAGGCCAATCATTACCCGGGCAATGGCGTCCGCAACGGTGTTCATGCCGGATAACTGCCCATGTTCAAGCGCCTCTTCTCCGAACTCGCCCGAGTCTTCGTTCCCGTTGGGCGAGAATCCGACTTCTCCGCTCTGATCGACTTCCCGTGCTGCGCGCTAGACGACGCCGCCATCGAACGGGAAAGCGGTCTGTCCCGATTGCGTGACAGTGCGGGCATGCGTGCGGCCCGCTCGCGCCGCCGCGTCTGGCGGCTTCGCGCAGTGCGCCGCGATCTTCGCCGCGCCGTTCGTCCGGCGACGCGCTTTTAAAGCGGCACTACGCTCGCCCGTTATCAGGGATAAAGCCGCTTGGATTCGTCATAGAAAACCTGCTACTGTCATTGGCACAAAACCCCGGCTGGCAGGCCGTTGCCACAACAGGGTTTCAATTGCTTTACGGTGAATCGCCAATATGGATGAATTGCTTGAGCGGCTTTCCCAGAAGGTTGTCGCGGCGCAGAATCTGGAAGGACTCGTGCGGCCGCTTCTCGAAATGCTTGGAATATTGACCGGACTTGAGTCGACCTACCTGACATCGGTGGACTTCCGTCGTGAGGTGCAGACCGTCCTCTATTCGCGCAACGAGGGCGACGTGCAGATGATGGAGGGCCTGCAGGTTCAGTGGTTCGACACCCTCTGCAAGCGCAGTCTGGAAAGCGGGCGGCGCGTGGTCAGCAACGTCAAGGATATTTGGGGCGATTCGCGGGCGGCCTCGGACCTCGGCATTTGCACCTACGCGAGCGCGCCGGTCTGCGCGGAAGGCGGCGCCGTCATCGGCACGCTATGCGGCATCAGCCGCGAGAGTCTCGAAGTCAACGCGCGGGCGCGCGGCGCGCTGAATGTCTTCGCGAAACTGATCTCGGAGCATATCGAGCGCGAGCGGCTCATCGAACAACTCACGCTCGCCAACGAGCATCTCGCACAACGCGCCTTGATCGACGACATGACGGAACTGCCGAACCGGCGCGCGCCGGCAAGAGCAACTGGACATTCCGGTAAGCCCTCAACTGCCGCTATCAACCGGGACCTGCAACTCCCTTTAGGGTCTTCCCTGCCATAGGTGTTTCCGCCTGTTTTTGACGACTCGACGCGAGTATTCTGGACTGCTACCTTACCGGGCACAGGTGCACCCCGCAGCGTCGATCACGCTTGCGGCGGGCGCCGCGGGGGAATGTCCGCGCCGCAACCATGCGGGCGGTGTCCATGTCTTGACCACCCTGATATCCAGAACCGAGGGGATCCCATGAAAAAGTTGTTTGCAGCCGTATCTATTGCCTTGATCGCCTCCACGGCCAGCGTCGGTGCCTTTGCGGCGGACACCATTCGTTTTGGTGTCGATGCAAGCTATCCGCCGTTCGAATCGAAAGCCCCGGACGGCAAACTGGTCGGCTTCGACATCGATCTCGGCAACGAGATCTGCCACCGTCTGAATGCCAAATGCGTCTGGATCGAGAACGACTTCGACGGCATGATTCCGGCGCTGAAGGCGCGCAAGTTCGACGGCGTGCTGTCGTCGATGTCGATGACCCCGGCGCGCAGAGAGCAGATCGCGTTCTCGGACAAGTTGTTCAACACGCCGACGCGTCTCGTCGTCAAGACGGGCTCGGGCATCATGCCGACCGCGGAATCGCTCAAGGGTAAGCGCGTGGGCGTGGAGCAGGGCACGATTCAGGAGACCTATGCAAAGGCGCATTGGGCAGCGGCTGGCGTAGAGGTCGTGCCTTACCAGAATCAGGACCAGGTCTATCAAGACTTGCTGGCCGGCCGCGTGGACGCGGCGCTGCAAGACGCCGTGCAGGCCGAAGTGGGCTTCCTGAAGACGCCGCGCGGCCAGGGCTACAGCTTTGCGGGCGGCGATCTGGACGATCCGGCCACGCTCGGCAACGGCGCCGGCATCGGCCTGCGCAAGGAAGACACCGCGCTCAAGACGAAGATCGACGGCGCGATCGCCAGCATCATCAAGGACGGTACGTACAAGAAGATCGAGAAGAAGTACTTCGACTTCGACGTGTACGGCAAGTGATGTGACGCGTCCGGCGTGACACGTGCACGGCGCGAGAGCGGACGCACCGCTCTCGCGCCGCGTGTCACCGGAACTGGCTACGCGGCCTCGCGCATTGTCTTCGCTTGAGAAGAATCTTTTTTCGGTGGCGCCCCGAACATTCGCGTGTATTCGCGGCTGAACTGCGAGGCGCTCTCGTATCCCACCTCGAATGCGGCGGCCTGTACGCTCATCGACTGCGAAAGCAGCAGTCTGCGCGCTTCCAGCAGCCGCAACTGCTTCTGGTACTGAAGGGGCGGCAGCCCTGTCAGCGCCTTGAACTGCCGGTGGAACGCCGAGGCACTCAGTTGGGCGACTGCCGCCAGGTCTTCCACCCGTACGGGTTCCGCAAACCGCGCACGCAATTTTTCCACCGCCCGCAGCAGGCTGTGAGAAGGGCTTTCGGTCGACGCCAGCCTCGCGATTTCCGAACCATTCGGACCGCTTAGCAACCAGTAGCAGATTTCGCGCATCAGCATGGGATACAGCATGCCGATGGCGTTCGGCGTGTCCAGCAGGCGCACGGCGCGCAGCGCGCAATCGGCAAGGGGGCCGTCGAAGTTCGCGACGAACACGCCGCGGCTTG
The DNA here is from genome assembly GCF_040965595.1 of Paraburkholderia sp. EG287B. Classification (NCBI taxonomy): domain Bacteria; kingdom Pseudomonadati; phylum Pseudomonadota; class Betaproteobacteria; order Burkholderiales; family Burkholderiaceae; genus Paraburkholderia; species Paraburkholderia sp. EG287B. Next base: position 167,960 of record NZ_JBFRCG010000016.1, read on the forward strand.
CGTCCGCCGCCGGCACGGGTGCAGGCGACATCTCCTTTGCTACCGCACGCAATATGGCCAGGTCCAGCTCGAGAACCAGAACCAGGCAAGGTTGGTCCGGGCTCGCCTCGAACACGCGGCCCCGCGACGGCGTTTCCACGCCCACCACGAGCGCTTGACCGGCCCGGTACTCCAGTTGCGCCCCGCCAAAACTGGCCCATTTGGCGCCCTGGGCGACGATGCACAAAGCCGGGCTCGCCGAGCGAAAGGTGGGCGGCGCGGGGTGGTCGGAACGCAGGACGAGCATTCCGTCGACAGCGGTGCTGTATGGGCTCGTGCCCGGCTGCGTTTGCGTGTAGCGCAGCATGGCGGCGGCCAGTTCGTTCGTCATGGCGGCTCGATCAGGGTCGCGCGAAGGAAGGTGCGCGCCGACCCATCTTAGTCAGCGAAGCAGGATTAGGCAAGAATCCGGCAGGTTCGGGTATTCACTCGCCGGTGGCGTCAGGCGCAGAATCGACGCTACCCAACACAGCGCGAGGTGCCAAATGGCAACGCACAACGGCAGTCAGTCGGGCCCGAAAATCGCGGTCGTCACCGGAGGCAGCCGCGGCATCGGCCGCGACACGGTGCTGCGGCTGGCAAGCCGCGGCGTCCACTCGGTTTTCACTTACAACACCAATCACGCCGAGGCAGAGAAGGTCTGTGCCGAGGTCGCGCAAGCGGGCGGCCGGGCGATCGCCCTGCAGTTGAACATCGCGGATTCAGGCACGTTCGACGGCTTCGTCGCGCGCCTGCGAGAAGCGCTTGGGAAGCTCAATGCAACGGGCTTCGATTATCTGGTGAACAACGCCGGCATCTCTTCGACCGCCACGCTCGCAGCCGGCACCGAAGCGGAACTCGACGCGCAATTCGCGGTGCATTTCAAGGGGCCGTTTCTGCTGACGCAAAAGCTGCTGCCGCTCATTCATGACGGCGGCCGGATCGTGAACATTTCCTCGGGCCTTGCACGCTTCGCGTATCCGGGTCGCGCGATTTATGGCCCGATGAAGGCGGCCGTGGAAGCGCTTACGCGCTACATGGCACTCGAACTCGCGCCGCGCCGGATCGCGGTCAACGTCGTGGCGCCGGGCGCCATTGCGACCGACTTCAGCGGCGGCATCGTGCGTGACAATCCGGAGGTCAACAAGGCGGTAGCGGAACATACCGCGCTGGGCCGCGTGGGATTACCGACTGACGTGGGGCCGGTGATTGCGGGTCTACTGTCGGATGACTTCGGCTGGGTGAACGCGCAGCGCATCGAGGTGGCCGGCGGCATTCATATCTGATTGCGCGGTTGATTTCGCGCGTTAGGGCGTGACACTTTTGCCGGAGGCGTCGGCTTCGATCCCCCAGTCGCCCTGTTCGAGCCAGTCGTCGCCGAGCAGCTCGGCCGGATGCTGCGTGCGGCTCTGGCCGTTGCCGCATCGCATGTCGTTGGCCGGGCAGTAGTGGTCGCAGCCCCAGCACAGGCGCTCGGGGTGCAGCGGGTGAATCGGAAACTTCTTTGCCATGATGTCGCCCCTGTGCGGTCTCGGGCAGAACGCAATATTGAGATTGTGTTCTTTCCGCGGCACGGTGGCAGATGGCAGAGTGTCGCGCCCAGGAAGCGCGGTGAAGGGGGAAAGGTCGCGGCGCTCTGCCTGTGTGTTATTGCCACAGGGTCATGCTATGGTCGTACGGCGTCCGGCCGATCCGGTCGCCGCGCCCGGAAGCGCTGAACACAACGACCCGCGTGCTTCTCCATGACCCGTTCGAGTCCTTTCCCGTCAAAGCGGCGCCGTGCGTGGCCGCTGATGCTGTTGTGTGCCGTCGTCATCATTCTGGCCGCCATGGTGCTGGCGGGCTGGCTGACGTTGCGCGGCAGCTTGCCGCAGTTGGACGGCACGCGTGCCGCGCCGCTCTCCGCAGCGGTGACGATCGGGCGCGACGCGCTCGGCGTGCCGACGGTGCAGGGCGGCACGCGTGGCGACGTTGCGTATGCGAGCGGCTTCCTTCACGCGCAGGACCGCTTCTTCCAGATGGACTTGCTGCGCCGGGTCGCCGCCGGCGAGATGGCGGCGCTCATCGGCCCGGCGGCGCTGCCGCTGGACCGCCGCGACCGGCCCTTGCGCTTTCGCGAACACGCGCAGGCGGCGCTCGCCGCACTCTCCGCCGACCAGCGGGAGCTGATCGAGCGCTATACGGCGGGCGTCAACGACGGCCTGCGCTCGCTTCGCGCGCGGCCGTTCGAATACTGGCTGTTGCGCGCGCAACCGGCGCCGTGGCGTCCCGAAGACACCGTGCTCGCCGTCTACGCGATGTACTTCGATCTGCAGTATGACCAGGTGAGGCGCGTGCTCTCGCGCGCGGCGTTGCGCGAGCGCGTGCCGGCCGATCTGCTTGCGTTCCTGCTGCCTGAGACGAGCCACTGGGACGCCCCACTCGACGGGCTGCGCGCGTTGGCGCAGCCGCCGGCGGCACTGCCCGCCGCGCCGCCGTCATGGCTCCCGTCAACGCAGTCCGCCGTCGATGCCGAACCGGAGGCCACCGCGCTGCTCGCCGGCCTGCCTGGTTTTGTGAACGCTTTTGCGGGCGCCGGGAGCGCGGTCGATTCGATGGTCGGCAGCAACGGTTTCGCGGTCGACGGCGCGCACAGCGCACACGGCGGCGCGCTGCTCGCAAGCGACATGCACCTCGGCCTGTCGCTGCCGAACATCTGGTACCGGATCTCGCTCGTCTATCCCGCGCCGGGGGGCGGCGAGCGGCGCATCACGGGCGTCAGCTTGCCGGGTACGCCGTTCGTCGTGGCCGGCAGCAACGGCCATATCGCGTGGGGCTTCACGAACAGCTATGGGCGCTTCGTCGATCTGGTCGAACTTCAACGTGATCCGGCCGACCCACTGCGCTACCGTGTCCCGAACGGTGGATGGGCGCGTGCGCAGGTGATCCACGAGCGGCTCGACGTGAACGGCGGCGCGAGCGTCGATCTGCCGGTCGTGCAAACGCGCTGGGGGCCGCAGATCGTGGCCGGCGAGCGCGCGTATGCATTGCATTGGGTCGCGCAGGATCCGCAGGCGACCAACATGAACTTCATGCGGCTCGAAGGCATCACGAACGTTGCCGACGCGTTGCGCGCCGCGCAGACTTTCGGCCTGCCGACGCAGAACTTCATGGTGGCCGACGCGCAAGGCCATATCGGCTGGACGCTTGCCGGCCCGCTGCCGCGCTTCGCGGATGCCGATGCGGACGCTGAAGTGGACGCTCAGGCGGCAGCGCTCGCGAGCTTGCCATTCCCCTCCGGAACGTACGCCGGCTGGCAAGGGTATCGGACGCCCGATGCGTATCCAGTGCGCATCGATCCGCCGGCCGGCCGCATCTGGACCGCGAACAACCGCACTTTGCCGATGGAAGATGTGGCGCGAATCGGCGACGCCGGCACCGATCTCGGCGCGCGCGCCACGCAGATTCGCAACGACCTGCTCGCGCTGCCGCGCGCGAGCGAGCGCGACATGCTCGCGGTACAGACCGACGACCACGCGTTCTGGATCGCGTACTGGCGACGCGTGGCGCTAGACGCGCTCGATGCGCGCGCGCTCGATGGCCATCCCCAACGCGCCGAGTTCCAGCGCCTCGTTCAGGCGTGGGATGGCCGCGCCGATGTCAATGCAGTCGGCTACCGGCTGGTACGCGCGTTCTACGACTCGCTCTACGAAGCATGGTTCGGTGTACTGGACAAGCAGATGGCTGCAATTGCGCCGGACCTCAGCTATCGCGCGGCGAACTCGCGTTACGAAGCGACGATGGAGACGCTGGCCGACCATCGCGCGTGGATACCGGGCGGCTTCGCGGACTGGCGCGCGTTCATGCTGGACCGCATCGATCATGCGATCGCCCGGTTGCCCAAGGGCACCACGCTCGAAGCGGCGCGCTGGGGCGAGCGCAACCACTCGGTCATTGCGCATCCGTTCGCGCGCATGGTGCCGGCGTGGGTGCCGTGGGTTCGCGGCTGGCTCAGCGCGCCGCACGACCTGCTGCCGGGTGACATCAACATGCCGCGCGTGCAGACGCCGGCGTTCGGCGCCTCCGAGCGTTTCGCGGTGTCGCCGGGGCGCGAGCAGGACGGCATCTTCGAGATGCCGGGCGGGCAGTCGGGCAATCCCATGTCGCCGTATTTCCTCGCGGGGCACGAAACGTGGGTGCATGGCGACGCGGCGCCGTTCCTGCCGGGCACAGCGGTGCATACGCTGAAGCTCGTGCCGGCCGGCGCGCAGCAGGCCGCAAACTGAGGGTGCTCGGGTTGGCGCGCGCGGCCGGTTAGCAGAACTCCGCCGACACCGCTAGAAGCGCTGGCTGATTCTCCCTATATCCGTTGCACGCCTACCCCTGGTGGGGGGGAATGCGTCAAGCTTGGCGCGCTCGCGTCGAGGCTTTCTCTTGCCGTGAGCCACATAAAACGGAAACGGATAAGGGGACAGCCATGAAGTGGCTCGATCGCATGACGGTGTTCAAAAAGCTGCTGACAGCATTCGCCGTTGTGATCGTATTTGCGGTGGCCATCGGTGTGGCTGGCGTTGCGTCGCTGGCATCGATGCATGACATCGCCGATGAAATCTGCAACCGCCACATGAGCGGCCAGTTCTGGCTGGAGGAAGCGGCCCGCAGCAAGCTGAGCACCGACCTGGACGCCGCAAATCTGGGCTTCGCCGACGAAGCGGGACGCCATCGTCTGAAGGAAGACATCGTCGCGCAACTCAAACGCATGCACGAATCGCTGGATCGCTATGCCGCTGCAGGCGTCTCGGCCAGCGACCGCGCGCTTTACGACGACGTGCTCGGGAAAACCTCGGCATGGGAGGCGATCGTGCATCAGCAGATCGGTTCAGCGCCCGTGCCCGCAGGCGTGGACAATGCCGAACTCGTACGCCGTGCCATTGCGGCGAGCGTTGCGTCAGGCGGCAGCGTGGCCGCGCTGATCGATTCGCTGCAACGCGAGGCGAAGAGCGCGCAGACCCAAGCCACGGCGCAATTCCAGCACATGCGCACCCTCATCATGGCGATTCTGCTTGGGGCGGTCGCGACCGGCGCGTTGCTGGCCTGGCTGATTTCGCAACGGCTTGCGCGCCAGCTGGGCTGCGAACCGGCTCGCGCCATGGAAATCGCAGGCCGTATCGCGGCCGGCGATCTTTCGGTATCCATAGCAACGCGTCGCGGCGATACGGGCAGCCTGCTGTACGCGCTGGGCGAGATGCGTACGCAACTCACTGGCATCGTCGCCAACATTCACGACTCGAGCGGTTCCATCCTGCTCGCCGCACGCGAGATCTCGCAAGGCAACACGGACCTCTCGCAGCGCACCGAAGAGCAGGCGGCGTCGCTCGGCGAGACCGCAACGAGCATGGAGCAACTGACCTCGACCGTGCGGCAGAATGCCGAGAACGCGCGACAGGTGGGCGGGCTCGCCCGTGGTGCGTCCGAAGTCGCGGCGCGCGGCAGCGAACTGGTGAGCGACGTGGCGAGGACGATGGGCGAGGTCGCGCAGGACGCGAAGCGCATGACCGACATCATCGCGACCATCGAGAAGATCGCCTTCCAGACCAACATCCTTGCGCTCAACGCCGCCGTCGAGTCGGCGCGCGCCGGCGAGCAGGGGCGTGGCTTCGCAGTCGTGGCGGGCGAGGTGCGCGCGCTCGCGCAGCGCAGCGCGGCTTCGGCGCGGGAGATCAAGGAGCTGATCGAAGCCTCGACGGCGGGCGTTGCCAATGGCGCCACGCTGGCGCAGCGCGCGGGCTCGACGATGGTCGAGGTGACGGCGGCCGTGCAGCGCGTCACGGACATCATGGGCGAGATCGTCGCCGCCTCGGGCGAGCAGAGCACCGGCATCGAGCAGGTCAATCGCGCGGTCGCGCAAATGGACCAGGTCACGCAGCAAAACGCGGCCTTGGTCGAGCAGGCGGCTGCCGCGGCAAGCTCGATGGCCGATCAGGCGGCGCAGTTGCAGCAGGCGGTGTCGGTTTTCAGGTTCGCTGGCGCTTGACGTTAAAGCCGATGCCGTAGCGATGGCTGCGGCATCAGGGCGTCATCGGGAGAGACCGCGTGCGTCGATCGGCCAGATCGCTTCCACGCGCTCGCCCCGGAAGCAGACGTACTGATCATAGAGATTCACGGTCGGGTCGCAGTGCCCCGGTGTCACGAGAACGCGCTGCCCCAGGAGTTCGGTCGTATCGGTTTCCGGCGCACCGACTGTCTCCAGCTTGCCGTGCTCGTCATTGGCCGCGATGTAGGCGAGCGGCGGACCTTCGGACCCCGCCCACGTCACAGTTCGCGGCAGTCCGGCATCGACGGCCAGCCCCTTGAGGCCAACATCGCATACCACCATGCCGGGGCGGGTTGCGCTCATGATCGCGGATAGCACGAACAGGCTGTTGCGCGGCCGTATGGCGCCATGCCACGCAATGCCGCCATACTCGCCGTCCATGATCGCGTAGGAGCCCGGCTGCACTTCGGTGTAAACGCCGCTGGCAGCGTCGAATTCAAACGTGCCGGTGCCGCCGCCGGTCACGCGCGCGCATCGCACGCCGCGCGCCTCGAGTGCGCGGACGAAGGTTGCGGCGCGCTCGGCGGCGCGGCTGGCCGTGTCCTTTCTTGCCGCCCAGTCGGCAATGTGCTGCGCACCGCCGTGGTAGGCCTGCAAACCCGCGAAGCGCAGGCCCGGATGCGCGGCGAGGGCATCGACCAGTTTGAACAGGGCGTCATGGGTTGTCACCCCGCAACGGTTCTGACCGACATCGATCTCCGGCAACACGTCGATCGTGACGCTCGCGGACGCCGCGGCTTCGCCAAGCGCGCGCACTTGTGGCAGTGCGTCCACGCAAACGCTCAGACGGACGTGCGAGGCGAGTTCGGTGGCCATCAAGAGCTTGTCCCTGCCGACAAACTCATTGGTGACGTGGATGTCACGCACGCCGGCAGCGGCAAACGGATACGCTTCGCTCAGCTTCTGGCAACAGATGCCCACCGCGCCGGCTTCGAGCTGCCGCAGGGCGATGGCGCTGCTCTTGTGAGCCTTGGCGTGAGGCCGCAAGGCAACACCGTGGCCGGCGACGAACGCCGCCGTGTCGCGCAGGTTCGCTTCGAATGCGTCGAGATCGATCAGGAGCGAAGGGGTGCCGACCAAGGCAAGCGGGTCGCCGACGAGGGCGGGGGCAGGAGGGGTGAGAGTCATCGAGGCTCCGTTCAGGACGCGCAACAAGGTTGCGCCAGTATTGCACACGGCGTGGCCGGCCTCAGCGGCTCGCCGTGTTTTTATCAACTGAGATTCGCCGGCATGCTGTTCGCCTCGCGCGGCGCACGCTGCTTGCCCAGCCATTTCGCGAGATCGGCGGCGGACATCGCTTTCGAGTAGTACCAGCCCTGGCCATACTGCACGCCCTTGCTGCGCAGCCACGTCACCTGTGCGCCCGTCTCCACACCCTCGGCGACGATTGCCAGACCCAACTCATGCGCCATCGAAATGATGTGCGGCGCGACCACGCTCGAAGCGGTATCCTGGACAATCGTATCGACGAACGACTTGTCGATCTTCAGCACATCGATCTCGAAGGACTGCAGATACGCCAGGCTCGAGTAGCCGGTCCCAAAGTCGTCGATATAGATGGGATGGCCCGCGGCCCGGAACGCTGCGATGACACCGCGCGTGGCTTCGGCGTTCATGAAGCTGCGCTCCGTCGCCTCGATGCGGATTTGCGCGGGCGCGATGCCGGTGCCTTCGAGCGAGGCGGTCAGCAGGTTCAGGAAGCGCAAACTTTGCAGATCCTCGGCGCCCACGTTGATCGAGACATATAAAGCCGGGTTCGCCGTGAGCAGTTTCCCAAGCTGCGCGATGGTCTTTTCGAGCACGAGATCGGTCAGGGGCTGAATGAGATGATTGTCTTCGGCCACGCGCACGAAGACCTCGGGCGAGATGGCGCGGCCGTTCAGTGTCCACCGCACCAGCGCTTCGACGCCTGCACACTGGTTGTCCTCGAGCCGCACGATGGGCTGGAAAACCACCTCGATCTTGCGCCGGGTGATGGCCCATTGCAGCGTCGAAGGGAACGAGAGCTGCCGCGAAACGCGTTTGTAGGCGAGCCAGCCGAGCGCGGCGCCCGAGAACACGCCGATGGTCAGCCACGCGGCGAGCAGCTTGGGCCAGTCGCCCGCCACGCTGCTGCGCGGCGACTTCACCACGACGCCGAGCGGGCGTGTCGCCGAGCGGGCGACAGCGTAATTCCAGTCATCGCTGTTCACGTTGCCGTTGCGTTTCCACGCGTCGAGCATGTCGTCCGGATCCGCGCCGGCCGAGACTGCGAGGAGCCTGCCTGTCGTAATCTGGATCACGGCGATCGGGCGCCTCGCCGGATCGATGAGATCGACATAGGAGCCCGGGTCGATGGAGACGTAGTGGCCATTGCGGCCAATCTGGATGTCCTTGCGGACATCGCTTAGCGGGCTCTTCTGCTCGAACCACACCAGGTAGCCGTCGTTGCTGCGATAGTCGGGCGGCGGGAGCGTGAGATCCTTGCCGCGCGCGTCGCCAAGCAGCGGAGAGCAGAGATAGTGCCCCTCGGCGTAGGCGCCGGCATCCTGAACATAGCGGTAGTTGTAGATGACGCGCGCGGCCCGTTCGAGGCTGGACGGCGAACAGGGTGTGCCCGCTTCCCGGTCCAGGTCGGAAAGCGCGGCGAAGGCCTGGTACGTCACGAGGTCCGTGCGCATGACCGCCTTGTCGGCGAACTCCCTGAGCTCGGCGCGATCGCGCCGCTGGACGTCCATGTCCGCGACGTAAAGACTCGTGAAAACGGGGACGAGGGTAGCGAGGCACCCGAGTGCGACCGAAGCCGAAATCAGCGTGATGCGCTTGATCATTTCGCACCCCGGAGGATGGAACGTTAGGCAACGAACCACAGACTGGACGCACAGGTGGGGCGCCTCAGAGGCCCGGGAGCCCGAATATCAGAGCAAAGCATACTCTTTGGCGCTTCGTTTTCAACGGGCATGCGCGTTGGCAGCGCTTGCTCGCGCGCCGCCACGGCTGCCTTGCCGGTAGGACCATGGTCCGATTGTCCGCGGCCCGCGCGGCCGGCATGATCTGCACGTGTTGCTCGCCAGGTTCGTTGCTCAGGGGAGCGAGAATGGGGACTCTGTCCAGGTTCGTGAAGCAAGCGTGGCTTGCCGCCGTGGTGGCGCTCGTGGCCGGCTGCGCCCAGCCGTGGCAAAGCGTCGAGCCCGGCGCCGACCAGTCCGCGTTGATCGCGCGTCTTGGGCCGCCGCGCGAAACCTATAACCTGCCGGAAGGCGGCAAACGTCTCATGTGGCCGACCCAGCCAATGGGGTCGACGAACACCGTTGCCGACATCGACGCGAGCGGCAAGGTCGTGAGCGTGCGTCAGGTCATGCAGGCGAGCGAGTTCTATCGCGCGAAGGTCAACGAGTGGACACGTAACGACGTCCTGATCAATTTCGGCCGGCCCGCGGAAACGGCCTACTTTTCGCGCATGCAGCGGGAAGTCTGGTCCTATCGCTACATCGAGAACAACGTCGATTACATGATGTTTCATTTCTACTTCGATGATCAGGGCATCTTGCGGCTCACGCAGAAGACGCCCGATCCATTACGCGACCGGAACCTGAGGCGCGGGTTCTAGACCAGGTTCCGTTCAGAGGCTTGCGCCTCACGGAGGCGCGTATGCGTAACGCGCGGCATTCGACGACCCCGCACCGCCTCGCGCGTGCGTGGCTATTGGCTGCGCTGCTCGCGCCGCCGGGCGTCTTGCGGGCCATGGAGTTCAAGATCTACTACCAACCCGATCTAAAACTGAACATGGTGATCGGGAAGGGAAAGATTCAGAGTGGCGATGCCGAAAAGTTTCTGGCGGCCGCCAGACTCGCCGGCCGTGATCGCGAAGGACTCGTTCCCCTGGTCCTCGATAGCCCTGGCGGAAATGTCGAAGCAGCGTTTCGCGTGGTAGACGCCATGGACCGGGTCAGGGTCTATACGATCGTTGCGGATAACGCGAGGTGCGCGTCCGCATGCGCCTCGATCCTGTTTGCCTCTGGGGAGCGCAGAAGTGTCATGGGCACGGGACAGCTTGGCTTTCACAGTTGTTATCGGCGCGCCGGCAGCACCTATGCCGAGGACTCGCTCTGCAACGAAATCATCGCGGCGAACGCCATGCAACGGGGCGTGAGCCACGCCGGCATCAATCGCTTCGTCGAGCAATATGGCGCGTCGGACATGGCGTGGGTCGGGCGCAGTGTCGCGTGCACCTTGCTTCACGGGCTTTGCAGGCCGGGGCTGCTGGAAGCGCAGCCCGCAACGAAAGCGGCGCTGGCGCAAAGCTTCAATTGCAGCGAACTCATCTCTGCTCAGGCACAGCTGGTTTGCGGAGATTCGGAACTCGCCAGCATCGATAAGACCATGGCCGAACTCTTTAACCAGAAGCTGAAGGTATCGACCAACAAAGACCGGCTAAGGGCGGAGCAACGGGCATGGCTTCGAAACTCACGCAATGCGTGCGGCGACAAGGCGTGCCTGTTGAAAAGCTATCAGCTGCGCGTGGCAGAACTGAAGCGACGTGGTTAGTGGCAACTAGTGGCAATACAGGTCGTTTTCTGCATTGAACATGTCGAACGCGAGGCTGATCGCCTGATCTTTGCGCACGGTCGCCAGCCACCGGCTGCGTCGCCACGCCATCACCGTGTCGCCGACGAAGACGGTGCTTGCCGTGTCGCCCGCGCGCGTGGCGATGAACGCGGCCTGCGCAGCGATCGTTCCGCGTAGCGGGCGATAGTAGGACCAGTCCGCCTGCTTGAGCAGCGCCTCGATCACGAACTCGTCGTCGACCAGCGCGGCGCAATCGCCTGCCTGGAATGCCAGCAGGGCATCGAGCGGCCGGTCGAAACCGTGCACGCTCGCGTGGTATTCGCGCGCTGCGCGCTGTGCATAAGGGTTGCCTCGCGATGCGCAAATCGCGCGGCCGCGCAGGTCGCGCCATGTCCGCGCGTCGCCATGGCCCAGCACGAGCGCCATGCCACGGCCACTCGAATACGAAGCCGGTGCGAACGCAACCCGCGCGTCGGGCGAGAAGCCCAGGCCAGCGATGGCGGCATCGGCTTTGCCCGACTGCAGGGCGGCGCGCGCGGCGGCCGGCTCGGCCAGCAGGAATTGCACGGGCAGCCCCGCGCGGCGAGCAAGGTCCGAAGCGAGCGCCGCCGCGAACGGATCGGGCGCGCGCAGCGTGCGGTCGACTTTGCCGACGTAAAGCGTGGGCGCGGGGCGCGGCGGCACCGCCACGATCAGAACGCCGCGCGCTGCTGCAGCAGCGAAAGGCCGGTCGCTCTCGGGAAGGGCGCGTGGCAAGTCGTCGTTCAGCGCCCACGCGAGCACCGCGAGTAATGCAAGCGCTGCGAACGTGGCCGTTCGCGCGGTGGCCGGCCACGGCCAGCGCCGCGGAACTGGCGACACTTCGAGTCGAGCGTTCCTAGCCATTCTGCGCGAGCCCGACGCGCCAGCGCAGCAATTGCCGCTCGAGTATCGACAGGCTCTGATTGATCAGTAATCCAAAGATGGCGAGTAGTACGATGCCCGCGTACATGTCGGGAATCTGAAACGTCTCCTGCGAATTGAGCGTATAGAAGCCGAGCCCCGAACGCGCCCCGATCATTTCCGCCGCCACCAGCGCCGTAATGCTGTACGCGCCCGCCAGACGCACGCCCGTGAGGATCTGCGGCAGGGCAGCCGGCAGCACGACCTTCGTCGCGATGAAGCGCTGCGAGGCGCCCATCGAGCGCGCGCAGTCGATCAGCACGCGCTCGACCTGCTTCACGCCCGCGATGGTATTGAGCAGCACCGGCCAGAACGCGGCCCACACGACAATGGCGATCTTCGACGACTCGCCAATGCCGAGAAACAGCATGAACACCGGAAAGAGCGCGAAGGCCGACACCTGCCGCAGCAACTGAAAGACGGGATCGACGATGCGCTCGACGCGCCGGAACCATCCCAGCACGAAGCCGCAGACGATGCCGCCCGCCACGGCGAGCAGCAGGCCGCTAACGGAGCGCACGGCGCTCGCACCGATATGGGTCCACGCGTCGCCGTTTTCGAAGAGCCGCGCGATGGCGAGGGCGACCTGTGAAGGCGGGCTCAGGTAAGCCGCGTTGACCACGCCGAGCCGGGGCAGCAACTCCCACAACAGCAGGAAGGCGACGAGCGCGATGGAGCGCTCCACGCCTACGTAAAGGTGCGCGAAAGAGGAAGCGGCACGCACGCGCCGCAGGCTGCGCGAGGATTCGCGGACCGCGCCTGGGTTGGACATCGAGTCAGACATCGAATCGGACATGATCGGCTCCCGTCAATGCATGGGTTTGCGGCTGTGCGTCGAGCCGCGTGTCGAGTTCCGTGCTGAGGCTCGCCCACGCGCGCTGCCGCAGCACGACGAACGCCGGCGAGTGACGCAGCGCGGCGTCGCGCGGGCGCGGCAGATCGACGTCGATGATCTCTTTCACGCGGCCGGGGCTACGCCCGAGAACGGCGATGCGATCGGAGAGAAAGATCGCCTCGTCGATGCTGTGCGTGACGAACACGACGGTCGTGGCGCTTTGCTCCCAGATTGCGAGCAGTTCCTGCTGAAGCAATTCGCGCGTCTGCGCGTCGAGCGCGCCGAACGGCTCGTCCATCAGCAGAATCTCGGGCCCATAAGCGAGCGCGCGCGCGATGGCCACGCGCTGGCGCATTCCGCCGGAAAGCTGATGCGGATAGTGATCCGCGAACTCCAGCAGGCCCACGAGGCGCAAAAAGCGCTCGGCCTCGCTGCGCCGCGCGGCGCGCTTCATGCCGCGAATTTCGAGTCCCGCTTCCACGTTCTTGCGCACCGTGCGCCACGGAAAGAGCGCGTAGCCCTGAAACACGAAGCCGAGCTTTTGCCGCACGGCGCTCACAGGGGCGCCGTCCACGCGGATATCGCCCGAGGTTGGCGGCGTGAGGCCGGCGAGCACGTTGAGGAAAGTCGACTTGCCGCAGCCGCTCGGGCCCAGAAGCGCCATGAATTCGCCCTCGCGCACGGCGAGATCGAAGCGCTTGAGGACCGTATGGTGCGTGTCCGTTTGGACGTTGCCATAGGTGAGCGAGAGATCGCGTGCGACGATCTTCTCGCGTAGTGCAGCTTCCGTGTTCACGAGCGTGTTCCGTTCGGCAAGGTCGCGGCGCTGGCCTGGGCCTCGTGCTTCGCGAACTCATTGAAGTCGTTCGTGTAGACATCCTTGACGTTGACCTTGCCTTTCGGAATCTTGCCGGCCTGCTCGAGGATATCGATGTAGTACTGGATGGGCGGCTCCGTGACCACGAGGTCCTTCACGTAGGCATAGCGCTCCACGAGCCGAACGTCGATGCCGAGTCGCTCGGCCGTCAGCTTGCGCGCTTCGTCGGGATGCGCATTGACCCAGTTGCCCGCCTTCGCGATGGCCGTGACGAAGTCGCGCACCGCCTGCGGGTGGGCGCGGGCGAACGCGCCGTTCACGCTATAGGGCGCCATGCCGCCAAGGCCGTGATCTTCGTCCCAGTCGCTCCATAGCTTGCGCAATTGCGGATCGGCTTCGGCCGAGCCGGAAAAGGGCGGATGAATGATCGCGACGTCCACGTTCTTCGTGACGAGCGCCTGCTCGGACTGGTTGTCGGGCACGACGAGCCAGTTCACCTTCGAGACATCCACGCCGTGCTGCGCCAGATACTTTTTGGTGACGAACTCCGCGCACGCGCCGAAGCTGTTGAACGCCACGGTTTTGCCCTCGAAGTCCTTCGGCCCGAGAATGCCCGAATCCTTGCGCACGAAATACTTCATGTGCGGCGCGTCGGGCAGCGTTTCGCCGCCTGCGGAAACGACCTTGATATCGGCGCCGCTGGCAATCGCGGAGATGACGAGCGGCACCATGCGCGTGCCGAAATCGATATCGCCGGTACCCACGAGCGGAATGATCTGCGGCGCCGAAATCTTGCCGACATATCTGGGCCGCGTGCTCGTGTTGTCGAAATAGCCGAGCTTGTCGGCGAGATAGACCAGGTCGAACGCGGGATTGTCGGGGTACTTGAAGTAGGTGATTGCCTGCTGCGCCGACGCGTGTTGGGTCGTGACAGACGCGTCTTGCGCCTGCTCCCCATGCGGTTTGCAACCACTTTGGAGCATCAGGGCCGCAGCGGCGCACGCGGCAAGCAGAACGGTTCCGGCGGAGCGCCGACGGAATTTCGGGGGGGACGCCTTCATGAGCGGAGACTCGGCAACGAGCAGGTAGGTAAGTGAATTGACGATGCTCGATGATTGTCGATCTGCAACGATTTCAGGCAAACCAACGAATTATGATTTGCTTAGTTGTTCGTATCGACAATGCGTCAATCCCGCTACTTCTGCGGTAGCTTCGAAATATCCGCTGCTGCTGCTTTGGTCCGGCTTTTCGTGTTGATCGAGTGCGAAATGGGGCGGGCTGCACGCCACGCCCCTTTCATACGCTCAAGGCAACGAGATCGTCAGATTCGCCGATTGCGGCCCGAGCTTGATGAGTTGCGTATACGGCGCGAGCATGTGCACCGTGTTGTCGCGCAGCCAGGTGCTGAGGCCGAGCCACGCGAGCAGACCCACCAGCGCGAACACCGCGCCGATCGACCATAGCGGCACCTCGCGCTTGAGGCGGTGCGCAACCTGATCGGGCAGCGGCCAATGCGGCGCGAAGGCCGCGCGCTTGCCCTTGATATGCGCGATCTCGTCGCCCAGGCGCGCCGTGAGATAGGCGAGCTTTTCCGGCCCTTCGAGAATGTACTTGCCCTGGAAGCCGAGCAGCAGGCACATATGGAAGACCTCGAGCGACTGCAGCCGCGGTGCGCCCTGCGCGCGGCCTTCCTCGAGATACTGGAAGAACTTTTCGCCCGCAAGCTGCTCGCCGAACAGCGCGAGCTGCAAGGGGCGACGCTCCCATTCGGCGCGAATGCGGAACGATGACGCCAGCACCGATTCGTCGAGGGCGGCGCAGAACGCGAACTTGGCCGCGTACACGTCTTCGGCCGCGACGTTCAGCTTCTTCGCGCCGCGCTCGAAGTCGCCCAGGAACTGCTGCACGCGCGCGCCGAATTCGCTGGCGTCGCCCGGCTCGCGGCCGTTCTTCAACAGGAACAGCATGAAGAAGCCGTCGTAGAGCAGATCGAGCAGCGAGCGCACCTGGTAAGCGGGCTCCCCGGCAGGCGCGGGGTGATACACGGGCGGCGCCGCGTCGCCGAAAAGGGAAGGGGCATTGCTCATGACGTCACCGCGATGAGTTCGAGTTTGAGATCGTTGATGCCCGAAGGCGCGTAGACCATGGCCGACTGCGACTGAATCATGCGCTCATAGAGCGCACTGCGCGCCTCGAATGCGAAATAGCACGCGCCGGGCCGCACGGGAATGGCGGGCGGCACCTGGGGCGTGTAGACGAGCCGCACGCCCGGCATGGCCGAGAGCACGAGCTTGTCGACGTCGTCGGGCGCGCCGACCTTGAAGCGCGCCGGCACCGCCTCGACGAGATCGACGGCGGGCATGTCCGCCGAAACGGCGAGATAGAACGTAGTCTTGTCGTCGATCTTGCCCGAATCGAGCCGGCCGATATGGAACGACGGGCGCACTTCTTCGAGCGCAATGGCGAAGTATTGCGTGGAGATCACCGTTTCGAGCAGGTCGCGCAGAATCGTATCGAGGCGCGCAAAACCGGGGCCGGGATCGTCGTGGCGGTACGCGGGCAGGTCGGCCAGCGCGTAGCCCTTGGAGAACGTCATGAGCTGGCCCGCGAGGCGCAGCAGCTCGTGAAAGAGCCGCTCGGGGTGAAGCGCCGCATGCTGATAGAGATGCGCGAGCGTGGCGAACGCGCCGCTCGCCGTATGCAGCAGCCAGAACGAGGCGATGTCACCCGAACGGAACGCGATGATGTTCTTGGTCGGCTCGCGATGAAAGCCATAGAGCGCATTGACCTTGGCCTGCAGCGCGTCGATGAGGCGGCGCAGCCGCTGGTGCAGGAGCGGCGACGCTTCGATGGCGAGACTCGGCGGCACGAAGCTTTCGTCGACCTCGAATCCCGACGTCGCGGTGCGCCGCACGCGCGCGACGGGCACCGAGAGCAACTGGTCGCGCGGCTCGCTGTGCGCGATCAGCTTGACGTTCGTTTTCAGGAACGTCACGTCGGCTTGCGCGGCGTCCGTGTAGTGGTCGGCAACGCTCGCCTGCTCGCTCACGTAGCGCGTGACGAAGCCATTGTTGCGATCCGGCGCGTAGTTCGTGCCGGTTTCGCGCATCTGGTGCAGCGCCAGGTAGAACGTGAATTCGTTGATGCCCTCGGGCAGCGTGTCGAGCGCGACGGGCGGCGGCAGGTCGTCGGCCTGCGGCGCGCTGTAGAGCGTGCCGTCCGGAAACACGAGCGCGAGCTCGCTCATGCGCAGCATGTTGCTGCCCAGCGCGTCTTGGTCGAGCCGCGCGGTGCGCACGCCCCAGTTGTACGGCGCAATGGCCTGGATGGATTCAAAGAGGCGCGCTTCGTGGTAGGCGTCCTGCCGCTGGAAGTGCTGAGGCCTCAGGAACAGGCCTTCTCCCCAAAGCACTTTCGAGGAATAACTCATGTTAAATCGGCTTTATGCGTGATTCGGCCCGTGCCGCTCGCGCCGGCGATCGGCGGACTGAAATTGTTAAATATCCCGCGTGCTCGTTACTCTGCCCGGTGCTTTGTCCTTTATTCACCCGCAAGTCACCGACGAAAGCATATTCAGCTGCTGCGGCGGTAATCCCTGGTCCGGCGAGATCACCGTGCCGCTCGTGACGGTCATTGCGCAGTTATGCAGGCCGACCATTATGCCGGATTTCTCGGATTTCGCAGGATCGAAGGCGAACTTCCAACGCTGCATGGCCGGATCGCGGAATAGCGCGACGATGCCGAATGCCTGCGCCTCGCGCGAAACCTTTTCGGTGGCGTTATATCGCTGGCCGGGAATGAGTGTCACTTCACGCACGCCGAGCAGGTCGGCGCCCAGCGCACTCTTTTCCTTTGCCGGGTCGGTGAACGTATCGAACGACGCCTGCTGGAATGAGGTCGGGTCCTTCAGTACATAGAGCCGCACGACGAGCGCAAGCGGCTTGTGGTCGGTCGCCGCGTTGAGGTTTTGCGCCGCCAGTAGCGTGATGCCGAGGTCGCGCGGGGGTTTCTGGCTGTCCGGCACGTCGGGCTTGCCGATGCCCGCGAGCTGCAAGGCCGCCGACGCCGCACTGCCGAGCGCCGGCACGGCCGCCGCGCAGCCGGCGAGTTGCGCCGTGACCATGAGGATCGATGCGAAACGAATAAGACGCGCATTCATTATTTGTTGGCCAGGCGCGAATGCCCGGGGTCCGTTAAGTGGTGATATGCGATCCGGATAATGCTATCCGCATAAAGGCGCATTTAACCCCGCGTGGAGCCGATAAGCGGTCGATTATGTGAGGCGGCAAACTTTTCCGGCTCGCTCGTGTTTTCAATTGCACGAGTGAGAAATTCTTTCCTGTGTGAATTTCTTGTGGCAGTAAACCCCGCGTCAAAGAAGCTATTTAGTGTCGGCGCATTACATTAAGAAGTTGAATTATCAAAATTTGGGCTGTACTATACCCGCGCGCTAGAGCTAAAGCAAAACTCTAGTTCCCTCCCATCGAATTAATAATTACACGTTGGTGAAAGAATGATAAACCGGGTCATTTCAAGGCTCTCCGGGGTGGTGCTGGCATGCGGGGTAATCGCGGGCTGCGCTACGCAGGACCATAATCTCGCGGCATCGCCAGACGCATTCAACAAGGCGCTAGCCGACGCCGATACCGCGGCGAAGGGCGGCGATCAGGATCGCGCGATCGCGCTTTACCAGAAACTCGCCGCGGCGGATCCCACGCGCGAAGAGCCGTGGTCGCGCATCGCACAGATCCAGTTCCAGCAGCAACACTATGGACAGGCCATCGTGGCGGCGCAGGAAGCGCTGCAGCGCGACCAGACCGACCGCGCCGCGAAGAGCGTGCTGGCCGTGGCCGGCCTGCGGGTCGCGACGCAGTCGCTCGGCGAACTGCGCCAGGATGCCTCGCTGCAGGGCGACGCGAAGTCCGATGCCCAGGCGCTCGCGAAGCAGTTGCGCGACACGCTCGGCGAGGATTCGCTGTTCCCGCCCGAGCAGGCGGAAAAGCCCGCGCCCAAGAAGCGCCGCATCGTGCGCCACGTGCAGAAGCCGGCGGCGAAGCCCGTTGAAACGGCGGAGGTCGCGCCGGCTGCACCGGCTGCGCCCGCCGCCCCCTCGGCTGCGGCTCCCGCGCCCGCGCCCGCCAAAGCGGCGCCGGCCAAAGCGGCGGCAAGCGGTGGTGCGTCCGATCCGTTCAGCGCACTGCGCTGAACCGCCCGGCGGTGAATTGCAGACAACAGGTCTTGAACGACTCGAACAGGGGAGCCCTCGATGGCCAAGAAGGAAAGTATTCAGAAGCGCTTGCAGAAAGTGCGGCCGCCGCGCGTCCAGTTGACGTACGAGGTCGAGCTCGGCGACGCCATTGAGGTGAAGGAGCTGCCGTTCGTAGTCGGCGTGATGGGCGATCTCGCGGGGCAATCGGAAGTCGAACAGCCGCGGCTGCGCGACCGCAAGTTCGTCAATATCGACCGTGACAACTTCGACGACGTCATGAAGGGCATCGAGCCGCGCGCGGCCTTCCAGGTCGAGAACCGCTTGAGCGAGGCGGGCGGCAAGTTCGCCGTGGACTTGCGCTTCCGTTCGATGGCCGACTTCAATCCCGACGAAGTCGTCGCGCAGGTCGAGCCGCTGCGTCGTCTGCTCGAGGCGCGCTCGAAGCTCGCGGACCTGCGCAACAAGCTCGCCGGCAACGACAAGCTCGAAGACCTCCTGAGCGAGGTGCTGGCCAATACGCAGCAATTGCAGGCGCTCGCGGGCAACACGGGTGGCGCTGGCGAAGTGGGTCGTGGCGAACGCAACGAATCCGGCGAAGGCAACGAGTAATAAGCGCGAGGAGAGATCGACATGAATCAACAGACTGGCGCAGTTCGCGTACCGGTCCTGGGAGAAGCCCAGGCCGCGCCCTCGTTGCTCGACGAGATCGTCGAAAAGAGCAAGGTGGCCAAATCCGAATCCGAGCACGCGCGCGCGAAAGACCTCATCGGCGAGCTCGTGCATCAGGTGCTGGACGGCACCGTGATCGTCTCGAACAATCTATCCGCGACGATCGATGCCCGCGTGGCCGAACTCGACCGCCTGATTTCGGTGCAACTGAGCGCCGTGATGCACGCGCCGGAATTCCAGGGGCTGGAAGGCACCTGGCGCGGCCTCGAGTATCTGTGCAAGGAAAGCAATACCGGCTCGACCATCAAGATCAAGGCGCTGCACGCGCCCAAGCGCGACATCGTGCGCGACTTCAAGACCGCCGTCGAATTCGACCAGAGCGCGCTCTTCAAGAAGATCTACGAAGAAGAGTTCGGCACCTTCGGCGGTGCGCCCTTCGGTGCGCTGATCGGCGACTACGAAGTGACGCGCCAGCCCGAAGACGTGTACTTCATCGAGCAGATGTCGCATGTCGCGGCGGCGGCGCATGCGCCGTTCGTCGCGTCGGCGTCGCCGGAACTGCTCGGGCTCGAGTCGTTCGCCGACCTCGGCAAGCCGCGCGATCTCGGCAAGGTGTTCGACACCGTCGAATACACGAAGTGGAAGTCGTTTCGCGACGCGGAAGATTCGCGCTACGTGGGTCTCACGCTGCCGCGCTTTCTCGGCCGCCTGCCGTTCAATCCGAAGGACGGCGCGACGGCGGAAGGCTTCAATTTCGTCGAAGACGTGGACGGCACCGATCACGCCAAATACCTGTGGTGTAACGCGGCCTGGGCCTTCGCGGCGCGCCTGACCGCGGCGTTCGACGACTTCGGCTGGTGCGCGGCGATTCGCGGCGTGGAAGGCGGCGGCCTCGTGGAAGACCTGCCCACGCACACGTTCAAGACCGACGACGGCGAGATCGCGCTGAAATGCCCGACCGAAATCGCCATCACCGACCGGCGCGAAAAGGAACTGAGCGACCTCGGCTTCATTCCGCTCGTCCATTGCAAGAACTCGGACTACGCTGCGTTCTTTGCCGCACAGTCAGTGCAGAAGCCCAAAAAATACAGTACCGACAACGCGAACGCGAATGCCGTGCTTTCGGCGCAGCTGCAATACATCTTCTCGGTGTCGCGCGTGGCGCACTATCTGAAGGCGATGATGCGCGACAAGATCGGCAGCTTCGCATCCGCGCAGAACGTCGAAGTGTTCCTGAACCGCTGGATTTCGCAGTACGTGCTGCTCGACGACAACGCCTCGCAGGAGCAAAAGGCGCAGTTTCCGTTGCGCGAGGCATCGATCCAGGTCAGCGAGATTCCGGGCAAGCCGGGTTCGTACCGGTCGGTCGCGTTCCTGCGGCCGCACTTCCAGCTCGACGAACTGTCGATTTCGCTGCGGCTCGTGGCGGATCTGCCGAAGCCGGCTAATTCGTAAAGTCGCGCAAGCGTGCGAATGAGTTGAGCCGGAGCGGTCCGCCGTTGATCCGCGGATCGTTCCGGGAAGCAACCCGAGGAATCGGCCTCGGGCCCGCGTTAGCAAACTACTGTAAACCACCACTCTGGGGAGTCGAGGCGTTATGAAGGACATCTATCTAAAATTCGGCAATCCGGCCATCAAGGGCGAGTCGCAGGACAAGGACCATGCCGGCTGGATCGAAATCGATTCGTGGAATCACTCGATTCTGCAGCCGCGTTCGGCAACGGCCTCGACGGCCGGCGGTCACACGGTCGAGCGTTGCGAGCATGCCGACATGCGCTTCCTGAAGGACATCGATGTCGTGAGCCCGCTGCTCTATCAGCACGCTTCGGGCGGCACGACCTTCGACGAAGTCACCATCGACTTCATGCGCTCGGACGGCGAGGGCAACCGCATCAAGTACCTCGAAATCAAGCTCAAGTACGTGATCATTTCCAGCATCACGCCGGAAGTGGTCGGCGAAGGGCTGCCCACGGAGCAGTTCTCGCTGAAATATGCGGCCGTGCAGTGGAAGTACACGCAGCAGAAGATCGGCGGCAACCAGGGCGGCAATGCGCAAGGCGCATGGAGCCTCACGAAGAACGACAAGACCTACGCGGTCTGACGCGGCGCGCGCAGGCGGCGCGCGCGATCGCGTGCACTGCCTGCGCAAGTTTTCTTGTTGATCGACTCTATTTGAACCGATGAAGCGTTTCGAGCCAGGACTGCTCGACAAGCTCTTCGACGACGATCCGCATTCGCCGGCACCGGCGGCAGTGCGGCAGTTTTCGATCGAAGAGATCAAGGGGACCGTTGCGCGCGATCTGGAGTCGATCCTGAACTCGCGCATCGCGTTCACCGAACACGAACTCGCGATGTTGCCCGAGTGCCGCCGTTCGATTCTGACCTACGGGCTGAACGATTTCGCGGGCTTGAGCCTGGCGAGTCATTACGATCGCGCGTTCATCTGCAAGTCGATCCAGCAGGCGATCGAGCGGCACGAGCCGCGTTTGCAGCGCGTAACGGTTACGCTCGAACTGAACGAGCGCTCGACCAACGCACTGTACTTCGCGATTCAGGCGTTGCTGGTGGTGCATCCGGCACAAGAGCCGGTGAGTTTCGACGCGATGCTGCAGCCTTCGACGCTGCAGTATTCGGTCTCGCGCGCACGCGCAAAAGCATGATGCGGCCGCGACCGGCGGCGCGCGACATGGCATGAAACAAAGGTAGTTTTGGGGGGCGGGAGCGTACCGATGGAAGAGTTGTTGCCGTATTACGAGCGCGAATTGTCGTTCCTGCGGCGTTATTCGCGCGAATTCGCACAGCGCTACCCGAAGATCGCGGCCCGCCTCGCGATGACGGGGGAGCACTGCGAAGACCCGCACGTCGAGCGGATGATCGAGTCGTTCGCGTTGCTCGGCGCGCGCATCAACAAGCGCCTCGACGACGATTACCCGGAGTTCACCGAGGCGCTGCTGGAGGTGCTGTACCCACACTATCTGCGTCCGTTCCCCTCGTGCTCGATCGCCCAGTTCGGCGCTGCGGGCACGCTCGGCAATCTCACCGAGCCGGCCGTGATCGAACGCGGCACGGAACTGAAGTCGCGGCCGATCCGCGGCGTGCAATGCCGCTTCCGCACCGCCTACGACGTGACGCTCGCGCCAATCCGCGTTTCGGAGGCACGTTACGTGCCGGCGGCGATCGCACCGAGCGCGACCGTGCTCCCGCCGAATGCAACCGGCATCCTGTCGATCACGTTCGAATCGACGTCACCGCAGTTCGACCTCTCGGCGTGGAGAAGCGGCGGGCTGCGCACTTATCTGAATGGCGAGCAGTCGTTCATCGCGGCGCTCGGCGACTGCCTGTTCGTGCACGCGATCGCCGCGTACGCCGAGCCCGAACGCAACGGCCGCTGGCGCGCGCTCGCCGCGCTGCCGTTCGCGCAGGCCGGCTTCGACGTGGCCGACCCGCTGATCGACTATCCGGCGAAATCGCACCCCGCGTACCGCCTGCTCACGGAGTATTTCGCGTTTCCGGACAAGTTCGATTTCGTCGACTTCGACCTCGCGGCAATGACCGCCGCGGCGGGCCGCTGCCAGCGGCTCACGCTTCATATCGTGCTGAAGGACGTGCGCGGCGACTCGCACGTGGCGCGCTTGCTCGACGCGCTCGCGGCGCACCACCTGCGGCTCTTCTGCACGCCCGTGGTGAACCTCTTCAAGCAGCACGGCGAGCCGATTCGCCTCGATCATCAGGCGGTCTCGTATCCGGTGGTGGCAGAGGGGCGGCGCGCGTTCGCCTATGAGGTCTATTCGATCGACTCCGTGCAACTGGTACGGCAACGCGCGCACGAAGAAACGGTCGTCGAGTTCCGGCCTTTCTATTCGCTGCGGCATGGCGAATCGATGCGCGCCGGCCACTACTGGTTCGCCCGGCGCGACGAAGCCGTCGCGCAAAAGAGCCCGGGCTACGAAACCGAAATCTCGATCGTCGACATCGACTTCGAAGTCGATACCGAGCAAAACGAAACATTGAGCCTCGAGCTGACCTGTACCAACCGCGATTTGCCCACGGCGCTCGCGACTGGACTCGAAGGCGGCGATCTGTTTCTGGAGGGCGGCGCGATTGCGAGCAGCATCGCGCTCCTGATGCGGCCCACGCCGTGCGTGCGCTTCGAGCGCCGCCAGGCCGCGCACTGGCGGCTCATTTCGCATCTCGCGCTCAACCACGTCTCGCTCGTGAACCACGGCGGCACCACGCTCAAGGAAATGCTCGCGCTGTATGACCTGCGGCGCACGGCGGTGTCGGCGCGGCACGTGGACGGCATTGTCGACGTCGAGCAGCGCGCCGCCGTGCAATGGCTGCCCGGCAAGCCATTCGCGACTTTCGTGCGCGGCATCGAGATCCGCCTGACCGTCGACGAGGATCACTTCGTCGGCACAAGCCTCGGAACGTTCGTACGCGTCATCGACGTGTTTTTCGGGCTTTACGTGCACATCAACAGCTTCGTGCAACTGGTCGTCGTCTCGCGGCGCACCGGCGAGGAGATCATGCGATGCAGTCCCCGCAGCGGCGAATCGATTCTGGCGTAATCGAGCGGCTGCTCGATGAGCCGCACCGCTTTGGGTTTTTCCAGGCGGTGCGCCTGCTCGAACGCTGGTTCGTCGACAAGGCCGGCGCGCGGCAGCGCGACGTGCTCCCACAGCGTATCGGCTTTCGCAACACGCTGTCGCTTGCGTTTCCGGCCAGCGAGATCGCGGGCGCCGTGTCGTATGACGCGGCTGGCGCGCCACTGGCCGATGCCGGCCAACGCACGGCCGCGCTCGATGCGGGCGAACTCGAACGCGTGGATCTCACGCCCGCGTTCTTCGGGCTGCTGGGCGCGCAAGGCGCGCTGCCGCTGAACTATACCGAGCAGATCGTCGTGCGCGAGCAGTTGCGGCGCGACCGCGCGGCGCGCGAGTTCTTCGACGTGTTTTCGAACCGCGCCACGGCGCTGTTCTATTCGGCGTGGAAGAAGTACCGGCTGCCGTTGCACTACGAGCTCGATCGCGACGAACGCTATCTGCCGCTGCTGCTCGCGCTTGCGGGCGTGGCCAACGATGCATCGCGCGAGAGCCTGCAGGACGGCGGCGGCGCGCTCTTCGACGAGGCGATCGCGGGTCATGCCGTGGCCGCGCGTCATCAGCCGGTTTCCGCCGCGTATTTGCGCCAGACGCTCTCCGACTATTTCGGCGTGCCCGTGCAGGTCGAGCAGTTCGTGGGCAAGTGGTACGACGTGCCGCCCGACCAGCTTTCCATGCTCGGCCAGCGCAACGTGTTGCTCGGTGCAACGGCGCTTGCGGGCGAGCGCGTCTGGCAGCGCGACATGCGTGCACGCCTCGTGATCGGGCCGCTTTCGAAGACCGACTACGAGGCCTTCCTGCCGGGCGCGGAACACGCGCTCGCACTCGAACGCATGCTCACGCTGCTCGCGCGCGTGACGCTCGAATACGAGGTGCTGCTGGTGCTGCGCCGCGAGGAAGTCGGGCCAAGCCGCCTGGGCGCCGGCGCGCGTCTGGGCTGGGATGCCTTCCTGTGCACGCACGAAGCCGACCGCGACCGCCGCGACGCGCGCTACGAACTGCACGTCATTCATTGAACACACGAGACCCGAGGCCGGACCGGACCACATGAGCACGCCCCTGAAAACCCTGATCGCGAAGCTGAACACGACTTGCCGGCTGGCTACCGAGCGTGCGGCCAGTGCGTGCCTGTCGCGCGGGCACTACGAAGTGGACCTCGAACATGTGCTGCTCGCGCTGCTCGAGGAACCGGCCAGCGACCTCGCGTGCGTGCTGCGTGCGTCGCGCGTCGATGCGCATGCGCTGCGTGCGGATCTGGAGCGCGAACTGCAACGGCTCAAGACGGGCAATACGCGCACGCCGGTGTTCTCCCCGCATCTGATCGCGCTGTTCGAGCAGGCCTGGCTGATTGCGTCGCTCGACTCGCAGATCGGACGCATCCGTTCCGGTCATCTGCTGCTCGCGCTGTTGAGCGCGCCCGATCTTGCGCAGTTCGCGCAGCGCATGTCGGCGCGCTTCGCCGAGGTTCCCGTCGGCGAACTCAAGCATCGCTTTGATGAAGTGACGCAAGGTTCGGTCGAGGTCGAGCCGGGGGAAAGCACGAGTGAAGTCGACAGTGAAGTTGCAAGCACAACGAGTGTAGCTCCTTCGAAAACGCCCGCGCTCGACATCTACACGACCGACCTGACTCAGCGCGCGCGCGAGGGTCTTGTTGACCCTGTGATCGGACGCGAAGCGGAGATCCGCCAGACCATCGACATCCTGATGCGTCGCCGCCAGAACAACCCGATCCTTACCGGCGAACCGGGCGTGGGCAAGACGGCCGTGGTGGAAGGGCTTGCACTGCGCATCGCCGCGGGCGATGTGCCAGAGGCGCTGTGCGGCGTTGCATTGCGCGTGCTGGACATGGGGCTGCTGCAGGCTGGCGCGAGCGTGAAGGGCGAATTCGAGAACCGTCTGAAAAGCGTGATCGACGAGGTCAAAAAGAGTGCACAGCCCATTGTGCTCTTCATCGACGAGGCGCATACCATCATCGGCGCAGGCGGTCAGGCTGGCCAGAACGATGCGGCGAACCTGCTCAAGCCCGCGCTCGCGCGTGGCGAACTGCGCACGATCGCCGCGACGACGTGGAGCGAGTACAAGCGCTACTTTGAGAAAGATGCGGCGCTGGCGCGGCGTTTTCAGGTGGTCAAGATCGAGGAACCCGACGAAACGCTTGCGGCGGCCATGCTGCGCGGCATGGTGGGGCTCATGGAGCGCCACTTCGACGTGCGCATTCTCGACGAGGCGATTACCGAAGCCGTGCGGCTTTCGCACCGGTATATCAGCGCGCGGCAACTGCCCGACAAGGCCGTGAGCGTGCTCGATACCGCGTGCGCCAGGGTGGCGCTCGCGCAGGGCGCGACGCCTGGTGCGATCGATGACGGCAAGAAGCGCATCGAACGTATCGAAGCGGAGATCGCCTCGCTCGAGCGGGAAACCGTGCATGAGGAGCGCCTCGTGGCGCTGCGCGAGGCGCGCGACGCTGCCGCTCGCGAGCTGGCCGAAAGCGAGGCGCGCCACGCCGAGGAGCGCGAACTCGTGGCGCAGATCACGAAGCTGCGCGGCCAGATCGACGCGGCGCGCGATGACAGTACGTCATCCGAACGAATGCGCGAAGCCGATGCCGCGCGCGAATCGTTGCCGCCGCTCATCGCGCGCCTGCACGCGCTGCAGGAGAACGCGCCGATGGTGCCGCTACAGGTCGACGCGCACGTGGTGGCGGAAATCGTCGCTTCATGGACCGGGATTCCACTGGGCCGCATGGTGAAGGACGAGATCCAGACCATGCTGAATCTTCATCCGCTGCTGGCCGAGCGCGTGATCGGCCAGGATCACGCGCTCGAAGCCATCGCGCAGCGCGTGCGCACGGCGGGCGCGAACCTGGAGGATCCCAACAAGCCGCGCGGGGTCTTTATGTTCGTGGGACCGTCCGGCGTGGGCAAGACGGAGACGGCACTCGCATTGGCGGACATTCTCTACGGCGGCGAGCGTAAGCTCATCACCATCAATATGAGCGAGTATCAGGAGGCGCACAGCGTGTCGGGCCTGAAGGGCTCGCCGCCCGGCTATGTGGGCTATGGCGAGGGTGGCGTGCTGACCGAGGCCGTGCGCCGCAATCCATATTCGGTCGTGCTGCTCGATGAAGTGGAAAAGGCCCATCCGGACGTGCTGGAAATGTTCTTCCAGGTTTTCGACAAAGGCACGATGGACGACGCCGAGGGGCGTGCGATCGACTTTCGCAATACGCTTATCATCCTTACGTCGAATGTGGGATCGACTGCTGTCATGCAGGCCTGCCTGAACAAGCCCAATGAAGAACTGCCCGACGCACAGGCGCTGGCAGAGCTGCTGCGCCCGCAACTGTACAAGTCGTTCAAACCTGCTTTCCTCGGCCGCATGAAAGTCGTGCCGTATTACCCGATTTCCGATGACGTGCTCGCGGAGATCATCGAGCTGAAGCTGGAACGCATCCGCCGCCGCGTCGAGGCGAACCACGGTGCCACATTCGAATGGGACGAGTCGCTCGTCGATGCGGTGCTCGCGCGATGCACCGAAGTCGATTCGGGCGCGCGGAACGTCGATCACATTCTGAACGGCACGCTCTTGCCGGAACTCGCACAGCAGATTCTGGAGCGCATCGCGCAGGGCACGTCGCTCGCGCGCGTGAGCGTGCGCGCCGATGAGGCAGGCGAGTTCGAGTACGCGGTGCAATGACCATGACCATGTCCATGAAACGCGGCCGCCATGCCTCGCTCGAAGCGCACCGCCTTAGCCATTATGTAGAACGCCATGTCGACTGACACGACCGCGCTGCTAGCGCCCATTAATGAAGCATCGCCGTGCGGCGCCGACCTGCTGTTTTCGGCGGATTTCGACGCGATCCAGCATGCACGCCGCTTCGATGACCCGTCGCTCGACCAGGGCGAGTGGATCACCGAGATCAAGGAAGCCGACTGGCCTTTCGTCGTCGAACGCTGCACGGCGTTGCTGCGCACGCAGACGAAGGACTTGCGGCTCGCCGTGTGGCTCACCGAGGCGCTCGCGATTCAGGAGGGCGTGCCGGGCCTCACGCAGGGCTATGTGCTCCTGAGCGGACTGGTCGAGCAGTATTGGGAACAGGTGCATCCGCTACCCGAAGGCGACGACACGGAATATCGACTTGGTAACGTCGCGTGGCTCGCGGGCCGCACGGCGGAATTGCTGCGTTCGGTGCCGCTCACGCAGTCGGGGGTGGCTTTCAGCGCGATCGACTGGGATGTCGCGATGCACGTCGCGCAGGCAGTCAAGCGCGATCCGGATCATGCGGACGATATCGCGCGCGGCAAGCCTTCGGTGGAGCAGATCGACGCCTCGAAGCGGGCCACGCCGGCTTCGTTCTATCGAACGTTGCTCGCGCAGTTGAAAGCATTCGAAGCCGCTCTCGCTGCGCTCGATATGGTGCTCGAGGCGCGAGCCGGTGATGCGGCGCCGAGCTTCCGGCAAGCGCGCGAGGCCAGCGAGAGCGTGTATGGACTTGCGGAGCGGTTCGCGCGTGACGTGGGCGTGAACCTGAATGCGGGGGCTTTGGAGCCTGCCGTGCAGCCGGCCGCTTCGCCCGTGGCTGTCGAACGCGCAGAACCGAGCTTCAAGACACCTTTGGCCGTTGAGGACACCATGGCGAATCCGATTCGAATGCCGGTCCGCGCGTACGCGGGCATACAGAGCCGTGCCGAAGCCGTTGCGCAACTGCGTGCGGTGGCGGTCTTCTTTCGCGAGACCGAACCGCATAGCCCAGCCGCTTATCTTGCGGACAAAGCGGCCGAGTGGGCGGAAATGCCGCTGCACAAGTGGCTTTCGACGGTGGTGAAAGACGATGGCACGCTCGCGCAGATTCGCGAGATGCTTGGTGTGAAGACGGATGATGCGGGTTGAGCATGAATTTCACTGAACTTGTTCAAGTCATTCAGGGCGGTCTGATCCAGCAGGACCGCCTGATCAAGACCGATATTCCAGCCTTGCCGGATAGTGCGCTCGTGCCGCGCAGGGCAGTTCTTTGTTCGGAATTGGCGCGCGATTTCAACGGCACGCTCGACATGGTGTCTACGGCTGGCGACATCGAGCTCAAGAAGCTCATCGCGCAGCCAATGACGCTGTGGATTCAGCAAGCGGACAAGTCCTATCTCCCGGTCAACGGCTATATTCATACGGCCCGAAGGCTCGGCGCGGACGGCAGCTTCACGAGCTACCAGCTGATCTACGCCTCATGGATGCACTTTCTCCGGTTTCGCAGCGACATGCGGTACTGGCAGGACAAGAGCGCCGACGCCATCATCACGGACGTATTCAACGAGCATCCGCAGGCGCGAGGCCAGTTCCAGTTCGCCTTGAGCAAGCCGCTGCCGCAACGCTCGTATTGTCGCCAGAGCGAAACCGACTGGAACTTTGTTCACCGGCTGATGGAGGAGGAAGGCCTGTTCGGCTTCTGGCGCCAGGCCAAGGACGGCAAGTCACATACACTGGTTGTGACCGACGACATTCATTCGCTCGACGAGGTGTCGCCTAATCCGGTTACGTTCTACCGGTCGGGCACTGGCAGCGAAACGGACGCCTTCACGCAGTGGTCGGGTTCGCGGACGTTGCAGAGTACTGTGCATACGACGCGCACGTTCGACTACAAGGCGCCGTCGTCGGCGGTCAACCCCAAAGGGACAACGCTGCCGACGATGGCGAACCAGGGGGATTTGCCCGAGCAGACCGAAGTTTACGAATATACCGGTGCATATACGTACTCGGATCAGACTCGCGGTGAGCAGCTTTCAAGGGTTCATCTGGAGGAGTGGGAATCGCGGGCCAAGCGCTTCTACGCGGCGGGTGGGGTTCGCGGTATCGATGCGGGACTGCGCTTCGAATTGACCGGTCACCCGGAACACGATCACGATTCGGCGAGCCAGCGAGAATTCGCCGCGATCAAGGTGCGCCGGTACATCGAGAACAACCTGCCGCTTTCGGACCACGAAGCGAGCTTTCCACACGGCCTGCAGAACGAATTGGCGCGAGCCAAATCCGGATACACCGGAGAGACTGTGACCCAGGAAGACGGTTCCGCGGGTTTTTATCTGGTCGAAGTCGAGGCGCAGCGTGTGACGGTTCCGTACCGCAGCCCGTTCGAGCACAAGAAGCCGGAGATGCACCTGGAGACGGCTATCGTCGTCGGGCCGCAGGGCGAAGAGGTCTACACGGACGAACTGAACCGCGTGAAGGTGATGTTCATCTGGGACCGGCAGAATTCTGGAGATGTGGGTGCTTCGTGCTGGGTGCGGGTCGCGCAGTCGGATACGGGCGGAGGGTACGGCAGCGTTCACGTTCCGCGAGTCGGTGAAGAAGTGCTGATCGGGTATGTGGGCGGAGACTGCGACAGACCTATCGTCTTGCATCGCGTCTACAACGGGAGCGTCCAGCCGCAATGGCACAGCAACGGGATTCTCTCGGGCTACCGGTCGAAGGAGTATTCGGGTTCCGGCTTTAATGAAATGGTGCTCGACGATGCGACGGGGCAGAATCGGGCTCGGTTATTCAGTAGTACGGGAAGCAGCGTGCTTCACCTGGGGTATCTGATCGACCAGAGCGGAAATACGCGCGGTTCATACCTTGGATCGGGATTCGATCTGAAGACGGATTCGTACGGTGCGGTGCGTGCTTCGCAGGGGCTGTATGTCACGACGCATCCTAAACAGGCTGGCAGCCAGCAACTGGACGTGAGCGAGGCCAGACAGCAACTCATGGGCGCCGAGAGCGTGGTCGAGTCGATGTCGCAGGCTAGTGAGGCGCATCAGGCGGAGAGTCTCAGTGACGGGCAGGATGCGCTCAAGTCCTTTACCGATGCGACACAGAGCAGTGCGCAGGGTGGGGCGTCGTCTGGTGGCAGAACGGCCGGAGGGGGCACCGGCAGTGCGAACGCGTTCAAGTCGCCCGTCATGCTGGTTGCGAGTCCGTCCGGTATTGCGTTGTCGACACAGCAGTCGGTGCATGTGGCGAGCGATCAGCAGACTAACCTCATTAGTGGACAGAGCACGTTCATCGCCAGCGGGAAGTCGCTCGTAGCCAGTGCTGCCGAGAAGATCAGTCTGTTCGTGCAGAACGCGGGCATGAAACTATTTGCGGCCAAGGGGAAGGTTGAGTTGCGCGCATATTCCGACAATGTGGAGGTCACGGCGCAAAAGACGGTCAAGCTGCTTTCAGCGACAGGAAGCATAGAAGCGACCGCGAAGGAACAAGTTCTCCTGACCTCTGGCGGCGCATACATCAGGGTCAAAGACGGGAACATCGAGATTCATGCGCCGGGAAAGATTGATATCAAGGGCGCGCAACATTCGTTCGCTGGTCCAACAAGTCTTGGCGAGGCATACAACCTCGAAGGCAAGAAGGCTGAAATGCGCCTCCGCTACGTCGATGCCGACGGCAATGTACCCACCGGCGAGCCACTCCGGCTAGCTGCGCAGGATGGCGCAACTCATAGCGTTTCACTTGACAGAGAAGGTAAGGCAGTGTTGAAAAATATCGATTTTGGCTCTTTGACCGCGGTTCAGACGAAACGTGTTGGAGATTGAATATGGGCGAACGTCCACTGGTGCAGCATACAGCCTGTATCGACCTTCCCGGGGAACCTGTCAACTGTTGGGCCGAAACAGACTTGACCGTGCTTTTGCGCAAGCATCGTGACGTGATTTTCGATATCGAATTAAAAAAAGGCGCTACATATTCGGTTGAAGCCACGCAGGACTGGATGTACGACGTCAAGAAGAAAAAGCGTGTGCAGAAAGGCCAGTTCCAGGACGGAGAGCGGTACCACCTGTGGGTGGGGAGAGATTTCAAGGGTGAACTGGTACTGAGCATGAACGGCACCGTGCTCCATCGCTATTCGCTTGCGGCTCTCAATCTGCGGGGCGAAAGTAGCGATCCCAAGGTCAAGCCGGCGCCGCTGATCTTGACACTTGGTAATCAGCCCGGCTCGAAAACGCAGGCTCAATTTACAGGCGGTCTACAACAGGGTATGAGCCTATTTGCAAAGCCGAATACGTTAGTTTGTCGCAATACAAACGGCGAATTGCCTGGGGCGGCGTGGTGGGGTGGGATGATCCCGCTCGACTTCGGGGAGCAGGCGCACGTTAGCACAACTGCGTCGATGCCGGCTGCTTTGCAGGCGCATGCGGAAGAAGACACGGTTGTTCACGTCTTTGAGGTGAGTTTGTCAAACGCGCCAGCGGAGATCGTCGCGTTTGCGGAAAACGGTGGTGAAGACACGGCGCTTGACACAAACAAGATCGTCACACGCAATTGGCTATTGGGGCAACTGGCCGGAGGAACGTCGTTTGTGAAGGATAACTTTGGGGAGTTGCGAGACCTCTGGAACCGTAGCTTCCGCGTGATGCAAATCGTGCATCCGAAGGCGGGAGCAAAGACGTATGTCGTATTCCGTGGCAATGCTGGGTTACGAAAAGTGATTACTGGCACCCGGTATGGTGCGAAAAGCTCGAAGATTCTCGCGATTACGGCAGGTACGGGGACATTCGAATCGGCGACGGCGGCGGCATGGGAGGCCAGTAAGGGTGCATTCAAACGTGCGACCGGAATTGCGCTGGTGTTCACGATTGCACTCGATGCTGCCGAGTGGTACCACGACTATTCGAAGGTTGGCCCGGATGGAAAGCACTCGAAGGACTTGTACGATCTATTTGCAAAGGTCGGCGTCGACCTCGTGGCAGCCGGCATCACCGCGGCTGTTTCGACAGCACTGGTGGGTGCTGTGACGACGGCGTTACTGTCCGCGGGTTTGATTGCCAGCGCACCCGTATGGGCGGTGGCCGCCGCTGCAATCGGCGTAGCGGTGGCGGTAGGATATTTGATCAATCTGGCCGATAATGAATTTCACATTACGCACTGGGTTGCCGAAAAGTTACGCCACGCAGCTAAAGCTCTGGAAGAAAGCTACCCGAAAGATTACAACGGATATCCTATGATGTTCATGCCATGACTACAACCACGACTCAATCGAACCATATTCTGTGGAACTTGGTGAAGAAGACAATTCCGCTGACGCTGTTCGTCAATGTCGTTTCGATCGCCGTCGCCTATGGCTTTTACGCGCTGGCGTTTCGTGTGTCACTAGCGCCTTTCTGGCTGGCTACGGCGATGTTGATAGTTGCCGTTGTGGGACCATGCGTCATTGTTTTGATCGACAGAGATCAATCGAGGCTCGTTTCGCTGGGACTCGCGAATGCGATCATGGTGGCGGCGTTTTACTTCTTCTTTGGCATCGTTTGCTTCTTTTTCTACTTTCTGTTCGCCCCGATGCCTCTGTATGCAAAGGCCGGCGGTCTCGCGCTCGGCATCACTCTGACCGGCTACTGGATGGCATTTACAGCCCGGGATGTCAATAAGGCGCTAGCGACCTCGCGCTTCGTTCATCAGGCCTTTGAGGACAAAGGGAGTGTCTTGCAGTATCGGCTGCAAAGTATCGCCAAGCTGGAGGCAGTGCTGAGTTCACGCAGCCCGTCTGGAAAGGTTCACATGTACCTGGTGCTGCTGATTGCGCCTCTTTCGCTCGTGATCGCGCGAATTCTGACTCCAGTTTTCGGTGCGCACGGCCCGATCCTGCTGGTCGCCCTGATTCTATTTCCCGTTTCGCAGTGGATTGCCGCAATCGGCGTGAGGCAGTATATCGTGATGATACGTTTGCCCAGAAAGCTGGAGCGCACGCAAGGGAAATTGGTCGTCGTTGTTAGTGATGACGTTCACTAATATGACCCGACGTCGAAACGGGGTGAACCGTGCCACGTTACCGGATACTTCATTGCGACAAGACCACCGCGAACGGAACGGGAGTCGCGACGCCAACCACGATCCAATCTGGAGGTCGTGACATTCCACACGATAGCGATGATGGGCGGCGGCGGCCGGCATGCAATACCGCGGGCGAAGGCGACCGCGACGGTCTGCGCCAAGTGATATCCGCGACAGACGGCCGGGACGCGGCACCCAAGGATTCGGTGTGGCACATGGTGAGAAGAGTCACACCGATGAGCCTGCTATTGCCTCTGCTAGGTACTGGCGTTTCATACGCCGCCTATGCCGATGACCTGTCAGTCTCTGGATGGCCATGGAAAATCGCGATGCTTGTCACTTTGACGTGTTTTTTCTCGCCCTTCATGATCTACATGATGTACCGCCGCACGAACTTGCTGTGGGTGTGTGTGGGCTGGTGCAGTCGATTGGCATATTTGCGGTCTACTTCTTTTTCGGAATTTTTGCGTACTTTTACTATTTCATCTTTGCGCCCCTGCAGCCGCTGGTTAAATGGCCGGGGCTTCTGGGTGGCATCGCGTTGACGTTTTACTGGCTGGCCAGTATCAAACGAAGCGTCCTTCATACGATCACGGCGACTCCTTTCGTCGAGCGGGCTTTTATCGAACAGCAATCCTGCCTCGGCTTCCGGATACAGCCTGGAATGACGCTGTTCGACCAACTCCACAGCGAGCGTTTGCCGTTTCCGAAGATTTATTACTGGATCGTCTCCGGTGTTGCACCGTTTTATCTTATTTTAAGTCGGGTGCTGAGTGCCAGTTTCGGAACGAACGGTGTCCTGTTTTTTCTGGCGGTGTTGGGCATGCCAGTGTCCTTGTGGCTTGGGGGGGGGCTGGTTCGCGTCTATGTCGTCATGGTCTTCCTACCGAGACAACTTGAGAAGGAACGCGGAAAGCCGGTGTTGGTGGCCGGGTAGCGAACCCCGGAAAGCAGTCCGACATCAAATTTGATGTGACGTACCTGATGACCGACGTGGCCATCTTGCAACGCTGAAGGCACTAAAAACCATGCAACGCTTCCTGATACTCAACGGCGACAAAACTACCGCGAACGGAACAGTGGTCGCTATGTCAACCACAATTCAACTTGAAGGCCATGACGTCGCTCACGAAGGCGATGATGTGCAATGCCCCGCATGCAACACCACGGGCAAAATCAAATGCGATGGACCGCGTCAGGTGATGACCGCGCGCGATGGACGACATGCGGCATTGAGCGATGACCTCTGTATTTGCAAATGCGATCCGCCGCCGAAGCTTGTGGCATCGCAGCAGTCCATGTCCGTCGATGCATGATGTATGACGCTGCGTTCAACACCTTAACCCGCCGCTTGCTCGTCGGTTTGCTGTCCGTATTGCCGCTCGCCGCTTGCTCGGAGCGGCCGATGAACATCGACGTCTCAATCTACAACTACTGGCCCCGCGCGATCTACGATGTCGCGGTCAACGGTCAATACGCAGGTGGTGCTTATATGGCCTATCACCCAGGCGGTGCGGGTGGCTCGACCGTCTGCTGCGTGAATGTGAAGCCTGGCCCGATTTCGATCGATTATTCGCTGGGCGGGCCAGAGGGCGCCCCAAGATTAGGCGAAAGAATTCATGCAACCGCCGTCTTGCGGGAATTGCCGGGAGACTCCAGAGTACTCACGATGCATGTGTATCCAAATGAAACCGCCGTGGCTGAAGCATCCAAAGAATACGTCGATGAACGTCCAGCGCCGGAAGAGAAAAGACAGTGAGTTCGCCTTCCCGTCTCCCGGCCCCCCTACAACCCCGCCCGAAACTCAATCCGCCGATTCCTTGCCCGCCCATCACTCGTATCATTCGAAGCAATCGGCTGATCAGGACCCACACCCGTCGCAGTCATCTGCTGCGGCGAGATCCCCTTGCCGACGAGATAACCCTTGACAGCATCGGCGCGCGCCTGGCTCAGCGCAATATTCGACGTGCGATTGCCCGCATTGTCCGTATGCCCAATGATCGCCACAGTACGCGTATTCATCTTCACGAGCACTGCGGCCATCTGATCGAGAATCGCGCGGCCTTGCGGCGTGAGCGTCGCGCTGCCCGTTTCGAACTCGATCGTGCGATTCGCGAGCGTCTGATCTAGCAGGCCCTGCTCGGACGCACTCACACGCAACCCATTGCGAATCGTATAGGTCGGATTGAGCGCGGTGGCCATGTCGCTCGCGATCTGCTGGCGCGCGGCCTCGTTGCCGACCTCGCCGCGCACGTCGATTTGCGTGCCGTCGATCCTCAGCTGTCCTTTGTGGATCTGCTTGAGCTGCGCGTTGAGCAGCTTCTGCACGTTGTCCGACCAGTTGGGCGGCGTCGCAACGTCGCCCACTTCGATCTGATCCACGACGTTCCCCGCGCCATAGGTCTCGCGCAGGCGCGCGAGCACGGCCGCGTGCGTGGCTTCGTCGGGTACCTTGCCGCCTGCCACGACCTGACCGGGCACCGTATCGACGGGCGCTGGCGTGGACGTGGCGGTCGAGGGAGGCACAGTGGCAGCAGTAGAGGCCGTCGGGTTCGCCGCAGGAAGCTCAGTCGTGCTGACCTGCGCGCCGCTGTTGTTCCCGGGCGTGACGCGAGCAGGGCTCGCATCGTCGGCCCACGCGTTCGCGCCAGCGAACCCGAACACGCCAGCCGCGAGCGCCGCAACCACCGCAGTACGCACAGGAATCCGCGCCCGTTTATCCGCGCCGCGCATGCCCAGCCTCCCCAACGAACGCTTCCTGGAACGTGTCGATCGCAAGACGCAGCGACAGTTGCGGCTGATCGAGGTAGCTGACGAGTTTGCTGATGCCATGGTCGCTTTGTGCGTGACCGTCGATCCATTCGGGATCGTCGATATCGATGTTGTGGGCGGCGTAGGTTTGCGGATCGACCACGCTGTGCAGGGTTCGGGCCGAGGCGCCGTTGAAGCCGACGATGAGCCGCTCGCGCTGCGCGATGGTGCCGATGAAGATGGCGAGTTCGAAGTCCGCCTTCGAAACGAACGGCGCGATCAGCTCCAGCCAGAATGCGGCCACGAGGCTGCGGTAGAACGGGTCGACCGGCAGCGGCAGCGTGAGGCCGCGCTCCAGATGCGAGGAGCCGCTCGTCATCACGGGCCGCAGCAGCGAGCCGAGCGCGAGCATCGCGCCGCGCAGGCGCACGGGGTGGCCGCTCGCGAGCAGCATCCGCTCGAGGCCTTCGAGCGTCTGGTGTTCGACGAAGTCATTGAAGGTGCCGTCGTGCGGGTTGCCCACGCCGCCCACATCTACGGGCACCTGGGTTTCGCCGAGCGCGTGCAGCGCGCCCGCCGGCTCGCTCGTGCCAAGGAGCGGCTGCATTTGCTGGGCCGCGCGCGACCACAGCCGCGCGAAGGCGAGCGGGCTGCGCGCGAGAAAGGCGAGCGGCTGCTCGACTTCGAGCGCGGTGGCCGCGAGAAACGGAAAGCGCCGCGATGACTGGTCCTGGCTCGCCACCATGTGCCCGGCGATCGCGAGTTTGCTTTGCGAGCCGAGAAACGCGAAGTGCATAGGCTGCGCTTCGGCATAGACGATCTTCCAGCGCGGGTCGTCGGCGAGCAGTTCCATCGCTTGGGCGATCCAGCGGTCCAGTGTCTGCAGCAGCTGCGGATTGTGCGCACTCTTGACGAAGTCGCCGCGCGACGGAATCTTGCCGAAGTACGCGATCTGCGCCTGAACGGACTGCGTCATTGCGCGGTTCCTCCTGTCTGAGTGGCGGCCGCCGATGTTGTCACGGCAGCCACGGCGGCGGGCGACGCACTCACGCCGGCCGCAGGGTTGGCAGCCGCACTGTTCATCGTCCCGACGCTTGCAATCGAAGAGGGCAGTTGCACGCCGCTCAAGCCTTGCTGCTGCGGCGCGTTACTGCTCGCAGCCGTGGGCTGCGAGGTGCTGACGATGCGCATGCTCACCGACACGGTCACGCTGCCTTGCGTCCACGAAAGGTCGAACGTGCCATCCGGATGGCGCGTGCGCTGCGCCGAGTTGATGAGTTTCTCCAGGCCGTAACGTCCCGGCTCGTTGACGAACTGGATCGTGCGACCGTCGAACGTGGTGGCCGAGAGCGTCGCGCCCGGCGCGCCCTGCGGATTGGGCCAGACGAAGTTCGTCCACTGCGGCGGCGTGTTGCGGTAGCGCATTTGCTGGCCGTCGATCGCAATCGTGTACTCGGTCGTGCCGCTCGAAGGCTGCGGCAGGATCTGGAACACGGTCTGCGGTTCGGACGATCCTTGTCCCGCGCCCGCCGCGCCGCCCGCGAGCGGCGCCACCCAGCGCGCGAAGCCGTTCGTGAAGTCGGGCGTGAGCGTGAGGCCCATGTCGCCCCAGGTTCGTGCGGAGAGCGTGTCGCCGCGGCGCACGGCGAGTGGTCCGAGCGTCGTGCCGACGAACTTCGAGATCGCACCCTCCGGCCCGAACATCTGGGCGATTTCGCTTGCGCCGGCCTCGATCTTCGCGCTGCCCGCAAACGGGTACTTGTTCGCGAGCGAGGCCTGGAACGGTTGGTACACCTGTGCATTCCATACCTTGTTCACTTCCACGCTCGCGGGCTGGATCACCACGGCGTAGGCCTGCATGAGCGGGCGCACGAGGAGCGGACGCAGGGCCTTCTTCTGCGCGTCGGTCAAGCCGGTGAGCATCTGCTCGTCGACGAGCTTGAGCGAATCGGAAAGTTCGGAGCCGTTGCCGTCCAGCGTCTGTTGCATGAGCTGACGTGCGCCCGGTCCCGGGTCGCCCTGATTCTTGATGACGTTCAGACGCGTGCGCACCTTCGAGAGCGAATCCATGTAGCCGCCGAGCAGCGACGCGTTGTCGTGCGTCACGACCATGCGGCCCAGACCCGCGAATGCCTGGCCGATCGGACCCATCGAGGGCTCGACCGGATTGCCGTTGAGGTCGAGATTGGCCGTGGCAGTGTTGCCCGACATGCGCGAGAACCACTGCTTGACCCAGCCCGTCACGCCGCTTTCCGCGCGCTTGATGCTCACGCTCGCGAGCGACGGGTTGTCCCATGAGGTCTGGTCGTACGCGGTTTCGAGGATCTTGCGGATCGGCGAATCCTGCGGGTCGCCCAGGCGATTCATCGCATCGACGGCCTGGCCGAACGTGCCGAAGTCCTGCACGGCAATGCCCTGCATGAACTTCTGCCAGTTCTGCGCGTACTCGGTCTTGTACATCGACACCAGCGCCTTCTGGATCTGCTCGGGGCTGCCTTCGAGCGTGAGGTCGTCTTGCGCGGAGGTGTTGAGCACCCAGTCCTTCGCTTGCAGTTCCTTCGTCGCGGCGTCGCGGATCGCGGGCTGCACGTACTGGAACCACGCCTCGCGCGTGAAGGTGCCGGAAATCGCATAACTGCCCGCAATCAGCGAGGTATTCGTGTCGCCGACGATGCGCGCCACCGTCATGGGCGCGAAGCGCGTGGAGGCGCGCGCCTTGATCTCCTCGTACACGCGCTGACGCGCCGGCATGCCGCGCACCACGTGGCGCAGGTTTTCGCGCGTCTGGTCGACGAGCGCGAGGTTCGCGTCGATCATCGGCCAGTCGTCGTCGGATACGCGCGCGAGGTAGAACGTGATCATGCGCTCGGCGCTCTTGATCATCTCGTCGCGAGGCATGTTGCCGCGATTCGTTTCGAGCCAGCCGCGCCAGAAGCGCGCGATCTGGTCGGTCAGGTGCGCGGCCTCGACGTGACGCTTGTCGGAGAGCATCAGGTAGGTCTTGAGCGCGTTATAGGCGTCTTCGACGCTCGTGGGCGAGGCCGCGCTATAGAGGCCGCCCTGGCTGCTGCCCGCCATCGCCGTGTGCGCGGAGACGGGGATCGCACCCGAATCGGGCGTATGCGACATCGGCGCGAGCAGTTCGGGATGCGCGTCCACGTCCTTGAGGAACGAGGCGAGATTCTGCGAGACGGGCGTCAGCATGATCTGCCGTACGCCGCTGTAATACTCCTCGAGCAGATGCTGTTCGAGCCGGTCGCCCTGGTAGAGTCCGAGCGAAACGGCGAGCGGGCGGTCGCGGCGGAACTGCTCGAGCTGCTCGATGCGGTCTTCGAGAATGTCCATGGCCTGCAGGCGCGACTGCAGGTCGTTGCGGTTCTGCTGAAGGCGCTCGACGTTGTCGAGGTCGGCCTGCACGTTCGCCACGAGCTGCTGGTTGCCGATGGTCGACCACGTCCAGCCGCCCAGCGCGAGCGCGAGCACCGCGACGAAGCCGAAGAACGTGGCATAGCGCAGACGCGTCTTGGCGGGGCTCGCGAACTGCTTCACCGTTTGCCGGTCCGCGAAGATCACTTTCGAAAACAGATCGCGCAGGAAGAAGCCGTTTTTGGAGAACGCGCTATGCGGCTTGGGCAGCCCCTCGGCGGAGAGCACGAAGCGGTTGGCAATGCGCTGCGCGGCGGCGCTGCTGGTTTCGCCTTCCTGCAGTGCGCTCGTGAAATAGAAGCCGCGGAAGATCGGCTTGTACTGGAACGGGTTGTTCTCGAACAGCGTGGCGAGGAACGCGCGCAACGCCGGCTTGATCGCCGAGAATTCGAGCGGGAAGCTCAGTTGCCCGGGCGAAAGCTGCTTGCCGCGGCTGAGTGACATCTGCGCGATGCTGATTTCCTTGAGGCCTTCGTAAAGCTCTTCGAAGCGCTCGTCGAACAGCGCGACGATATCGCGCTTCTCGTCCGGCTCGTAGGGCAGGGTGGCGCCCCACACGCGGTCGTACTCCTGGCGGTCGTTGCTGCTGAAGAATTCGGTGAAGCCGGTAATCAGGTCGGCCTTCGTGAACATCACGTACACGGGCGCGAACACTTCGAGCTTCTCGGTCAGTTCCTGCACGCGCTGGCGCAGATTCTTCGCGAGGTTGATGGCGAACTCGGGGCGGTTGCCCGTGAGTTCCGCGATGCTCGCTGTGACGATGATGCCGTTGATCGGCGCCTTCGGACGATGGCGCTTGAGGAGGCCGAGAAAGCCGAGCCATTCGCTGCGGTCTTCCTCGTGGACGGAATAGCGGCCCGCCGTGTCGAGCAGGATGCCTTCGGTCGTGAAGAACCAGTCGCAGTTGCGCGTGCCGCCAATGCCGTGCACCACGGCGTCGTGCTTGTCGGCGAAAGGGAACTGCAGGCCCGAGTTCAGCACGGCGCTGCTCTTGCCGGCCGCCGGATTGCCGATGACGATGTACCACGGCAACTCATACAGCGCTGAGCCGCCCGAAAGCTGGCCGATCTTCGAGGTCTTGATGGTCTTGACGGCGTCGACGAGCCGCGTGCGCAGCGTGTCCAGCTCCGCCTGCCTGGCGGGCGCGGCTGCCGGCGCCGCGGCGTTGTCGGTCTGCGCCTGCTGCTCCAGCATGTCGCCGAGCTTGCGGTTCGCGCGCCGCACGCGCGCGCGGCGCCAGAGCCAGAACACGAGCCAGAGCACGAACAGCGCGCCGAGAACGGCAGCGGGCCAGACGGGACTGATTTGCAGTGCATCGGCCGCGATGAACAATGCGGCCGCGAGCGCTATCACGCCGACGACAGAGAGCGTGCGCGTGTTTGTCAACACGTTGAAGAAGCGTTGCATAAGCCGTTCAGGTCCTGGTGCCTTGGGTGCTGTTTGTCGTGGTGTGCGGTGTCGTCACGCAGCAAGAGGTTTTGCCGCACGGCAGAATGAATGAACGCCCCATAAACTCCCCATTTTTTTTCCGCTGCGCCTCATTTAACAATTACCGGCGCGCGACCCAGAACGAAGCCGGGTTTGTGATATTCGACGTGGCCCAGATCCATCAATTTCCAGCGTCCGCCCCAGGTCAGGCCAACCTGCTCGGCCACCTGGCCGTATAACTGATAACCCCGCATCGCCCAGGGATCTTTTTCTGAAATGACAAGCTTGCCGTCACGCAGAAATGCGTTATCGGCCGCGAGTCCATATTGGTGATAGCTTTGGAAAGCTGCCGCATTTGTCACATTACCGCCTAATTGCGCCAGCCGGTTTTGCCGCTCGGGGCTGCGGTAACCCTCCAGTAGTGCCATTTCATAACCGTATTGCTCGCGCATGATTTTGTAGACGAGCAATAGCCGCGTGCGGAAATCGGCGTCCAGCAGATTCCAGTCGCGGCTTGCGTCGTGCAGCGCGGGCCGCACCTGCTCGACCTCCTTCGTGGCGAATACCTCGGGAGGCAGCGGCGGCGGTGGAACCAGCTGCTCGCCATTCAGCAAGGCAGCGATTTTTTCGTCCGGCACCCGGGGCGTGTCATCGTATTGAAATAACAGGTGACCGCGCAATGTAATGGCAATGAGCGGCGGCGTCGCAAGAATACCTGCGGTAATGAAAATCAGCAAGCGCCGCCTGATGAGTATATTTTTCATATCGGCCATTCTCGAATGAGAAAATTTTGCCGACTTAAAGAACTGACTCCGGGCGTGAGTGGCACTCGCTGAAGCGCGGCGCATAATCAAATTATGCAATTCGAATATTGTGCTGAAAAGCGCTGCACGTACGGCGGGCAGCAGCAATAGTGCGGCCAGTGGTACGGCAATGGCAAAATAGGCGACGAGAGCAATGGCGACCAAAAGCGAACCCGCGGAGTGGCAATTGTTTTTTGTAATGCTTGATTTTAGAATCAGCGCTGCCCGAAGTCGGGCCGCCCCGTATTATTGCGGTGAAACAGGCTCAATTCAATGAGCACAATGAGCACGATTCCAACGAGACAGTGAATGAGTGCGCCGGACAACTCTACCCCCAAGGCTGCCCCCAGCCTCCTCGCCGACACGCCTGCCAGCGTGCCGGGCGCACAGCCGGGCGGCTCGCGCATCCTCGCGAATCTCGAGGGCCGCGTCGTGCCGCCAGCTACGCCGCCCGGCACAGGCCGGCGCTCGCGCGCGCCGATGCTGATTGGCGCGCTGGTTCTGATCAGCGCTGCCGGTTTCGGCGCCTGGCACGTGGCCCAGCGTAGCGCGCCGGCGAACGCCGGGACGCAGGCGGCTGCCGGGACAGTGACCCCAACAGTTGCCCCCGCAGGCGCTGCGCCAGCCGTTGCAAACGCGGCGAGCGCGCCTGATACGGCGTCGGCTTCGCACGCCGCCACCATCGTGAGCGACGACGAAAGCGCCGACAACGCGAAGCCCGCACCCGACGCCGTTGCGTCCGCAACGGTACCCGACGATGGCCGGCTTTCGCGTGCGTTGGCCAATGGCGCGCGCGATGCCGGAGCGAGCGCGCCGGCAGGCGGCGCCGCGCCGCTGGCGAGCATGTCCGCAGACGCGAATCACAAGCATCCGGCCAGGGGCGCAGAATCCCGCCACGAAGCGAAAAGCGCCGCGCATGCAGGCAACGCCAGGACGGAAGCCCTGGCGAAGAAGCGGCACGATGGGCGTCCAGGCGGCCAGAAGGACGATTCCGATGTCGACCTGCTAGCCGTGCTCGTTGCCCGCACGAAGCCGGGCGATGGCAAGGACGCGTCCGCGCACGCGTCGAAGCCGGCGGCAAGCAAGCTCACGCTCGCGCAGCAAGTCAAGGCGTGCGGAGAACAGGGCTTTTTCGAGGATCAGCTTTGCCGCTGGCGCGTCTGCGACGGGCATTGGGGCAAGGATCCGGCGTGCCCCGCGGCGGCGCGCGCAAGCACGGAGCATTGAGGCGTCAGCGCGCCTCTCTCGAACGAACGCACGCACACGTCATTAAGGGCGTTCGTTCGCCGTGTACTGTGAACACCCCGGTGAACACCCCGTTGCATCGCGAATCGTGGCCATCAGGTCTTCGGGGTGGACCATCAATTCGCGCACGAGACGCAGCATCGAATACTGATCGAGCACGGCATGCCAACGCGGCGATTGCGTGAGGTGCTGCCAGACGGCAGCCAGTATTTCCGGATCTGCACGGTGCCCGTCCCACTGGGCGCTGGCGTATGCGAGGCTCGCCGGTGCGGACAAAAGCTGCATGCGGCTCGCGGCGTTGAGCATTCGCGAAGCGCCGTTGACGGGCGCATCGCAGCAATAGAGTACGGCGTTCAGCAAACCGGACTCGTCGATGCCTTGTGCGCGTAGCGAGGCGCCGTGCAGTCGTACCGGCCCCTGCTGGGTTTCGAACGTATACACGATGTTTTCTTCGGCGTGCGCGAGCAGGCGCAAACCGCGCATGAGCCGCGGGAGGTCGGTCGTCGCGGACTCGACGGATGCCTTCGCTTCAACGAGCAGGCGCACGTTCCAGACGGGCACGATATCGAAGGTCTTCGCGTGCAGCCGCTCCAGCAGGACCACGTCCCATTCCGTTTTGGCGCGCTCGTGCGTGCCCGGTATCGAGGCCGGAACGCGCATTGAACTCACGACACGGTACGCGTGCGGGTTCTCCTGCGCGGCGTTGAGCCTTTGAGCCAGAGTTTCGAGGGCTTGTACGGCCAGCGCTTCGACAGCCGCGCCGCGCCGCTGCGACGCCCGGCCTTGCGCCACGGCTGCCGGCGTACCCGGCCGCGGACCATATGCATCGAGCAATGATACGTACTGCTGCACAAGTGGATCGGGCGCCAGGGCTTCGATCCGGCACAAGCGCGCAAGCGCCGGACTGTCCCGCAGATCCGCCAGCGCGGGCTCGAAGTCCGAGCCCTTCGCAAGCTCCGGCAAGGCGAGGACGTTTAGCACCGTTTCGTGAAGTCCCGCGTAATGGGCCTCGTGGTGCGCCAGAGACGCGGACGCATGCAGCCGCGCAAGGGCTTCGCGCTGCCAGGCTTGCAGGGCGCGCTGCTGTTTGGCTGGATGCGCAATCGCATTGACGGCCGCATGGATCTGCCGGCGGTCCTGATCGGCCTGTGCCGAAAGCGACGCAAATTCGCGCACCTGCGGGGCGCGGTGCCGCAGCACCATGGCCTGAAATGCGCGGTCTCCGGAATCGGCGTGCATGGCCTCGGTGATCATGGCCGCGAGCGCGTCGGTGAAACGCGGCTTCAGCGTCGCGTCCGGCGCTCGGCCATGCGCGATGGCTTCTCGCGCCTGTTCGATGACGCGTGCCAGCGCCGTCGCCGGATTGGCGTCTCCAGGCGGCAGCGCCGAAGCCGCGGCCTCTAGCGGCAAGCGATAACGGCGTGGGACGTCGCGAAGGATCTGTTCGAGCAGCAGAGCGGGTGAGGACATCGGCGGTTGTGCAGCATGCGCGTGCGGGGCGATGAGGAACATAGTCTCATAACCCCGCGCCCCGCTAGTGGCGGGTGTGTTGCGCACGTGCGGCGCGTGTCTTCGCTGCCTTTTTTGCCGCGGCGGAGCGGCCCGCTGCGCCCTTGGTCTGCGCAGCCTTCTTCGCCGCCGCCGAGCGGCTTGCCACGGGGCGGCGCGCCGCCGCGCTCTTCGCCTGCTTCGACACGG
Organism: Paraburkholderia sp. EG287B; assembly: GCF_040965595.1. Taxonomy (NCBI): domain Bacteria; kingdom Pseudomonadati; phylum Pseudomonadota; class Betaproteobacteria; order Burkholderiales; family Burkholderiaceae; genus Paraburkholderia; species Paraburkholderia sp. EG287B. Next base: position 212,824 of record NZ_JBFRCG010000016.1, read on the forward strand.
CCTGTGGCGACGCGCCCGCCCGGCTTTCGCCCTTGAGCACTTGCGTCGTCGTGCGCGAGCGTTTGGCCTTCGATTCCGTGCTCGCGCGGGCCGTTTTCTCGCCGTGGCCCGCCGCGCTATCCTTGGCGGCCTTCTTGCGTGTCGCTTCGCTGGTCTTGCCGGGCGCCGGCGGTTTCAGGTCCACACCGGCGCGCCGTGCCTTCGAAAGGCCGATTGCGACGGCCTGCTTCGCAGAACGCACGCCATGCTTGCCTTCGCGTACGCGATCGAATTCCTCCTTCACGAATTCGCCGGCCTGGGTACTTGCGGATTTCCCCGCGCGCTTGTCAGCGCGCGCACGCTCGATCGTTTTCTTCTCGGGCATTTTGGCTCTCCTTGATGAGTGACCCTCTCATCCCAGCAAGCACCGTTCCGCACAGGCGCGCGAAGACCACGCAAAGTCATCAGACCGCCACGAAAGCCGGGCGCGGATCGGCCGCGAGCATTTCGGCAACGAAGTCGAGAAACACGCGAGTCTTGTTCGGCAGCCGCCTGCCCGATGGATGCACCCCATGGATCGGCAATGGCGGCGGCGCAAAATCCTCCAGCACGCTGACGACCTCGCCGCTCGCCATCTCCGCGGCGAAGAGCCAGGCGGGCGCCTGAACCAGGCCCATATGGGCCAGGACGGCCGCGCGAATCTGCTCCGCGTCGCCAGTGCGGAAATTGCCGGACGGAACCTGCAGACCCGATCCTTCGACGTTCCCGAAACGCCATGGCCGCGGCTCGTGCAGGGGCGCGAAAACGACACAGGCATGCCGTTCGATTTCGTGTGGCCGTTCGGGGCGCCCGTGCTTTTCGAGGTATTGCGGCGTTGCGACGACAACGACCGGACTCGAGGCCAGATGCCTCGAAATCATCGAGGAGTCGGCGAGCGGTCCGCTCTTGATCGAAAGATCGAAACCTTCCTCGACGAGATTGACGATTCGCTCCGTTGCGGAAAGGTCCACGGACACCTGCGGATAGCGGGAGAAAAACGCCGGCAGGTGCGGCACGACATACAGCCGCCCAAAGACTGGCGGCACGGTGACGCGGATCAGCCCGCCCGGAGACAGCTGGCCATGCCCGACGGAGGACTCGAGATCGGTGAAGTCGCCAATGATGCGCAAGCCCGCTTCGTAGACCGTTTGACCGGTCTCGGTAAGCGTCATGCTGCGCGAGGTGCGCCGCACCAGCTGAGCGCCAAGATAGCGCTCGAGCGACGCAAGCTGCTTGCTGACTGCAGGCTGACCCACGCCGATGTCGCGCGCCGCCGCGGCGAAACTCCCGCTTTCGACGATGCGAATGAAAAGCTTGAGCGCGTCGAGCCGGTCCATTGCTTCTTCTCCAAAACTTCCTGAGTGGAATGGATTCTATTCCATTTGGCCTTCTTCCATGGTGTAGATGGAATCGATATCGTCATGCCCATCGACAACGCATTCACGCAACGACGGAGCCATGATGAGCATCGGACAACGCGCAAACCTGATCGAAGTGCGGCACAGCCTCAGCGATGACGACCGCGAGGCGGCGAGGGCCTCGATCGAGCGCACGCAACGGCATTTCAACGAATTCCATGGCACGATGCGCGAGGCGTACGACGCCATGACCGCGCAGACGCCGGTGGCGGAGGGCGTCGGCATGGAGCGCATCGCGAACGCGGACGTGCGAGGGTGGTGGATTCGGCCGCGCGCCGCGCCTGCCCATCGCGCGATCCTGTTCCTGCACGGCGGGGCCTTTGTGCTCGGGTCTGCCAGGGGGTATCGCGGGTTCGCGAGCCAGATCGCGGTGCGCGCCGGCGTGGACACGTTCGTGCTCGACTATCCGCTTGCGCCCGAGCATCCGTTTCCCGCGGCGCACGATGCCGTGCTCGCCGCGCTGCGATGGCTGGCGCACGGCGGCATACGCGAAGTCGCCCTGGTTGGCGACTCCGCAGGCGGGGGCCTTGCACTGGCGGCTCTGGGTGTCGAGGAGCGGCGCACGTTGAACGTCGCGAGCGTGGCCGCTTTCTCGCCGTGGGTCGATCTGGGGTTGACGGGGCCGTCGTTTCACAGCGATGCGACGAGGGATGCCGTCCTGACGCGGCCTGTGCTCGCCAATGCCGCCGCGACGTACCTGGGCGCTTCCGATCCCGCGGATGGACGCGCGTCGCCGCTGCATGCCATTCCCGGGCGCCTGCCGCCCATCGCGCTCCAGGTGGGCACGGACGAGCTGCTGTTCGACGACGCGCGCCGTTACGCGGCGGCCGCGGCGGAGCAGGGCAACGAGGTCCAGCTGGAAATCTACGAAGGACTGCACCACGTCTTCCAGCGATCGACCCACGAGCTGTCGAGTGCGCGGTATGCGCTGGACGAGATCGCGAGATTCATCTCGCGGTGCTGGACGCCTGACACGTAAGTCTGCCTCAGCCCTGCTTGCGCACCTGCCCGATGGCGCGTTCGCGTGCCGCCTGCGCCTGTTGTACGAGCCGGTAGGCGGCGTAGTACTTGTAGATATTGCGCACGTAGGTGGTCGTCTCGATCCCGATCTTCTCGCCGGCCACGATCTCGACGTTGTTGAACCACTTGTCGGGCGAGAGCCCTCGGGCGGCCGCCTCCTTGCGCATCTTCGCGATCCTGGCCGGACCCGCGTTGTAGCTCGCAAACGCAAACAGGGCGCGGTCCGAGTCGGAAAAGTGCGCATCCGGGAAGTAGCGGGACATCAGGAGGTCCAGGTATTTCGCGCCGGCGTGGATGTTCGATTCCGTCACGCGGATGTCACCGACGGCCAGCTCCCTGCCGGTCGCCGGCATGAGCTGCATGATGCCGATCGCGCCAACGTGGCTGCGGGCGCTCTGATCGAGCTGCGATTCCTGGAACCCCTGCGCGGCGAGCATCAATGGATCGAAGTGATATTGCGCGCCGTACTTTTCGAAGAGACCGACCGTTTGCGTGAAGCGCTTCAGTTCGGCGTCCTCGGTATTGCTGGTGATCTGCTTGACGCGCTGCAGTTCCTGCTGCAAACGCACTTCCGCCACGCTCTGCTTTTTCACGTAGCCAACGTAGAAATCGGTGATGGCCTGCTGGAGTTTCGGACTCTGCTTGCGGATCGCCCAGCCGATATAGCCGGCGTCACGCACGGCCATGTCGTCGTGCACTACGATGCCCGGCAGCACCTGCGCCCAGAATTTTGCCTTCCAGTCGTCGACGACGAGAATCTGGACCAGCCCGACATTGAGCATCTCCATGGCGTCCTCGTCCTCCAGCGCATCGGGCAGCAATACCAGCTTCATCGGCGGCTTGCCGTCTTTTTTGAAGCGCGCGTTCAGGGCGGTCAGACTCTCGAAGTAGCTGCTGCTCGCGCGCACGTGCACGGTCTTGCCGCTCAGGTCGTCGAGTTTGGTGAGCGCGGGCGACTTCGGACCGGTGACGACCAGCTCCCGGACCGGCTTGCGGTCGCGCGGCGCGACGAAGTCGACCTGCTTGAGCCGCGTTTCCGTGGCGGTGAGATTGCCGGCGGCGATGTCCCCTTTCCCGGCCAGCAGAGCGGGAAGGAGCTGGTCGCGCGTCGTCGGGATGATCACGAGCGTCAAGGGACGCTTGCCGAGGCTGCTCTGGTACGTCTTGTTCAGGTAACGCTCGAAGTCGCGCATGAGCCCGGCGGTCAGCCCTCGCTCATGACCGAGCTCGTTGAAATAGAGCGTCCTGCTGTATGGCACCAGCACGCGGATCAGCCTGCGGTCGAGCATGGCATCGAAATCGCCGAACTTCGGCTGGATGGCGAGGTTGAGCCGGCGCGTGGTGGTGGGCGTGGGGGCCGCGGGGGGCGATGGCGCACTGGCTGGCGCAGCCGCCGCGGCCTGTGATGCCGCGGCTGGCGCCGGCGTTCCCTGGACCGCGAGGCAGCCTGTCGGCCGGCCGGCAATAGTCATCCCGAAAGCCAGGATGATCAGCAACGTATGAACAATGCGCATGGTGCCAGGGCCGAGTGTGACGCGCCCTCCCATCATGTCACAACCGCACGATCTGGCTATGGGCCCATGGTCCTATAGCGAAAACGAACAGCCGCTACTTTGCCGATGTCATGACGTCACAGCCGCCGTGCGTGCCAGTGCCTTTCAGGGTGAGCGTAAGCCGGCTGCCCCGGTTCGCCGTGATGATCTGCCCATAGCTCACCGTGGGAATGAACTGGATATCCGGTGCGACCGCGACAGGGGGATTCCTTGCGCCGTCGACGGTCAAGTCGAGTTCCACGGTGACCGTGTCGATTGCGACGCCCATATCCTGCTTGCGCTCGGCCTGTTCCTTCCTGAAATTGCACAGGCCCGTGAGAACCTGCTCGAGAGCGGTCGGAATATCAACCGGCTTGCCCGGTGGGATCGGCGGCGTGTTGCAGCCGACGATCGTGAATGGCAAAGCGCAAAGGACCACGTATCGGCAAGCGCGCATTGGGTTCCCCTTCGATGAGCCAAAGGACGGCTTTGTCGAAGAGTGCCATGCGTGGGTGCGCAGTCAATCGGACCTATGGCCTATGCGGAAGCCCGCTTCGCCTCGTGAATCACCCGGTCAGGCGCGTCCATAGCGTTCGTATGCGGCGCGCGCGCTCGTCAAACAGATACGACGCTGCGAGCGCGATCAGGCCAGCGACGACCCCCGTCGCAATGTGTTCGAGAACATGAATGCGATAGTGACTCGTGTGTGCGTAGGCATCGCCGATGATGGTCAGGCAGCCCACCAGCAGCGCGTTGCCATAGCGATTCGCGTACCACTTCGTTGCTGGCGTGAAGGTGAGAAGCACCGCCAGCGCGCCGGTGAACAGTCCTGTTTTGAATGCGATGGTCCAATGGGGCAGGCTCATGATGTTGCCCCAGCTCCCCGGCATGCAGGTCATGCATGCGCTGGTTGGCTGCCAGAAGCGCTGAACGAATAATTTCAGGCGGCGTTGCCATTCGCTTCCCATCACATACTCCCGGTGCAGGGTGTGCGGCCCCGCGGAAATCGTGCATCGCTTGCGCATTGTGCCGGGGCGCTGCGCTCCTGGCGCAAGCTACGCCGGGAGCGCGTTACGACGGTTCAATGCGCCATGGCGCCCGATGCCGGGTGATCCATGCCCATGGCGTCGTGCTTCATCGGCTTTTTCATCTGATCATGGCTCATCGCGCCGCCTTTGCTCATTGTATCGTGCGACATGGCGCCTTTATCCATGGTGTCCTTCTGCATCGAGTCCTTCGACATGGCGTCGTTCGACATCGCGCCGCTAGCCTGCGCGAATGCCCCCGCGCTCATGCTCAACAGGGCGGCCGAGATGGCGATGGCTGCGAATCGGATCGTGTTCATTTGCATTGCTCCTTGCTGGGTGGAAAAAACCGTTGCCCCTTTTGCGGGCGGAAGTGAAATGGAGCCGTCGCATGAAGTGGCGTATCAGGCGGCGGCAGGAAGACGTCACGAACCGCCGAACCAGTTGTAGCCCTGGTCGACCCAGTAGCCGCCTGGATACGTATTCGTGACGAAAATCTCGACGATGTGCTTCGGGTTCTTGTAGCCGAGCTTCGTCGGCATGCGCAGCTTCATCGGATAGCCGTATTTCGCCGGCAGGCGCTCGCCGTCGTAGTCGAAAGCGAGCAAGGTCTGGGGATGCAGCGCCGTCGCCATGTCGATGCTTTCGTAGTAGTTGTCGGCGCAGCGAAAGCCCACGTATTTTGCGGTGAGATCCGCATCGACCCGGCGCAGGAAATGCGCGAATGGCGTGCCGCCCCAGCGGCCTATCGCGCTCCAGCCTTCGACACAGATATGCCGCGTGATCTGCTCGGCGTGCGGCAGCGCGTACAACTCGGGCAGCGTCCAGACGCGCTGGCCCTTGACGAGCCCGCTGAGCCTGAGCCGATAGTCGCCGCCATCGACCACGGGCGCCTCGCTCTCGCTATAGAACGCGTTGAAGGGGAAGGGCCGCGTGATCTGGGCTTCGGTGTAGGTGGGCGCGAGCCGGGTTGGGTCGAACAGCCATGCCTGCACGCGATCGTTGAGCCGGGAAACGGCGCTGAGGAACGTGTTGACCGAGGCGTCGTCGGTGATCGTGCAGCCGGTCAGCAGCGAAAGACCGCCGAGCGTGAGCATGCGCTTGCCGAACAGGCGCCGTGACGGCATGTCGAGTTCGCGCCGTGCATCGGCAAGAATCGCCGCGCGGTCGATTGCGATGATCTTGCGGTCTTGCGTGTTCATCTGGAATCCTTATCGATATCGAAGGATAGTGACTCGAATGGCATCGGTCGGCCTGTTCAGCGTCCGCGCAGCATGGTGAGCAGCGAGCGCGGCACGAGCGCGACCATCGTCACGTGAACGAGCACGAACGCCGCAAGCACGGACATCGCGCAAAAGTGCACGACGCGCGCGCGGTCGTATCCGCCCATCAACTCGCGCAGCAGCGGAAACTGCACCGACTTCCAGATCGCAAGGCCCGACAGCACGAGGACGACGAGGTCGGCGATCGCAACGAGATAGGCGAGTTTCTGCACGGCGTTGTACTGGCTCAGGTCGGCGTGCGAGAGCCGGCCCGTGAGCGCGGCGCGCAGGTCGTGCAGCACGGCGCGCGGGCTCAGCGGGAAGAACTTCGTGCGCCAGCGGCCGGTGGCGAGATTCATGGCGAGATAGAAGAGGCCGTTGAAAAACAGCAGCCACATTGCCGCGAAATGCCATTGCAGTGCGCCACCGAGCCAGCCGCCGAGGGTGACCGAGGTGGGAATGACGAAGCCCGCGAACACGGGAGATGCATCGTAAATGCGCCAGCCGGAGAACATCATGACCAGCGCCGCGAGCGCGTTGAGCCAATGCGTGACGCGCAGCCAGAGCGGCTGGATGGCGCGCGGGCGGCGCACGCTGGCGGCAAGTGCGGGCGATTCACCGATCGACGTGTGCATGGCGATTCCTGGTTAGCGCAGAGTTGACAGTGAATTCGCTGTGGCGCGCGTGCCGGTTACATCGCGTCGAGAATAAATTCGCGCGCCCGGGGCGGCTAAAAATAAGTCGCCGAGGCTGTAACCCAACGGGCATGGCGAACGAACTACCCGCAACGGGCGCACGCTCGCGTTACGCGAAAGAGGCCGAAGGTGGGTTTGACCAGCACATGGGCGGCGATGACGGAAGGGGCGACGCCCGGCGCGCGCGCCGGGGCAGCGCATGCCGTTGCGGGGCGCGAAGCGTTCGGCTACGCTCACGCGAACGGACGCGAAAGCGGCGGCGTTCGTAATCAGTTTGAAAGCTCGCCATTGCAAGACCCGGCGAGCACCATGCCCGCAAGCCCGATAACCATTCGTCGCGACCATCCAGGACGACCTTTGCACTCCGCGGAAACCCGTCTCAAAGCGCTTTTCGTCAGCGGCCTGGAAGGCGACGCGCAAGCGTATCGCGACTTCCTCGAGGAACTCACGCGCCATTTGCGCGGCTACCTGCGCCGCCGCATCCCGCAGTTGCGCGACGACGTCGAGGACCTCGTGCAGGAGATCCTGCTGGCGGTTCACAACGCGCGTCACACATGGCGCCCCGACGAACCACTCACGGCCTGGGTGCACGCGATCGCCCGCTACAAGCTGATGGACTTTTTCCGCTCGCGCGCACGCCGCGACGTGCTCAACGACCCGCTCGAAGATCACACCGATCTCTTCGCCGCGCCCGACGACGAACCCGCGCAGGCGCGCCGCGATATCGGCAAGCTGCTCGAGCAGTTGCCCGACAAGCAGCGCCTGCCGATCGTCCACGTGAAGCTCGAAGGGCTTTCGGTCGTGGAAACGGCGAAGCTCACGGGACTCTCCGAATCGGCGGTCAAAGTGGGCATTCATCGCGGGTTGAAGGCGCTTGCCGCGCGCATCAGGGGAGCGCGATGAAAACCGACGATCTGATCAACCTGCTCGCCGCCGGCGATGCGCGCGTGGACCGCAAGGCGGTGCTGCGCCGCTTCGCGCGGGCGCTGGCGCTCGGTTTTGCGGGCTCGGTCGTGCTGATGAGCGTGGTGTTCGGCGTGCGGCACGATCTCATGAGTGTCATGCACACGCCGATCTTCTGGGCGAAGGTCGCGTTCCCGTTGTGCGTCGCGGCCGCTGCGGCGCTCGCGGTCAGCCGCCTCGGGCGGCCGGGCCGGCGCGGCGGCTATGCGTGGGCGCTGGTGGCGCTGCCGTTCGTCGCCGTGCTGGCGGGCGCATGGCTCGCGCTGGCCGACGCGGCATCCGCGCAGCGCATGCCGCTCGTGATGGGCCTCACATGGCGCACGTGCCCGTTCAATATCGTGCTGCTTTCGGTGCCCACGTTTGCGGCCGTGTTCTGGGCCGTGCGCGGTCTCGCGCCCACCCGCCTGCGCGCGGCGGGCGCGGCAGCCGGGCTCTTTGCGAGTGCGCTCGCGACCATTGCGTATTGCCTGCATTGCCCGGAGATGAGCCCGGCGTTCTGGAGCGTCTGGTACGTGATCGGCATGTTGCTGCCCGCCGGCATTGGCGCGTGGCTGGGGCCGCGGCTGCTGCGCTGGTAGCGGCGCGTGCCGGTCAACTGACGTGAGCGCGCTTCACTGCTTCAGGAAGCGTTGCGCCAGGGCTTCGTACAGCGGCGGAGCGAATAGCCTGGAAACCTGGCTCGACACGAGCGCCGTCGCCATCAACGAGATCACGAGCGCATGCCCGTCGATCATTTCGATGACGATGACGAATGCCGTAATCGGGCTCTGCGTGACGGCGGCCAGATAACCGACCATGCCGAGCGCGATCAGCATCGGCAACTGCATCTGCCCGAACACCATGTGCAGGGCATTGCCGATGCCGGCGCCGATCGCCAGCGACGGCGCAAAGAGGCCGCCCGGCGTGCCCGGCAGATACGAGCCCACCATCGAGGCCATTTTCAGCACGGGATACGCGACGCCGAGCTGCGAATGACCCTCGAGCATGCCGCGCGCTTCCGCATAGCCGCTGCCGAACAGATTGCCGCCGCTCGCCACGCCGATTACGGCGATGAACAATCCGCACACGGCACCGAACGCCACGGGCTGTTCCTTTCGGAGAACCAATAAACGGGCGGGCATCCATCGCTCGGTGTTGAGCAGCAGCCAGCAGAACACGCCGCCCGCGAGGCCGGTAATCACGCCGACCAGAATGACGGCGACCGCGAGCAGATCGGGCAGATGACTGCCGATGGCGATGGTGCCGAAGTAGACATAGTTGCCTTGGAGCGCGAGTGAGACGATGCCCGAAAAGATGATCGCCGCGATGATCACGCCACTCGTTCGCGCCTCGAAGCTGCGCGTGAGTTCCTCGATGGCGAAGACCACGCCCGCGAGCGGCGCATTGAACGCGGCAGAAAGGCCTGCGGCGGAGCCCGCGAGCGCGAGCTTGTATTCGAGGCCAACCCCATACATGCTGCGCAGCCGCGCCGGATAGAAGCGCCGGAGGCTGTACATCAGCGCGGCGCCCACGTGGATGGTCGGCCCTTCGCGGCCGATCGTGAATCCGCCGACAATGGCGAGGAACGACAGGGCGATCTTGCCGATCAGGATGCGCAGCGTGAGCAGGCGCGGGCCGAATTTGCGCACGTCGTGCAGCGTTGCGATGACCTGCGGGATGCCGCTGCCCTCGGAACCCGGAAACCAGCGGCGCGTGGCCCAGACGCAGAATGCGCCGATCGCCGGCGTGATGACGAGTGGCAGCCACCGGTTGTGGCCTGTCATCTGCACAAAGAGCGAGTAACCGAAGTCGACGAGCCGCGCATACACGACCGCGACGAGCCCGGTCGCGATGGCGCCGAGCCAGAACACGCCGAAATACAGCCAGCGTCGCCGGCTGCGCAGGATCGTGCGGCTGTCTACAAGGTCGGAGACTCGCATGAAGCGGCTGGGCCAAACCCCTCGTTCCGAAGCGTTGCCGGTCGTGCCGCCGCCAGGGCGACATGACCGGTCTTCGGGAGAGTAGCACGCACGCGTTTTTTCGCGCCAGCCGGTTTCACCCACCCGCCTTAGCGCAGGCCCCCGCTGGCGACGATATGCTCGCCCGTCAACCATTTGGCGTCGTCCGATGCGAGGAATACGACGGCCGAGGCGATATCGTCCGGCTGGCCCAGGCGTCCGAGCGGCGTCTGGCTGACCGTATGGCTTTCGAAATCCGAGCCGATGACGCCGGCCGCGTGGGTGCCCTCTGTCTCGATCATGCCAGGATTGATCGCATTCACGCGGATCTTGCGCGGTCCCAGTTCGCGTGCGAGCACACCCGTGATCGCATCCACGGCGCCCTTCGTGCCGCTATAGACAGCCGTTGTCGGCGGCGTAACCGTCGTCGCGACCGAACTCACGTTGATGACGCTCGCACCCTCGCCAAGATGCTTCACGGCCGCCTGCGTGGTGAGCAGCACGCCGAGCACGTTCGTGTCGAACTGCTTGCGGTATTGCGCCTCCGTGAGCTCTTCGATCGGCGCGAACTCGTAGACGCCGGAGTTGTTGACGAGGATGTCGAGACGACCGTAAGTTTCGACGGCCGTGCCGATGATGCCTTGCGCGTCGGCCGCTTTCGACACGTCGCCGCCAACGGCGACCGCCTTGCCGCCAGCCGCGGCAATCGCGCTCACGATCGCATCGGCGCCCGCCTTGCTGCTCGCGTAGTTCACGACCACCGAAGCGCCTTCGGCCGCGAGGGCCTTGGCAATCGCGGCGCCAATGCCTTTCGACGCGCCCGTGACGACCGCCACCTTGCCTGCAAGTTTGCCCATCATGTTCTCCTTACCGTAAGTCGCAGCATCGAATGGAACCGGCGTCTAGACTCGTATGAAGCCATCAGCCGGCGATCACCACGAATCTAAAGGTCCGCGCCGCCGCGATAAAGCGGCCCGGCGCGAATTGACTGGCAGGATCAGCCGAACAATCGGGGCGCAGCAAAATGGAGTAAGCGGGCGCAGAAATTCCAGCGGCCTCGACCGCAAGGGCTTTTACCAGCGCTGGTGGACGTGAGGCGCGATCAGGCGTTCGTAAACGTCCCGCACGCGTTGCATCGCCGCGCCGGAGAGCGGCGCGAGGTTCGCCGCCGAGACGTTCGCCGCCGCCTGGGCCGCGTTCTTGCTGCCCGGAATGATGACGGAGACGGCGTCCTCCATGAGTATCCAGCGCAGGGCGAGCTGTGCCATCGAGGCGTCCCCGGTTACCAGGCCGCGCAGTTCATCGACCGCCTTCAAGGCGACGTCGTACGGCACGCCCGAGAACGTTTCGCCCACGTCGAATGCCTCGCCATGGCGATTGAACGCACGGTGGTCGTCTGCCGCGAAAGCGGAATCGGCGGACAATTTGCCGGTGAGCATGCCGCTGGCGAGCGGCACTCGCGCAATGACCGCAACGTTTTTCCTGAGCGCCTCGCGGAAAAACAGCTCGGCAGGACGTTGACGGAACATGTTGTAGATGATCTGCACCGAAACCACGTTGGGATATTCGATCGCCTTCAGCGCTTCCTCCACCTTTTCGACCGAAACGCCGTAAAAGCGGATTTTGCCGGCGGCGACAAAGCTGTCCATCGCGTCGAACACCTCGGGGCGGTAATAGACCTCCGTCGGCGGGCAGTGCAGTTGCACGAGGTCGAGCGTGTCCACGCCCAGGTTCGCGAGACTCCGGTCGATGAAGCCTTCGAGTTCGCGTTTGTTCAGATAGCCGCTGGTCACATGCGGGTCGAGCCGGCGTCCGAGCTTCGTCGCCACGATGGGACGTTCGCCGCCGCGTTCGCGCAGCACGTCCCGGATGATGCGCTCCGAGCGGCCGTCGCCGTAGACGTCGGCGGTGTCGATGAACGTGACGCCGTGATCGAGCGCGGCGTTCAGCGCGGCTTTGGCGTCGTCTTCGCCGACGCTGCCCCACGAGCCGCCGATTGCCCATGCACCAAAGCCGATTTCGGACACATTCCAGCCGGTCCGCCCAAATTTTCTCTTCGAAAGCGTCATTTGCGTGCTCCTCCTGGGGTTTGCGCAGTTGTCTCGCAGGCGTTGCAATTGCCTCTGCGCCCGTAGTGTAGCTGGCTGTTTGCCGCGCTGCTGACGTGCTGTCGGTCAACGGCTACTTCGAGCCAACGATTCGGGCGTAAGCGGGTATCGGCAGATCGCTATCGTGGCAACTCAGGCAGACCGAAGCGAACACAAGGCAACCCCAAAACATTCAATTCACAGATGGTTTTCCACCAGCCCCCTTGAGCCAGAAACCGGCTCGCCGCTGGGCAAAGACATGTCACCGGCACCCGCCGCCTCCCCAAACTCAACCTCGACCTCCCCATTCAAAACCGCCCGAGCCCGCGCAACATCCATCGCACCTTCCCACCGTGCGACCACAATCGTAGCCACGCCATTACCGATCAAATTAGTCACAGCACGAGCTTCATTCAAAAAGCGATCCACGCCCAACAACAGCACGAGCCCGGAAACCGGAATCTTATGCATCGAAGCAAGCGTAGCAGCGAGCGCAACAAACCCCGCTCCGGCCACCCCGGCAGACCCCTTCGAAGTCAGCAGCAAAACGCTCAGCACGACAAGCTGATCGAGCAACGAGAGATGAATGTTCATCGCCTGCGCGACGAAGAGGGCCGCCATCGTGAGATAAATCGCCGTGCCGTCCGCGTTGAACGTATACCCAGTTGGCAACACCATGCCGACAACCGGCCGCGAACAGCCGAGGTTCTCCATCTTGACGAGCATCTGCGGCAGCACGGCTTCGGTCGACGCCGTACCGAACGTGATCAGGATTTCGTCGCGGATATAGCGGAGATACTTCCACAGCGAAAAGCCGCAAACGCGCATGACGAGCCCGAGCACCACCACGACGAAGACAATCGACGTCACGTACAGACAAAGCATCAGCTCGCCAAACGACGCCAGCGTGCCGAGCCCGTACTTCGCGATGGTGAACGCCATGCCGCCAAACGCGCCCACGGGCGCGACATACATGACGATACGCACGACGCCGAACATGCCTTGCAAGAACATGTCGAGCATATCGACGAGCGGCGCGGTACGCGGGCCGAGCTTCGCCAGCGCAATGGCGAACAGCACCGAGAAAAAGATGATCGGCAGAATCTCGCCGTTCGCAAACGCGCCGACGATGCTATTCGGCACGATGCTCATGAGGAACCCGAGCGCCGTGTGATCGTGGGCCGCGTGCGCGTAGCTGGCGATCGCCGAGCTATCGAGGTGCGCCGGATCGATGTTCATGCCGCTGCCCGGCTTGATCACGTTCACGACGACGAGGCCCAGGAGAAGCGCGATGGTCGATGCCACTTCGAAGTAGAGCAGCGCCTTCACGCCTACGCGGCCCGCCTCGTGCAGATCGTTCATGCGGGCAATGCCCACGACCACCGAAGCGAAGATGATCGGCGCGAGCGCCATGCGGATCAGCTTGATGAAGAGGTCGCCAAGCGGTTTGAGATCGGCTCCGATATCCGGATAGAAGTGGCCGACGAGAATGCCCGCCAGGATCCCGATCAAGACCTGTATGTAGAGCTTCGAAAGATACTTTTTGAGTTTCGAGGGCCGCATGTCTGTCTCCTGAGCATGGCGCCATCCAGGTGAATTCCGGCGACCGCCAACCGCCATGCGTGCAGCGGTTGTGTTTCCGGTCGCGCTTTTCTCTTCGCTGCGGCGTCAGCCCGCGAGCTTCTGCATTTCCGCAAACAGATCGGCCTTGCCCTCGAAGCCGATACCGGGCAGGTCGGGCATCGTGATGTAGCCGTTGTCGACCTTCACGCCGTCGGGGAAGCCGCCATAAGGCTGGAACAGGTCTGGGTACGACTCGTTGCCGCCGAGCCCGAGACCCGCCGCGATGTTGAGCGACATCTGATGGCCGCCGTGCGGAATGCAGCGGCTCGCGGACCAGCCGTGCTGATGCAGCATCTCCAGCGTGCGCAGATATTCGACGAGGCCGTAGCTCAACGCGCAGTCGAACTGCAGCCAGTCGCGGTCGGGACGCATGCCGCCGTAGCGGATGAGGTTGCGCGCGTCCTGCATCGAGAACAGATCCTCGCCGGTCGCCATCGGCTTGTCGTAGTAGTTGCGCAGCGTCGCCTGCAATTCGAAGTCGAGCGGGTCGCCCGGCTCCTCGTACCAGAACAGGTCGTATTGCGAGAGCGCTTTCGCATACTGGATCGCGGTGTCCAGATCGAAACGGCCGTTGGCATCGACAGCAAGCTTCTGGCCGTCGCCCAGCACGCTCAGGATTGAATCGATGCGGCGCAGGTCTTCGTCGAGCGACGCGCCGCCAATCTTCTTCTTCACGACCGTGTAGCCGCGGTCGATATAGCTGCGCATTTCGTCCTTGAGCTTGCTGTGGTCCTGGCCCGGGTAGTAGTAGCCGCCCGCCGCATACACGAAGATCTTGCGGTCGGGCTGGCCGTTGCCGTATCGGTCGGCGAGCAGCTGGAAAAGCGGCTTGCCTTCGATCTTCGCCACGGCGTCCCATACCGCCATGTCGATCGTGCCGATGGCAACCGAGCGCTCGCCATGGCCGCCCGGCTTTTCGTTGGTGAACATCGTCGCCCAGATCTTGTGCGGGTCGAGGTTGTCGCCCGCGTCGTTCACGAGCGAGGCGGGATCGGCTTCGAGAATGCGCGGGATGAAGCGCTCGCGCATCAGCGTGCCCTGGCCATAGCGGCCATTCGAGTTGAAGCCATAGCCGATGACAGGCTTGCCGTCGCGGATCACGTCGGTGACCACGGCGACGAGGCTGAGCGTCATCTTGCTGAAGTCGATATAGGCGTTGCGGATCGAGGAACTGATCGGCACGGTTTTTTCGCGGATTTCAACGATTCTCACGGGTGTCTCCTGGTGGCACGGCCAGCATGCGCGCTCGTTCTCGCGGTCGTTTGCGATTCGCTGGCTGTGGGAGACGCTAGGTTATGCGCCCGGATCGGCACTATGATTCACTTGTTTTCACATCTTTATTAACTCACGGTGAAGAATGACCTGACCTCCTACCTGGAGTTTTTCGTCCTGCTCGGACGTTACGGAAACCTTTCAAGCGTTGCGAGGGACATGGACATCACGCCGCCGGCGGCAACCAAACGGCTCGCGCAGCTCGAGGCGCGCCTGGGCGTGCGCCTCGTCAACCGGACCACCCGCAGCGTGAGCCTGACCGCCGAAGGCGAGACCTTCCTCCACTACGCGACGCGCATTCTTGCCGAAGTGAAGGAAATGGAAGATGTGGTGTCGTCGAGCCGCTCCGTCACGCGTGGTTTGCTGCGCGTGAACGCGACGCTCGGCTTCGGGCGCACGACGATCGCGCCGCTCGTTTCGGAGTTCGCGAGGCGGCATCCGCATGTCGAAGTGCAGCTCGATGTCACCGACCGGCCGATCGACCTCGTCGAAAGCGGCGTGGATCTGGCGATTCGCTTTGGCGAACTGCCCGACAAGCGGCTCATTGCGCGGCGCATCATGACGAACCGCCGCTTGCTGTGCGCGTCGCCGCGCTATCTGGAGACGCAGGGCACGCCCGCAACGCTCGGCGATCTCGCCAACCATCAATGCATCGTGCATCGGCAGAACGACAACGCTTACGGCATATGGCGCCTCGAGCGCGGCGGCGAGGCTCATTCGGTGAAGGTCCACGGCATGCTGTCGAGCAACGACGGCGATATCGTGCTCGGCTGGGCGCTCGACGGGCACGGCATTCTGCTGCGCTCGGAGTGGGACCTGGCGAAGTATCTGGAGAGCGGGCGCTTGCGCGTCGTGCTGCCCGAGTTCGTGCAGCCGCTGGCCGATTTGTTCGTGTACTACCCGAACAAGCGCAATCAATCGGCGCGTGCGCGAGCGTTCATCGATTTTCTGGCGAAGCGGTTCAATCGGCACGCTGCAGTGGCTGCGCCAGCGCAATCGGGCGCGTAAAGCCCTTGTTTGTCTACTCGCGCTGCAGACAATCCATCCGGCTGGAAAGCGAGCGGTGGTCATTACAGCCGGCCAATGTTTGCGGTAACGTGCGCGTTTGCAGAGGCTGGTATGACGCCACGAACAGGAGAGAGACAGATGACAAAGCGAGTGATAGTGACCGGCGGCAGCGGCCTCGCCGGCAAATGGGTGGTCGAGAACCTGGTCGCGCACGGCTACGAAGTGTTGAATCTGGACCGTGTGCCCATGCCGAAGCGCACCGCGCGCACGCTGGTCACGGACATCACCGACGCGGGCCAGGTTTTCAATGCGATCGCCTCGACTACGGCGCCGGTGGAATTCGCCGACGACCTCGAGCCGAAACCGATCGACGCGATCGTTCATTTCGCGGCGATTCCTCGCATCATGTTGACGACCGATAACGAGGTCTACCGCATCAACGTGATGGGGACTTACAACATTCTCGACGCCGCTGCGAAGCTGGGGGTCCGCAAGGTGATCGTGGCCTCGAGCGAGACGACTTACGGCGTGGTGTTCGCCCACCGGCATCGCGATCCGGCGTACTTTCCGCTCGACGAGAACTATCCGGTGGATCCGATGGACAGCTACGCCACCTCGAAAGTGGTCAACGAAGTGACCGCCAAGGCATTCCAGGCGCGCACCGGGTCGGACATTTACTGTTTTCGCATCGGCAATGTGCTCGATCCCGAGGACTACGCGAAGTTCTCCGCGTGGCTCAAGGACCCCGCGCTGCGCAAGCGCATTGCATGGAGCTATATCGACGGGCGCGACCTCGCCAACGCATGCCGCCTCGCCATCGAAACGGACGGCCTCGGCTTCGAGATCATGAACGTCGCGGCGGACGACGTGTCGTCCGACTTGCCGACCCAGACGCTGCTGGATCGCTACTATCCGGGCGTGCCGGTCAAGAAGGCCCTCGGCGAGTTCGAGACGCTGCTCAGCAACGAGAAGCTCAAGCGGCTGCTCGGCTGGCAGCAGCAGCACTACTGGCGCGACGAGGCAAAACGCTTCAATCCGTAAGCGCTGCAAACGCTGCAAACGCACGGGGCCAGCGTGTGCTGGCCCCGGTCACGACATCGACGCGTCCGGCGTTATGCCGCCAGCTTGAGCGCTTGCGAGAAGTCCGCAATCAGGTCGTCGATATCCTCGATGCCCGCCGACAGCCGCAGCATGCCGTCGGAGATGCCCATTGCCTTGCGTGTTTGAGCCCCGGCCTCGAAAAAGATCGTCGGCGCGACGGGAATGATGAGTGTGCGCGTGTCGCCGAGGCCGGTCGCCTTGATCGGCAGTTCGAGCGCGTTGACGACGTCGATCATGCGCTCCGCGTTGAGCAGTTCGAACGCGAGCAGCCACGACGCGCCCTTGAAGAGCGCCTGGGCAACCTCGTATTGCGGATGGCTCTTCAAGCCCGGGTAGAACACCTTGCCGATGGCTTCGTGGCCTTCGAGAAACTGCGCGAGCGCGAGCGCATTGTCGCTGCTTTGCTTCACGCGCAGGGCGAGCGTTTCCGCGCCCATGGCGATGGCGTGCGCCTGCTCGGACGACAGCGATGCCCCCATGTCCCGCAGGCCCTTCTTGCGGATCTGCAGGAGCCCCTGATCTTTCGCCGCCGAACGCCGATAGTCGTCGGCGATGTTCGGATACGCGCTCCAGTCGAACAGGCCCGTATCGGTCACCGCGCCGCCGAGCGCGGCGCCATGGCCCGCGATGGTCTTCGTCAACGAGTTGATGACGAGGCTCGCGCCGACCGCCTTCGGCTGGAACAGGGCGGGCGAGGTAATCGTGTTGTCGACGACGTAGACGATGCCGCGCTCGCGGCACAGCTCGCCGATGCCTTGCAGGTCGGGAATCTGCGTGCCCGGGTTCGCGATGGTCTCGACGAACACCATGCGCGTATTCGGCTGGATGGCGTTCTTCACGTTTTCGGCGTCGCAGGCGTCGACGGTCGTGACTTCCACGCCGAGCGTGCGCAACGTGCCGAACAAGCTGTTGGTGTTGCCGAACACATAGCGGCTCGACACGAGATGATCGCCCGCGCGCAGCAGCGTGAGGAAGGTCGCCGTGATCGCAGCCATGCCGGTGCTGAAGCAGACCGTGCCGGTGCCGCCTTCCAGGCTCGTGATCTTGCGCTCGAGCGCGGCCGTCGTGGGGGTGCCTTGCCGCGCGTAGTTGAAGCCGCCTTTTTTCGTGCCCTGAAACACGCCGATCAGGTCCTCGACGCGCTCGAAACCATATTGCACGGACGTATGAATCGGCTGGCGCACGCCGCCGTGCTCGGTGCCCGCGATCCTGTCGCCGTGAACGATGCCAGTGGTGAAGCCTTGCTTGCTCATGCTTACTCCGTTTCCCAAGTCGATTGCGTTTGGCACATTATCGCCTGTAACGCGCGTTGCCGGCAGCGGGGACGCACCGGGCCAATCCGGCGAGCGCTAACGCAGTTCGGACTCCGACGGTTCCAGCACGCTGCGCAGCTTGCCGAGCAGCCAGTTGACGAGCGCGTTGTTGTGCCGATAGTGATTCCAGGTGGGAATCTGGCGGGCGCCCAGAATGCGTTTGAACTCATAGGACGTCGCGCCCAGTTCGATTTCCTCGTAGCCTTCGCGAATGCCGAATTCGACCGTGCGAATGAACATGGCGAAGTACAGGCCGTATTGCTGGCTCTTGTCGTAGTCAAGCCCGATATAGCGGTTGACGAGATGCCGTCCCTTGCCGATCAACTGGGTGAAGCCGATCAGCTCGTCGTCGAGAAAGTACAGCAGATAATGGCTCAGGCTGCGGGTATTGGCGAAATACTCCGGCGTGAGCTTCTCGAACTTCAACTCGGCTTTTTGCCAGGTGTTCAGATAGAGCGCATACACTCGGGCGACGAGGTGATCGGGCAGACCCGCGCATTCTTCATAGCGCAGCGCGGCGGCCTTTTTCAGCTTGCGCTTGAGCAGGTTCCTGCGGTCGCTCTTCATGGCCTGGTAGTAGTCCGGGCCGATCGACAGCACCGGCACGGGCAGGCCTTTCGCGGCCACGAAGCCGCGCAGCGGCAGGTCCTCGGCGAAACCCTTGTACGCGAGCAGGCTCCCTTTCTTCGCAAGCGCCGTGCTGATGGCCGCGAGCGTCTCCTGCGAGACTTCGCCCTCGATGCGGCCGGCATCGACGGTCGGGTGCCCGATGCAGGCCAGCTTGAAGCGGATCCAGCTCAGGCTGTGCTTTAGCCAGCCGCTGGGCAGCAGCGTGTTGAGCCGGAAATCCATCACGAAGTAGGGCGCCACGGTAACGAGCGCGCTGTCCCGGTACACGGCGAAATAACCGAAGCTGAAATCGTCTAGCCGGGCCGTCTGAAAGGCTTGGTAAAACTCCGCTCCCTCCGGCTCGTCGCGCAGAAACCCCTCGGGCGGATTGGCCAGATCCTCGATGTGCAGCATGGATTGCGGTCCCTTTTTTCTGTTTGCTTTGTCGACAGCCCATTGTCGGGCACCGATTGTCGGCGATCTTCGCTTTCTTGTCGATTGGCGGCGCGGCGCTCGCGCAGGCGTCACAACTGCGAATCGAGGAGGGCGGCTGCGTGTTCGAGCAGCTTTTCCCGTAACGACCGGCGGCGCCAGTCTTCGAGCGTGATGCGTTTGGCGAGGGCGGCGTCGGCATCGAAAATGGCCGTCTGCTGGCGCGCGAAATCGCGGTCGTAAATGTTGAGATTGGCCTCGTCGTTGAGCTTGAACGAGCGGCTGTCGAAGTTGGTCGAGCCGACCGACACCAGATATTCGTCGACGACGATCAGCTTGCAATGGAACATCGTCGGCTGATACTCGTACATCTCCACGCCCGCCGCGAGCAGCTCGCCCCAGCACGCGCGCGACGCCTCGCGCACCGTGTGGGTGTCGATGCGCTTGCCGGGGGTGATGATGCGCACCTTCACGCCGCGCTTCACCGCTTCGACGATCGCGTTGATCGTCAGCTTGTCCGGCACGAAGTACGCCGTCGACAAATGGATGGAGTGCGCGGCGGCGGTGATCGCCATGAGGTACATCAGCTCCATGTCGTCGCTGCCGCCCGAGGGCGAACTGCTGAACATGTGCGCGAGGCCGTCGCCCGCGGCGTCGATCTCGGGAAAGTACTCCGGGCCGTGCAGCACATTGCCCGTCGACTTGACCCAGTTGTCCATGAAGACCGCCTGCATCTGTCCGACCGCCGGGCCTTCAATGCGAAGGTGCGTGTCGCGCCAATGCTTTTCGTCCTGCGCGTGGCCGGTCCATTCGTCGGCGATACCCACGCCGCCCGTAAAGCCGATGCGTCCGTCGATCACGAGCAGCTTGCGGTGCGTGCGGTCGTTCATGCGGCCAAGACCCGTCCAGTGCGGCTTGTGATACAGCACGAGCTGGGCACCCGCCTCGCGCAGCATGCGTTGATAGCGCTTGTCCATCTTCGACGAACCCATCCAGTCGAGCAGCACATGCACAGCGACGCCCGCGCGCGCCTTGTCGGACAGCGCGCAAGCGATTTCTTCGCCAATCGCGCCGGACCAGTAAATGAAGGTTTCGAAGGTGATGGTGTGCTGCGCCGAGCGGATGCCCGCCAGCATCGACGGAAATATTGCGTCGCCGTTCACGAGCACCTCGAAGCGGTTGCCTTCCACGACGGGCGGCCCGAGCAGCAGCCCCATCGAACGGATGAACTGCGGACTGTCGCTCGCGTAGAGCCGGTTGATCTTGTGCTCGATCTTCTTTTCGCCGCTCGTGAGGTTCGCGATCACCAGGATGACGACGAGCGTCACCGCGACCGTCACGACAATGAGGGCAATGGTCGACATGCGTGGGCCTCGCCTCGCGGATGGTAACGATGCCCTGCTGTAGCACATTGCATGCGCAAGCAGCGCCGCTCGATCAGTCCGGCTCGTCGGCTCCGGCCATGTCGTCCAGATTCGCCTGCAATTTCATGGTGACGCGCTGCAAGGTCTTGATTTCGTTGACGGTCACGCCATTGGAGAGCTGGTTGACCCAGGGGGCCTGAAGACGCATGGCCGCTTCGAAGGCTTGCCGGCCCTCGTCGGTCAAAACGACAAGCTGCGCGCGGCGATGGTGGGGGTTGGCCTCGAAGCGGACCAGACCGTCGTTGGCGAGGTCGTTCACGATCCGTTGCACGTTTTGCCGATTGGCCCCCAGATCGCGGGCGATCCAGGCCACTGGCTGCGGCCGCTCCGCGGCACGGATGGCGCCGAGCATTTGCCAGCGTGCGCTCGTGAGCCCGAGGCCCTCGACCAGGCGGTCGCCCGAGGTGAGCAGGCCGCTATTGAGCCGGAAGAGGTCGAGCATGATGCCCGACAGAAGTTCGCCGGCCGGTGTTCTCGCAGGTTCATGCATATGTCACCTTATTTTCAAATTGACATCATCATGTCAATTTACTATAAATTGGCCATGACCGGTTGACATCATGCTTTTAGACTCTGGAGTGCACCATGCTGCAATTGCGACCGCTTGATCCTTCTTTCCCGATCGAACGCCAACTTGCCATTGACGCCGAGCCCGTTGTGCTCGTGAATGTATTCACACTGGATCTGGCCGATGAGGCGAAGTTTCTCGAGGCCTGGCAGGAAGACGCTGCGTTCATGAAGCAGCAAGCCGGCTTTATTTCAACGCAACTCCATCGGGCGCTCGGAGAGCAGGCGGCTTATTTGAATTACGCGGTCTGGGAATCCACGGCGCATTTTCGGGCGGCGTTCTCTGCGCCGGCGTTCCGGTCGAGCCTGGGCGCTTACCCTTCCTCGGTGATCGCGTCGCCGCATATCTTCCAGAAAGTGGCCATGCCGGGTATTTGCGAGAGCTAGCTCTATTTGCCGTCGTTGCGGCTTGATTTCAGGTCGCTATCTGATGCCCGCCCTTGGCCGCGTGGCGGCGAAGAGCGGGCAAAGCGTGGGAAAACAACGGCATGATCAATGGGTGGCGGCGGGCAGAACCGTTGAGATCACACCGGTCGCGCTGGCAACGAGCACGTAGTCGCCGGCTACGCCGACCCAATGGTAGCCGCGCGGGGGCGCTTTCAGGCCGTGCTGGTTCCAGTTTTCGACCACGAAAATCCGGTCACGATATTCAGGCGGCAGGCGGTCGCCGCGATGCCAGTCGCGATGCGGAATCGCACCGACCGGCCGGTTGGCTCTTTCGATCGACGTGGGCGGCGGGTTGCCAGGGCGGTGTTCAGGCTGCGATGCGAACGCGGTGCCTGTCGTTGCGAGCAGGGCG
The DNA here is from genome assembly GCF_040965595.1 of Paraburkholderia sp. EG287B. NCBI lineage: Bacteria > Pseudomonadati > Pseudomonadota > Betaproteobacteria > Burkholderiales > Burkholderiaceae > Paraburkholderia > Paraburkholderia sp. EG287B. The sequence goes on from NZ_JBFRCG010000016.1 coordinate 234,929, forward strand.
GCAATAATGAAGAATGTCGTGACTTTCGCTTTCATGGTGAATGTTCCAAATAGCGTTCAAGAAAAAAGGAAGTGAGTTGAAATTTACTTAGGACCGTTGATTACTCGCTAACGGATTCACTTCCACCGGATTCGCTGGCGCGACGCTCCTCATCGGCGACGCGGTTCGACGTCCGCTTCTTGACGAGGGATTCGCCGTGCGGGGTAGTGCTCGGCGCTGGCAAGCGGGCCATAGCCATGAACGGCGCCATCATGAGGAGGCCGGCAATCGCGAACGAGGCGTTGAGTCGGTTGATGTACGAGTTCATGGTTTTCTCCCTGGCAATGAAATAAAGGATGACTAAATTATCGATGGATTGACTCGAGGTTCGAGGGGAGCCCCGGGAAGACTGCGTCCGAATCCAAAGCTTGCACCAAGTTTACATTTCGTAAGATTTGCTTTCAAGCAATGGAGGTGAAGTTTTTGTGCGGCGTATCGCCTCACAAAATTGGCGCGCGAACACGGCGGCGGTGGCTGCCATAGCTGCAAGGCGAGCCGCGGCCGGGCGTGTCAGTCAGTGACGGCCAGCCTGCGTTGCACAGACCAGCCGGGGAACAGGCTCAGAGCGCGAGGACGCGCGCCTCGCCCGCAAGATGCCGGACATGCCGCGGCGCTTATGTCCCCCAGCGCGCGCACGGCAACCGCTTGAAGTCAGGCGATCGCGCCCTCCCTGAGCCTGAACGCGGCCACGGTCTCGCGAAGCGCGTGCGCCTGCTCGGCCAGCGCATACGTCGCAGCCGATGCTTCCTCCACGAGCGCCGCGTTCTGCTGCGTGACCTCGTCCATTTGCGTGACGGCGATGTTCACCTGCTCGATGCCCGTCGACTGCTCGCGCGACGCCGTCGAAATATCCTGCACGGTGCCGGAAACCCGCTGCACGGCTTCGACGATCTCGTCGATGATGTGGCCGGCGTCGGCCACCTGGGACGATCCACTTTCGACGTGTTCCTTCGACTGTTCGATGAGCGCCTTGATCTCGCGCGCCGCGCTCGCGCTGCGCTGCGCGAGCGTGCGGACTTCGCCCGCGACGACGGCGAAGCCGCGGCCTTGCTCGCCCGCGCGCGCCGCTTCGACGGCGGCGTTGAGCGCAAGGATGTTGGTTTGAAACGCGATGCCGTCGATCAAGCCGATGATCTCGCCGACCTTGCTCGAACTGTCCGCAATGGACTGCATCGTGCCGACCACGCCGCGCATTACCGTGCCGCCGCGCGCCGCGGTCTGCGCCGCCGTCCCCGCAAGCGAGCTGACGTGCTCCGCGTTCTGCGCGTTCATGCGTACGATCGACGTCAGCTCTTCCATGCTTGCGGCCGTTTCTTCGAGCGACGCCGCCTGCTCTTCGGTGCGCGAGGACAGATTCTGGTTGCCCGAGGCGATCTGCGCGCTCGCCGTTGCCACGCCTTCGGCATTGGCGCGGACCTCGCTCACCACACGGGCGAGGCTCGCTTGCATTTTCGCGAGCGCAGTGAGCAGTTCCGCGGTTTCGTCGTCGCCATGCGCATGCAGATCGGTCGACAGGTCGCCGTCGGCGACCTCGCGCGCAAAGTCCACGGCGCGGCCCAGCGGGCTCGTGACCGTGCGGCTGAACAGCACGCCGCCCGCCAGCGCGAGCAGGAACGCGACCACCATCAGCACCGCGCTCACGATGGTGGCGTGCGCGGCCTGCACCGCGGCCTGGGTGGCCACTTGCGCGTTGGCGGCGGCAATGGTCTGCGCGGCGCGGTCGAGCAACTGGGCTGGCGCGCGATCGACGCCGGCGACCACGGTATCGCCAGCAACGGGATCGGCGCCCGCCGCCTTGAACGCCTCGAAGCCCTTGCGATACCCCTGGCCCATCGCCTCGTGCGCCTCGGCGAACTGCGCGACGAGCGTGCGCGCTTCGCCTTCGGGCAGTTTCGTTTCGAGCGCGGCGGCGAGATCGTTCACGGTACGCTCGCGCTTCTGAAACGCGCTCCAGTAACGATCGAGTTTTTGCGGGTCCTTGCCACGCAGGAGTGTGTCTTTCCACTCCTGCACCTGCAGCTTGAACTCGACGAGCGTGGCTGACACCATGCGCTCGCTCGCGGCAGCGTCCTGCACGGTGGTGCGGTAAGTATCGATGGCTTCGTTGAGCGTGTGGATGCCGTAGAACGCACCCGCCGACATGAGGGTGAGCGACGCGGCGAAGGCGAGAGGAATCTTGCGGCTGAGTTTCATGGGAGTCGTATGGCTGTAAATGCAGGGGCGCATGGCGCGCCGACCTCCTTATTACGGCTCGAGCCTGCTGTTCTTGAGTTTTCGCGCATTACGCCTGCTTTCGTCATACATATGCCGTTGTAAACACCTTGCGCGTGCAGCGCCGCGAGCTAGAACTCGGCCTCCCCTTCAACCGCTTCGAAATGAAACTCGGCCGCGGAGTCCGGGTCTGGCGTCGAGGTGCCGTCGCCCCTTGCGGCGCGATTCGCGGCATTTACGTCGCTTGCGAGAAACACGATGCCGCTTGTCACGCAGCCACCCAGCAGCCAGAGCAGCGGATACCAGTAGAAGAACGGCATGCCGTCCCACATGGGATCGATCGTGTCCCAGGCGGGCACGGCGATGAGGGCCAGCCACGGCAAATACAACAGGGAAAGCCAGGCATCGGCTCGCAGCGAAGCGAATGGATACCACGTGTCGAGGACCGTGTTGTTGCGGGAGACGGTAGCGAGGCCGAAGCCCACCGCGCCGGTGTTCAGATAGTGAGGTTTCATTGGCGGACCCAAGATGTTGATCCGCTAACAGAACACTCAGTGTTCCGGTCGTATTCCAGCTGGCCCGGCGCGCAGACGCAGCCGTTTTTATCGCGTATGTACCGGCGTGTATTTGCCGCTGGGCTGGGCGCCCACTCTCACGCGCGGTTGATAGAATTGCGCAACGCGCAAACAACCTCTCGACTCGAAGGAGCCAGTCTGCATGTCACGGAACACGGATACCGAGTTTTTTCGCCTTCTCGCCAACAGCTATCGTCGCCTGTTGGGCTTTGCGCTCGTACCCGAAGGCATGAGCGACACGGAGAGCGCGGCCTGGCTCTACGAGCACGCGCCGTTCGGCTTGCTTGCGCACGGCACGCAGGCGGACCCCGTGTTCATGTATGGCAATCGTCGCGCGCAAGCGATCTTCGGCTACGACTGGGACGAAATCACGGCGCTGCCTTCGCGTCTTTCCGCGCAGGCGCCCGAGCGTAGCGAGCGCCAGTCATTTCTCGATTCGGTGACACGCGAAGGCTTCGTGAAAGACTATCGCGGCATCCGCATCACGAAATCGGGGCAGCGCTTCTGGATCGAGCGCGCGACCGTATGGCAACTGATCGACGAAGCCGGTGTGCTGCACGGGCAGGCCGCGATGATTCCGCACGTTGCGCCTTGCTGACGCGGGCTTGCGCTCGCGAAGCCCGCCATCATTTCGCATTCTGCGAACCCTTGCGGTTCGCTTGCGGCGCTGCCACGGCGTAGCCCGCGAGGAAAACATCGATTGCCCGGTTTACGACCTCCAGCAATTTCGCGCGCGAGGCTTTGACCTCATAGCCAAGCGTCGCGATTTCGACCAACTCGGCTTCGAGCAGCGCCAGCAGATGGTGCGCGGCGACGCCTGGGTCGCACGGCCGGATTGTGCCCGCTTCGATCGCGCTCGCCAGAAAATCGCGCACGTGCATCAAGCCCCGTTTCGGACCCGATTCGTACAAGGTCCGCCCCACGTTCGACCGGTCGACCTCCTGATAGCACAGCCGGCGCGTGGCCAGAAAAGAGGGCTGCAGCACGGCCGTCAGGTAGTGCACCCCAAACGCGACGAGCGACTCGCCCAGCGGCATATCGAGCGTCAGCTGACTGAACGCATGGCGGATTTCCGTCCCGGCGCGGCTTGTCATTGTTTCAGCAAATAACGCCTCTTTCGACTCGAAATAGCTATACAGCGTCGCCTTCGACGCACCCGAACGAGCCGCGATTTGCGTCATCGACGCCTGCTCGAAGCCGACGTCCCGGAACACTGCCAGCGCGGCTTCGATGATGGATTGACGCTTTTCTTCGGTCTTCTTTCTCATGGGGTCTCCCTTCCTCACTCGCTCTCAGGCCGGGACGCGAGCGCCCGCGCCAATACCCCGGCCCGTCACGGATTGAAACATTCGTTGCCGGGTAAGGCGATTGACAGCCATCGATCGTTCCATTATAAACCATACCGTTCAGTTTAGTTATGTGACCGGGAACATCCAATTCAGGGTTGGAAGCTGATGTGCAACGAGGCATCAGTCGTTCCGGGCTGCAAGACTTCAACCGCTTAGTACTGCGAGTCAATGGCTTTGCGCCTGCCCATGTTCCGGGAAGGCGAGTCAACGCACGATTCGATGGGATATATGCCACAAGAGATTCATGCTAGAAAGAGGCGGAGCTGGAAGAGCCAACGCCTGGGCGCGGCGCTTTTCTGCTCGACCGCCATATTGATCGCCGGCTGTCAACGTCACGACGCCGGGATGCCCGCCAACCCCGCCAGCCAGAGCGTCGAAGTCGGCGTCAAGACGCTCGCACCGCAGCGCATCGTGATGACGGCCGAGCTTTCCGGCCGGCTTTCGTCCCTCAAGGTCTCGGATGTGCGGCCGCAAATCGGCGGCATCGTGCAGAAGCGGTTCTTCGTCGAGGGTTCGGACGTGAAGGCGGGGCAGGTGCTCTACCAGATCGATCCGGCCACCTACCAGGCGACTTACGATCAGGCGCGCGGCACGCTCGCCAAGGCGCAGGCAACGCTCGCTTCCGCAAAGACGAAAGCCGACCGCTACGCACAGCTCGTGAAGATCAACGCGGTCAGCGCGCAGGACAACGACGATGCGATCGCGGCCGTTCGCGAGGACGAGGCCGACGTGATTGCGGATCGCGCATCGCTCGAGTCGGCGCGTATCAATCTCGGCTACACGCGGATCACGGCGCCCATTTCAGGCCGCATCGGCGCTTCGTCGGTGACGGAAGGCGCGCTCGTGACCTCGGAGCAGACCACGGCACTCGCCACCATTCAGGCATACGACGAGATGTACCTCGACGTCACGCGCTCGAGCGCCGACTGGCTGCGCTTGCGCAAGGCGTTCGCCTCGGGTCGGCTCAAGCGCGCGGGCACGGGCGCGGCGGTGCAGCTCGTGATGGAGGACGGCACAACGTACGCACACGCAGGCGTGCTGCAGTTTTCGGGCATCACCGTCGACGCGACGACGGGCTCGGTCACGCTGCGCATGGTCTTCCCGAACCCGGACGGCGAACTGCTGCCCGGCATGTTCGTGCGCGCGCAGCTCGACGAGGGCGAGAGCACGAGCGCGCTGCTCGTGCCGCAACTCGCGGTCACGCGTGCTTCGGACGGCGGCGCGAGCGTGTGGGTCGTCGATGCGACGGGGCATGCGAAGCAGGTGGCCGTGCAAGCGGACAGCGCCTATGCAGACCAGTGGATCGTCACGAGCGGACTGAAGGCCGGCGATCGCGTGATCGTGAGCGGGTTGCAGAAGGTGCAGGCTGGCGTGGCGGTACACGTGGCCGCTGATGCCGCCTCGGGCGTTGCTGTGACTTCAGCAGCAGCTTCAGCGGCGAAGTCGTAAGGAGGGCGCATGGCAGGTTTCTTCATCCAGCGCCCGATCCTCGCGTGGGTCGTTGCGATCGTCATCATGTTGATCGGCGGCGCGGCGACGACCACGCTGCCGATCGAGCAATATCCGACCATCGCGCCGCCTTCGGTGCAGGTCACGGCGACCTATCCGGGCGCCTCCGCCGACACGGTCGCGAAGACCGTCACCCAGGTGATCGAGCAGAAGCTTTCCGGCATCGATAACCTGCTGTACATGTCGTCGACTAGCAGCGGCGCGGGGCAGGCGACCATCAACCTGACGTTCCGGCCCGGCACGAATCCGGACATCGCGCAGGTGCAGGTCCAGAACAAGGTGACCCAGGCCACCGCCTCGCTGCCGGAGACGGTGCAGGAGCAGGGCGTGCAGGTCGCGAAGGCGTCGAGCGACTTTCTGATGATCGTCGCGCTGTCGTCGCCGGGCGGCACGCTCAATTCGATCGACCTCGGCAACGTCATCGCCACGCAGATCGAGGACCCGCTTACGCAGATCAACGGCGTGGGCGACGTCACGCTGTTCGGCGCGCAGCATGCCATGCGGATCTGGCTCGATCCCGTGAAGCTGCGCAGCTTCGGCGTCACCGCGTCCGACGTAACGACGGCGGTCACCAACCAGAACGTGCAGCTTTCCGTGGGCGAACTCGGCGGCGCGCCTGCTACGGATTCCCAAGCGATCAATGCGACGATCTCGGCGTCGAGCCTGATGACGACGCCCGACCAGTTCGGCGACATTCTCCTGCGCGTGAATAGCGACGGCTCGAAGGTTCGGCTCAAGGACGTCGCACGCGTCGAGGTGGGCGGCGATTCATACGATACGTCCTCGCGGCTCGACGGCAAGCCGGCCGCCGCGCTGGCCGTCAAGCTCTCGACCGGCGCGAACGCCATGGCGGTCGCGAAGGCCGTGCGCGCGAAGCTCGTGGAGCTGCAGCCGCAGTTGCCCAAGGACGTGGCGATCGCGTATCCGTACGACTCCACGCCGTTCGTGAAGATCTCGATCGAGGAGGTCATGAAGACGCTCTTCGAAGCGGTGATCCTCGTGTTCCTCGTGATGTATCTGTTCCTGCAGAACCTGCGTGCGACGCTGATTCCGACGATCGTCGTGCCGGTCGCGCTGCTCGGCACGCTGGGGGTGATGTCGGCGATCGGCTTTTCGATCAACGTGCTTTCGATGTTCGCCATGGTGCTCGCGATCGGCCTGCTCGTGGACGACGCGATCGTCGTCGTCGAAAACGTCGAGCGCATCATGGCCGAGGAGAAGCTCGACGCGAAGGCGGCCACGAAGAAGGCGATGAGCCAGATCACCGGCGCGCTCGTGGGCGTGACGACCGTGCTGACCGCCGTCTTCATCCCCATGGCCTTCTTTTCCGGCTCGACCGGCGCGATCTATCGCCAGTTCTCGGTCACCATCGTTTCGGCGATGGTGCTCTCGGTGCTGCTCGCCATGACGCTCACGCCCGCGCTCTGCGCGAGCCTGCTGAACCCGTCGGCCGTCGAGCACGCGCAGAGTCGCGGCTTGCTTGGCGCGTTCAATCGCTTCTTCACGAAGAGCAACGCGTGCTACAGCACCACGCTTGCGCGCGTGGTGGCCAGGCCCGCGCGCTGGATGCTCGGTTATGCACTCATCGCGGGCGTGGTCGGCATTCTGTACGTGACGCTGCCTTCGTCGTATCTGCCGGAAGAGGACCAGGGCTCGATCATGGTGTCGATTTCGGCGCCGGTCGGCACGCCTTCTTCGAAGACGCTACAGACCGTGGGCGCCGTCGAACAGTACTTTCTGAAGCAGCCCGCGGTGACGCACGTGATGGCCGTGAACGGTTTCAGTTTCAACGGGCAGGGGCAGAACAATGCGCTCGCATTCGTGCAGCTGAAGGACTGGAGCCAGCGCGGCTCGAACGATAGCGCGCAGGCAGTGATCAATCGCGCGAACGCGGTCTTCGCGGGCAATCGCGATGCGCAGATCTTCGTGATGAACGAGCCCGCGATTCATGGTCTCGGCACGCAAAGCGGCCTCGACTTCGAGATCGAGGACCGCGCGGGCCAGGGGCATGACAAGCTGTTGAAGGCGCGCAACCAGTTCCTCGCGCTGGCCGCGAAGGACCCGTCGCTCGCCATGACGCGTTCGGCCGGCCTCGAAGATACGCCGCAGCTTTATGTCGATATCGACCGGGAGAAAGCGAGTGCGTTCGGGCTGTCGATCGCCGATGTCGACACGACGATTTCCACCGCGTTCGGCTCTGCATACGTGAACAATTACATCGATACGGGGCGGATCCAGAAGGTCTACGTGCAGGCGGACGCACCGTACCGGATGATGCCAGACGACATCGGGCAATGGTACGTGCGCGCGGATTCGTCGTCGTCGAGTACTTCGTCATCGTCGAGTTCGACTTCGGGTTCGTCGTCGACATCGTCCACGACGACGACCGGCTACGACGGCCAGATGGTGCCGTTCTCGGCGTTCGCCACCACGCGCTGGACGTTTGGTCCGCCGCAGATCGAACGCTACAACCGCGAACTGTCGATGCAGATGAGCGCGCAGCCTGCACCCGGTGTGAGCACCGGCCAGGCGATGGCCGCCGTCGAAAATCTCGCGAAGCAATTGCCGGCCGGATTCGGCATCGAGTGGACGGGGCAGTCGTATCAGGAAGTGCTCGCCGGTTCGCAGGCCACGTATCTGTATGCGATTTCGCTGATCGTGGTGTTCCTGTGCCTCGCGGGGCTGTACGAAAGCTGGTCGGTGCCGCTCGCGGTCATTCTCGTGGTGCCGATCGGCGTGCTGGGCGCGTTGCTGGGCGCGCATTTGCGCGGGCTGTCGAACGACGTCTATTTCAAGGTCGGCCTGCTGACGACAATCGGCCTCGCAACGAAGAACGCGATTCTGATCGTCGAATTCGCGAAGGACCTCCAGGAGCAGGGACGCGGGCTCGTCGAGGCCACGCTCGAAGCGGCGCACCAGCGCTTGCGACCGATCCTGATGACCTCGCTGGCGTTCGTGTTCGGCGTTTTGCCGCTCGTGATCAGCACCGGCGCGGGCTCGGCCGCGCGCCATGCGATCGGAACCGGCGTTGCCGGCGGGATGATCGCGGCGACGGCGCTCGCCATCTTCTTCGTGCCCGTGTTCTTCATCGTCGTGCGCCGGCTGTTCAAGGAGCATGGCGACGGCGAAGCCGTACAGCCCGCAAAGGACCAGCAATGAAACTGAAGCTCTTGACAGTGCTTTGTGCGGCAGCACTGAGTGCATGTTCTCTCGACCCGGTTTATCAGCGGCCCGCAGCGCCGGTCGCCACCGGGTGGCCAACGGGCACCGCGTACGACGCGGGTGCATCGGCGGCTACGTCCCCCACGCCTGCCAACTCACCTGCGGCACCGAACGCGGCCGAGGTCGGCTGGCGCAATTACTTCAAGGACCCGCGCCTGCAGGAGCTGATCGCGCTCGCACTCGACCACAACCGGGACCTGCGGGTCGCGGCGCTGCAGGTGGCCGAGTACGAGGCGCAGTACCGCATCACGCGCGCCGAACTGGCGCCGACGATCGACGCCGGCGGCTCGCTCACGAACACGCGCACCGATGGCGCGGTCAGCCACTCGAATACCGTGTCGGTCGGCACGACGTCGTGGGAAATCGACTTTTTCGGGCGCATCCGCAGCCTCAAGCGCCAGGCGCTCGAAAACTATCTGTCGACGCAGGCCTCGCGCACCAGCACGCAGCTTTCGCTCGTGGCCGACGTGGCGACCGACTATCTGCAATTGCTCTCCGACGAGACCTTGCTGAAGGTCTCGACCGACACCGTCGCGGCCGATCAGAGCACCTACGACCTCACGGTGAGCATGATGAAGATCGGCAGCGCGTCGCTGCAGGACGTGCGCGAGGCGCAGACCTCGCTGGCGAGCGCACGCGCAAGCGCGGCGTCATACACGCGCGCGGTCGCGCAGGACCGCAACAATCTGATTGCCGAAATCGGCTGCCCGTTGCCCGACGACTTCGCCACCGGGCCCACGCTGCTCGAGAGCGACACCATGTTCGCCGTCGTCGATGCGGGCATGCCGTCCGATCTGCTCGCGCGGCGGCCCGATATCGTCGAGGCGGAGCATACGCTCAAGGCGGCGAACGCGAACATCGGCGCCGCCCGCGCGGCATTCTTCCCCAAGATCGAGCTGACAGCGAGCGCCGGCACGGCCAGCACGAGCCTCTCGCAGCTGTTCAAGGCGAGCACGGGCGCGTGGACGTTCGCGCCGACGATCACGATGCCGATCTTCGATTACGGCAGCAACAAGGCGTCGCTCGACGTGGCGAAGATCGAGAAGGATATCGACGTGGCCGACTACGAAAAGGCGATCCAGACGGCGTTCAAGGAAGTGTCGAACGCACTGGCGGGGCGCGCGACCTATGTCGATCAGGTCGCGGCGGACCGCGACTACGTGAAATCGGCGCAGGATTACTACGATCTCGCGCAGGCGCGCTACAAGACCGGCACCGACAGCTTCCTGACCGTGCTGACCGCGCAGCGCACGCTCTATACGGCACAGGAGCAACTCGTCAGCGACGAGCTGGCGAAGCTCTCGAATCAGGTCACGCTGTACAAGGTGCTGGGCGGCGGCTGGTCGGCGACGAGCGTGCACGAGCAGGCTGCCGCAAGCGAGCAGGCGCGTTCCTGAAGCTTGCAGCCCAAAATGCGGCCCAGGCGAGTCACCCGCTAGAATTGCAAGGGTCGGCGCTGAGTTGTGCAGCGGCGCTTGTGACTTCCTTGCCATTACTCGATTCCATTCACGCGTGAAGACCGCTACCCTCGAACAACTGCGTGACGGACAACTCGCCGGCGCCCGACAGCTCAAGCTCGCCTGCGGCTTGACCGAATTTCCGCGCGAGATCTTCGACCTCGCCGACACCCTGGAGGTGCTCGACCTCTCGGGCAATGCGCTCACGTCGCTGCCGGACGACCTGCCGAGGCTGCGCCGTCTGCGCATTCTGTTCGCCTCGAACAATCCGTTCACCGAGTTGCCGCCCGTCCTCGGCGACTGCGAATCGCTGAGCATGGTCGGCTTCAAGGCGAACCGCATCCGCCGCGTTTCGGGGCGCGCGCTGCCGCCGCAATTGCGCTGGCTGATCCTGACCGATAACGACGTCGACGCGCTGCCGGCCGAAATCGGCGAGCGTCCGCATCTGCAGAAGCTGATGCTCGCCGGCAACCGGCTGCGCGCGTTGCCCGAGACGATGGCCGCGTGCAGCCGGCTCGAACTGCTGCGGATTTCGGCGAACCGGCTCGACGCCTTGCCCGACTGGCTGTTGCGCCTGCCGCGGCTCGCGTGGCTCGCCTATGCCGGCAATCCGCTGAACGTCGCGCGTGAGCAGGTGGCGCTGGCCGATGCGCCGGTGCCCGATATCGACTGGCATACGCTCGCGCTCGGGCAAACGCTCGGCGAGGGCGCATCGGGCGTGACGCATCGCGCGACGCGTCTTTTGCGCGACGGCCATCCGGTGGAGGCGGTGGCCGTCAAGCTGTTCAAGGGCGCGGTCACGAGCGACGGTTTGCCGGAGCTGGAAATGGCGGCGTGTCTGCAGGCCGGTTCGCATCCGAACCTCATCCCGGTGCTCGGCAAGATCACGGGTCATCCGCTGGGCGAGCACGGCCTCGTGATGGAACTCATCCCTCCGTCGTTCGCCAATCTCGCCGGTCCTCCGAGCCTCGACTCGTGTACGCGTGACGTCTACGCGGCCGATGTTCTGTTCGACCGCCCGGTTGCATTGCAGATCGCGCGCGGGATCGCATCGGCGGCGCAGCATCTGCACGGGCGCGGGATCATGCACGGCGATCTCTATGCGCACAACATCCTGCACGACGGCTCAGGGCACGTCTTGCTCGGCGACTTCGGCGCGGCGTCCTTTCACGATAGCGACGATCGCGCACAGTCGCAGGCGCTCGAGCGCATCGAGGTGCGTGCGTTTGGCTGCCTGCTGGAAGAACTCGCGCAGCGTTTGACCGGAGAGGCTCGCGATCGCGATACCGGGCTCGATGCGCTGATCGCAGACTGTTTCGCCGAGCAAGTCGAAATGCGGCCGTCGTTCGATGAAATCGTCGAGCGACTATCTGTCTGAAGCTATTCCCTTTTGCCATTGCCAGCGCAATATAAGCCTGTGGGAACCGTTGACGACGACGGAGGCTGACATGGCTCATTCCCTCAGGCTCGAACTGTTTTGCCGGTTGTTTCTGGGTCTCTTCATGGGATTCTTTTGCGTCACGGCCGCCCTCTTTGTGCGCTACAAGTGGGCGGCTCCGCTGCCGCCAGCAACCGTCGTGCAGCTCAAAGGCGCGTCAGCGTCGCGCATCTCGCCAGCCTCGCCGAGAAGCGCCCCGGCAGTCCCATCCTCGTCCGCATCCCGATTCCAGTCGGCAACGCCCTCGATGAATCCAGGGGAATACACGCTCCTCGCTTCGTCGGCCTCGACTTTCGTCACATTCATTGCGGCTGCCGTGGCCAGCTTCCTGAACTGGAAGACGAACGGGCGAGGGCGGCGCGCAAGGAAACGCGGCACGCCTCGCGCGCGTCACTAGCACTAGCTCAAGACGTCGGAGGTATGTTCGCAAGGCGCTGAATAGCCGCTTTGAAGGACAAGAATTCTGTCCTCTTTCCCACACTCATTCGTGCGACGAGCAACTACAGTTGAATCGTTGGGGATCAGTTGCACGTTGGACCCGCCATCGCCTGATTGCCGTCCCAGGGTGTGAACGCCATGAATAAATTCCTCAGCGCGCTATTGCTCGCTTCGGCGCCGTTCGTCGCGTGGGGCGAGACGCCATTGCTCCATTCACACAGCGCGATCGTGTACGACGTCGCGCGCCACGAAGTCCTGCTCGAAAAGAACGCCGACGAGGCCCAGCCGATCGCGTCGCTCACCAAGCTGATGACGGCAATGGTCGTGCTGGACAGCGCCCAGCCCTTGGGAGACACGGTGACCGTCGACAACGACGACATCGATCGGCTCAAGCATACGGGGTCCCGCCTCCCTGTCGGTGCGTCGCTCGAGCGCGGAGAGATGCTGCGTCTTGCGCTCATGGCGTCGGAGAACCGCGCTGCCTCCGCGCTTTCGCATGCGTTCCCGGGCGGCCAGCCGGCGTTCATCCGCCTGATGAATGAAAAGGCGCGCGCGCTGCATATGGCCAATACGCACTTCGACGATCCAACCGGGCTCTCGCCCGAGAATCTCTCGACGGCGCGCGATGTCGTGAAGATGGCGGACGCCGCGGCGCGCTATCCGTTGATCAGCGAATACACGACGCTTCCCCGTTACGAAGAGGCGATCGGCACGAGGACGCGGTTCTATCACAACACCGACCCGATAGTGAGCTCAGCCGATTGGGACGTGCTGGTCGCAAAGACAGGCTATATCCGCGAGGCGGGGCGCTGCATCGTGGTCGATGCGAACATGCCGAACGGGCAGGTGATGATTGCGCTGCTCGGCTCGCGAACCTCGTGGGGACGCTCTGCCGATCTCGTCACGATACGGCGTTGGCTGAACGGCGAAGACACGCCGGTCGTCGAACCGCGCTATTACGCAAGCGCCCGTGCGCATCATCACTATGCGACGCTCGCGCGTTCGCACGGCGTCAGGGTGCGGCTCGCATCGTACCGGAGCGCCCCGACGTCCGGTGCGCACCGGCAGAGCGTCAAACACCACGCCGGCAAGCGGGCGCACCATACGCTGGTTGCCGCGACAGGCTAAACGGCATCCGCATCGATCGGCGTATAGATTGCGAGTTTCAGCGCCGGATCGTCGTTCGCCTGAAACGTCGCGTACTCATAGCGCTGCATACCGCGCTTCGCGTGCGCAAAGACCTTCTGGCCCGACGCGCCGCTGCGCACGTCGTGCGCACTCCACCACCTCGCGAACTCCTCGCTGCCTGAACGCAGGCGCTCGACCAGCTCGACGAACGCCGGGTCGCCCGCATGGAGGTCGTGGCTCGTGCGAAACAGCGCGATCATGCGGCGGGCTTCGTCGGACCAGCCCGCGCCAAAGAGCCGCCGTGCCTCGGGTTCGATGAACATGTAGACCATGATGTTGCGGTCTTTCGCAGCGAGGCGATCGAAGCCCAGCAGATCGGAGGCGGCCTCGTTGCACACGAGGATGTCCCAGCGCCGGCCGGTCACGTAGGCCGGCAGCGCGAGACTGGCGACGATTCGCGCAAGGGTTGGCGGCACGCTCTCACGCGCGAAAGTGCGTGCCTCGCCACGCTGCGCGAGCGCGCGCAAATGGGCGGTTTCGGCCTTGTCGAGCCGCAATGCCTGGGCAAGCGCATCGAGCGTCGCATTCGAGGGGCTGACCGCGCGTCCCTGCTCGAGCCGGACATACCAGTCGACGCCGATGCCCGCGAGTTCCGCGACTTCTTCACGCCGCAAGCCGGGCGTGCGGCGGCGCCGTCCGCCGCCCAGGCCGACGTCGTCGGGGCTCAGCTTCTTGCGCCGGGAGCGCAGAAAATCGCCGAATTGGGTTTGTGTCGTGGCTGTCATCGCGTTCGCTTCGTGCAGGGTGGGACGGCGCAATCCTGGGATCGCAGCGGGCCTTGTTGCCCATTCTAAGCCTGCCAGAATCGGCTCGTTCCCCCTTCTGGAAGCGCCATGAAAGCTGCCATTCTGAAAACGCTCGACACGCCGCTCGCGATCGAACGGATACCGGACCCCTCTGCCGGCACCGGCGAGGTCATCGTGGACGTCGTTGCGGCGCCGGTGTTGTCCTATGCGCAGGAAGTGTTCAGCGGAGAGCGCCGCTATCCCATCGCGCTGCCGATCGTGCCTGGCTGCGGCGCGATCGGCCGGGTTCGAACCATCGGCCCGGATACGACGAAGCTGCAACCGGGCGATTGGGTGTTCTGCGATCCGACGGTGCGTGCGCGCGACGACGCACTCATGCCCGACATCGTGCTGCAGGGCTGGAGCGCGCGGGGCGAGGGCGGCCAGAAATTGCAGCGCTATTTTCATGACGGCCCGTTTGCGGAACGGGTAAGGGTGCCGACCGAGAACGCGGTGCGTATCGGCGATATCGATCCGGCCGAGGCCGCGCGCTGGTGCGCGCTCAATACGCTGCTCGTGCCGTATGGCGGACTGCTCGCGTCCGATCTGCGGGCCGGCGAAATCCTGCTCGTGAGTGGCGCGACCGGCAACTTCGGCAGCGCGTGCGTTGCGGTCGCGCTCGCCATGGGCGCGCGCTGCGTCGTTGCACCCGGACGCAACGTGCAGGCGCTCGAGAAGCTGGCGCGCAAATTCGGCGAGCGCGTGCGAACCGTGGCGCTTTCCGGCGACGAAGCAACGGACCGCGAACGCATGCAACGAGCGGCGCCTGGGCCGATCGACTGCGTGATGGACCTGATGCCGCCCTCGGTTCCGGCGACGACGGTGCGTGCCGCGGTGATGGCGGTCCGCCCTTACGGGCGCGTGGTCCTGATGGGCGGTGTCGGCATGCTCGGCGGAGCCGGGCTTGAACTGCCATATCCGTGGCTCATGCGCAATGACATCACGGTGCGGGGCAAGTGGATGTACCCCACGCACGCCGTGACGCTGATGTCAGGCTTGATTCGCGGCGCACTGCTCGATCTGGGCCATTTCGATGTGACGACCTTCGCGCTCGACGATGCGAACGAGGCCGTCGCTCATGCTGCGGCGAACGGCGGCCCGTTCAACATGACGGTGATTTGCCCGTAGCCTCGATTCATGCGCCTTGCGGCGATGAACGGCGCGTGCCGGTCCGTCCTGCCAATGCGGTGAACGCCGTTCGAGGTAATTCTTCAGTGGCCAGTGCCCACAGCGAATACGCCACGCCGCGCTGGAACAAGAAGCCGACAGCATTGCGAAGCTCGCCCCTGCCGAGCGCATAGACCGAGTCAGTGACGGCCTTGGCACCGTGCATCAGGACGCTGGCGTGGCGGTAGCACCCCATCATGCAGGCGTTGCACGGTTCGCGTTGATCGGGCAGGCGGTCGAGGTCGAACACGGAGCCCATGGGTTCATGCCACGGTTCGCAACGCCAGACGTCGAGGTTCCAGTCGATATAAAAATACTTGCTGCCGGCGATGCACGGAACGAGTTGCCGCTCGCCGCGCACGAACCGCGCGACTTCGTCCAGTGCGGCGCCCGGATCCATCACGCGAAAGCGCTTTTTGAGGGCCTCGATGGCACTCAATGCTTCGAGCAGCTCGTCACGGCTGAGGTCGACGAGCTTCGAATTCTCGTCGTAAACCAGCGATGTGGAACCGAATGCGTCGCGCCTTGGGTAGGAAAACACCACGGAATCGAAGCCAAGCTGGCTGAGCGTTTCGGGAAGCGCTGCATAGCGGACCAGATGGCTCACTGTCACCGTTGCGCAGACCGGGATGCCGAAGGTGTGCGCCTGGGCGATGCCCTCGCGGATGCGGGCCGCGAGGCCGGGCAAGCCGCGATTGCGCTCGTGCTCGCTCATGTCCGCACTATCGATCGAGATCAGGAGACGCTTGAGGCCGGCTTCAGCGAGCTGCTTGATGTGGCGGGGGAGGAACCAGCCGTTCGTGATCACGCCGCACTGGATGCCGGCTTGCGTGGCCGAGCCTACCAGCGATTCGATTTGCGGGTGCACCAGCGGCTCGCCGCCCTGGAGCGTCATGTAGCGGATCTTGCGTCTGCGCAGCATCGGCATGGCACGCGCGAACGCATCGGGATCGAGATAGCGGCGCGGGCCTGCCATTTTCTTCTCGCGCGAAAAGCCGCAGAAGTCGCACGCAGCGTTGCAAACGTTCGTCACCGAAACGTCGCAGACCGCCGGCAGCGGATTGCGGGGCTCGCTCGCGCCGTTGCTTACATTTGGCAGACTGCGCCACTTGATGGTTCGCTCTGTCCTGTCCATGGTGCTGGTGCCCTCACGGTTTGCCGGCTCATTGCGCTCGAACCATCATAGGTTACGCTTCGCACGCGCGCCGCATCGGGTACGATTCTTATTCAAAAATACCTCAAACAAATCTTGTTTGACCCGCTAGTGTGAGTCGACTTCAATCCCCATACTTGAGGTGTCTCGCCGGAATTTCGGTTCCGGGCGAGTTTGCGAACGCTATGCACTGGCTGCAGAAGGAGAGGGAAATGGTTGACACCACAACCACCAGGCCGCGCGTCATCGGCTTCAATCACGTCGCGCTGGAAGTCGGCGATATCGAGGAAGCGCTGGCTTTCTATGGTCGCATCTTCGACTTTCAGTTGCGCGGCAAGAGCAGGACGATGGCGTTCATCGATCTTGGCGATCAGTTCATCGCGTTGCAGGCGGGACGCAAACAGCCCGCCGACGACGGCCGGCATGTCGGCCTCGTTGTCGACGACAAGGAGGCGGCGCGCGCCGCGCTCGCGGCGGCGGGCGTGAAACCGCTCGACGGTCCGTTTCTGGATTTTCGCGATCCCTGGGGCAATCGCATCGAGATCGTGGGCTACGACAACATCCAGTTCACGAAGGCGCCGAACGTCCTGCGCGGCATGGGCCTGACGCACCTGACCAAGAACGAAAGCGCGAAGAAAGAACTGGCCGAAAAAGGGATGGCGGCGAGTTGAAGTCCAGCTTTCGGTGATGGCTGATCGGCGGGACGACTGCTTCGCTCAATTCGGTTGAGGTTGAGGTTGAGGTTGCGCTTGCTGCTCTTGTGGCGCCTGTTGTGGTTGCGGCGGCGGTACCGGTTGCAGCGGTGCTTGCGGTGCCAGTTGCGGCTGTGGCTGCAGCAGCGGCAGCGGCAGCGGAGGAGGTTGCGGCGCCGTGATCGGTTCGAGCCCGCTGTGCGTAATCGCGGCCGCCGCCTCGGGCGAGGACAGAAAGCGGATCAGCGCTGCTGCGCCGAGCGGATTTCTCGCCGTGGTCGCAATGCCGCCGGAGTACACCGTGTAACGTTGTACTTCCGCGGGCAGACTGCCGACCACCGTTATCCCCTTCACCGGCAACAGTTCCACGACCTGTTGCAAGCCGATCTCCGCGTCGCCGTTCGCGACGACAGTGGCGACCCGCTCGGCGGAAACCATGCGGCTCCTGCTTTTCACGCGCCCGTCAAGGCCCAGGCGCGAAAACAGTTCGTTGGCGATATAGGCGCCACTCGCACTATCCGGATAGACAATCGACTTCGCCGCAAGCAGCGTGCGGCGCAAGGCGTCGACCGTGCTGATGTCCGGTTTCGGCACGCCGTCGCGCACCACGAGGCCGATTGGCGAGCGTGCGAAGTCCACCTTGCTGCCGGGCACCACGTTGCCGGCCCGAACCTGGTCGTCGAGCGCATTGCTGACCACGATCAGCACGTCGGCCCACTCGCCGCGCGCAAACCGCACGGGAATCGCATTCAGGGCGTTGCCTGTTGCCGCCCCCCAGACGGTGGCCAGCGTATAGCCGCTCTCGTCCTCGAATTGCGGGCCCAGATCACGATACGCTGGCGCAAACCAGCCCGACATCATGACTTTCACCTGGTCAGCCAGACACACGCCGGGGCCCAGTAACGCGAACGCGATGCAGAGCGCGAGTGTGCGAACCCTCAGTTTGTGGATAGTCACGGTTGCGCCCCATCTCGATCGGCTGATCCGGCACCACGGACATGTATCGCTCCCCATTTGCGAGCAAAGCGTGCAACGAAAGCGCGCGATGAAAACACGCTATGAAAGCGCGTCGTGGATACGACCTTTTGCATCGTTTATACAACACGTTCGTTTGCACACACACTGGTTTTCTTCGCCTCTGATAGTCTTTTCCCAGCGACAGTTCGGGCGGTTATCAAACTTGACGCGTGCGATCGTGAAATCGAAGACAGGGGGGCTTATCCATGTTGCATTGGCTTTCAAACTTGATTGCCCACAATGCCGCAACGCCGGAGAAGCAGGCTCAACGCGCGATGAGTGAGTTGCGCATGGCACTGTTCCAGGCCGAACAGCGGGTTCTGGATGCGCAACTGCAGGCCGAGTATTACCGCACGCGAATTGCGTTTTGCGAGGAGGTGCTGAAGGCGGGCATCGAACAGGTGTCGGACCTGCGCAAAGGGCAACGTGAAGCGGTTACGCACGACTTGCGTCCGAACCTGAAGCTCACGACTTCGCAATAGTCGGGCGCGGCAGAAGAAACTCCTCGGCAGGGATAGAAAGTATAAGCATCACAATGTGATGTAATATCTATCCAGGGAGTTCGCCAGTCGATGCAAGGCCGAATCCGTGTGGCGATTTGGGGACAAGGCGTGCGGCCGCGCGGATCCGTGCGATGGCCCGGCATGGGCCGCCGCAGTTGCGGCTACGGCATCAAACTTGCTGAGTCGGTGTGTAGGGAACCCTACTGGTCGAACAACTAGACCCTACATCAGGAGACGATCATGGATAAACGTGAGTACAGCCACTCCCAGGAGATCGAACAGGACGACGTTGATCCGGAAAACGAACCGTTTCTGCATCCGTATCGTGCGCTATTGCACGAACCCACCGTCGTACTGGCTGGCAACCCAAGCGACCGCGCAGATGTCGCTACGTCGGCGATACTGGGCTACAACTGACAAGCAACGTTCGCTAGTTTGATTGCCGGGTCAAATACTCGGTATTCCGAATTATCTGATTCGGCGATTCAACGGTTCGACGTTGTCGACAAGCGGCCGATGTGCGCCCATCCGGGCGCATCGCGCTCTTCTATCCGGTAGCCGGCAGAACAATCGACGCGCCGCTAGACACGCGGTAGATCGTCAATGGATTTTTCGACGTTACCGTCCGGCACTTCCAGATCGATTCCATCGATTCCGTTGGGATGCGGCACCGGCTTGATCTTCGGGCCAAGAAATCGCATGCCGCCCAGCGTAAACACCGAATAAACCACGGCGCCCGAGCGGATGTCGCTGGTAACGGCCGCCACCTCGGAGATGGTGGGTGTCGAGAGCCAGTCGTGCGTCTGGGGGTCGATCAGCGCCCAGCGCACGTGCGTTACGCGGTCCGTTGAGGAACTGATGCGGACACCGTCGATACCATAGGTAGCCATAACCGTCACCCTCGAGACGAGAATCCTAATGGTAATCCGTTCGCTGCCCGGGTGGTAGCACGCCGGATGCCGTCCACGCGGCCGCGCTCACCACACTGCCTGGCTCGTGATTGCAAACTGCCTGAACTGGGTATCGACGTGCAACGGCGCGCCGTGCTCCGTCTTCTCGATGCGCTTGTCCGGTCGCGGCGGCGAAACGCCAGTGGTCGCTACGATGCGGCCAGCGGAATTTGCAGGGAAAGCGCGTGGGCGCCCCCGATGTCGGAATCGGTGAAAGTCTCGCAGACGAGGCTCGAGGACGCAGGCTGGCCGGATACGGCGGGCTGCTTGAACGAAGTTCGATGTCTCACTTTGACAGGACGCGCGCGCGAGGAATAGGACGATCCTGCTGTGCCGCCGGTCAAATCCTCCGAAGACTCCGCTTCCAGGTCCGCTTGTGGATACGTCAATCAAGGTCCGCTGCCGCGGGCCGTCCGCACGGTCAGGTGGTTCTCCACCGAGGTGACGCCGCGCACCGAGCCCGCCGCGTCGCCGGCACGCGCGATCTGCGACTGGTGCGGTACCGACCCCGTCAGGGAGACGACGCCGCTATGCGCCGTCACGTGGATGCTGGCGAAATTCAGTCCCGTGGTGCGCGTGAAGGCCCGGCGGACGTCGCGCACCAACGCGCTGTCCGATCTGGCCGATTGTGCGGGCGCGCCTTCCTGAGCGGACGCCTCGCCGGGCGCGCTCGCCGCCGTTTGTGCATGTGCATAGCCCGCGCCACTCGCGATGGCCGCGAGGACCAGCGCGCGGGCGATCTGGTATTTACCGTTAGTTTTCATCCTTCTTCCCTTTGCCAGGTGCTGCAGGTTCCCCAAGGTTCTGCGCCCGCCGCCGGACGGCATCGAAAACAAGCGGCGGATCAGTACGTTGTAGGTGAAATCTCCGGCGAGGAGAAGAAGGCTGCCAGGAGGCCGCCGACGACCCATGGCGCATGCGTCGACGGCGCCTCCTGGGTAGCGCTTACTTTCCTTGAAGCAGCAGGCCGAGCGGCGCGAGCGGGCCCACCGGCAGCAGGTCGAACGCGAGGATGCCGGCCTCGACGAGCGGCAGCGTATCCAGCGTGGCCGTCACATCGTCGACCGAGCCCGAACTCATGAGAAACACCACGCCCGGCTTGTCCTGGCGAAACCAGTACTGCTCGATTTTGTCGTCCAGGTAGAGCTTGAGCGTGGCCGGCACTTCGTGCGGCATGATCTCGTCGCGCTGCGCGGGCGTGAGTTCCTTGACGATCGATCCAATGGCGAGAACCTTCATGACAACCTCCTTGATCCATGTTTGTTGCGACTTGCAACGCGATTGAGTGTATCGTTGGGGTCTCGTCGGCTGTACTGTCACAAACGACAACTTTAGAGGCATTTACGCCATGCGCATCGCTATCCTGGCTCTCGACGGCGTCTTCGATACCGGGCTCTCCGTCACGCTCGACGCGTTCTCGGTCGCAAACAAGCTTTCGGCCACGACCATGGGCGGCGTGCCGCGTTTCGACGTCGCGCTCGTGGGGGTGAGAAAGCGGGTGCGCTCCGCTCACGGCCTCGCGGTGCCGGTGCAAACGGTCGCGCCGGATGCGAAGCCCGATTGGGTGATCGTGCCGGCATTGGTGACGTTGTCCGCACAGGAGCTGATCCAGTCGTTCGAGCGGCGGGACGTCGAGGAGGGCATGGCGCGCTTGCTCGAATGGCAAACGGGGGGCGCGCGAGTCGGCGCTTCGTGCGTGGGGACGTTCCTCCTCGCGGAGGCGGGGCTGCTCGATCACCGCGAAGCCACGACCAACTGGTCGCTCGCACCGTTCTTCCGGCAACGCTATCCGCATGTTCAGTTGAACGAATCGCGCATGCTCGTGCCTTCGGATATCGGCGTGACGGCCGGCGCGGCCATGGGGCATCTCGATCTCGCGCTCTGGCTGATCCGTTCGGCGAGCCCGGAACTCGCGTCGCTCGTGTCGCGCTATCTGCTCGCAGACATCCGATCTTCGCAGGCGCCGTACATCATCCCGAATCATCTGGCGCAAGCCGATCCGCTCATTCAGCGCTTCGAACAATGGTCGAGAAAAAATCTCAAGTCGGGATTCTCGTTGCAGGACGCCGCGAAGGCGCTGGCCACGAGTTCGCGTTCATTGCAGCGCCGCTGCCAGGAGGTGCTCGGCAAGTCGCCGCTGGCGTACTTTCAGGATTTGCGGGTCGAGCACGCGCAGTCGCTGCTGCGCAGCGGCAAGCTCGACCTGGAGAGGATCGCCGCCGAAGTCGGTTACGGCGACGGCGCGACGCTGCGCAGCCTGTTGCGGCAGCGCCTGGGAAGAGGCGTGCGGGAGCTGCGTACCGACTTGTTGTGAACGAGCGGGCTCTTTATGGCGCGATGCCGAGCACCGTGAGATGCATCTCGCGGCGCTCGACAAAGCCCAGGGTGCGATAGATGGAAATGGCGCCGTGATTCGACGTCAGCACGTGCAGGAAGGGTGTCTCGCCGCGCGCGCAGATTGCCGCCATCAGCAGCTTCATGAGGGCCGCCGCGAGCCCTTGCCCCCGGAAGGCCGGGTCCACGCACACGGCGCTGATTTCGGTATGGCCTTCGACCTTCATACGCTCGCCGGCCATGGCGACGAGCTTGCCCTCCCGGCGCACGCCGAGGTAGCCGCCGAATTCGATGGTGCGCGGACCAAACGGGCCGGGCTGCGTTGCCGCAGCCAGCGCGAGCATTTCCGGCACGTCATGTTCCGTTAGGCGCACGTGCTCCAGCGCGGTGGGCGCAGGCGCTTCGCCTTGCCAGACCATTTGCAGCAGCGTGGCGTGCCGGATCAGCGCGAAGCCCTCGGGAGGCTCCACGGCATCCAGCGTGGTCAGGGCGACGGGTGCGTGCTCTTCGATCAGGCCTCGCAGGGCGTCGAACGATTCAGGCGTCGTGTCCGTCATCGCCGCAAAGGGGGCGACGGCGGGCGCATACCGCACTGCGCGCGCGTTCCCAACGGCGAGATGGCGCTGGCGGCCGGTCAGCGCGTGCCCTGGCACGTTGTCGAGCGCGGTTTTGCTGCCCGCAGGTTTCGTTGCCAGCACATCGAACATGATTCGCGCTCCAGTAGAGAATGTGAACGGATTGCGAGGTTAGTCTAGACGAGGCGGGGTTCGGCGGGCCACGGCCGAACCCGCCAACTTTGGCGTCATTCGCGCCAATGCCTTTCGTCACGCACCGCTTGCCAGCGCTTCGAGCACGGCGTCCAGTTCGACATGCCCGCGAAGGATCTCGTCGGCGGGCTTCGAGAAACAGATCCAGCCCTCGTTGAATCCGTCCAGCATGCGCATCCGCGGCAAGGGATGCTTCATGCCTTGTGCCAGAAAGCGCGACTCCCATTCCTGCCGGTTCACCGCCACCGCGCGCACAGGTCTGCCAAGCACGCGGGCAAACGCAGAAGCGATGTCGTTCGCGCTCACGCGGCGCGGTCCCTCCAGCTCGACCACGCGCGTGCCGCTCCATGTTTGCTGGAGCAATTCGGCGGCGAGGCGGCCGACGTCCGCGGTCGCGACCATCGGCACGGCCTGGTCGAGCGGTTGCAGGTAGCTCTCGATCACGCCATCGTCGCGCGCGCTCGCAACATCCCACGCAGCGTTCTCCATGAACCAGCCGGGCCGCAGGAAAGTCACCGGCACAGGCAGCGCGGCCAACGCCTGCTCCATCAGCGAGAGTTGCGTGAGCAGATTGCTCTCTTGCGCCTGCGCGCCGATGGTCGACAGACACACGACCTTCGCGGGCCGTGCGTTGTGGATTGCGGTGCAAACGGCGTCGATGACCGCGCGCGACTCGGGGAAGCCCGGCGAGGGATCGAACTGCGGAGGCAGCAGGATGAACACGCCCTGCGCGCCGCTGAATGCAGCGGTCAGCGCGGCGGCGTCTTCCATGCTTGCCGTGGCCAGTTCGCATCCTTGCGCTTGCCACGACGCGGCGCGCGCGACGTCGCGCACGACTGCCCGCACCGGTTGCCCCGAGGCCAGCAGCGCACGGGCGAGTGCGCCGCCCACTTTTCCGGTAATGCCTGTAATTGCGTACACTTGAAACCCTCCGCATGCGACGACGAATTCGTCGAAAATGCCGAACACGATGGCAGCGAGGTGCTGCCTGGTTCCGTTTCGGTGAGACGCATTCTGGACGCAGGGCGGCCGAAGCAAAATGCCGCGAAGGGCACGAGATCAGTGACTCGGGCGCACGAATCGGATGGCCGGGCCATCATCGCCAAAGGCTGCCAGGGGCCGCCGTACCGGCCGCCATTGGAACGACGACATTGAGAACAACGACACTCGAGAACATTTCCGGCGCGATCAGCGTGTTTGCCGCCGTCGTCGACGCGGGGACCTTTGCCGCCGCGGCAGACGTGCTCGGCATGTCGCCGCCCGGCGTGAGCCGCGCGATTGCGAGGCTGGAGAAACGGCTCGATATCCGGCTCTTCAATCGCACGACGCGATCGATTTCACTCACCGAAGGCGGGCGCCGTTTCTACGAGCAGGTCGTCCCGCATCTCGCGGGGCTCGAGGAAGCGGCCATCGCGGCATCGGGGAGTGCGTCGGCGGTGCGCGGCAGGCTGCGCGTGAATCTGGACCCGGTGTGCTATCGGGCGATTCTCGGCGCGGATCTCGACCGGTTCATGGACGCTCATCCCGAACTCGAGATCGAGCTGATCGCAAGAGATAGTCTTGGCGACCTGGTGGCGGAGGGATTCGATGTCGCGATGCGATTCGGCAAGCCGCGCTCCTCGACGCTGGTCGCCCGCAAGCTGCTCGATACCGCCGTCGTGACGGTCGCGGCGCCGGCCTATCTCTCGCGCTGGGGCCGGCCGCTGCGCCCCGAAGATCTCGAAGGCCCCGCTCACCGGTGCCTCGAATTCCGCGACCCCGAGACAGGCAAGCCTTATCCGTGGGAGTTTCATCGCAAGCGCAAGCATGTCGTGCTGGCGACGCATGGGCGGCTGACCGTGAATGATCCGGGCGCCTTGCTCAATGCGTGCCTGGCCGGTTCCGGCATTGCGCAAATGCTGCTGCTCGGCGCCGAGCCTCTGATTGCCGATGGCAGGCTGGTGAACCTGTTCCCCGACTGGCCCGATGAACGCTTCCCGCTATACGTCTACTATCCGTCGCGCCACTACACGCCCGCGAAGACGCGCGCATTCATCGACTTCATCGTCGCCTAGGCCGCGGCGCATTGATCGCGGCGACATCGCAGCGGCACGCGTTGCCGGCATACGGCGAGCACGAGTTGCCGCAGCCAGCGATGCACGGGATCGGCCTCGATGCGGGGATGCCACATCTGCGACACCGTGATGTTTTCGGTCGTGACCGGCAGCTCGAGCCGCGGCGATGAGCGGCGCGCCGAAGGCCTCGACGAAACCATCGTTGGCGCGAATCGTGAAGGTCCGCTGCAAGGTGGCGAGATCGGGCTCGGCGGCCGACGGCAGGAGGACGGCGCGTGCTTCGTGAACCGCGTTTCGCGTGCGCTCGCGCAGCGCCTGGGCGTGCGGCGTGAGCACCATGGCGCGGCCGGCGCGAACGAGGAGCGGGTCGCCGGTCGCCTCGCGAAGGCGGGTCAAGGTCCGGCTCATTGCCGAGGCGCTCAAGCCCAGTCGACGCGCCGCGCCAACCACGCTGCCGTCGTCGAGCAATGCGTCGAGCGCAATGAGGAGATTCAGGTCGGGTTCAGACATGCCCGATGCTAGCACGGCACTTTTTGGCATGGCGTTGCGTGCAACTCATAGCTGCAAGCCATGCGTCTTCCGCCATGTGTGAGGCGCCACTATATTTCCCATATCGACTGAATACAGGGAAATAGCGATGCAGGAATCACCCCATCAAAAGACGGTCCTTCTCATCGGCGCGTCGCGCGGACTCGGCTTCGCCATGGTCGAGGCATACCTCGAGCGGGGCTGGCGCGTGATCGCCACCGGCAGGGCGGGTTCGATGGACCGGCTTGCACAGGCGGCGCAGGCCTCGCAAGGTGCGCTCGAAATCGACACGGTCGATATTACGGTGCCGGAGCAGGTCGCCGCACTCCACGATCGCCTTCAGGATCGCCGGGTGGACCTGCTCTTCGTGAACGCCGGCGTCACGAATGACCATCGTGAAACGATTGCAGATGTCTCAACCGATGAATTCGTTCGCGTGATGGTGACGAATGCGTTGAGTCCGATGCGCGTCGTCGAGGCATTTCAGGACCTCGTGCAGCCGGCCGGAACGATAGGTGTCATGTCGTCCGGGCAAGGCAGCGTCAGCAACAACACGAATGGCAACCACGAGGTCTACCGCGGCAGCAAGGCCGCGCTGAACATGTTCATGCGCAGCTATGCGGCGCGCCATCAGGACGACGCGAAAACCTTGCTGCTCATGGCACCCGGGTGGGTGCGCACGGACATGGGCGGCCCGCAAGCGCGCCTGGGCATCGAGGAGAGCGTCCCCAACCTGGTCAGCACGATCGAAGCGTACGCAGGCCGCACCGGCCTGCATTACCTCGACTACCTCGGGAGAGTCGTTCCCTGGTGAGCCGTCTCGACAGGCTGGAGACGCGATTCGTGCTCAGTGCTTGCCCGGAAACGAGAACGTCGCACGCGCGCTGCCGTTGCCGGCGACGTTCACGCGCTGCGTCCTCGTGACCTCGTTATAGGTGGCGGTGATCGTATAGCGTCCGGCGGGCAGCCGCACGAGCATGTACGGGCCGTGCGAACGCGTGTCGAGCACGGACGTGCCGCCGGCGTTCGATATCTGCACATGCACGTCGGCCACATAGCTCGAGCCGGGGCCGGTAAACAGCATCGAGAGCGGCCACTGGCTGCGCGCGTGCCGCAGCGCGGAGGACTCGTCGCGGCCAACGCCGCCGGACACGAACGAGATGTCGCCTTGCTGCTCCGTTTGGGGCATGCCCGTTTGCGCGAGTGCGCCGCTTGCCAGAGCGAATGCGCACGTTGCAGCGAGCAGGGTCGAAGCGATTCGGGGAACCTTGCGTTGCCTTTCCATCGTGGCCACTCCTTACAGTGATGTCGATTTCGCGCACGCAGGCGCGGGCGCCGCCGCTTGCGCAGGCCTCGTAACAGATTAGCTTTTTTCGGCCCGCGACGCGCTCTGCGCGCTGCGCTCACAGGGCGCCGCTGGGCGTTCGCGGGCGTCATGCAAATCACATCGAATTTCGAATTTCCGTTGCGTTCGCAACAATCACATTACCGCCGTCTTACGATTGCCTGTCGGTTTCGCGCCTTTCATGCGTGTTAGCTACCGCCAGCCGGGAAAATACTGAGATAAAAGTCCGTAAGGGTACTCAATAGTTTTTATATGATTATTCGGAGTTTTGCTACATCAACCGGCGAAGCCCAAGCGGATGCATAAAAGCAAACGTTTGCGCGCTGCAACTCAACCGGTTTCCCCGCAGGAAGTTTGCCGGCGCCTGACGCGGCCGGCCGCTCTGCCAGACCCTGCTTACCGGTCTGATCAGTACTCCATAACGTATTCGAACTCCCGGAGAGACATATGAGGATCACCCGTTGGCCCACCGCCGCCGTGCTGGTTGCGGTGGCCGCTACCGCCCATGCCGGCGACAGCAGCAACGACGTACCTTATCCGTTGCCGATGCCGTTGATGGCCGTCCCCCAGAACCTCGGCGCGCACGTTCGTGCCGACCTGTTGCTCAAGCGCATGACGCAGGACGAGAAGCTGCAGTTCATCCATTCCGAATACCAGATGAGCGCCGTGCCGGGCGGCGGCGCAGGCTATATTCAGGGCGTGCCGCGTCTGGGCATTCCCGACCTGAATATGGTTGATTCCGCAACGGGCTCGGGCAGCACGAGCCAGAAGAGCACGACCTTTCCGGCGACGATCGCGCTCGCGGCAAGCTGGGACCCGTACCTCGCGCGCGACTTCGGCGCCCGCATCGCCGACCAGTTGCGCGAGCAAGGATTCGGCATGGGGCTGGGCGGCGGCACGAACCTCGCGCGCGAACCGCGCGGCGGGCGCCTCTTCGAGTACCTCGGCGAAGACCCCGTGCTGGCGGGCGAAATGCTGGCGGCGCGCACCATCGGCACGCAAAGCCAGCAGGTGATCGCCACCATCAAGCACTACGTCGGCAACGAACAGGAAACGGGGCGCCAGGGCGGCAACAGCCAGATCGACGAGCGCACGCTGCGCGAACTCTATCTGCTGCCGTTCGAAATCGCGGCGAAGGAAGCGCGGCCGGGCAGCGTGATGTGCAGCTACAACCGCCTGAACGGCACCTACGCGTGCGAGAACACGCATGTGCTGACCGACGTGCTGAAGAAGGACTGGGGTTTCCAGGGGCAGGTGCAGTCGGACTGGGGCGCGACGCATAGCACGGCACCAGCGATCAACGCGGGTCTCGACGAGGAAGAGGACGTGGGCCCGACGGTCTACCTCACGCCCGACCTGGTCAAACAGGCGATCGCATCGAAGGCAGTTTCGCAGGACCGTCTGGACGACATGGTGCGGCGCAAGCTCTATGTGATGATCAGCACGGGCGTGCTGGACCATCCGGCGCAGGGCGGTGCCACGATCGACTTCGCGAAGTACAACGCGTTCACGCAGGCCGCAGAAGAACAATCCATCGTTCTCCTGAAGAACGACAGCAGCCAGCTGCCGCTTTCGGCACCGAGCCTGCACAAGATCGCGGTGATCGGCGCTCACGCCGATACGGCCGTGCTGAGCGGCGGCGGCTCGGGCAATACGCGCGATCCGGTCACGGGCAACTTCTCGGGCTGTGGCGGGCTCGCGTTCGCTTCGTCTACGGGCTGCGGCTGGTGGACCAACCCGTGGCTCAAGCTCAATACGCCTATCACCCAGGCGATCCAGCAGCTCGCGCCTACGGCGCAGGTGAGCTTCGCGGGCAATACCGATCAGACGCAGCCGTTCCGCGCCTATACGCAGCAGGAGATCACCCAGGCCGCGACGCTCGCCAGCCAGTCCGATGTCGCGATCGTCGTCGTGGCGCAGCCTGCGGGTGAGGACTTCGGCGATCTGCAAAGCCTGAGCCTCGCGAACCCGTCGAATCAGGACCAGCTGGTCGAAGCCGTTGCGAAGGCCAACCCGCGCACGATCGTGATCATCGAGAGCGGCAATCCGGTACTGATGCCCTGGAAGGACCAGGTCTCGGCAATCGTCGAGGCGTGGTATCCGGGCGAGGGCGGCGGCATGGCGATTGCGAACGTGCTGTTCGGTCAGGTGAACCCTTCGGGCAAGCTGCCGGTTACGTTCCCGGTGCACGACCAGGACACGCCGACGTGGGGGACGAACGGCGCCTTCGCGACCGATCCCGTGTATGCCGAAAAGCTGGACATGGGCTATCGCTGGTATGACGCGAACAACATCACGCCGCTTTACGAGTTCGGCTATGGCCTTTCGTATACGCACTTCAGCTATTCGGGACTGACCGTGAAGCAGGGCCCGGGGCATACGCTCACGGCCTCGTTCACGGTGCGCAACGATGGCCGCGTAGCCGGTGCGGAAACGGCACAGGTGTATCTGGGTGTGAGTTATGCCGGCGAGCCGCCGCGTCGTCTGGTTGGTTTTCAGAAGGTGTTCCTGAAGCCGGGTCAGTCGCAGCCGGTGCGCGTGACGATCACCGAACGTGCGCAGAGTGTTTGGGACACGACGCATAACGACTGGGCCTATGTGGCTGGCAGCGCGGTGTATGTGGGGGCTTCGTCGCGCGATATCCGCCTGCAGAGCCGGTAAGCAGGAGGCCGCGTTGGCGGCCTCAGTTTTCTATTCTCGAGAAGGCCGGCTCGCGAACGTTTGCGAGCCGGTTCAAAATCAAACTCGCCAGTCTTTCTGTATCTATCATTCGCGCGCGCAAGAACGCAAATGCCTGGTCCTGCAAACATAAATAACTTCCGCGGGTAATCCCCATTCATTCGGAATAAGGAAAGCGGGTAGACTTGGCCACCCGTCCGTGGGCCTTCCTCCGTTTGCGCGTTTTCCGGATCCACGCCGTCACGCTTTACTGTGACTCTGTCTCGTAGTGCCGCGCGCACGCGACGCATGGAAGCTGAACCAAGAAGAATACTAAATCAGCCATGAGACTGATCACACGCGCAGTGAGCTGGCTTACCGAAGGCAACCGCCGCGGTCGAATCGTTGTGGTGCTCCTCCCTGTGTGGATGAGTGCCGTAGCGGCGGCCGTGCTCGCCCAGTACTCCCGTGCTGTCATGGCGTGGCCCGTTGCGGTGCTCGCTTGCATCGGCATGCTGTTACTGCTGCGCCTCTCCCGGCGCCTTGCCGCCCGTTTGCATTTGAGCGAGGAGCGCTTGAGCCTCGGCTTCGAGGGCATCAATGCGGGACTATGGGACTGGGACCTCGTCAGCGACCGTGCCTACTATTCCCGCTATCTGTACCAGCAGCTCGGCTATGGCGAAGGTGACCTCCCCATGGATACCCGCGCTTTCAATGCGCTCGTGCATCCTGCGGATCTGCTCCGCTTGCGCGAGACCATCATCAACCATCTGAAGCATGACAGCCTCTATGATGTCGAATACCGGTTGCGAATGGCCGATGGTCGATACCTGTGGTGCCGGGGACGCGGCAAGGCCATACGCGATGAGAGCGGCCGGGCCACGCGCATCGTCGGTTGCCTCTTCGATATCTCCGAACTCAAGCGGGCGGAAGCGGCAGCCGCGAAGGAAAAGAGCCTCACCGAAGCCACGCTCGCTTCGATCGACGACGGCGTGATCCGCATGGACAACCAGGCGAGCGTGACCTATTGCAACGCCGCCGCCGAGCGCATGCTCGGGCGTCCCTCGCGCGATATCTGCCAGAAGCCGTTGTTCGATGTCTGTGATCTCTACGACGAGCGCTCCGGCAATATCGTCACTGCGCAATGCCTGCGCAACCGGGCAGCGGCGGCCGACGACGACGCGCAGCGCAGACTCTCGGTGACGCGCCCGGATGGCTCGCTCCTGCCCGTGGCCTGCTCTGTGGCGACGATTCGCGACGACGAAGAGGAAATGCTGGGCACGGTGATGGTGCTTCGAGACGCGAGCACGGAGCGCAAGCATGCCGCCGAACTCGAATATCAGGCGACGCACGATCATCTGACGGGTTTGCTGAACCGCCGCGAATTCGAGCGCCGGCTATCGGGCTTGCTCGAGAAGGCCGGGACGCGCTCGCATGCGGTGATGTTCCTCGACCTCGATCAGTTCAAGGTCGTCAACGATACGTGCGGCCACGCGGCCGGCGACGAATTGATCCGCAGCGTGGGCGGCGCCTTGAAGCAACAACTGCGTGTCGCCCATATCCTCGCACGCCTGGGCGGTGACGAATTCGGCGTCGTGCTGCCGGAATGCTGCATCGACGACGCCCTGCGGGTCGCGGAGGATCTGCGGGAGGCCGTGACGGTCATCCGGCTACCCTGGGACCAGCGTTTGCTGACGACTGGCGTGAGCATCGGCGTGGTGGAGGTGGATGACACGCAAATCTCGACATGGGACATCATGAAGGCGGCCGACGTCGCCTGTTATATGGCCAAGGAAAAAGGCCGCAACCGCGTGCACCAGTACTGCCTGGAAGATCAGCTCCAGTCGACCACCCATACGCAGATGGAGTGGGTGGCCCGCGTGAAGGCGGCGCTCGAGCACGACCGTTTCCGCCTCTACGCGCAACAGATCAAGTCGCTCAAGGAGGGCGGTCCCGGCGAGGAAGTGCACGTCGAGTTGCTGCTGCGCATGGTCGACGAATCGGGTGATGTGACTCCTCCTGCATATTTCATTGGCGCCGCCGAGCGCTTCAACCTGATGCCGCTCGTCGATCGATGGGTGATCGGCCGTGCTTTCGAAGCCATCGCGGCGGGCCATCTTGCGGCAAACGTCTGGTCGATCAACCTCTCCGGCGCGTCGCTCGGCGACGAGGACTTGCTCGCGTACATCGTGCAGCAGCAGCAGCGTTGCGCAATCAGTTTCGAAAGCGTCTGCTTCGAGATCACGGAAACGGCCGTGATCACCAACCTCTCGAAAGCGATTGCCCTCATGGAGAGCCTGCGAGCACTCGGCTGCCGATTCGCGCTCGACGATTTCGGCTCCGGCATGTCCTCGTTCACTTACCTCAAACGTCTGCCCGTGGATTATCTGAAGATCGACGGCAGCTTCGTGCGCGGGATTGCCAGCAGCGACCTCGATCGCACGATCGTCCAGTCCATTCACCAGGTGGCCCATGCCGCGGGCAAGGCGACCATCGCCGAGTTTGTGGAAAGCGAGGCGATCATCGGGCGCCTCAGCGGGATTGGCATCGACTACGCGCAAGGGTTTTGTGTCGGGTTGCCCCAGCCGCTTCCCGAAGGCGCCGTCGAGACCGTCGGCGCTTGATCGGCAACGACATTAGTGCGTTCGAATCCGATTGTGCTGAGGGCAGGGCGCAGCTGCCATTCCCCGATTTGGTGACAGAAGAGGCGACCCCACAGGCGTGAGTGCCGGTGGCTGCCGAAAATCGGCGTAGCGGCCCCAAAAATAAATATTCGAAAGTCGCTTGACGATATCCGGAATGACCCGCATAATTCGCCTCCTTCGCTGATCGCTGCGAACGAAAACGAAGCGATTAAGACGAATTGCTCTTTAAAAATTTACAGCCGATAAGTGTGGGCGCTTGATGCGGTGGCGACCTGACGTCGTTCTTCGGAGCGAAATCAGGAGCAGCAAAAGTATCAAGAGTCTCACACTAAAGTAAGTCAGGTTTTTGAAGCAATTCAAATTCCTGTCAGCTTTGAGTGAGCGACCGGTCTCGAGAGAGACCGAAAACAGTAACAGGTAT